>CAKUZF010000031.1 GCA_934718155.1 uncultured Parabacteroides sp. | reverse complement strand
TAGCCGACTCTATGTTTAACTCTTAAAAGCTAGGTGAAAATTTACCGAAGTATTGTATATAAATACGCATGGATAAATAATAATACAGATATGCCAGCTCAGCGGCGATAAATAAAGGGGTTTGTGTAAATTT
The DNA here is from genome assembly GCA_934718155.1 of uncultured Parabacteroides sp. Lineage (GTDB taxonomy): Bacteria > Bacteroidota > Bacteroidia > Bacteroidales > Tannerellaceae > Parabacteroides. The sequence goes on along the minus strand of CAKUZF010000031.1, from coordinate 31,369 downwards.
CGTCGCCCGACGCTTTAAATTTCGTTGCCCGTTCCGGTAAATTTCGTTGCCCGTTCCGATAAATTTTGTTGCCCGTCGTTTTAAATTTTGTTGCCCGTTGCAATATATACGCATTGCCCATTCCAATAAATTTCGTTGCCCATGGTTTTTTACAACGACGGGCAACGTTTTTTCACCCCATCTCTTCTCTACAGCCCGCAAGCAGGTTGACGGAAGAGGGAAGCTGAGGGACAAAAAACGCCAAAAACCAGCGCGATCGCACTTGACGGAAGTCAATTGGGATGCACAGCGAAAAAGAAAATGTGCAATTTTCCGCATTTTTAGCGATTTATATTTGCTTCATAACATAAAAAATGCGTTACTTTGCACCGGAAAATAAAAAAGTAAATTCATATTCATTAATCTAAATTCGAAAGTTATGTCAGAAATTGCTGAAAGAGTAAAAGCTATCATCGTAGATAAATTGAGTGTTGAGGAGTCAGAGGTTACTAACGAGGCTAGCTTCACTAACGATCTGGGCGCAGACTCTTTGGATACAGTAGAGTTGATCATGGAGTTCGAGAAGGAGTTCAACATCTCTATTCCTGATGATCAAGCAGAGAAGATTACGACTGTAGGCGACGCTATCAAGTACGTTGAGGAGAACGCGAAGTAATCAATCCCGCTGATTTACGTATGGAATTAAAAAGAGTTGTAGTAACAGGTCTTGGTGCCATTACGCCGTTGGGCAACACCCTCGCTGAAACGTGGGAGAACGTGGTCGCAGGCAAGAGCGGCGCAGGGCCTATTACTCAGTTTGATGCATCCAAATTCAAGACCCAGTTCGCTTGCGAGGTGAAGGGCTTCGATCCGCTCACCGTGATGGATCGTAAGGAGGCACGCAAGTGCGACCGCTATTGCCTCTTGGCAATCGGCGCCGCAAAGCAGGCCATCGCCGACGCAGCCATGGACTTGGAGAACGAGGACAAGAACCGAATCGGCGTGATTTTCGCATCGGGTATCGGTGGCATCAAGACCTTCGACGAGGAGCTGCTGAGCTACGCGAAGATCAAAGACACGATCGGACCGAAGTTCAACCCCTTCTTCATCCCGAAGATGATCGCCGACATCGCAGCAGGCCACATCTCCATGATCTATGGATTCCACGGCCCGAACTTCGCTACGGTTTCCGCTTGCGCTTCTTCGACGAACGCAATCAGCGATGCGTATAACTACATTCGCTTGGGTAAGGCCAACGCGATCGTAACGGGTGGCGGCGAGGCGGCTATCGCGGCTTCGGGCGTAGGTGGATTCAACTCCATGAACGCACTCTCCACACGCAACGACTCGCCGGAGACGGCTTCCCGTCCGTTCAGCGCAAGCCGCGACGGCTTCGTGATGGGCGAGGGTGGCGCTTGCTTGGTCTTGGAGGAGATGGAGCACGCCTTGGCTCGTGGCGCAAAGATCTATGCGGAGATAGCCGGAACAGGCATGTCGGCCGACGCTTACCACCTGACGGCTTCGCATCCGGAAGGATTGGGCGCTAAGCTGGTGATGCGCAACGCCTTGGAGGATGCAGAGATGCAGCCCGAAGATATCGACTACATCAACGTGCATGGCACATCCACTCCCGTGGGCGACATCTCAGAGGTGAAGGCCATCAAGGAGGTGTTTGGCGACCACGCCTACAAGTTGAACATTAGCTCGACGAAGTCGATGACCGGACACCTGCTGGGTGCCGCTGGCGCGATTGAGCTGATCTTCTGTATCAAGGCTTTAGAAGAGGGCATCGTGCCTCCGACCATCAATCATGCTGAGGGCGACGAGGATCCCGAAATCGATTACAACCTCAATTTCACCTTCAACAAGGCACAGAAAAGAGAGCTGAACGCCGCTTTGTCGAACACGTTTGGCTTCGGCGGTCACAACGCCTGTGCGATTGTTAAAAAATTCGTGAAATAAGGTGTTCCAAAAGCTAATAAAGCAGATACATACATCAATAAGGCTTCTCCTGAACAAAAGGAAGGAGCCTTATTTTACTTTATACCCCATCTTAGGGTTCTATCCCGACCAGATCCAGCTCTATGAGGAGGCTTTCCGACACAGCTCAGCCTCTGTGCAAAACGCCGACGGACAGTCGGTCAACAACGAGCGACTGGAGTTCTTGGGCGACGGCTTGCTGGACTGCATCGTGGCCGACATCCTTTTCAAACGCTACCCGCAGGCGAAGGAGGGATTCCTAACCATCAGCCGCGCGAAAGTGGTGCAACGGGATACGCTCGACAAGATCGCTATGCAGATCGGACTGACCGAACTGGTGGTCTACTCGTCGAAAATCAACACACACAACAACCACATCTATGGCAATGCCTTCGAGGCATTGGTGGGAGCCATCTACCTCGACAAGGGCTACGCCACCTGCTTCCGCTTCGTGGAGCGGCTGATCGACCAATATGTAGACCTGGAGCAGCTCACCCATCAGGAGATCAACTTCAAGTCGAGCCTGCTGGAGTGGGGCCAGAAGCACCGGGTGGAGATCTTCTTCGAACTGGTGGAGCAGAAGGAAGACGCCAAGGGCAACAAGACCTTCCGCACGGTGGTCCGCGTGACGGGCGGCCGAGAGATTGGCGAGGGCTGCGGATTCTCGAAGAAGGAGTCGCAGCAGCAGGCCGCACAGGCGGCGCTCAACAGCCTGCGCGCAAGCAAGGCGCTGAGAAAACAGATCTATGCCGAGAAGAAAGCGGCCAAAGAGGCCGAAGCGGCCGCGAATGAGCCGCAAGCGGAAGAGAGCAAGCCCGAAGAGGCAGCCACTACCGCCCAAACATGATGCCCAAACGACGGCCTTGCACGATCAGCTCATGATCGGGCGTGACGAGCTTCAGCTTGCCAGCCACCTCCTGCAAGGGGACAGACTCTACGTGTCCACCCTTCAAGCAAACCATCCGACCGAACGCCCCCTGGGCGATCATCTCGGCCGCATAGGCACCTAAGCGAGTGGCCAAGTTGCGGTCGAAAGGCGAAGGATTTCCCCCTCGCTGCGTATAGCCCAACACCGTGTCGCGGATCTCCAAGCCCGTGGCCTTCTCGATCTCCTCGGTGATATAGGCCGAAGGGTGAGCCTTGACGGGCGTCTTGAGGCCCTCGGCCACCACCACGATCGAATAGGGCTTCCCCTGGCGAGCCCGCTCGGAGAGCAGCTCGTTCACCCGATCCATGTCGTAGGCCAACTCGGGCATGAGAATCACGTCGGCCGCACCGGCCATACCCGCGTAGAGCGCAATCCATCCGGCATGATGACCCATCACCTCGACCACCATCACCCGCTTATGGGAGCTGGCCGTGGAGTGGAGCCGATCGATCGACTCGGTGGCGATGTTGACGGCGGTGTCGAATCCGAAGGTGATGTCGGTGCCCCAGATGTCGTTGTCGATCGTCTTAGGCACACCGACCACGTTCAGCCCGATGTTAGCCAACAGGTTGGCCGTCTTCTGCGTACCGTTGCCACCGATGCAGACCAGCGCATCCAGCCCCAATTGCCTGTAATTATCCAAGATAACCTGCGGCTTGTCCGACTCGGAGGCCTGCAGCTGCTTGCGGAAGGGCTTCTCGCGCGAGGTGCCCAAGATGGTGCCGCCCAGGTTGAGGATGCCTGAGAGGCTTCGCTCGTTGAAGACCTGGACATCCTTCTCCAGAAGGCCCTTGAACCCGTTATGGATACCGATCACTTCCATGCCGAAGTGCAACATCGAACACTTTCCAACGCCTCGAATAGCGGCGTTGATACCGGGGCAATCCCCACCTGATGAAAGAATACCTATCTTCATGGCTACACCAATTTATTGCCAACAAAATTAAGGAAAAAAGCGTATAAACCGACGCACCTTGACAAGAATTCATTATTTTTGCGGTTGAACTATACAAAAACCAGTCGAAAGTAATGCCACTTTTCACCCAAACGGCCAGACTCCTCTTTCGCCGAAGGCTTAAACAGTTGGAGCGGGGGGAGCGACAGGCAGCCGGCCTGCAGCAGACCCAGTTGCGCAATCTGCTCGACAAGGCGGCCCATACCGTTTGGGGAGAACGATACGACTTTGCCCACCTTCACGACTACCAAACATTTAGCGAGCGTGTGCCGCTGCAGGTGTACGACGAGATCAGCCCCTACGTGCAACGCATGATACAGGGCGAAAAGGATGTGCTCTGGCCGGGATCGACCCGCTGGTTCGCCAAGAGCAGCGGAACAACCAGCGACAAGAGCAAGTTCATCCCCGTCACGCCGGCGGTGCTCCACAAGAGCCACTACCAAGGGCCCGCCGACTGCATCGCCTACTACCTGCGTAACTATCCCGACAGCCGCTTCTTCGAGGGGAAGGGATTGATACTCGGAGGGAGCCACAGCCCCGCCTCGCTGAACAGCCAGGCGCATCAGGGCGACCTCTCGGCCGTCTTGCTGCAGCATCTCGGCCCGCTGGTCGAGCTGTTTCGGGTGCCCAGCAAGCGCATCATCCTGATGGACGAATGGGAAAGCAAGCTGAAGGCGATCGTTGAAAGCACATGCCGGGCCAACGTGACGAGCATCTCGGGCGTGCCCTCGTGGATGCTGACCCTGATCAAGGCCATCCTGGCCTACACGGGCAAGGCAACGCTCAACGAGGTGTGGCCCAACCTGGAGGTGTTTATCCACGGCGGCATCAGCTTCGAGCCTTTCCGGCAGTGCTATAAGCAGCTGATCCCCTCCGACGGGATGCACTACGTGGAGACCTACAACGCCTCGGAGGGCTTCTTCGCCCTGCAAAACGAGCCGAACGACCCAGCCATGCTGCTGATGACAGACTATGGCATCTTCTATGAATTCATCCCCTTGGAGGAGCTGGAGCGGCCCAACCCGCAGGCGGTTCCCCTGGAGGGCGTGGAGACGGGGCGCAACTACGCCTTGGTGATCAGCACCCCGGGCGGCCTGTGGAGATACCTGATCGGCGACACGGTGCGCTTCACCTCGACCAACCCTTATAAGCTGGTGATCACGGGGCGCACCAAGCACTTCATCAACGCCTTTGGCGAGGAGCTGATGGTTGGCAACGCCGATAAGGCCCTGGCGATGACCTGCGAGGAGACGGGGGCCATCCTGCGCGAATACACCGCCGCCCCGCTATTTGCCTTAGAGGGAAAGGCCGAGGGCTGCCACCAATGGCTCATCGAGTTCGAGAAGCGACCGACCGACATGGCCCTTTTCGCCAAACGGCTGGACGACCACCTGCAGGAGGTCAACTCCGACTACGAGGCCAAACGCTACAAGCAGATCTCGCTGGCTCCGCCCGAGGTGCTGGTGGCCCGTGAGGGGCTGTTCTACGAATGGCTTAGAAACCGAGGGAAACTGGGCGGTCAGCACAAGATTCCACGCCTCAGCAACAGCCGCGACCTGCTGGAAGAGCTGCTCGCCCTCAACAACGATCAGAAACGATAACTAAGGTAAAGGCCCGCCCCACCAGGATGGAGCGCGGGCGAAAGCACTAAGCTGTCGCTCTTGCGCAGATTGACGCGCCGTGCGATGGCATTGCGGATGGGGAAATAAACCAAGTAGGAAAGCTCGACCGACAGGATGCCAAAGCCGGCTCCCGCCACCACATCGGCTATCCAATGGCGATTGTTGTAGACGCGCGAGCCCGCCACAAAGGCGGCCACCGCATAGCCCGAATAGGCCAGCCAGGGGGAACTATCCTTGAACTCCTTCCAAGCTACATGCGCCCCTAAAAAGACATTGGCCGTATGGCCCGAAGGGAAAGAATGGTCGGTGCCGTCGGGCCGGGGCTCGTTCACCCAGTGCTTCACCGCGTGAGTCATCAGCCCATTCATGCCCTCGGCCAAGGCAACCACACAGAACTGATCCACCCAGTTGTGCTTCTCCTTGCCCAACAGATCGCAAGCGAACACCCAGCCCAGCATGCCCCACTCCAGGTAGTCGTCCAGATGAATCTGCTTGACGGAATCCTTACGGCTCAAAAGATGGAAATCGTTCATGCCGTCGATGGCCGTGCCAATCGCACCGACCGTGATCAGAGAGGCAGGCAGGATGAGACTCTTCGGCTGAAACCGATAGGACACGATCGGGATTTCACGCCGGGATGAGGCCGCCGCGACCGTGTCGGCCTCCACTACGCCCTTTTGCCCAGCCGCCAACAGCGGGCCACACGCCATCCACCACGCCAACAAACAACCTATCACTCTGCCTATCCAATGCTTACGCTTCATTTTTCTATCCTACCTACTTAATTGAGCGGCAAAAGTAACATTTTCCCACGGATTTTGCGTAAGTTTGCGTTTTGGAAAAAGAAGTAATTATAAAATAAAGAATCTATGGATCCATTGATTATCTACAACACACTGACAAGAAGGAAAGAACCTTTCAAACCGTTGCATGCCCCTCACGTAGGCATGTATGTCTGTGGTCCAACGGTCTATGGTGACGCTCACTTGGGACACGCCCGTCCCGCCATCACGTTCGACCTGCTGTTTCGCTACCTGAAACACCTGGGCTACAAGGTGCGCTACGTGCGAAACATCACCGATGTGGGCCACCTGGAGCACGACGCCGACGAGGGCGAGGATAAGATCGCCAAGAAGGCACGCCTGGAACAGCTGGAGCCGATGGAGGTGGTGCAATACTACACCTTGCGCTACCACCACGCCATGGAGGCGCTCAACGTGCTGCCCCCCAGCATCGAGCCTCACGCCTCGGGCCACATCATCGAGCAGATTGAGCTGGTGAAGCAGATCCTCGACAATGGCTACGCCTATGTGAGCCAAGGCTCCGTCTATTTCGACGTGGAGAAATACAACAAGGATCATCGCTACGGCATCCTTTCCGGACGCAACATCGAGGATATGCTCAACACCACCCGCGCCCTCGACGGCACGGAGGAGAAGCGCAACCCGATCGATTTCGCCCTCTGGAAGTGTGCGCAGCCGGAGCACATCATGCGCTGGCCCTCGCCCTGGAGCGACGGATTCCCCGGCTGGCACTGCGAGTGCACGGCGATGGGACGCAAATACCTGGGCAACCATTTCGACATCCATGGCGGCGGCATGGACCTGATCTTCCCGCATCATGAGTGTGAGATCGCGCAGGCAGTCGCTTCGCAAGGCGACGAGATGGTGCACTACTGGATGCACAACAACATGATCACCATCAACGGACAAAAGATGGGCAAATCGCTGGGCAACTTCATCACCCTCGACCAGTTCTTCAAGGGCGACCACGCTTCGCTCACACAAGCGTATGCCCCGATGACGATCCGCTTCTTCATCCTGCAAGCACACTATCGCAGCACGGTAGATTTCAGCAACGAGGCCCTGCAAGCCGCCGAGAAGGGCTTGGCCCGACTGATGGAGGCGTATAGCCACCTGAAGAAGATCAAGGCCGCCGAAACCTCGACGGTCGAGACCAAGGGATTGCGCGAGAAATGCTACGAGGCGATGAACGACGACCTCAACTCGCCCATCGTGATCTCGCACCTGTTCGACGCAACCCGTGCGATCAACTCGGTGAAGGATGGCAAGGCGACCATCTCGGCAGCCGACCTGCAAGAGCTGCGTGAGACGTTTGAGCTCTTCCTCTTCGACATCTTGGGCATGAAAGACGAGGCTTCGGCCGCTGGCAGCAGCTATGAGGCCTTCGGCAAAGCGGTCGATCTGTTGCTGGCCATCCGTCAGCAGGCGAAAGCCAACAAGGACTGGGCCACCTCAGACAAGATCCGCAACGAGCTGACAGCGATTGGCTTCGAGATTAAAGACACCAAAGAGGGCGCGGAGTGGCGACTGGGATAAAAAAGAGAGACGATCATGACCATACAAGAATTCTTTCAAAGAGACCAGTTCGCTAAACAGGCTGGCGTAACGTTGCTCCAAGTGGGCAACGGCTACGCCAAAGCTTGCATGGAGGTGAAGCCCTCGCACCTGAACGGCGGAGGAGTCTGCCAAGGAGGCGCTCTGTTCACCTTGGCCGATCTTGCCTTCGCGGCAGCCACCAACAGCCATGCGCAGCTGACCTTCTCGATCGAAAGCTCGATCCATTTCTTCCGCTCCGTTACGGAAGGGATGCTCTATGCGGAGGCGCACGAGCAGTTCAACCACAAGCGGTTGGCGAATTGCGAGGTGCGGATCACCACCGAGTCGGGCGAGCTGATCGCCACCTTCAACGCAACAGGCTATCGCAAAGAGACGCCGTTGCCCTTCAATCCGATTGAATAAGGAGAAGAGAATAAGCGGTGTCTATTTCAGTATGACACGGCAATCCATAGGAGCTCGTAGTTGTTTGCCCTCTTTAAAATAGGCCTCTACGGCTCCTAATTTTAATTTAGCCCGCACCTTTACGGGGATGTGGTTCGCATCGTCGCCCATCCAGACCTCGGCGGCCGACTTGGGCTGCTCAAATGCCTCATCCTCGATGTCCATATAGAAATGGCGTGTGCGAAACTTCACCCCTTTATGCTCCACGATGCGCTGGCCGGAATAACGGAAGCTCACCTTCACCAAGTCGCGCCCGATGGCGATGGTCAGTGGGAAAGTTGTTCCCCGACTCAAGATGCCCTCGGCGATCGCACGCAAATAGAGCGTGCCTCCCAGCATGTCGCAGACCGGAGCTTGCGTCTGCAAAAGCGTATCGATCTTCATCCGTGTGCGGGTGTAGCGGCGAGACTCCACATCGACCTGGTCGGCCGCCCCATAATGGAAGCGCAGCTCATCCACCGAATAGTAATCTCCCTCGTCAGACTGTTTGCTGCTATACAGCAGGCGGGGCTGCTTCGAGTAATAGCAGCTGATGGTGTCGCGCATCCGATAGAGCTTCTCGACGATGCCCGAAGAGCGAAACAACAGGTGATAACGCCAAGCCGACTCCCCCTCGAACGTGGTGTCGGAGACGGTAAACGTGGCGCTGCCTGCCTTCGAGAAGACCACTCCCCACTTGAAATAGAGGTCGTAATCCAATTGTTCGTTCGCCTGGAAGGCCGGGGTCTGCGCCATAGCTACAGATCCATACAGCACAACTACACAGGCGAATAGCCACTTAAAAGCGCAGGCTGCCCATGCCGCTGCTGCGACTCGATGATGAGGATGATCTACCTTCATTGCGATAATCTCGTTTCTTTTTCGTGATCTCTTTGGGTTTATTCTTCGTAATCTCCATAGGCTTCTGCTGCTGCAACGGGACGGCTGTCACATCCCAAGTCTCCTCCACCTGCCAGTTCTGCATGACCTGGAAAAGCTTCGGGCAATAGAAGACCTGCTCCGGCTGTCGCTTCTCGGCATAGTTGCCCGTATCCCATTGGCCATTGCCGTTGAGGTCGATCGTCAGACGGGCATAATACTTATCGGGCTTCAGATCCATGAAGAGGGCTCCCCCATCCTTCACCTTCGCCTTGCGCACAGGCAGGTCGCTGTTGTTGAGCAGCTCGACAAAGGCAGTCGTATCCACGCCGATCACATTAATATAGAGGTGGCCATAATCATCCTCCTTCTTCACCTTGAAGGCATTCTTCAGCGTGTTGTTCCAGCGTCCGTAAACGCTGTAGATGGTGGCCGAGTCGATCGAGAGCTGATACTCCTCCGCATAGTTCCAGGGGCGCAGCAAGAAATAGCGCAGAGCGTTCGTGCTGTCGGGGAAGAAGCGGAAATCAACAGGAGTCCACACGGAATCCACCAACTGCTCCAAGCGAAGCAGACTGCTGTCCAGCTGAGCGATAGGCTCCGCAAAAGTGAGCGACAGGGTATCGGTCATCTCCATCGTGCCCGTAGGGGAGGCGCTTAGGCCCAAGAACTCGATAGGCATCGGTCTGTCGGCTTTCTTCGATTTCTTTTGTGTAGCTTGTGGACGACGACGCATAGAGAGGCTCACCGTATCGGTCTGCGGGCGCAGCACGTTGAGCGAGTCGCTCTTGAGGTAATCCACGGCGATCTGCAAGGTGTCTTGCTGCCAGACCAATGAGTCGGTCAGCCAATACTTGATCGTGCGTCCCTCCTCTTCGGCCTGTACGAAATACCAGTCGCCCTCCGGTTCGAAGTTGACCGGAGTCGGCTCGGGATACTGCTCCACAGGCGCATTGAAACGCAAAGTCAAGATCTTCTCGTCGTTACGTTCCGGCCGCAACATATACTGCCGCTCGACCTTCTCCTTAAAGAGTCGCAGCTCGATGTTGTCGGGGAAGAAATGGGTGTAGGGAACGGTCATGATCGTATCAATCGTCAAGGAATCCTTCCAGGTCGTGTCTTGGCGAGTGGTCAGCTCAAACGAAGGGACGATCAGAGAGTCGCTATAGGCAATCTGCTGTCCGGGCTGTGTGTAGGCATAGCTGCGCATCACATCCTCCAGCGCATAGATGCGATAGGTGCCAGGGGCCATGTTGCGGATCGTGAATTGTCCACGCTCGTTGGTGCGAGAGGTACGCACAAAGGGAGTAGTCGTGAAAGCCGAATCGGCAAGATTGGTATGCACACCAACGGTGATGCCCGACATCGGTTCCAGGGTGGCCGCATCCAGCAGGATGCCAGAGATCTGAAGAGTGTCGATCGTCGGGCCTGTAGAGAAAGCGAAAGAGAAGTTCTGCAAGACATTCTTCTCGTTGTTATCGGCGATGGAGTTGGTGAAATCGATCGTATAGGTCGTGTTCTCCTTCAAGGTGTCCTCCAAGGCAACGACCACTCGCCTACCATTCGCACGAATGACGGGCTGACTCATCTGCGGCGGGGTGACGATCACGTTCTCTGTAGGCTTATCCACCTGCACCAGTTCATCGAACAGGATCTCGACCTTCTTTCCTTTATAGTTTAATTGCCCCGGAGCCGGGGTGCTGCTGATAAACTTCGGGGGGACCTCGTCATAGGGTCCGCCATTCGGCGAGGCCATGTTCGCACAAGCGTAGAGCATCAGCGAGGCAATCGCCATCACCCAAAGCGGCCAGCTTTTACTCAAATATCTATTTCTCATTCTATTTGCTACTGCTTTTGCCGCGAAGGTAGAAAAATTCTTCTACTTTTCGCTATCCTTTCCCTTCGCATCGCTTAAGCAGGCGAAAGCCGATGCGGCAATACAGGCATTTGCGCTTCTCGCAATACTCTCGTTTCAATTGAATCAACGCTTGCGTATCGCCAGCGTTGCGCACGGCGATGCCTCCCTGCTGAAAAGCGGTCACGATGTGGTTGCGCTCGGGCTGGATGGATTCCAGCAGCCGAATGGCCCGATCGCAATAAGCGGTCTGCTTATGGTGTTTTCCGTAGGCGAAGAAGACAGGCACGACCGTATTAATCAAGAGGATATCCCGGGCTCGATCGCCAAGCCACTTCGTTGATGGCTGAGAGGGATGCCCAAACTGATAGTGGGTCAGCCAATAATCGGAAGGCTGCAACCGGAAGAAAGACTTGACCTCGCCCGGCGTGTTAGCTTCTAAGATCTTCGAGAAAAGGTTCTCGCACTGATACCAAAGGGAGGCTAATTGCGCGATTTTCAGCTGCGGGAAACTGCGAGGACGCAGCCGAAGCTGTTTGAACACCGACTCATCCAGTGGCTTCAGGCCAAACTTATACCGCAAGAAGGCATATTCACGTTGCAACAAGCGATAGTATTCGTCGGGGCACGACTCCGTCAGCATACCTGCCTGTCCAAACAGCATCGACTCCACCTGCGACTGGCTGAAGCGCTGCTTCTGGATGCAACGGAAAGGGAGACTTCGAGCCAATCGCTCGAAAGCGTCATTGTTGACACCAAAGCCCAAACTGCGAGTCAGCGAGATGTAGAACACCTCGTTCCAATCGCCTTGATACTGATCCAACCATTGCAGCAAATCAGTCGCTTTGCGCTCCAGGCGTTCACAGAGCAGCACATCCATCCACCCCGTAATGTGCACGGAATCGATCTCTTGGATGCGAGGTAGGCATGAAATGGGTAATTCTTTCGAGAGCAAACTGTCGATTTGCTCACGTATGGCCGAAGGGACAGGCAATACCAGCATAGGGATCGGCTCGCCATTGGTGCGAGCTATCGGCATATCGGCCACACCTACGACATGCAGGATCACACCGTCGTAGGCCTTATCCTGATCATGATGATGGCGCAACCAGTCGGAAGCCCGATCGTGGATCTCCACGCTTCCTGCCCAAAGCGTGCCATCAACAACAATCTTCGCATTGAAGAAATCAGGACCGGCATCGCAATTCGCGATACCAGGGTCGATCACTGAGAGCGCAACGCCCTCGGTAGTTTGCAAAGAAGCGGCTCCATAAAGCCTATACTTCCATACGTAATGCAACAGTTGCTCCATGCTCTATTTCCCTTGGTTTTAGATTCAAAGTCCAAAGGTAAGCATTTCTTTCAAAACGACTCTATTCGCCCGCAAAGAAGCGGGTACATCAATCAATCTTTGATTACTGCTGCCTCGAAACAGCAGACTCTCGTCGCGAAGCGACTGCTCGAAGCGGCCATCCACCAACACGTCGATCTGTTCCAACAGCTGGCGTTGAGCCGGGTTGCGCAGCAGCGCCTCGAAAGTATAGCCCGTATAACACCAGATATTCTTTGAGCTTCTCGCCTTGATGGCCTGTGCTAGTTCCGTGAATCCCTCGGGCTGGAACATAGGGTCTCCGCCGCTGAAGGTCACATCGGCAAACTCATCCGCCAAGATGCGCTCCACGATCTCCTCGGTCTGCATCATGCTGCCCTGATGAATGTCCCACGACTCCGGGTTATGGCAACCCGGGCAATGGTTCGGACAGCCCGCCGCATAAATGGCGGTCCGGAAACCCGGACCGTCAACTGTTGTATCTTCAACGATTGCTAATACCGAAAGCATCAGTCATGAATTACACGATCGTTCAACTCTGCCAGTTTCGCCTTGTTCCAGCGATCAGTCGTACCAACCAGATAGCCCGTGATGCGCTGCAGCCTATCTATATTCTGACTGCCACACTTTGGGCAGGCGGTCAGATGCTGATCCGCATTCTCAAAGCCACAGTCCATGCAACGATTGCGGTTGTGGTTGACCGATCCATAACCGATGTTATACTTATCCATCATGTCAACCACGCGCATGATCGCTTCCGGATTATGTGTCGCATCGCCATCAATCTCTACATAGAAGATGTGTCCACCACGGGTTAAGTCGTGATAAGGAGCCTCCACCTCCGCCTTGTGGCGGGCGCTACACTTATAATAGACAGGCACATGGTTGGAGTTGGTGTAATACGCGCGATCCGTCACACCGGGGATGACACCAAACGTCTTACGGTCACGTGCCGTGAAACGGCCTGAAAGGCCCTCGGCCGGAGTGGCCAAAACGCTATAATTGTGCTGATACTGCTCTGAGTACTGATTAGCCCGATCGCGCATATAAGTGACGATGCGTAAGCCCAAAGCCTGTGCCTCCTCGCTCTCGCCATGATGCTTGCCGATCAAGGCCACCAAACACTCGGCCAAACCGATGAAACCGATTCCCAGCGTACCCTGGTTGATCACCGAAGCGATGGTGTCGTTGGGCTTCAGGCGCTCACAGCCAAGCCAAAGCGAACGCATCAACAGCGGGAACTGCTTCGCGAAGGCGGTCTTCTGAAACTCCATACGCTCGTGCAACTGGCGAGCTGTCAGCTCCAGCATATAATCGAGCTTCGAGAAGAAGAGCGCAACTCGCTTCTCCTCATTCGGCTCCTGGCGACACTCGATGGCCAAACGAACGATGTTGATGGTCGAGAAAGAGATGTTGCCTCTGCCGATTGAGGTCTTCGGGCCAAAACGATTCTCGAACACACGCGTGCGGCATCCCATAGTGGCCACCTCATGCAGGTAACGCTCCGGATCGTCGGCACGCCACTCCTCGCTTTGGTTGAAGGTAGCGTCGAGGTTCAAGAAGTTGGGGAAGAACCGGCGAGCCGTCACCTTGCAAGCCAGCTGATACAGGTCGTAGTTGCGATCGGTCGGCAGATAGCTGACGCCCCTCTTCTTCTTCCAGATCTGGATCGGGAAGATAGCCGTCTCGCCATTGCCCACACCCTGATAGGTGCTCTTCAGCAACTCGCGGATGATGCAACGCCCCTCAGCCGAAGTGTCGGTACCATAATTAATAGAGCTAAACACAACCTGGTTGCCGCCACGAGAGTGGATCGTGTTCATATTATGGATGAACGCCTCCATAGATTGGTGCACACGAGCGATGGTTTGGTTGATCGCATGCTGCTTCACACGCTCCACACCCGTCATGCCGTTCAGATCCATGAGCAAATAGTCGTCGATAGGCGCTTGATACAGCTCACTGAAATCCTGTCCGTAAAGCTCCTCCAAGATCTTCACCTCCTCGATGTAGCTGAGGCGCACGTAGGGAGCCAAGTAGAAATCGAAAGCGGGGATGGCCTGCCCGCCATGCATCTCGTTCTGCGCCGTCTCCAAAGAGATACAGCCCAAGATGCTGGCCGTCTCGATGCGTTTTGCCGGGCGAGACTCGCCATGGCCTGCCGAGAAGCCATGCTTCAAGATGCGATCCAGCGGATGCTGCACACAAGTCAAGCTCTTTGTCGGGTAATAATCCTTATCATGAATATGCAAGTAGTTGTTGGCTACGGCCTCTTTCACATCTGGACTCAACAGGTAATCGTCCACGAAGGGCTTGGTTGTCTCGCTCGAGAATTTCATCATCATGCCAGCAGGCGTATCCGCATTCATGTTGGCATTCTCGCGGGTCACGTCGTTCGATTTGATATTGATGATCTCCAAGAACATATCGCGCGTCTTCGCCTTGCGGGCGATGCTGCGCTGATTGCGGTAAGCGATGTATTTCTGAGCCACATCCTTGCGGCTACTCTTCATCAGCTCCATCTCCACGGCGTCTTGGATGGCCTCTACGGTCATCTGCGAACTACCCTTAAAAGCAATGTGATCAGTGATCTGCCGAAGCAACTGCCTGTCTTCCCCCTTTTCGGTATGCAACATTGCTTTTCGGATCGCTGTGATGATCTTTTCTTCGTTAAACCCGACGATGCGGCCATCTCGCTTCACAACTGTCTGTATCATGATTTTCCACCTGTTTTTAATTAACGTTTCTTTTGTGTCGCAAAGATACAACGTTGCTCTCAATGTTATCCGTTTCGGGAAACTTTTGCCGCATTAAAAAATGTAAATAACCTATATTGCAATAGATTACAAAATAAAATGGAAAACTTCGTCAAAACACTTGTTTTTCCAAAAGAAAATTCATAGCAAAACTTTGCCCTTCGATGAAGCGATCAGGGTAATCACTTCATTCCTCTTGCCTTATAGATTTTATCCTTCGCCGCATTGATGCGCTGGAACTTCTCGGTGGCCGCCTTGCGGATGTCTTCACCCAGGTTGGCCACCTTGTCGGGATGATGCGCCACAGCCAGTCGGCGATAGGCCGCACGTACCTCCTCGTCGGTCGCATCAGGCGAAACCTCAAGCACTTTATAAGCCTCCTCCAAGGAATCGCCACGCAGATTAAGCATCGACTCTACATCCTGCTCCGTGAGGCCCATCGAGAGAGCCATCTCTTTCAAGGCTTGGATCTCGGCGACGCAGACCTGCCCGTCGCTCTTCGCAATCTCGGCCAGGAAAGCCAGCAGCTGCAACCGCTCCTCATAACGGAAAGTCCGGCCAATCTGCCGCCCACAGTCCTCGATGGTCTGGCGGAAGCCTCGTGGCGATTCTTGATCCATCCGCTTGGCCTGCTCGAACAGGCGCAACAAGATCTGCTGCCCCTCCTCTACGGCCTGCTCACCGAAGTTTCGGCGCAGGAACTGGCGGACATATTCCATCTCGCTATGCATAATCTTGCCATCCGCACGTATAATATAGGAAGCCATCACCAACAAGGAGAACAGGAAGCCATTGCGCTCTCCCCCACGAGGATCCGCATACGACTCAGCTCGCGGCTCATCCGCTTGCGAATCATCATACATTGAGCCCAACACGATGCCCGCCAAGGCGCCCAAAGGCCCCATGGCGAAGAAACCTAAAAGTCCACCAATCCATTTACCTATTCCCATAACCTGTTTCTGCTAATATTTCGCTTGCAAATATAAAGAATTATCTTTTTTGTTGTTATTTTTTTCAACCCGCAAGTCTATGATTTTAACCGACTTTTCAATACGCCTATTCTATAATTATGTTTACAAACATAGCAGATTATTTAACGGAAATTTGCTTGATTGAAATTTACCATTTACATTTGCCCTTGCATTCAGATCACACAACGGTGCGAGTGAATGCAAGACATAAGTTTAAAAATTAGCGTTTCTAACGCTTTGTGCTTGATGTTTGGAAACTTCGCAATCTTTCATTAGGAGTCAAGACGAAGCAACGGAAGATGCTCATAATGTGACGTGTAGGGTGAGCTATACCTATGCAGATAGATATGGCTCTCAGACTATAGGACATTAGTGTGAGCTCTGCGTTTTTTCGTTATACTCCAAAAGCCTCGCGATAGGCACCAAACGTAATTCGAATAATCAACGCAGGCTCACGCTTTTCCTTTCCTTCTGAAAATCCCCCCTAATTGTTACATCTCGGCATATACTAATTTTTAAATCCTAAGGGGAAAATTATGCCGAAACAAAATAAACAAGTTGACCTTTAATGGATGAGTGTCCCCATATCCCTCCTCTTGGATTGATATGGGGACCTTTTTTTCGCCCTCGCTCCTTGCATAACAATAGAATTATCTGTTTCTTTGCAGAAAAGTATGTTTTATGCACGCTAAGGAAGACTATCTGATTCTTTTACGAAGCTATTTCCATAACAAGGCTGAATCGTACGGCATCGTGCGAATGGCTTTGTTTGGCTCAGTTGCCCGCAACGAACAAACTGGTCAAAGCGACATCGACATCGCCTACGAAGGAGAAGCAAACATCCTTCTTCGTAGCCGCATGAAACAAGAATTAGAAGAATTGTTCGGTTGCAGAGTTGATCTTATAAGGCTCAGAAAGCAACTTGCCGACTCAGCCTTCTTGCGCAATATATCTAAAGACTTGCTCTATGTTTGACATCGGTCGCATACAGTCACTATTGGATAGGATAGAAGAGGCTATTCTGCTTATCCAGCATAAAGCGGAATCCATCACTTCGCCAGATGATTTTTTAATGAATCAAGAAGGGATGTTTCTGTTAAGTGGCATTTGTATGCAATTAATCTTCATAGGTGAAAGCGCAAAAACGATTGATCGAAAAACGAATCACCTCTATTTGAAAGACTATCCCGGCATCCCTTGGGTTGCAATCATGGGGTTACGCGACATTATTGCACATGAATACCATCGGATTGACGAAGAAGAAATATACAATGTTGTAAAAATGGATCTTGACCCATTACTTTCAACGGTTCGTCGCATGAAACAAGAATTACCCAATTACGCTAATATTTAATCACAAAGGTTTACGACTATGAGATTATCCATTCTATATTTAATCGGCTTGATCGTATGCGGTTGGATGCCCCTGTTCGCACAGACCAACGAAGACGAGCTGCCAACGGGCGACTCCTTCCTGTTCTCATTCATGCCCGGGGAGGCCGACATCCAAGCCAGCTATGGCAATAACGCCATCGAGATCGAACGCTTGAACCGCAAGATCTGGCCTGCCATCAACCCGTTGATCGACGGAGAATACCACATCCTGATCGTGTCGCACGTCTATTCCGAGACAGGCTCCATCTCGAAAACAGCCATCAACACCGCCGCTTGGCGCGCAAGCATGGTGCGTAGATACCTCAAGAACAAATATGAGCTGGACAATCGAAACATCTCGTTCTATGTGGATCGCAGCGGAGAGTGGGGCAACTCCGTACACGTCTACCTGCTCTACTTCCCAATGCCCGAGTTTGCCAACAAGCAGATCCTCTTCTCTACGGATCAATCCTTGCCGGCCATCTCCGCCTCGTTGAAGCGCTACGCGGAGCCTCCTTATATATATGTTATGAACGACCCCGACTTAACAGTCGATGGGGAGCCCTTCGCATACGTGGTGGTCGACAACAAGGCCAACCTGCCCTACCAGCAGGGAGCGATGGCTCCCGTATTGCCTCCCGCGGCAACAAGCAAGGCCGAGGAACCCATTGAGGCGGCTCCCGCAGCACAGTCCACGGTAGCTCAGACCGCCCCCGTGGAGGTGAAAGAGCCCCAGGTGCGGCAACAATCGGTGGCCGAAGAGGTGGCCACGTTCACGCAGCATCCCACTTTCCAACCTTTCAACCTGACAATCCGCACGAATCTGCTCTCATGGGCCACCCTGACTCCGGGCTTCTGCGTCAGCAAAGACGGGGCAAAGATGGCGACAGGCTCGACCATGCCCAACCTGGAACTGGAATACGCGTTTGGCGGTTGGGGATCGATCGTGTTTGGCGGCACCTATTCACGCTTTAGCTATAAGGGCAATCCGCAGAACCTGTGGGGCCTCTCATCCATGCTGATCGAACCTCGCCTTTGGTTTAACGACGATGGATCTTACAGAGGTTTCAATGTGGGCATTCAGCTGAAATATGGCAACTTCAACGTGCGCGACAATGCCCCTACCGGTTATGGACAGACCGGACAGTTCTTCACGGCGGGAGTGATGCTTAACTTCCTGCAACCTATTGTGCAGAACTTAGCCTTCGAGGTGGGTGCGGGATTTGGCTCACGCATGGTCTTCAACGCCTCGGTCTATGAGCGAGACTATGAGCAGAACATCAGCCAAACGATCGACAACTTCTCGCAGACCAACTTCATGGTCAATCTGCGTCTAGCGCTCGTCTATCGTTTCGGCTTCAAATAGCCAAGCCCCCCGCAAAAAAAACGACGGGCATTTGCGTAAATTTCGTTGCCCGTCGTCTTGAATTTCGTTGCCCGTCGTTATCTATTTCCATCACCATGGTTTACTACGCCGACGGCCGTGGTTTACTACGCCGACGGGCATCGTTTTTCATGCCGACGGCCATGTCTTTTTAGGCAGATGGCAATGGTTATTTAGGCAGATGGCAATGGTTATTTAGGCAGGTCGTCGATCAAGCCTCCCTCCGTGCGCACGGGATAGGGGCGCATCTTAAAAGGCAACGGCCGAAGAGCTTGAGAAGCCCTCAAGCCCGTGATTTCCTGCATAGCTTGCGCGAAAAGCGGATCGGCTGGCTCGCCAAAGGGGGCTAAGTCGTACTTAAACTCATCAATCTCCACATCGGGCTTGAAGCCATCGGCATAATCGGCCTTACCCTCGGCGTTGTAGGTGCGGAAGGTGACTGGCATCAAGATCCAGCCATACTTATCCGACTGATCGAATATGCTCATGCCCACGGTCTTCCCCAGCGTAGCACGGCCGATCAGGCGCACATTCTCTTTCCCAAGATAGGGTGTCAGGCCGTTGATCACCAGCTCCGAAGAGGAGGCCGACGAAGGGCCTGTCAGGATAAAGATCCGATTCAGATTCAGATTGCCGGCCATCACCTCGGTGGTGCGCAACAGATTCACCATTCGGTTGCTCGACTTGTTCTGCTCGTTGTAGGTCTCTTCGCAGAACACGCTTCCCAAAGCCGATTTTGGAGCCAAGAAGGAGGCGAGCTTCTGGGCGCAAGAGAGCAAACCGCCCCCGTTATAGCGCAGGTCGAGAATAAACTCGCTGACTCCCTGCTGCTGGAAATGAGCGAAAAGAGTCTCCATCTGCTTGACATAGGCCGTTCCTTTGTAACCATCAGGGTCGGAAGCGAAGCGGTTATACATCAAGTAGCCCACCTTCTTGCCACCAACCGAATAGATTGAGTCTTTCAAGAAGGGCGTATCCTCCACCTTGCGGGATGCGCCGATCCGCAGCGTATGCTCGTTGAGGAACTGTCGCTTCTCATTGTCATAATCGGCAATATAGAAAGAGGCCTCCGCTCCGCTCTGCAAACAGTCGTACGACTGGATGGAGCCCAACTCGCCGTTTACGCCCAAGACCCAATCGCCTCGGCGCAAGCCCGCTTCTTCGGCGGGCGAGGCGGGCAGCACATAGGTCACCACCGCGATCTTACAAACGCCTTGATTCTTTGTCTTCAGGTCGGCAATGGCGAAATCGAAGCCATAGCTGTTCTTATCGTCGGTAATCGACTTAGTGGCAGCCGCCCGTTCGAGAATCGAGAAATAATGGTGCGACCCATTGAGCACCTTGCCATCCTTCTCAGAAAGCAACCCGTTGAAAAAGGTCTCCGGGTCGGCTCCGAAGTTCAACTGCGCCTTCTCGGGCAGCTCGTCGTTCCAAAGGTAATGCTTTCGCATGGTCTGCTCAATCCATTCGTTCACCTCGTTGGTCTCCTGTTCGGTTGTCACCTCCTCTTTGTCGCAGGCCGCGAAGGCAAACAGAAGCCCCAGCAGCCCTATGCTATACTTATAATTCATAACGCATCCTTTTTTCTTAGGTTAGGCTATAAAAAAGGGGAGACCTGAATCCCCCCTTCCTCCTCATTATCTCAAAAAAACATGTTGTCGAAAAGCGCAATCAGAGCTTCTTCTCGATCACCGCCTGCACAACGTTCAGCACATAGTCGGCCAGCTTCTCGCTCTCACTCACCAAGTCCATGTAATAGACGCCATCTTGATACTGATACTTCTTGTTGTTGATATCCTCGATGTTGCGGCTCTTCAATTGGTTGCGATAGTTGTTGATCTCGTTCTCGATGTTGTAAGACGGATTGATGTCCTCATGCAAGGCCTCGTTCTTGCTCAAGACGTAGGTCATGCGGTGCAAGGCTTTTGACACCAACTTAAACATATAGTCCATGTGCTGGTTCTGCTCCTCGGTGAAAACAGACTTAAACTCGTTGCGACGCTTGATGCTTCGCGCCATGTTGTTACAAGAGTCGGCGATGCTCTCGATCTCCGACACCGCACGCAACATAAGGCGGATCTCCTCCTTACTCTCAGAGCTCAAGCGGCCCTCCGACACCTGCGTCAGGTAATTGGCGATCTCAATCTCCATGCGGTCGGAAATGCTCTCATACTTCTCCACACGGGCATAGGTCTTCAAGAAAGCCTCCTCGTTCTTCTCGTAGAACAGCTCCTTCACCATGTTCAACATGCGAGCCGTACGCTCGGCGAAGAGCGACATCTCTTTGTGCGCCTGCAAGATGGAAAGCTCTGCCGTCGAGAGCATACCACCCGAGATGTAGCGCAGGCGATACTCCTCATCTTCCATTCTCGGCTTGATGAGCGAACAAACGGTCTTCTCGATGAAATGCACAAACCAAATCATGATGAACGTATTGCTGATGTTGAACGCCGTGTGGAAAGCGGCCAGCTTAAACGACACCGCCACAGCCGGATCGGTTATGCCCATCACATGCTCCACGAACCAAGAAACGCAGTCGGTGAAAGGATAGAACAGCAACAGCACCCACATCACACCAAACACGTTGAACGCCAAGTGGGCCAAAGCCGCACGGCGAGCCTGCGTGTTACCGGTCAGGGCGGCCAGGTTGGCGGTGATGGTTGTACCGATATTCTCGCCCAATACCAAGGCAACACCTAAATGATAGTCGATCCATCCGTTGGCACACATGATCAACGTGATGGCCATCGTTGCCGCCGAGGCTTGTACGATCATAGTCAAGACCGCACCAATAATAAGGAAAAGGATGATAGAGAAGAATCCTAAATCCGTGTAGTTCTGCACGAAAGCCAGCATGTCTGGATTGGCACCCAAGTCGGGCGCATTGACTTTCAAGCTCTGCAAGCCCATAAATAAGAAGGCAAAGCCAAAGATAAACTCGCCCATAGACTTGCGCTGGCTCTTGCTGGAGAAGAAGAGCGGGATGGCAAAGGCCAACATAGGCAGCGCAAACGCCGCTATATCAATCTTAAAACCCAAGGCGGAGATGATCCAGGCCGTGACCGTCGTACCGATATTGGCTCCCATGATGACACCAATAGACTGGCCCAACGTAAGCAAGCCTGCATTTACAAAACTAACAACCATTACGGTGGTGGCCGAGGAAGACTGGATTAGGGCTGTGATTAAGACACCTGTCAGCATGCCTGTCACGCGGTTGGTCGTCATAGCCGTTAAAATACGTCGCAATCGATCGCCCGCAAATTTCTGCAAGCCCTCACTCATGGTCTTCATGCCATAGAGGAAGAGACCCAATGATCCTATCAGCCGGAGAAGATCAAAAAAAGAATAGTCCATTTAAAAATCGTTTAAGTGGATGATATATCCAATGAATGTTCCTAACTTTAGGGGGCGAATTTATAAATAATAACTGAAAGATTATGACAGACACTGTTACAATTTTTTGCAAGAACAACAAAATCTATAAAGAGGTGCCCATAGGGACCCCCTTGTCCGAGGTTTTTCGACTGGTAGGCTCACCGCTGCCCTACCCTCCTATGAACGCACAAGTGAACAACCTGACCGAGAGCCTCACTTGCGGATGTTGGAAGCCACAGGATGTTGAATTCGTGGATTATACGCAACGATCAGGCATGCGCACCTATGTCCGTTCGCTCTGTCATATCCTCTCAAAGGCCGTCAACGACCTTTGGCCAAATGCGGAGCTCCATCTGGAACATCCCATCTCGAAGGGCTACTACTGCCTGGTAAAGGGAGAGCAGCCGCTCGACGAGACGAAGATAAGCCAACTCAAGGAGCACATGCAAAAGCTGATCGACGCCGACCTGCCCTTCGTGCCTCACTTGGTGCAAACGGCCGAGGCCGTAGCGCTGTTCAAGGAAAAGGGGATGGACGACAAGGTGCGCCTCATCGAATCGGCAGGCATGGCCTATACGCCCTACTATGAGCTGGATGGCTACGCCAACTTCTTCTACGGCTGCCTCACCCCCTCGACCGGAAGCATCCACCTGTTCGACCTTGTGCCCTACAAGAGGGGAATGCTGCTGCGCGTGCCCCGCCAAAGCGACCCTTCCCAGTTGGAGCCGATCGTTCAGCAAGATAAGATGTATGAGGCCTACAAGGAACACCTCAACCTGCAAGAGGCAATCCGCCTGAATTACGTGGGCGACCTCAACATCGCCATCAAGCAGAAGCAGGCACAAGACATCATCCTCGTCTCAGAGGCCATGCAGGAGAAACAGATCGCCCACATCGCCGAGGAGATTGCCAAAGGCTATGAGCGGGGCGTGCGCATTGTGCTTATCTCCGGCCCCTCCTCGTCGGGCAAAACCACCTTCTGCAAACGACTGCAGGTGCAACTAACGACCAACTTGCTGCGCCCGATAGGACTCTCGCTGGACGACTACTTCCTGGATCGAGAGAATACGCCTCGTGATGAGCATGGCGAATACGACTTCGAATCGCTCTATACGCTCGACCTGCCCTACCTCAATCATGACCTGGAACGGCTGATGGCGGGCGAAGAGATTGATTTGCCCACCTTCGACTTCGCCTCAGGCAAACGTATCTTCCGCGGACAGAAACTAAAGATGGAGGAGAACTCGGTGTTGGTGATGGAAGGCATTCACGGACTTAACCCCGAACTGACAAGTCCAATCAACGCCGCTTGCACCTACAAGATCTACGTTTCGGCCTTGACCACCATCTCGCTAGATAGCCACAACTGGATTCCCACGACCGACAACCGCCTGCTGCGTCGCATCATACGCGACTATCGCTACCGAGGCTATTCGGCCGAGCAAACCATCTTGCGCTGGCCAAGCGTGCGCCGAGGCGAAAACAAATGGATCTTCCCCTATCAGGAGAATGCTGACGCAATGTTCAACAGCGCCATGATCTACGAACTGGCGGCCATGCGTCCCTATGCGGAGCCCATCCTGGCCGAGGTGCAAGAAAACAGCCCCGCCTATGCCGAGGCCCAACGTCTGTTGCGCTTCCTCCACTACTTCTGTTCGATCCCAATAGAGAAGCTGCCCAAAACCTCCCTGCTTCGCGAGTTCTTGGGCGGCGGCAGCTTCAAGTATTAAGGCAAATCGGCCGCCGCTTTCTCTCGAAGGAGCCCCAAAAGGTTCCCGAAGGAAATAAAAAGCAGACAGAGGCAGGCCGTTTGCGCAAAAATGCGTTTATTTGCTTAATAAATGAAATGAACATGAAGAAGAACGACTGGAAGGATCGGCTGGGAGTGCTCTATTCCACCAATCCGGATTTTCAATACGAGACCAACGAAGTGGAAAAAGAGGAGACCCTGCCGAAGGAAAAGCAGGCACTCCGCATCGCCCTCGACAAGAAGGGGCGCGGCGGCAAGGTGGTCACACTCATCACCGGCTTCAGAGGGACAAACGACGACTTGGCGGCGTTAGGCAAAGAGCTAAAGGTGAAATGTGGCGTAGGCGGCTCCGCCAAGGAGGGCGAAATCATCCTGCAAGGCGACTTTCGGCAAAAGGCATTGGAGCTGTTGCAAAAGGCTGGTTACACCAAGAGTAGAACGATCTAAACCATCCAACTGGCCATGCTGACAATCTACAGAGCTTCCGCCGGGGCAGGCAAGACCCATAAGCTGACGGGCGAGTACCTCACCCTGCTCTTCTCTGCCCCTGGCGCATTCAGGCGCATCTTGGCGGTTACCTTCACCAACAAGGCGACCGACGAGATGAAAAGCCGCATCGTCGCAGAGCTACACAACTTGGCATCGGGCGCGCCGTCTGACTATTTGCCGGCACTCATGCAACGCTATGAGCTGCCCGAAGCCCGGTTGCGCAAGCAGGCGCATCAGATCCTGATCGCCCTCCTGCACGACTATTCGGCCTTCAACATCAGCACCATCGATCGGTTCTTCCAGCAGATCACCCGTGCGTTCAGTCGCGAGATCGGTCTGCAAGGCGGCTATAACATCGAGTTAGACACCAACCTGGTGCTGAACGAAGCGGTAGATGAACTCATGAACGATTTGGCGAAGCCCGAGCACAAGGAGCTACTCGGCTGGCTAATCTCTTTCGCCGAAGATCGCATCGAAGAGGGAAAAGGTTGGGACTTCAGGCAGGAGATCCTGTCGCTGGCCGGCGAACTGTTCAAGGAGAGCTACAAGGCTTTCTATCGAGCCCAGGCTTGCCCGTCAGACAACAAGCAGAACCTCTCGCGATACAAAGAGGATCTCTATAGAGTGATCCAAAGCAAGGAAAACCAGGCCAAGCGCATCGGCGAGGAGGCGATGCGCTTGATGAAGCAGCATGGCCTGGAGCCAACCGACTTCGCAGGCGGAAGCCGCTCGCCGCTCCTACTCTTCCAGGTCTGGGCCAAGGGAGAGTTGAAGGCTCCATCTGACACGTTCAGAGGACTGGCCGACCAACCCGAGGCATATAGCACCAAGAAGGCCTCGGCCGACCTGAAAGAGCAGATCAGCAAAGCGGTAGCCGACGGGCTGAACGACTGTGTGAAACAGGCCATCGACCTCTATGAGGGAATGACCGATTATTTCACGGCTAAAGAGATTGTACGCGACTACTACACCTTGGGCATCCTGACCGACGTGGCCCAGCAGATCAATGCGTATCGCGAGAAGAACAACGTGATGCTGATTGCCGATACGACCGAGCTGATCAGCAAGGTGATCGAAGGAAGCGACACCTCTTTCATCTACGAAAAAACCGGCACACAGGTTGACCATTACATGATCGACGAGTTTCAAGACACGAGCGGCATGCAATGGGACAACTTCCGCTCCCTCGTGGGCGAAAGCATGGCACAGGGACTCGACAACCTGATCGTGGGAGACGTGAAGCAGAGCATCTACCGCTTTCGCAACTCCGACTGGACACTGCTGGACCAGCAGGTGCGCCAAGATTTCAACAGCGATGAGGTGGCCGAAGAGACCTTGAAGGATAATTGGCGAAGCTGCCACCATGTAGTCGCCTTCAACAACGCGCTCTTCACCATCGCCCCGATGCTGTTACAGCAACACTACAACGAGTCCTTGGAAAGCTCCTCGCTCTCGCAAGAGGAGCAAATGCGCTTCAACCTGCAACTCATGCGTGCCTACGACAAGAGCTACCAGCGGATTCCGCCCCGCTTTGCGCAGCAGGCAGGCCACGTGCGTATCGATTTCTTAGAAGACTCCGAAGAGAGCGATTGGGAAGAGCAGGCCTTGGCCCAACTGCCCGAAACACTGCAACAACTGCAGGCGCACGGCTATGCCTTGCGAGACATCGCCATCTTGGTGCGCAAGAAGAAAGAGGCCTCTCAAGTGGCAAAGACCCTGCTCACTTACAAAGAAGAGCATCCCGAATCGCCCTATCGCTACGACATCCTGTCAGACGAGGCCCTGTATATCAGCGGCTCGCCCACCGTGCGCTTCTTCATCGCCGTGTTCCGCTTCTTATGCAATCCGCGCGACAAGGCGTTGCGCCGCTTGGCGGTTTACAGCTATCGGGTGATGTGTGGCACCTTCTCTACCGCCGATTCCGACCAGGAGCAATGGGCCAGCCAGCTCCTTGGCTATGCCCGCCATGCGCTCTACGAATTAACCGAGGCACTTTTCCGCCTGGTAGCAGATCACATCTCGCCTTCGGAGCAGGCCTTCGCACAAGCCTTCTTAGACAAGGTGGCCGAGTTTACGCAAAAGGAGAGGGCCGACCTGAATGAGTTCTTGAAATGGTGGGACGAAAGCGGCTGCCAACAGACAATCGCCGCCCCAGAGGGCCAGAACGCCGTTCGCATCCTGACCATCCACAAGTCGAAAGGCTTAGGCTTCAAGGCGGTAGTTCTGCCTTTCTGTGGCTGGGAGCTGGATCACAAATGGCACGCCCCAACACTGTGGTGCCAGCCGAAAGAGACTCCATTCAATCAGTTGCCCTTAGTGCCTATCCGATATGGGAAGGGGCTGAGCATGACCCATTTCGCCACAGACTACTTTCAAGAGCGACTCAATGCCTACATGGACAACCTCAACACGCTCTATGTGGGCCTGACACGAGCCAAAGAGGAACTGGTCCTTTTCGCACCTAAGCCCAAAGCGGCCTCGAAAGGGAAAAAAGAAGAGACACTCTCCTCGATCGGCGACCTGCTATGGAGAAGTCTGCAACTCACCGTCGCACACACCCGAGAAGGAGAAGCCTTAGAGTCTCTCCCGGCCCATTTCGACTTAGAGGTCGGGCGATTTGAGTGGGGCGACTGGTGGACCACTACCCAAAAGCACAACGAGCAAACCGTCGAGGAGATTCCCATGGAACGCATCGTCTCGATCTCGCCCGACGAACGCTTGCACTTACGCCTGCATGGCAAAAGCTATTTCTTCGACAATACACGCCGGAAACATGGCACCTTGATGCACGAGGTGCTAAGTCGCATACGCACTGTCGACGACATCCGCCAAGCCGTGGAGGGCTATCGCATGGAAGGAGTCATCAACCACGAGGAATCCACGCTGTTGGTGGACAAACTCTCTCGGCTATTAGACACGCCCGAAGCGACCGAATGGTACGACGGGCGCTACCGTGTGCTAAACGAGGTAGAAATCCTGTTTGGCAGCGGATTGGCTAAACGCCCCGACCGTGTGATGCTGCGAGGAGACGAGGTGGTCGTGATCGACTACAAGTTCGGTCAGCGAAAACTAAAAGCACACCAAGCACAGGTGAGAGAATACCTCCGTTTAATTCGCGAAATGGGCTACAAAACCGTATCCGGATACATCTGGTATGTTGAATTAGGCAAAATAGAAACCGTGAAACCCTGATATTATTTTTGAGATTCAGTAAAAATGAATATTTTTGCAATCTCATTTATATAAAACGGAGAGACAGAACGTGAAAAAAATGAAAGTACATAAAGAAGGAACCGGAATATTGCTGACGCTGTTTACGCTCATCTTCATCCTGAACGTAACGCTTTACTACACGGCAAGCGAGCGGCTGTTTTATGCGGTCACACTCCTCACGACGGTCTTTTTCCTCTTGATCCTAAACTTTTTCCGCAGTCCCTACCGTCGTTTCCCTTACGATTCTGAAGGGTTGGTAATCGCACCTGCCGATGGCACGGTTGTAGCGATTGAGGAGGTGATGGAGAATGAGATCCTTCATAAGCAATGTTTGCAAGTATCCATATTCATGTCGGTCTTCAATGTGCATGCCAACTGGTTCCCCGTCAATGGAACCGTGAAGCACGTCTCGCATCAGAACGGCCGCTTCATGGCAGCTTACCTGCCTAAGAGCAGCACCGAGAACGAACGCTCGGCCGTGGTGATTACCACCAGGCAAGGGGTTGACATCCTGGCCCGACAGATCGCAGGAGCCATGGCTCGACGCATTGTGACTTACGCAAAAGTGGGCGACAAATGCCATGTGGACGAGCAAATGGGCTTCATCAAGTTTGGTTCTCGTGTAGATCTCTACCTGCCTGTCGGCACGGAGGTCTTAGTCGAGATGGATCAGAAAGTAACAGGCAATCAAACGCCTATAGCCCGATTATCAAAATGACAATCAGAAAACATATCCCTAATTCCATCACCTGCATGAGCTTAGTCTCAGGGTGTATCGCCACCGTGATGGCGTTCGAGGGCAACCTCTTCGCGGCGTTGCTGTGGATCATGATTGCGGCGGTATTCGATTTCATGGATGGATTCGCAGCCCGTCTGCTGAAAGCCTATTCTCCAATGGGCAAGGAGCTGGACTCCCTCTCCGATCAGGTTAGTTTCGGTGTCGCTCCTGGCATGGTGCTCTTTCGCCTTTTGACCGAGACGGCCCCGACCCTTCCTTTGGGCGAACTGAATGGCTACGTCCCCTACCTGGCCTTCGTGATTCCGGCCTTCTCGGGGCTTCGCTTGGCCAAGTTCAATATAGATGAGCGACAAACCACCTCCTTTATCGGCTTGCCTGTTCCGGCCCACGCCCTCTTTTGGGGCTCAATGGCCTACGCTACGCAGCCCTTGGTTGAGGGCCATGCGACACTGCTAACGGCAACCCTATTGCCTTTGGCCTGCTTCACCTCTTGGCTGTTAGTCTCCGAGGTGCCTATGTTCTCTTTAAAAGTGAAATCATGGGGATGGAAAGGCAATGAGCTTCGCTATATTTTAGTGGCTTGCGCCATTGCGTTCGTCGCCCTATGGGGTAGCTTAGGTATCGCAGGAACAATCCTGCTCTATGTCATTTTGTCGTTACTGAATAAAAAGCATTAAAGATATGTTCAAGTTCTTGTTCGTCATGTTTTTCATGTTCGTGTTGTTGATGTTCTTGATGGGCTTCTCCGTCTTGCGCATGGCCAAACGATTCTTCTTCGGGCCCAACAACAACAGCCAGCAAGCGCATAACTCCTCCTCCTCACGCAAGCAATCCTCTTCTTCACGTGCGGAGAGCACTCCTCGAAAGAAGATCTTCGATCAAAGCGACGGAGAGTATGTCGACTATGAGGAGGTGGAATAACCCCCGCTCCTTCTCTTACCAATCAATTGGAGTCTGCCCCGTAGCCACCAAATAATCATTGGCTTGGCTGAAATGCTTGTTGCCAAAGAAGCCCCTGTAGGCCGACAAGGGCGAAGGATGCGCCGACTTCAGCACCAAGTTCTTCTTGCCATCAATAAAAGCGCCCTTTCGCTGAGCATACGCCCCCCACAAAAGATAGACAATGTGGCTGCGCTCCTGCGCCAGCCGATGGATCACCGCATCCGTAAATGTCTCCCAACCTCGGTTTTGATGCGAACCCGCTTGATGCGCACGAACGGTCAAGGTGGCGTTCAGCAAGAGCACCCCCTGATCCGCCCAGCGAGTCAAGTTGCCTGTAGCAGGGATAGGTTTCCCTAAGTCAGACTGTATTTCCTTAAAGATGTTGACCAAAGAGGGCGGGAAAGGAACATCGTCCTGCACCGAGAAGCAAAGGCCATGTGCCTGCCCCGGCTCGTGATAAGGATCTTGGCCTAAGATGACCACTTTCACCTTGTCGAACGGACAATGAGCGAAGGCATTGAACATCGAAGGGCCAGGAGGGTAAACCGCCCCCTGTCGATATTCCGATTTGACGAAATCGGTCAACCGCACAAAGTATTCCTTCTCAAACTCATCCGCCAATCGCCGTTTCCAGCTCTCCTCAATCTTCACATCCATTACGCAATCTATTATCGTTCTTAAATCAAGTACATGCCCGCAGCTCTTGCCTCCTGGCGCATCTCTTCCGGCCAGATGCTCGACTGGATCTCGCCAATGTGACCTTTACGCAGATAGAACATGCAGAGGCGACTCTGACCGATACCGCCACCGATGCTCTGCGGCAGCTCGCCGTTCAACAAACGCTGGTGGAAATAGAGCTGCGCACGATCCTCAGCGCCACATGCTTTCAACTGACGCAACATCGCCTCCCGGTCTACACGGATACCCATAGAAGAAAGCTCCAAAGCGCGACTCAACACCGCATCCCACACCAGCAAATCGCCATTTAAGCCTACCAAGCCGTTCTCAGCCACGGTAGACCAATCGTCGTAGTCGGGGGCACGACCGTCGTGCTTCTTTCCGTCGCCCAGCGGCGCGCCTATACCTATAATAAACACCGCTCCATATTCCTTTGCGATCGCATCCTCACGCTCCTTCGGAGTGAGATTGGGATACTTCTGACGCAACTCCTCCGCATGGATGAACTTAATCTCATGAGGCAGCTCCGGCTTAATCAGCGGGAACATCTCATACACCAAATATTCCGTACGCACCATCGCCGCATAAATACGACGCACAATCTCCTTCAAGAAAGCGATGTTTCGCTGTGCCGGGCTCATCACCAGCTCCCAATCCCATTGGTCCACATAGAGCGAGTGGAGATTGTCAAGCTCCTCGTCTGAGCGAATGGCATTCATATCCGTATAGATGCCATAGCCCTCCTCAATCTGATAGTCGGCCAATGTCAGTCGTTTCCATTTCGCCAGCGAATGAACAATCTCGGCTTTCGCATCGCCCAAGTCCTTGATCGGGAAGGTGACAGCACGCTCCGTTCCATTCAAATCGTCATTAATACCCATGCCTTTCAGCACGAAAAGGGGAGCCGTCACACGTCTCAGACGCAACTCCGAAGAGAGGTTCTGCTGAAAGAAGTCTTTTATCTTCTTGATACCCATTTCCGTCTGGGGCAAGTTAAGCAGAGCTTTATAGCCCGCAGGTTTAATCAAATAGCTCATAATTTGTCTATTTTCGATTTATTTTTGTTATAACGCAGCAAAGGTAACGATTAATAGGGAAAATGCAAAGCAAAAAGAAAATAGGCGGGCCGTTTGCGTAACTAACGGATTATGCTTACATTTGTCCCGCTTTTGGCCTGGTAGCTTAGTTGAATAGAGCGTCAGATTCCGGTTCTGAAGGTCGTGGGTTTGAGTCCCACCCGGGTCACACAAAAAATCCTTGGCAGTCGATACGATCGCCAAGGATTTTTTTATTGGTAGATAAACCTTTTATGGCTCAGTCGAAATTTAGTGGGGATAGGCATAAATACGGGCAAGACGGTATAAGAAAAATTTTTCATCCACAATGC
>CAKUZF010000030.1 GCA_934718155.1 uncultured Parabacteroides sp. | reverse complement strand
ATTGCAGCTTGGCATCCATGCGGAAGACTGGACTTATGTCGTAAACTCCCTGTATGGCCTTCGACTGAAAGAAGGGGCTCAGGATGAGGCGCAAATTCTGCGTGCGACAAAGCTTTATGGATGCCGTACCGCCAAGAACGACTGACAGCCTCTTGCGGTCGAACGGCAAATCGAAGAAATGGCTACTCTTGTCGTGTTTGTAGGTCCCTACCGCAAACACGTTGCCTTTGAGCCATTTGCCTGCGCTGAATACAGCAGAAGCCTGCAATCCGAAGTTGTTTGAATAGTCGAAGTTGGTCTCCTTCATGATCACGGCCATGCGGTCTGAGGCCTGATAGGGCAACTGTACGAAATAGTCGGGCTTCAGACTTGCGAAAGCCATCAGCGTATAACGTCTTTTTATCTGCCACATCAAGTTGGCTTTATAATTAGCGGAGGGCTTCAAACTGGGATTGCCATGTATCTCGGTGTAGGTGGACGCATAGAACACATTGCTCATTGTCGACCAATAGCTCGGGAACTCTGAATTGGAGTTGAAAGAGAAATTGAGCAGGTGGCTGTCGTTGATGCTCCACAAAGCGTTGAGCGTTGGATACACACGCCATTTATCCCATATCGGCGAGTGGTATTGCTCGGCAGCTACCGAAGCCTCAAGACTGACAGCCTTACCGATCCGTTTGCTGAAACCGGCATACACGTTCCATATCCGCTCGTCGATATCCACGCTGCTTGTGGCATCGGGCAAAACGTTTCCATCCTTGTCGGCCGTGGTCTGATAACTGTTGTTGCTCGCGAACTGTCCTTTCACGCCATACGACAATCCCCAACCGTTGGCGAAAGAATGGGCTTGGTCGGCCGTAAGCATCCATTTGTTGATGGTCTGCCGGCTGTCGCTTATTAGGTTGCGTTCCGCGTCTGTTGCGTTTTCATCCGTAAGTATCGTCCCGTCGAGGGCTTGCTGCTGAGGCGTGCGATAGTTGGTGAACGAACCGCTAAGGGTGAGTCCAAAAGGAAGCGAATAGTTGACATCCACATTGTGCAGATACTCATGACTGTCACGATGCATTGCGCTTACGCTTGAACCTGTCGTGCGGCTGTTTGAGCTTGTCTTGTCCCACTGTCCCGTATAGGCCACGTCGAGGCGATGGTTCTTGCTAAAGGCGTAATTCATGCCTAGTCGGTAGTCGTGCGTGATGCCAAACGACTTCTGCCCGGTTACATCATTATAATATACCCGATTGCCGTCAAGCAGATGGTTGGCTATGCGTGAAGACTCACCGTATGAATTGCCGTTGACTAATTTATATTGTGCGTCCAGCCCGAACTTGCCTCTTTGCATAGAAAGATAGAGATCGCCAAACCCTTTGGCGTATTTGTTTTTCCGCAAGCCGCCGATGAACTGTCCCGAAAGCTGGTTGGTGCCGGCATAGTCTTTCGTCACGACGTTGATAGCCATGCCACGCACATGATAGCGAGCGGGGGCGGAAAGCATCACCTCGGTTTTTGCCAACTGTGCGGCTGGCATTGCTTTCAGACGCTCGGCCAGTTGCTCCTGTGTCAAGGTGGAGGCTTGTCCGTTGATAATCAGCGTCACCTTATTGCCCGCAAAGGATAAGCTTCCTGTGGCATCGCTGACACCAGGAAGGCGTGTCAATGCCTCGTAAGCGTTGTCGGCAGGCAACTGTCTCAACAGCAGCGGCATATTATACGACAACATGCCTCGCTCAGCCTTGACAATGGGGCGCGAGCCTTTTACCATCACTTCGGGAAGATTGTGCATCATGGTTTCCAGGATGAGCGAATCTTTAGGGGCATTGTCTTGCGCATTGGCGGTAAAGGCCGACGCGACAAGAAGACTTGTAAGGAAAAATCTGTTCATTTTCATCTGCTTTATGTGAGATCGGTTACTTGTTTTTCACTTCGGAGGTGAAAGCGACCGGCAAAGTGAATTCCATATTTACGATTGTGCCGTCGGATAGTTTCGCAGGGGTCCAGCGTGGACTTTTCTTCAAAAGTTCGATGACCGTTTGCTCATAAGCTTTCTCTTCGGGAGCCTCCACGACCTTGAAATCCCCTAAAGTGCCGTCGGTCTTAACCGTAAAGCGGATGACGACACGCGCGGGTTGAGCCTCAAGCCCTTTGGGATATTCAATGTTCAGCATAACCCACTTCAAAAACTCGTTGATGTCTTTGTCGCCATCGAATTTTGGTCTTTGTCCGCCTTGGGGCAGAACGGCAATGGTTTTCAGCAGGTGGTTTTGCTGGATAGAACGGTCTGACCGGTATGAAAGGTATGCCCCTGTAGCCGCAACGACCAAGATGAATAGGATGACGGCATACGCCACCTTTCTATAACGAGTGATCTTGGGGCTATGAGCGGCTTGCTCCTTACCAAGAAAATAGGTTTCCTCTTTCAATTCCTTATCTTTCATAGCTTCATATTTTGTTGATGGTGTTGTCTAAGATTGTCTTCAGTTGCTTAAGCGGCTCCTTGCTTACATGCAGCGTAAACTTCTCCTTAAATCCAGGATTATGCAGCACAAGCTCGGCCGTATTCGTGTTGATGCTAAAGATGTATTGGCTGTTGATGATGTAGTTTCTGCCCACACGGGCAAATGAGTGCGCGCTGTCGGGCAACTGCTCAACGATCTTTTTCTCAAACACAGCGAGATTGAACGAGAAGGTATATTCGTCGCCATCAACAAGTTTCAGAACGCAGTAGCTACCATCCGAACAGATATACGCTATTTGCTGGGCGGCCACTCTCAACAGAAAAGTGGTGTTTGAAATGATGAGGTAATCTTCCATGCTTTTGTTTTATTTCGCGATAAAAGTAGCCGAAAGTTTCTAAAGAAGCGGGCATGCGTCAGGCGTATTTTGTGAAACATACGTTTCGTTTTATGAACGATACAAAATCAACACGCAATGTAGGCCGATTTGCCGAAAAAGCGTATTTTTGCCATACGAATACAAAACAAAAAAGCTATGAAAGAAATTCTACAAGAGTTCAAGCAATTCGCT
Organism: uncultured Parabacteroides sp.; assembly: GCA_934718155.1. Lineage (GTDB taxonomy): Bacteria > Bacteroidota > Bacteroidia > Bacteroidales > Tannerellaceae > Parabacteroides. Next base: position 28,706 of record CAKUZF010000030.1, on the reverse strand, counting down.
ATGCGTGGCAACGTAGTAGATATGGCTGTCGGTATCATCATTGGTGGTGCCTTTGGTAAAATTGTTTCCTCGCTCGTTAGCGACGTAATCATGCCAGGCGTTGGCCTGCTGGTTGGCGGCGTAAACTTCACGGATCTTAAGATCACGCTGAAGGATGCGGTCATGAATGGCGAAGAGGTTGTTTCGCCCGCAGTCGCGATCAACTATGGCAATTTCCTGCAAGTGACGTTCGACTTCATCATCATCGCCTTCGCCGTCTTCATGCTCGTGAAGGGCGTGAACGCATTGAGCAAGAAAAAAGAGGAGAAACCCGCCGCTCCCGCAACGCCTCCCGCTCCTCCTGCCGACATCCAATTGCTTACAGAGATTCGCGACCTGCTGAAGAAATAAGCAGCAGACACCCTATTGGAACAAAAAAAGCGGCCCCCAGACGTTTTCGTCATCAGGAGGCCGCTTTTTTCGACTATTGAGCGACGGATGCCGCTATCCCTTTATTTCTTTTCTTTCAGAATCATGCGCAGAATGAGGTAGCCAACCACGCCCGACACGAACGTTCCGGTGAAGACTCCCAGCTTCGCCTGGTTAAGCAAATCGACGCCCGCAGGCGTGGAAGCGTCGAACGAAAGGTTGGCGATGAAAAGGGCTACCGTAAAACCGATACCACCTAGCATCGACACGCCGAAGAGGCTACGGCTATCCATGCCGTCCGGCATAGCTACCAATGGCGTATGGGCGAACAGCCAAGAGAAACTGAAGATACCAATCGATTTACCTAAGAAGAGACCCAAGAAGACGGCCAACGGCACCTGTGCCAACGTGGCCAGCTGGATGTCGCCAAAGGTAACGCCCGCATTCACGAAGGCGAACAAAGGAAGAATCACATAGTTCACCATGGGATGGAGCTTATCGGCAATGATCTGCAACGGACTGATCGTTCGATCGGCCAATGTATGAATGTTGTTCAGCACCTGGATATGCTTCGGCGTAAGCACCTCGGCCTTGCTGTTCTGCACCACATCGCTCGGATCAAGCATCTTCAGGTAGCTACCCATCTCGTCGGTAAACTTAGCCAACTGTACATCGGGACTGGCAGGCACCGTAAAGGCCACCAACACACCCGCAATGGTGGGGTGAATGCCCGAACGCATGAAAAGCAGCCAAACGATAAAGCCGCCCAAATAGAAGAACCAACGGTTATAGATGCCATAGCGTCCACCCAAATAGAGCACCGCCAAAATGAGCAATGAGATGAGCAGCGGCTGCACCGCGATGTGGCCACTATAGAAAAGCGCGATAATGATGATGCCGCCTATATCATCTACCACGGCCAGGGCCGTCAGAAAGATACGCATACTGAGCGGGACACGGTGGCCCAACAGGCCCAACACGGCCAAGGCGAAAGCGATGTCGGTGGCCATCGGGATGGCGGCGCCATTAGCGGCCGGCCCCTCATGGCAAACCAGGAAGTAGAAAAGCACCGGCATGACCATTCCACCGCAGGCGGCGATGATGGGCAGCAAGGCCTTGCGAATGGAGCTAAGCTCGCCGACAAGCACCTCTTGCTTGATTTCCAGACCAATGATAAAGAAGAAGACGGCCATCAACGCATCGTTGACAAAGGCGAGCATCGACATGGGCTCGCCATGATGCTCGAAGAAGGTGAACGAACCCATCTGTAGGTCGATTGGGAAAGCCAGCAATTGGTGATACCACGCCGCACAGGGCGAGTTGGCCAACATCATGGCTATAATAGTTGCCGCAAAAAGCAGTGCGCTGGCGTTAGGCTTCATGATGGCGAAACGCTTTAGCGGTTTTAAAATTACATGAATAGTTTTGTCCATAACTTAGTACGTTTTTCAAATGATATTGATTTATGTTGCAAATATAATGAACTTCATACAAATAAATACTATTTTTAGCTATCTTTCAGATAGGCGGTTTCTACTTTTAGCAAACGATTCCTCAGCCGCTCGGCCTCGCCCTTGCGGATGCGCAGTGTCATCTCGCAATCCATCTCGAAACTCTGCTTAATGATTTGCGGGCCATCCTCCTTGACGATGCGCATGATACTATTCAGGTAAGGATACTCAAAGGAGACCGTAATATCCTCATCCACGGTGCGTTCCTCGACCTCGGCCGCAGCGATGGCCTCGGCTGCGGCCGTGCGATAGGCCACAATCAAGCCACTCGTTCCCAATTCTATGCCACCGAAATAGCGTATCACCACAATCAAGATGTCGGTCAGTTCGTTTGAGTTGATCTGCCCCAAGATGGGTTTGCCTGCCGTCGACGAGGGCTCGCCGTCGTCGTTAGCCCGGAAGGTCTGTCGGTCGGCACCCAGCATATAGGCCCAGCAGACATGGCGTGCGTCGTAGTATTGCTTACGATAGGCTGCCACTTGCTCCTTCACCTCTTCCACCGTTCGCACGGGAATCGCATAAGAGATAAAGCGGCTCCGTTTCTCGGTGTAGTAGCCCTCCGATAGGGCCTTGATGGTCTTATAGCTATCCTCTGCCATATCAGTCGGGCATCTTCATGTGTCCAACCTCCTCCCGGTAGGCCCGGAAGTCTTTCGTTATCTCTTCAATCTCCTCGATAAAAAAGGGATCTTTCACGTTCTGGCGCACCTGTTCCAAGTAGGCTTCAATGGCCGCCAACGCACAATGGTCTTGTCCGCGCAGTACGAAGTAGGGTTCCTCCTTCTCCACGCATTGCTTGATCATCTGTATGGGATTCTTCATGCTTACTTATGAATATTTTAGTGTTTGTTTAATTCCTCTTTCAGGAAGGGAGCCGTGAAGCCCACTCCGCTTGCCGCCAAAGCCTCGGGTGTGCCCGTGAAAACCACGTTACCTCCTCTACGTCCCCCATCGGGACCCATGTCGATCAGATAGTCGGCACTTTTGATCACATCAAGATTATGCTCGATCACGATCACCGTGTTGCCTTTCTCCACAAGCTGGTTCAGCACGCCCAGCAGCACGCGGATGTCTTCGAAATGCAATCCCGTGGTAGGCTCGTCGAGCACATACAAGGTCTTACCCGTGTCGCGCTTGGCTAACTCGGTGGCCAACTTCACTCGCTGGCTCTCGCCGCCCGACAGCGTGGTGGAAGGCTGACCCAACTTGATATAGCCCAAACCGACATCCTGCAGCACCTTGATTTTGTTCAGAATCGACGGCACGTTCTCAAAGAACTCCACGGCCATATTAATGGTCATGTCAAGCACGTCGGCAATCGACTTGCCACGGAAACGCACCTCCAAGGTCTCTCGATTGTAGCGTTTGCCTTGGCAATCCTCGCAAGGCACCAAGACATCGGGCAGAAAGTTCATCACGATGGTCTTATAACCATTGCCCTTGCAGGTCTCGCAGCGACCACCCGACACATTGAACGAGAAACGTCCCGGCTTATAGCCACGCAACTTCGCCTCGGGGAGCTCAACGAAAAGGTTGCGAATGTCTGAAAACACACCCGTGTAGGTGGCTGGATTACTTCGGGGCGAACGGCCAATGGGCGACTGATCGACATTGACAATCTTGTCAATAAACTCCACGCCCTCCAGCGCGTCATAAGGCAAGGGGTCGGTCAGCGAGCGGTAGAACCGCTGGCTCAGGATGGGTTGCAGCGTGCTGTTGATCAAGGAAGACTTGCCGCTGCCCGACACACCCGTCACACAGATGAACGTGCCCAACGGGAAACTCACATCCACTCCCTTCAGGTTGTTGCCTCGTGCGCCACGCAAGGTGAGCCAATGGCCCGATCCTGCCCGACGAACAGAGGGGATGGCGATTGTCCGCTCGCCGTTCAGGTAAGACGAGGTCAGCGTATGCGATTGCAACATCTCTTGAGGCGTGCCTGCGAAAACCACCTCGCCCCCCAGTCGACCCGCCTTCGGACCCATATCCACCACGAAGTCGGCATTGAGCATCATGTCTTTGTCGTGTTCCACTACGATCACCGAGTTGCCCGTATCGCGCAACTGTTTCAGCGACTGAATCAGTCGCACGTTGTCGCGTTGATGCAGGCCGATACTGGGCTCATCCAGGATGTAGAGCACGTTGACCAGCTGACTTCCGATCTGCGTGGCCAAACGGATGCGCTGGCTCTCACCACCCGACAGCGTGGCCGACGCACGGTTCAGCGAAAGGTAATCCAAGCCGACATCCAACAGGAAACGCAAGCGTGAGCGAATCTCCTTCAGTATCTCGGTAGCGATCCGTCGCTGCTTCTCATCGAGGCGCTCCTCAAGCCCCTCCAGCCATTGGCTCAACTCAGCGATGTCCATTGCGGAAAGCTCGGCAATATTCTTACCGTCAATCCGATAGTGTAATGCCTCAGGGTTCAGTCGCTGGCCGTTACACGCCGGACAAGGAGCGGTCTTGACAAACTGGCCAGCCCACTTCTGCGCCGTCGCGCTGGCCTCCGTCTCCTGTTGCATCAAGATATATTTCGCTACACCCTCGTAGCTCATGAAATAGTCGGTCGAGCCCAACGCCTCATGCTTCACGGGCACACGCTCGTCGGTGCCGTTCATGATCTCATCTATCGCCTCCTCGGGGATATCTCGGATAGGCGTCTTGATCGTCACGCCATGCTTTTCGCAGAGCGACTCAATTTGCCAAAAGATCATGGATTGCTTATACTTGCCCAAGGCCACGATACCGCCTTGGTAGATGCTCAACGAGGGATCGGGCACGATCTTCGTCATGTCTAAGAGGTTTATCTGCCCCAATCCTTTGCACTTCGGGCAGGCGCCCTGTGGCGAATTGAATGAGAAGCAGTGAGGAGCGGGATCGCTGTACGACAGGCCCGTAACCGGGTCCATCAAGCGACGGCTGTAATGGCGCACCTCGCCCGTCGTGGCATCCAAGAGCAACACCAAGCCGTCGCCCTGCCTCATGGCCACTCGCAGGCTCTCCTTCAGCCGGCGTTCGTCAGAGGCCCGCACAATCAACTTGTCGATCACTACCTCGATGCTGTGCATCTTATAGCGATCCAAGCGCATACCATCGGTTATCTCGCAAAGTTCGCCATCCACTCGCATATTGAGGTAGCCCTTCTTGCGCATCTGCTCGAAAAGTTCCTTGTAATGGCCCTTGCGGTTGCGCACCAAGGGGGCTAACAAGTAGGTTTTCTTACCCTCGTAAGCAGTAAGTATCAGTTGCAACACCTGCTCCTCGGTGTATTTCACCATCTTCTCGCCGCTCAGATAGGAATAGGCATCCCCCGCACGGGCATAGAGCAAACGAAGGAAATCATAGATCTCCGTAGTTGTGCCTACCGTTGAGCGGGGATTCTTATTGGTGGTCTTCTGCTCAATCGAGATCACCGGACTTAGCCCCGTGATCTTATCCACGTCCGGACGCTCCATGTTGCCCAGGAAGTTGCGCGCATAGGCCGAGAAGGTCTCGACGTAGCGTCGTTGTCCCTCAGCAAAAAGTGTGTCAAACGCCAACGAGGATTTCCCGCTGCCACTCATGCCAGTGATCACAGTCAGTTTACCACGGGGAATCTCTACGTCAATATTCTTCAGGTTGTGTACACGGGCTCCCCAAACAGAGATCTGCCCCTCTTCAAATGCCGCCTTATCGTTTGCCATTTTCCTTCATTTAGTTTACCAGAGGAACACAACGCCACTCTGAATCTGGGAGGCAAAGTTACGTAAAATCTCAATTTGAGGCAACCACCCAAGCGGGATTATGCACGACGTCATTGGGGGTCTTGTAGGAAATCGCATCCGCCTGCGGGATAGTCAGTCGGAACACGCGTCCACCGGTCAACAGCTTACGGTCTCGCAGCCAAGGATTAAAACGTTTCAAATCGGCATAAGTCACCCCCTGCGTCTTCGCGTAGGCCGCTAAATCGGGAATATCGCTCTTCACCTCAACCACGTTGGCCACAATCGGCTTATACAAGTCGCGTGCCCGCATCACGAAGCCATACTTGGCAGGGTTCTCAAAGATCTGCTTGATGGCCATGATACGATACGCATAACGAGTGGTCTCCTCCACCAGCCACAGGTCTAACGAGTTGTCGGCGCCCTGCTTGGTCAGCTCGCCCGAAATACGCCCCATGCCGCCATTGTAGCTCGCGGCCACAGTGACCCAATCGCCATATTTCTTATAAGCCGCATTCAGATATTTGCAAGCAGCCTCTGTCGCCCTCTCCACATGGCAACGCTCATCAACCGTCGGAGTGATCACCAGACCGAAGTCGCGAGCCGTTCCCTCCAGCAGCTGCCACATGCCCACCGCACGAGCAGGCGAGACAACACGCGGATCGAGGTGGCTCTCAATCACCGCTAAGTATTTGAAATCGTCGGGGATGCCATTCTCTCGCAAGATGGGCTCGATCAGTGGGAAATAGCGATTCGCCCGTTTGATCAGCAGCATCGTTGTAGAGTGGAAATAGGTAAAACTGCTCAGTTCCCGATCGAACGCCTCATGGCGATCGTAGCGGGTAATGTCGATCAGTTTACCACAAAAAGGCACCGACTCGGGCACCTCGGGCGTGACCGTAGTAGAAGACACGGCCGCTCCTTGATTGATCACTCTGCGCACATCATCCGAGCCCATCGAGATGCAGGCAGTCAAACAAACCGCACCTCCACACAAAAAATGAATTAAATTCGTCTTACTAAATTCCATTGCCACTGTTTACTCCTTGTTGTTCTGTCACTGTTTTCGGGCGCAAGATATTGATGTCGCCCTTCTCTTTGTATTTGATGCCATCCGAACCTTCAGCCTCTATCACATAGAAATAGACACCAGGCACCACATATTTTCCGCCCTGCTTGCCATCCCAGCCTTGCGCGGGATCGCTCCACTCAAACAACTTCAATCCCCAACGGTTGAAAATCGTTCCCTTGAAGCGCACCAACGATTTATAGGCCACCTTAAACTCGTCGTTAACCCCCGGAGTGGTGCCCGGCGAGAAGGCGTTTGGAATCTTCAGATACGACTCCGAGATGTCAATCTGCACCTCATCTTCCACCACGCAAGTTGTTTGCTGATCGCTCACCGTCAGTTTCGCCACAAACGAGCCGGCCTGATTGAACGTATAGCTCATCGTCTCGCCCGAGAAACTCAGCAAAACATTCTCCTCTTCGCCCACTGGATAGATGACCCATTGGAAAAGGGCCGCTGTCGGCTGGTTGGCGATTGCCGTAAACTCCACCTCCGCTGGGGCGCAGATGCCCGCCTTCGAACTGTTCATATTCTCCGCCGACTGCTCAACGACGAGGGTATCGATATGCGCCTCAATCGCCGTCGCTCTATAGTTATCCATGCACCACGTTTTCTCCTTCCCGAAATGGCGGGCAAAAGCATCGCCCTTCACACAAATCTCCGTGTCGCACAAAGGAGCCGGTATGGACTGTTCAAACAGGTTGCCTTCTATAGTCGTTGTCTCATTGACGGTTTCAAACGTCCGCTTATCGGCATCGTAGCTCATGGTCTGGTAATGCACCTCAAACTGCCGTTTAAGGGTGCGCCGTGTACCACTATTAGGCCAATAATAATAAATGGGAGGTATCGATCCTTCGCCTTTCAGCACCAAGCCTCCACAGGGGTCGCTTATGTCAGAAAGGCTGATTTGCGAAAGATTGATGGAATAGCGACTATAATCCACCAGCCACACGTAGTTCGACACCGCTCCCTCCTCCACGAAGTAACCATATTCAGGTTCCACATCGTTCACGGTCGAGGTCTGACCAACCTGCGTAGAAGCCACAGGCTCGGCCTCTAACCGTTTTGTCTTATAGCGATACCATTGGTGCTTCTTCTCTGATGTCGAAGTATAACTAATGGAAAGGCCTCGACTTCCCTGCACCACATACACCTTCAGCCGCTCCGCCTTGTCTGCGCCGCTCTGCTCAATCTCCAATGGCGTACCCTCGCCACCACGCACTATATACTGTGCCGAGAGCGTGCCCGCTCCATTCAGCAGACAAATCCAGATAAAAAGCGTCCAAAATAGATTCTTCATACGCACCTCAGCTCTTGCTGGCCGACTCTATCACCTGCTTCAAGTGGTTCTCATCGCCCAACGGACAGATCATCAAGACATCCTCCGTATCAGCCACCAAGAAACCCGACAGGCCATCAATCACCACCTTCTTATTCAAATTCGTCTCCTTAATCAGGTTGCCGTCCGAAGCCATGAAACGCACCTGCTCCGTGCCAGAGGCCGCATTCAGCTGCTCATCCTTCGTCAGCAAACCATAAAGCGCGCCCCAAGAACCGACATCGCTCCACGCCAAATCGTTCGTACAGCAAACGTAAACCCGATCCGAGCGCTCCATCACGCCATAATCAATCGAGATCGACGGGCTGTCGACAAACGCCTTATTAACGGCAGCCTGTTCTAACGGCGTATCATACGTCGTGCCCACCGACTCGAACTGCGAAATCACCTCAGGCAAGTAGCGACGAAGGGCCTCAACAATGGTTTGGGCCGACCAAACAAACATACCGGAGTTCCAATAGTAGTCGCCCTCATTCAAGTAGCTAACCGCCGTGCGCAAATCCGGTTTCTCCTTAAAGCGCAACACAGGTGTGAAACGAGCATCTTTCTGGCTATGGGTCTGGATGTAGCCATAGCCCGTGGCGGGATAGGTAGGTGTGATTCCAACTGTAAGCAAAGCGTCGTGCTGGCCAGCGAACTCCAAACTGTCGGCTATGACCTGCTCAAAGGCCTGTTCGTTGCCGATATATTGGTCTGAAGGGGTGACCACAGCCACCGCATGCGGATCACGGCGATAAAGCTTCGTCATGGCGTAGGCGATACAGGGAGCCGTGTTGCGACGGCAAGGCTCCGTCAGCACCTGTTCGCGACGCAACATAGGCAGCTGTTCCAAGACCAAGTCTTTATACCCCTCTCCCGTCATGACCAGAAAATTCTCCTTCGGGATAAGCCGAGCGAATCGCTCATAGGTGAGCTGAATGAAGGTCTTCCCCACACCCAGCGCATCCACAAACTGCTTTGGCAACTCCACACGGCTAAGCGGCCAAAAGCGAGAGCCAATGCCACCCGCCATGATAACACAATAATTATTCTGATTCATGCTAAATCTATTCTTTAAATAATGGACAAAGGTACAATTTTTCCGCAAAATGTTGCATAACTTAGCAAGAACGCATATTTTTACAGAAAAATAGATGTAAATAAGTAACGAAATACTATGATGAATCGAATCCTTATTCTTTTGGCACTCGTCATGCTGGTAGGCGGCGGACCTGTGCAAGGGCAAAGCCCAGACAGCGGGCCCGAGTTGATGCAACAAGCACAAAACAATTTAGAGAACAAGAATTATGGTCAAGCGAAAAGCCTCTTCTTACGGGCTTATGACGCGTTCGTCAGCAATGGCGACTATAAGCAGGCGATCGAAGCCGGCACTGATGCCACCGCTCTCTATTACAGGGAGAACCTCTACAATGAGGCGTTTGAGCTCTGCAGGCAAATGTCGCAATATATACTGACGGAAGAGCAAAAGTTGCAACGCCAGCTCTATGCCCAACGTTTCCAGGTCTCTCGTGAGCGTATGCGCATGTACATCAAACTGAAAAACCAACCGCAAGCCGAAGTACAGCTCAACACCCTGCAGGCACTCAAAAATCAAGCGGGTGATGGCAGTCTAACCAACGACCTGCTCAGTGCGCAAGCCGAACTCTATTACACATTCGGCCGCAACCAGGAGGGTGATGCTGTCTTCCAGAAATTAATCGAGCAGGCCAAAAGTAAAAAAGACTACAACTCCGTCAGCGAGCGTTACCAAAACTTGATCGAGATTGCCAGTGCGGCCAACAACACTGCCTTGATGGGAAAAGCGTTCGAAGGATTGATGAGCTGGAACGATTCCGTCAAACAGCTCACGGCCAAGGACGAGCTGAGTGCTTTGCAAACCAAATACGACGAGAGTCTACAACAGATTGTTGAGAAAGATGATTCTCTCGCCACTCGCCAATACGTGATCATTATCCTGCTGGTTGTCGTGGCCGGACTTGTAGCCGTCTTGATTTTGGGAGGATTGATGCTGGCTCGCCTAACCCTGGGCAATCGCAAGCTGAAGCAAATCATCGAGACCACAAAGGATCATAGCGAACAGCAGGCCTCCTTCATTCAGCACATTGCCGAGCAGATGGAGCCCACTTTAGAGAAGGTGGCGATCGCCTCGCAACAGGCAACACCCGACGTACGTATGCAGATAGAAGGACGCATCAGCGCACTTCACCAGTTCGCTGAGCACATCCAAGAGCTTTCAGCCTTAGAGAGTTCGCTCATGACTCCTTATGAGGTACAATCGTTCAACGTAGCGAAAATGGGCAAGCGACTGACCGAAAGCATACAGCCAAATCTGAAGCCAGGCGTAGAGTTGCTGACTGATCTCCCCGCGATCGAGATCAAAAGCAACGCCGAGCAGCTGGAGCGCGTGCTAAGCTACCTCTTGCAGGGGGCGGCACAATACACCGAAAGCGGCCACATCCGTCTGGAGTTCAAACGAAAAGGAGCGCATGTTTGCCAATTCCTCATCTCTGACAATGGGTGTGGCATCCCCGAAGAGCTGAAAGAGAACCTCTTCCAACCGTTCGCAACCACCCACGACCTCATGGATGGCGATGGATTAGGGCTGCCTATCTGCGCACTGATAGCCACAAAATTAAACGGCACCCTCTCTATCGACAAAGCCTACAAGAAAGGATGCCGTTTTATACTGGTCTTGCATATCTAAGCCCGGTCAGGGGCGAACCTGCTCGGTTACAGGTTCGCCTCCTTCCACCGATATACCTCGAAGCTCGACATATTCCACGCTCATCGGATTGCCGGGCTTCGTTTTCACATAGAGCGACTTGAGTTGGGCAGGCTTTCCGCCAATCGTCGTGTAGCAAGCATATCCATCAGAAGCATTACCCTTCAAGGTCATAAGGCGCTTGGGATAGGCCGTCAGCGTAAAAACCACCTGATCCTCGCTCTTCTCCGTCTGCTTGTAACCATAAGCCATCTTTCGCTGGAAGAAGTTGATGTCCTCCTTCTGCCCCACCTTCTCTTCGCGGTTCACCCAATAGACATGAATCGGATCCTTCCTGTCTAAACGACCATCCGTCAGCCGGTAGTCGTAGCAGACCAGGTTCTTATTCAGGCTACGGGTTATATAAAAAAGGCGCTCTTTCGTCGTGTATGTATCGCCATCCGCATCGGGCTGCGCGGCCATCCCACAAGGAAACAGCAACAGGAAGCCTACGAGACATAAAGCGTGACACAAAAGCTTTCTCATCTTGGCTCATCGTTTTTTAGCAGTGAGCGGATAGGCCTCAACACCCTCGAATGTAATCTTCACAGGATTGATGTTTCCCTGCTCGTCGAAAGACATTCGGTCGATACACGTCACACGGTGGTCACGTGCCTTATCACCCAACGGCCGACGGTGATAGACGATGAAATAATCCTCCGTGTTCGGCACGTGCAACACCGAGTGATGCCCTGCGCCCGTAGCCACGGTCGAATCTTGCTGCAGGATTCTGGCCCGCCGTTCAAAGGGGCCATAAGGCGAGTCGGCGATCGCGTAAGCAACCGAATAATCCGGGCCGGTCCAGCCCCCTTCACTCCACATAAAGTAGTACTTGCCATTCTTCTTAAATAGGAACGGGCCTTCCACATAGCCGTCGGGGGTCACCTCCTTATAAATCGTCCCATCCGCATGCGGCAGCAAGCCCGTGAAATCGGCGTTCAACTTCACGAGATTGCAATGGCCCCAACCTCCATAATACATATAATAGGTGCCATCGTCGTCTTTAAACACGAATTGGTCGATAGGCTGAGCCCCATTCACAATCTCGTTGATCAGCGGCTTACCCAGCAGATCCTTATAGGGTCCCTCCGGACGATCGCTCACGGCCACGCCGATACCTCCGACTTCACCCTCGTGCACATCGTTCGCACCAAAGAAAAGGTAATACTTACCCTCCTTACGGATCACAGCGGGAGCCCACATCGCCTTATGCGCCCATTTCACCTCCTCGGTGTCGATGATGCGGCTATGTTTCGTCCAGTTCACCAAGTCGTTCGACGAGAAACAGTCGAAGAACGTCTGCTTCTCATACAAGTCGCTCCATGTCGGGTAGATCCAGTATGTATCGTCATAGATAACACCCTCCGGATCAGCATACCACCCCTCAAACACGGGGTTTCCACTTTTCGCCACCTCCTCGACAGGCTGTTGTTTAGGTTGGCCACAAGCCGTCAAGGCCAACGCCAACACCGCCTTTAAACCAAAAGAATAATTCATCTTTGCCATAAATTAGAAGATATTTTTTGCCAAACCGCCCTCCGAGGTCTCCTTGTAGAGGCTGGGAAGGTCATGTCCTGTCTCACGCATTACGTCAACCACCTGGTCGAAGCTAACTCGATGCTTACCATCCGAGAAGTTCGAGTAAGTGTTGGCATCCAAAGCGCGTGCCGCCGCAAAGGCATTACGCTCGATACAGGGAATCTGCACCAATCCGCACACGGGGTCGCACGTCAAACCCAAATGGTGTTCCAAGCCCATCTCCGCCGCATACTCAATCTGTGCGGGCGTACCGCCAAACAACTGGCTGGCAGCCGCGGCAGCCATGGCGCACGCAACACCCACTTCGCCCTGACAGCCCACTTCCGCTCCCGACACCGAGGCATTGGTGCGTGCGACGTTTCCAAACAGGCCCGCCGTAGCTAAAGCGCGCAAAACGCGTGAATCACGAAACTCGCGGGTCTCCTTCAGATGATAAAGCACAGCAGGCATCACACCGCAGGATCCGCACGTTGGTGCCGTCACGATCTGACCACCACACGCATTCTCCTCCGACACGGCCAAGGCATAAGCATACACCAATCCGCGGTTGCGGATGTTGCTACCGTAACCCTTCGCGCGGATCATGTAGTCGGATGCCTTGCGGCGAATGCCCAAGCCTCCCGGCAAAATGCCCTCTGTCTCCAGTCCGCGGCGCACGGCCTCCTCCATGACGGTCCACACCTCTGACAGGTAATCCCAGATTTCAGGTCCTTCGCGTTGCTCCACATATTCCCAGTAGGAATAGCCCGTGCGCTCACACCAAGCCTGAATCTCCTTGATGTGCTGCAGTTCATACACTTGCTTCGTGTGCAACTCGTTGAACGACTCATTGGCCAGCGTACCACCACCGATGCTATACACCGTCCATTGCTCCATGGTCTCGCCATTCGCTCCAAACGATTCGAACAGCATCCCATTGGGATGGAACGGCAAGAACACCTTCGGCTCCCATACAATCTCGGTAGGAGCCACCGGCTGCAACACGCCCAAGATCGCCGCGTCGGTCATGTGTCCCTTACCCGTAGCCGCCAAGCTACCATATAATGTCACTCGAAAGCGCTTGGCCTCTCCATTGCGAGATAAAAACATCTGCGCCGCACGAACGGGAGCCATCGTGTGGCTACTTGATGGGCCACGCCCTATACGATAAATTTGTTTGATCGATTCCACTATAAAACTATATTATTATATATGTATATGCGATTATTCGTTGATGAAGTCATTATACTTTCAAAAAAATGCGCTGCTTATAAAGCACATAAAGGAAGCCCCAGCATACAGCGATGTAACCCACGGCCAGCACGAAAGGACCCGCCGATTCGGGCACCAGCTTCGACAAGCCGCCAAAGAGCGCTTGGTTGGTATAAGAAAAGCGGATGAAATGCTGCGCCAAATAAATCGTGATGGAATTCATGCCGATCACCCGGAAGAAGAGCGTCCACCGACGATGGTTCTTCACATCGATGACGTAATAGAACAGGGCAAAGAGCAACGTCGAGATTCCGCCCACGAAGCATACAAATGAACTGCTCCAAATCTGCTTGTTGATCGGGAAGAAGAGATTCCAAATCAAGCCGACAGCAACCAGGCCGACGCCTGCCGTCGCTAAGACGGCGACTTTGCGGGTCTCTCCCAAGCCCTCTTTCTTCCATTTAATGAACTCGCCCGTAAACATGCCCAGCATGGCCGTCACCACGGCAGGCAAAGTCGAGAGCAATCCCTCGGGATCGTGAATCGTGAGATGCAGGCGGCCAGGCAATAGGAGGCGATCCACATAGCCCACCAAGCAGCCCTCCATCGTCAGACTATCCGCACCAGCGGCATCAGGGGCTGGCACAAAACGCAACAACAACCAATAGCCCACCAAAATAGCCACCGCCACAATCGCTCTCGTGCGTGTGCGAGCATAAACAAACAGCAAAGCGGCGCACATCCATGCCAGGCCAATGCGTCCCAACACACTGGCGTAACGCTGTGTGGAGAAGTCGAAGTCGAGCAAACCATTATAAACGACGCCCAAGAAGACCAATGTCAAACCACGGCGAACAATCTTACGCAAGATGTCGCCCTCGCTCTTCCCGCTCAGTCGCTGCTTCTCCAGCGAGAAGGGGAACGAGATTCCCGCGATAAACAGGAAGGTCGGAAAGATCATATCCTCCATGTGGCATCCATTCCACTCCACATGGCTGGTCTGCTCGGCTATCGCCTGGAAGAAAGGAATGGGAAACATCGTGGCCAGCGCCACCAAGAGCGCGCCGCCACCCATAATAAATAGCATGTCAAAACCCCGCAGGGCATCCAACGATTGCAGTCTTACCGGCTGCTGATTCTGTTTTTCCATGAAAAAAATCAAATTTAAAAACAACGATCACAAATAAGTTGCAAATGTACACAAAAATAATTGCATTGACGAACAAAAAAACCCGTACATTTGCGACCACATACGATGTACTAAAAAAGGAAAGAAAAGAAACAAGATCATGAAACAACAGCTCCGTCCCATCATGTTTGTCGGCACCTGCTCAGATGCCGGCAAGAGCGTGATCAACGCCGCCTTCTGTCGCATCTTTAAGCAAGATGGCTACCAACCCGCCCCGTTCAAGGCGCAAAACATGTCGCTCAACTCCTACTCCACGCCCGAGGGAGGCGAAATGGGGCGTGCGCAAGTGGTGCAGGCCGAGGCGTGCGGCATTGCCCCGCATACCGACATGAACCCCGTTTTGTTGAAGCCGACAGGCGACCAAAACTCGCAAGTGGTGCTCTGCGGCAAGCCGATCGGCAACCTCTCCGCCAAAGACTACTTCGGCCAGCACAACCAGAAGGAGCGGCTCTTCGACGAGGCCACAAAGGCTTTCCAGCGCTTGGCCGGCCGCTACAACCCCATTGTCTTAGAGGGAGCGGGCAGCATCTCGGAGTTGAACCTTCGCGACCGCGACATCACCAATATGCGTATGGCCCTGCGGGCAGGGGCAGCCACCTATCTCGTGGCCGACATCGACCGGGGCGGCGTGTTCGGCTCGGTCTATGGCACGATCGCCCTGCTGCGTCCTGAGGAACGTGCGCTAATGAAGGGAATCATTATCAATAAGTTTCGTGGCGACGCCTCGCTGTTCGACGAGGGCCGCAAGATGTTGCACGAGCTGACCGGTGTGCCCGTCGTAGGCGTCATCCCTTGGTTCAAAGACATCCAAATCGAGCAGGAAGACTCCGTCGTGCTCGACCGCAAGCAGGGCGGCCACCAAGAGGGGAAGATCAACGTGGCCATCGTACATCTGGCCCGTCTCTCCAACTTCACCGACTTCGACGTGCTGGAGATGGACCCCCGCTTCAATCCCTACTACACCAACAACGTCAAGGAGATCGAACGGGCCGACATCATCATCCTGCCCGGCTCGAAGAACACCTTGGGCGACTTGCGGCAATTGCAGTCCAACGGATTGGCGGAGGCCATCGTGCGAGCCTACAAGGCTGGCAAGAAGGTGATCGGTATCTGTGGCGGCTATCAGATGATGGGCGCACGCATCGAAGACCCCGAGGGCGTGGAGGGCGACATTCCCGCCCTGCCCGGCTTAGGCCTGCTGTCGCAACGCACCGTGTTGGCGGCCGACAAGGTGACCCGCCAAAGCCAGTTTGCCTTCCTTCCCGCCTCGAAGCAAACCGATTGCTCCGGCTACGAAATCCACATGGGGCGCACCGAGCCGCTCGACGGAGCCAACTGCGCCCCTGTCGCCCAACTGGCCGACGGACGCCTCGACGGCTGCTACCTCAACAACCGCTGCTGGGGAAGCTACCTGCATGGCATCCTGGATAATCCGGCCGTACTGGATCAGTTGGCCGAAGGCTTCCAGACCGAGCAGGCGGCCAGCCCATTCAACTACCAAGCGTTTAAGGAGACGCAATACGACCGACTGGCCGACCTCGTTCGGGCCCATGTCGATATCGACTACATCTATCAGACCTTATTGCCATAGCCGCTTCTGCTGCCTTTTTGTCAGCGCAGCGGGCTCTTTGGCTCTCATTCATGGTTTGGCATTGCTTTTGTAGGGTGAAAAATGAATCGGCTGACGATTCAACAAACAAACGAATAGAGAAACAAAAAAGAATAAAGCATTATGAGCAAACAAGGTAACATTGGTGTAACCTCCGAGAACATTTTCCCGGTGATCAAAAAATTCTTGTATAGTGACCATGAGATCTTCCTGCGCGAATTGGTTTCCAACGCGGTAGATGCCACGCAGAAACTAAAGACATTGGCTTCGGTTGGCGAATTCAAGGGTGAGCTGGGCGATCTGACCGTTCGCGTTACGTTCGACGAGAACACGATCACCATTTCAGACCGAGGCATTGGTATGACGGCCGAGGAGATTGATAAATACATCAATCAGATTGCCTTTTCGGGCGCAGAAGAGTTCGTCGAGAAGTATAAGAACGACGCCGCGGCCATCATCGGACATTTTGGCTTAGGCTTCTACTCTTCTTTTATGGTGTCGAAGCGGGTGGAGATCATCACGAAGTCGTATAAAGACGCTCCAGCCATGAAATGGAGTTGCGAGGGCACACCGGAATACAGCCTGGAAGAGACCGAGAAGGCCGACCGAGGCACCGACATCATTCTTTATATCGACGACGAGAACAAAGACTTCCTCAACAAAGAGAAAATCGAGGGCTTACTGAAGAAGTACTGCCGCTTCCTGCCGATCGAGATCGCTTTCGGCAAAAAGCAGGAGTGGAAGGATGGCAAATACGTAGATACGGATGCCGACAACATCATCAACGACACCACGCCCGCATGGGTGCGCAAGCCGTCGGAGCTGAAAGACGAGGATTACAAGAAATTCTATCAAGAGCTCTACCCGATGAGCGAGGAGCCGCTTTTCTGGATCCATCTGAACGTGGATTATCCCTTCAAGCTGACAGGTATCCTCTATTTCCCTCGCATCAAAAGCAACCTCGACCTGCATCGCAACAAGATCCAGCTCTATTGCAACCAGGTGTTCGTAACCGACTCGGTCGAAGGCATCGTGCCGGAGTTCCTCACGCTGCTGCATGGCGTGTTGGATTCGCCCGATATTCCGCTCAACGTATCCCGTTCGTACCTGCAGAGCGACCAGAACGTGAAGAAGATCTCTGGCCACATCACGAAGAAGGTGGCCGATCGTTTGGAGGAGATCTTCAAGAACGACCGGGCGCAGTTTGAGGAGAAATGGGATTTCTTGAAGCTGTTCATCCAGTATGGTATGCTGAGCGAGGAGAAGTTCTACGACCGTGCGGCGAAGTTCGCGCTGCTGAAGGATATCGAGGGCAAATACTTCACCTTCGAGGAGTATCGCAACCTGATCAAGGAGGCACAAACCGACAAGGAGGGCAACCTCATCTATCTCTACACCACCAACAAGGACGAGCAATACAGCTACATCCAAGCGGCGAAAGACAAGGGCTACAGCGTGTTGGAGATGAACGGACAGCTCGATGTGCACGCCATCGCGCAGATGGAGCAAAAGTTCGAGAAGAGCTCTTTCGTGCGGGTGGATAGCGACACGATCGACAATCTGATCCGCAAGGAGGAGGCTCACAAGGTAGACCTCGACGAGGAGCAGAAAGTATCGTTGGTAGAGACCTTCCGCAGCCAGCTGCCGAAGATGGAGAAGACCAACTTCTACGTCACGATGGAGGCTTTGGGCGCACAGGTGAACCCGGTCATCCTGACACAGGGCGAATACATGCGCCGTATGCGCGAGATGTCGGCCATGCAGCCGGGCATGTCGTTCTATGGCGATATGCCGGATAGCTACAACTTCGTGTTGAACACCGATCATCCCTTGATCCAGCAGATCTTAGGCGACGAGGCCGCCGCCTGCGATGAGCAGCTGAAAGCGGTTCGTAGCGAGATCAAGAGCTTGGAGGCTCGCCAAAACGAGCTGCGCGACGCGCAGAACGCCAAGAAGCCCGAAGAGGTGACCGAGGCCGAGAAGGAGGAGATGACCCAAACCAACAAGCAGCTCGACAGCTTGCGTGAGCAGCGCAACAAGGTGATCGACGGCTATGCCGCAGGCAACAAGATGGTGAGCCAGCTGATCGATTTGGCCCTCTTGGGCAACGGCATGCTGAAAGGCGAAGCGTTGAGCAACTTCATCAAGCGTAGCGTTGAGTTGATCGGCTAACACGACCGCGGCCCCTCAGGGGGCCGGCCGTACATACAAGGGTTTCCCTTACACAAGAACCGCATAGCAGTGGCCATCTCTAACCACCGCTATGCGGTTCTTTTTTTTTCTGTAAGCCTTTGTCTATCTGAACTTCGAGCGATGCTTGTTATACTTCACCTTGTCGAATCGGTAGAAGCGGGCCGCACGATGCGCCACGCCGTCCTCTCGCTCATCGGTGGGCTGGATGTAGTCTAACGAATTCATTTTCTTATGGAAGTTGCGCACGTCCAACTCACGGTCGTACACCACCTCATAGGCCTTACGCAACTGAGCGGCCGTGAATTTCGCCGGCAGATAGCCGAAGAGAACAGCCGGTTCCTTCTCGACCACCGTGCGGATCTCGTTCAAGGCCGCCTGGATAATCTCGGGATGGTCGAAAGGCAGCGGGGGAAGCGCTGAGACGGGAAACCAGCGCACGGTCTCGCTCTCGGCGCACTGGCGAGTGCGGCGGCAAAGCGCCAGGTAGGCCACGGTGATCACGTGCGACACCCTCACATGCTGGGTCTTCTCCAGCCAGTCTATATCGGCGCTATTGGCCGTACGCAGAGGCGAACCGAAGCAGTGGAACTGTTTCATTATCACCTGTTTCAAGCCCGTCGATTCGGCCATCACACGCTGTGCGGCGTCGTCAAGGTCTTCCTGCTCGAAAATCAAGCTGCCAGGAAGTTTATAACCGATTCGTCTACCCTGCTCATCGAGTCTCTCGGTCAGCAAAACAGCCATTTTATTGTCGTCGATGCCTAACAGCACGCAATCGACCGACACGTACGGGTTAAGCATCTGCTTCTGTTCATTCTGTTCCATAATGTCATGTTGGTATAATACCCGCAAATATAACAAAAAATCGACACTCTTATTGTACGCCTCGCTGAATCTTATCGCAAAAACGCATTTTCTCGCGACATCGTGAGCAAACGAATGCCACATCGCGGCGCGACAAACCATCGAAGCGGTGCGAATGCCATATATTTTCGTATATTTGCCCAGACATAACATCGAGTTATTACAACGAAAGCAACATGAACCTGAGTCACCTCTATTACTCTTGGCGAATCAACGGGCGCAAGGCGAGCCAGGGGCTGAACGCCCTGGCCGAGGGCGTGATCCTGCTCACGGCGGTCGCGTCGCTCTTCCTGCTGGTCTATCGCTTCGGCTACGAGCAGACCGAGGAGACCCTGCGGCTGATCGCCTCTTCGCGCGTGGCGTTGCTGCTCGCCTTTTTCTGCGGCATCACCCTGCGCTATCTGACGCGCTTCCAAGAGGTCATCCAAGAGCGGATGTTCTACACCGACATCAGCATCTACGCCTTCCTGCTGGCCGTGCTCAGCGCCAAGGTGTTCTTCCCCAGGCTCATGGCCGAGGCCTTCCCCTACCTCGCCTTCTTTGGCGAGCCCTTTTGCGCCTACCTGCTGCTCTTCCTGCTCAGCGTCATCCACCTCTCCCGTCAGCTCTTCTCGCTGATCCAGAGTTATGTGAAGCCCTCGCTGCTCTTCCTGCTCAGCTTCGCCTTCGTCATCCTGGTCGGCACGGGGCTCCTGTTGCTTCCCAACGCCACCACGCGGGGCATTGCCTTCGTCGACGCGCTCTTCATGGCCACCACCTCGGTGTGCGTCACCGGCTTGACCACGCTCGACGTCGGTGCCGACTTCACGCCTACGGGGCAAGCCATCATCCTCGCCTTGGTGCAGATCGGCGGCATCGGCGTGATGACTTTCGCCTCCTTCTTCGCCCTCTCCTTCATGGGCAAATCCTCCTTCTCCAGCAAGGTCATGCTGAAAGACATACTCAACGAAGAGAAAACGGGCGGACTCCTCCAGGTGATCATCAACATCCTCTGTGTCACCTTCTTCATCGAAGCCATCGGCGGCTACCTCATCTATCAAAGCGTGCGGGGCACCCTGCCGGGCGGCACCAGCCAAGAGCTGTTCTTCGCCCTCTTCCACGCCGTGATCGGCTTTTGCAACGCGGGCATGTCGACGCTGAGCGGCAACATGGCCGACCCGCTGATTGTCCACAACAACGCGTTGCACCTCTCCGTCGTCGCGCTGGTCGTGCTGGGCGGCATCGGCTTCCCGATCCTCTTCAACCTGCTCAGCCTGCTGCGCCACCAGCTGATCGGCGCAGCCAAGCGGATCTTCGACCCCCGAAAGCGCCCCGCGCATCATCCGCACATCATCAACCTGCATACCAGCGTGGTCATCACCATGACCGCCGCCCTGCTCATTGGCGGCTCGCTGCTCTATTTCCTCTTCGAGCGACACAACAGCCTCGCCGGCCTGCCGCTGGGCGAGCAGCTGTCGCAGGCCCTCTTCGGGGCGGCCACTCCCCGCTCGGCGGGCTTCAACGCCACCGACGTGTCGGCCCTGCGGGCTCCGACGCTCATCCTCACCTGGATGCTGATGCTGATCGGCGCAGGACCGGTGTCGACAGGCAGCGGCGTGAAGGTGACGACCGCCTTGATCGCCCTTCTGGCCTGCTGGCACGTGCTGACGGGGCGCAAGCAGCTCTCGATCTATGGGCGCGAGATCGCCCCCGAACTGATTCTGCGCGCCTTCGCCATCATCGCCCTCACGCTGGCCTGGATGGTGTTGGCCTTCGCCGTGCTGACCTGCACGGAGAGCGGGATTCCCCTGTTCAACCTGCTCTTCGAGGCCACCTCGGCGCTGACCACGGCGGGATTGTCGATGGACGTAACGCCCCACCTCAGCACGGCGGGCAAGGGCTTCATCATCCTCACCATGCTGGTCGGGCGAATCGGGGTGCTGACCTTCTTCGCCTGCTTCGCGCCGCAGGCCAGCGAGAAACATTATCGCTATCCGCAAGCACAATTATTCATGTAAAAATAGCACACGCAGTATGAAATACATCGTCATTGGATTAGGCAATTTAGGACGGGCCATCGCCCGCGACTTGACCCGCATCGGGCATGAGGTGATCGGCATCGACAAAGCGATGCGACAGGTGGATTTGATCAAAGACGACCTGGCGGGGGCGCTGGCGCTCGACTCGACCGACAAGGTCGCCTTGGCCTCGCTCCCCTTGGCGGAGACCGACGCGGTGTTTGTCACCTTCGGCAAAGACTTCGGCCTCTCGGTGCAAACCACGGCCTTGCTGAAAAGCCTCGACGCACCGCGCCTGATCGTCAGGGCGATCTCGTCGATCCACGAGACGGTGATACGGGCCATCGGCGTCGACGAGATCATCACGCCCGAGCAGGACTTCTCGCATCTCTACACGGCCCAAGCCTGCCTGGGCGAGCGGTTCCTGCGCTGGTATAAGGTGACGGAGTCGGAACACCTCTACAAGATCAAGACGCCGCGGCTCCTCGTGGGGCAGACCGTAGAGGAGGTCGACCTCGAAAAGCATTTCCAGCTCCACCTGGTAGCCATCGAGCGGCCGCGGCAGCAGAAGAACCTGATCGGCCTGACGCAGACGGTCGGGCAGGTGATCCACCCCTCGCCGCAGCTCACGATCGAGGAGGGCGACACCCTCCTGCTCTTCGGATGCGTCGAGGCGGTGAACAAACTGACCTTATGACCCGCTCAACACCTACACGCAAACAGATTAAAAAAAATACAGCTATGAGAAAAGGATTCATTGGTTTACTGCTGGCCGCGGGGCTCAGCCTCCCCGCTTTCGCCCAGGATGACTATCGGCCTACGCCCGAGAACCTGCAGACGCGCCAGGCGTTTCAAGACAACAAGTTCGGCATCTTCCTCCATTATGGCATCTACAGCATGATGGCCGATGGCGAATGGGTGATGAACAACCGCAACCTCAACCACGAGGAGTATGCCAAATTGGCGGGCGGCTTCTATCCCTCCCGCTTCAACGCCGCCGAGTGGGTGGCGGCCTTCAAGGCGGCCGGGGCGAAATACATCTGCTTCACCACGCGCCATCACGACGGCTTCTCGATGTTCAACTCGCGCTACTCCGACTTCAACGTCGTCGAGGCGACGCCCTTCAAGCGCGACATCGTGAAGGAGCTGGCCGACGAGTGCCACAAGCAGGGGCTGAGCATACACTTCTACTACTCGCTGCTCGACTGGACCCGTGACGATTATTACCCGCTGGGCAGTTCCGGCCACGGCACGGGGCGCCAGTCGCAGGGCGACTTCAAGAGCTACCGCCAGTTCATGAAGGATCAGCTGGGCGAGCTGCTGACCAACTACGGCCCGGTGGGCGCGATCTGGTTCGACGGCGAGTGGGACCAGAATGTCAACCCGGGCTTCGACTGGGGTCTCGACGAGATCTACAGCCACATCCACCGGCTGCAACCCGCCTGCATGATTGGCAACAACCATCACAAGGCGCCGCATCCCGGCGAAGACTTCCAGCTCTTCGAGCGCGACCTGCCGGGGCAGAACACCGCCGGCTTCTCGGCCGGACAAGAGGTGGGTCAGCTGCCCTTGGAGACCTGCGAGACAATGAACGGCATGTGGGGCTATCGCATCACCGACCAAAACTATAAGACGGGCGAACGGCTCATCCACTACCTGGTGAAGGCGGCAGGCATGAACGCCAACCTCTTGATGAACATCGGCCCGCAGCCTGACGGCTGCCTGCCCGCGCTGTCGTTGCAACGGCTGCAGGAGATGGGCGACTGGCTCAAGGTGTATGGCGAAACCATCTATGGCACACGGGGCGGACTGATCGAGCCGCACGAATGGGGCGTGACCACGCAAAAGGGTAACACCCTCTACGTGCACATCCTCAACCTGAAAGACAAGGGGCTCTACCTGCCCCTCACCGATCGGAAGGTGCGCAAAGCCACCCTTTTCAAGAATGGCGAGAAGGTGCGCTTCGAGCAAGACAAGGAGGGGCTGCTGCTGCGTCTTCCCGAGGTGCCGACCGACATCGACTATGTCATCCAACTGGACTTCTAACTTATTTTAAAACAACATAAACATGAACAAACTAAGAGCCATGGGGCTGATGGCACTCGCCACGCTCCTGATGAGCTGCTCGGCGACGGCGTCGACCGACGCCAAGGGCGGCGAGGCGCAAACGGCGCAAGCCGCGCCCTCGAAGGGCGAAGTGGTCGTGCTCACCAAAGCCGACTTCCTCGCCAAGGTGTACAACTACGAGAAGAACCCCGACAAGTGGGTCTACGAGGGCGACAAGCCCTGCATCATCGACTTCTATGCCGACTGGTGCGGGCCTTGCAAACAGGTAGCCCCCATCCTGCGCGACTTGGCCATCCTCTATAAGAAGGAGATCGTGGTCTATAAGATCAATGTCGACCAGGAGCAGGAGCTGGCCGCCGCCTTTGGCGTCCAGAGCATCCCCACCTTCCTCTTCATCCCGAAGGCGGGCAAGCCCAAGATGTCGATGGGGGCGATGCCGCGCGAAGCCTTCGTGCAGCAGATCGACGAGTTCCTGCTTAAGTGAAAAAAAAGTCCGCAAGCGAACACAGCTTGCGGACTTTTTTATTCTTTCTCTCAGCGCGACGTAGCGCCCCGATATCAGTCTTGCCAAGGCACCATCGACGACTTGAAGTAGTTCCAGCCGGCCTTCTCCCACAGCGGTTGCTGCGCGGCGAGGCGCTGGCTATACTCGTCCCAAGCGGTCTGCTCCACACGGCTCCAGCCCTTCTCGGCCACACCCGCCAGGCGAGGCAACAGCAGGAACTGCAGGTCGCTGAAGCTGCTCACCGTCTCACACCAGATTGCGGCCTCAATGCCGGCCACCTTCTGAGTGGGCTCCTCGACGGTCGGGTTGAGCGTCATCGGGTCCCAGTCATACATATCGGCCACCGTCTGCTTGGCGTAAACCTGCAGGCCCAGGCGATTCTGCTCGTCGGTCTGCGTAGAGTCGGCGCTCGGCTCCAGGTAAGGCATGTCCATATAGACGTAGCGGCTCGGCGAGAGGATCACCTTCGCCCCCTTGCTGATGCCCAGCTCGGGATCCTTGCCCGCCTCCTTCATGAAGTCGGCATAGAGCTTGATCATCTTGCGGAGCGCCTCCGGCTGCTTTTGCACCTCCTTGCTCGAGGCGAAGTCTTCGCTCGACTCGTCGCGCATCATGATCCAGTGCTGGAACAGGTCGCCCTCGCCAATGTCGGCGCGCGCCGTCTCCTGCCAGCCCGCCATGCGCTTGCCGTTGGCCTTCACCATCTCGCTTACCTTATTGATGTAGCGCACATACTTGTCGTGCGGCAAACCTACCGACTCATCGCCACCCACATGGATGTAGGCGCCCGGCGTCAGAGCGGCCACCTCCTTCACGACCGCCTCGGTCAGCGCCATCGCCTTCGGATCGTCAACGTCTAAGGCGTTCAGCGCCTGTCCGGCCATGGCGGCGTCCAGCTTCATCGTCACGGCGTTCTTCAGCTCGGGATAGGCGGCGAACACCGCTGCCGTATGGCCCGGCAGGTCCACCTCGGGAACAATCGTCACCTGGCGATCGGCCGCGTAGGCGATCAGCTCCTTAAACTCCTCCTGCGTGTAGAAGCCAACGGGCTTGCCCTTCAAGGGGATGCGGCCGCCCACCTCGGTCAGCTGCGGATAGGCCTTGATCTCCAAGCGCCAGCCCTGGTTGTCGGTCAGGTGCATATGCAGCACGTTCATCTTGTAGCGAGCGATCATGTCGATCACCTGCTTCACCTCGTCGACCGTGAAGAAGCAGCGCGAAACGTCGAGCGAAAGGCCACGCCAGGCGAAGCGGGGTGCGTCTTTCACCTCGACCAGCGGCAAGTAGAGCTTGCCGTTCTCGGCCGGAGTGGCGTTCTGAGCCACCAGCTGCGTCAGGGTGGCGATGCCTCGGCGCATGCCCGCCAAGGCCGGTGCCTTGATGTAAACGTTGTCTTTCTCCACCGAGAGCTGATAGAACTCGGCGCGCGGGTCGCCAGCCGTCGGGCTGTTGCCGTAAGGCGTAGGCAGGTCGGCGAACATCGACGGATCGACCAGTTCTAAGAAGATCTTGCAGTTCGACTCCTTGTCGGAGGCGAAAGCCAGTTTCATGCCGCTTGCCCGCTCAATCTCTTCAGAAAGCTGGGCGGCCATTCCCTTCAGCGACTCGTCGGCATAGCCGATCTCCGTGCGGGGACCGATCGCAAAGAGTCCTTGTCCTTTTGTCAACTCCACAGGTGCCGGTATCACGCCTGCACGACGCTCACCCACATTCGGCTCAGCGCAACTGGCCGTTAATAACAGGGCGCACAAACCGGTGGCCCACAACGAAACGCGTTTACTCATCATTGCTTGATTGTTTTATTGCTATCTCCTGATGGAACATCCATCATTGGTCGCGAAGGTAACCATTTTTATTCAAAAAAAAAAGACGGTTTTTACGCCGCCCCGCTATCAGATAGTGTTATTTTTTTTTTTGTATGCGCATATATAGATATGCGCTACGAAAAAAAAAATTCAGTATGCCAAAATTTCGCCATAAGGGGATGAAAAGTGGCGTAAATTTCGTTGCCCGTCGTTTTAAATTTCGTTGCCCGTGCCGATAAATTTCATTGCCCGTCGTTTTTTATTTCGTTGCCCGTCGTTTTTTATTTTGTTGCCCGTCGTTTTTTACGCCGACGGGCAACAAAATTTACGTTCCTCGTAGGGGCACGTTTCGCCCTGTTTCTACGGGGTGGTAGCGCTTCCCGATTTCGCCTGCACGATGGGATAGCTGGATGCTCTATCTACATACTCATATTGTTCGGACGGAGCCGCGTCCTGCAAAGCCTGATTCAAATCCGCCACGAAGCCCGTTCCATCCGCCGCATTCGGATGCTGCATTTCGAAGGTGGTTCTTCCCTCAACATTCGCAACGGCGGTTACGTCGGTCGCGAGCGTCGAGTTGTAGTAGCAGCCCGTCAGCGTGCCGCCTTCCGGAGCCACGCCATAACAAGCCGCGCCGCCCGTCACCGCCCCCGCCTGGAAGGAGGCTACGATTGTGCCGCCGTTGTTCGCGCCCACCAGGCCGCCGACGGTTGTGGCATTGGCCGCACGGGTGTCGCCATCGTGCGAGCAGGCCACGATCCTGCCTCTGTTCGTGCCCACCAGGCTGCCCACGGCGCCAGTGCCCTGCAACACGACCCCGTTCTGCACCCGGCAAGCCACGATCGCGCCGCCGTTGCTATGGGCCAGCAGGCCTCGGCCATCGACGCCCACGGCATCCTTTAGCGTGAGGTGCTCCACCCGGGCCTCTGCCGACAAGCCGCCAAACAGCGGTTTGCCGTTCAGTCGCGACACGGTGCGCCCGCCGCCATGCAGCGTGCCACGGAAGGGTTTCTCCGCCGTTCCAATGCCCACCCAGCTCATCGTGGCCGCGCCGGCGGCAGTGGGCTGCAAGGTGAGCGAGGCATCCAGGCGGACATGCTTGCCCCTGAAGTCGTAGCCCTGGTTCACCTCCTTGGCGAAAGAGAGCAGCTGCTGCGTCGAGGTGATGCAATAAGCCATCTTTTCCGAAGAGCCATCATGGTCTTTATCGTCCACTATGCTGCCCACTTTCGTCGTGTGCAGCCAGGTGTAGTCCGACTCTTCGGTGTGTGTTTCCGTATGCGTAGTAACCGTTTTGAGATCGGTCGTCTGCAAGAAGGTGGATTTCTTGTGCAACGCAATTTGGTCGGGCATGTCGGCGTAGCCCCAGTCCACATAGATGGCCGAGACGGTCATATCCTCGCTCTCATGGTTCAACGAGATCCTAATCGTCGTGCACTTGCCGCCAATGAATGTAATCTTCTTGGCCGTAGTCTGATAGTGCTTCTCCTTCATGATGGTCTTGTCGTTGGGGTCGGGATACCTCACCTTGAAGCGGAACGGCAAGTCGGTTCGCGTGCCCGGCACCGCCAAGCCATAGAAGTGGAACTGGCGGCTCATGCCCGTGTTCACACCTTCTTCGAACGGAGTCCACAGCTGCACATCACGCAGAATGTGCACCCCCTCGTCGCCCTCCACGACATCCTCCACCGCACTCGAGGCTTGCAGCCAGCGGTAGCCCATCGGCAGCTGCTTCAACACCATCTCCGACACGCGGGTCCCGTTGTCCCACGCCTCTTCGCTGGCCGAGAAGCCCACCAGGTCGACAATCACCCGCACCTGCGCCAAGGCATGATAGAAGGGGACGTTGGCGATACCCGTCGTTTTCTCGGGGATCAGATCCTCACTGTGGGCCAACACCAAGTCTTCTTCCTGAAGCAGCGTCTCTGTAAACACCAGCTGACCAGTTGCGCCCTTCTCGCCGATCGAGCCATAGAAGATGTCGCCGCTCTCCGTTTTCCGCTCCCAATCGAAGGTTTTGCCTTCCGTCTGCTGCGGCAGGCCATAGCCCACGAAGGTATGCGCGCTTTGCCCATCGCTCCAGTAGATCTTCTTAGCCTCCGTTTCGTTCTCGGCGGGCTGATGCGTCCACGACTCCCCCAGCTTCCAGGTTTCGTTGGTATAGGAGAACTTCGTCAGCGGCTGAGCGGTGCGCTGAATCTTCGTGAAGAACACCTCATCATTTAGCACGAATTGCTTACGGCCCACGTAGATCTCGTCGGGCTTCTGCTCGGCCTGCGCATCGGCCTTCGTGGCGGATGTGCCTGCCATCGTCGGCACGACGCCCGTCAGCCGCAGCGGCTCGTCGGTCGGCTGGCCGTTGGGCCATTCCATCTCGCCGGTGCACGCCACAGCGGCGAGCAGCCAGCTCAGAAGGAGGCAACAGCCTCCCCATCGTTTATCTATTCCTCGTTTCATTCGCATTCCTCGTCCTGTTGGTTTCACATGATTCACTGAATTTTCATCTTTACGGGGTAGCACTTGCCCGACTCGAAGCGCAGCGTGCCCGCTTCGGTCGTGCCCGCTTCCGGTTCGGCCGCGGATGCGGTCAGCGCCGCCGGATTGAGCTGCAGGCTCCAACGCTTCGCGCCATCCCGCAGCAAGAGCGTGGGATAGTCGGCCGTAAACGCATAGGGCGGCACGATCAGGCGGAAGGTCGTCATGTCGGCATCGCGATAGGCGGTATAGACGCCGTTGCGAGGCAGCTCGGTCAGCGGCTTCACCAGCGTCGTTTGGCTGAATGTGCCGATGCCCAGCAGCATGCCGTTCTGGTCCATCGTGCATTTATACTTGTTCTGATAGCCATAAGCGTCATAGCCGTTAAGCCCATTCACCTTGCTCTTCTCGGCGAAGAAGTCGCCCACCACCAGCTCCTGCTGATCGATGTCGGGCATTCGCTCCAGCGTCAACACCGGGTCG
>CAKUZF010000029.1 GCA_934718155.1 uncultured Parabacteroides sp. | reverse complement strand
AGGAAGCCCTCCAGCACGCCGAAGTTCGCCTTCTGGCGAAGCAGCCGCTTGATGGCCCAGTCAAATCGGATATATTTATCTTTGAGTTCGCACATAATTATCAATGGATTGTAACCGCAGGACAAATATACGTATTTATAGCCATTCCCAACATGTCAAAGCGCGTTTTTTATTTCTGTGTGGCTGGAGGGGGCACTAACCCAAGAGACACATACTGAATAAAAGTTGAATCAAAAACGGGCGAAAATGCCGACGGCCGTCGGCGTAAATTTTCACGCCCATCGGCATAAAAAACGACGGGCAACGCAAGAAAAAACGACGGGCAACGGAGATACATAACGACGGGCAATGAAATTTATAACGACGGGCAACGAAATTTAGAGCAACGGGCAATGAAAATCATAAAAACGGGCGACGTGATAGAGCTACGAGCGACTTGATTTTTTGGAACAACGGGCAACGTAATTGCTTGGAGCAACAGATATCGTAAATTTTGGAGAAACGGACATCGAAATATTTACACAAACCTTATTTGTATCACGAAAATGCGAGCATATCTATTTTATTCTTTATTCATGCGTATTATATATACGCATTGGAATAAATAATAAAATACATATCTGATAGCTGGGCGGCCTCCTAAACCGATTATTTTTTACAATAAGGTTAGTGTGAAATGAATAAAAAAATAAAATCCGAATAGCTGGGACGCACAAAAAAAAGCCCCAAGTCGCTAACCTCACGGCTTTGACTTGGGGTGAATTCAAAAATACATGAAAACAAATTAACAAACTCTCATATCTTCATTCTCCTTAGAACTCTTATTTAGCGTAGCTAACCGCACGCGTCTCACGGATTACCGTGATCTTCACCTGGCCCGGATAAGTCATCTCATCCTGAATCTTCTTGGCGATCTCGGAAGAGAGGTTCTCCGTCTGCTTATCGTCGATCTTGTCGGCGCCAACAATCACGCGCAACTCTCTACCTGCCTGGATAGCATACGTCTTCACAACGCCCGGATAAGAAAGAGCCAGCTGCTCCAAGTCGTTCAAACGCTTGATGTATGCCTCTACGATCTCGCGACGTGCGCCCGGACGTGCGCCCGAAATTGCGTCACACACCTGCACGATCGGCGCCAAAAGCGTCTGCATCTCCACCTCGTCGTGGTGCGCTCCCACAGCGTTGCAAATATCAGGTTTTTCCTTATATTTCTCGCACAACTTCATACCTAAAATTGCGTGCGGCAATTCCGGCTCATCATCGGGCACCTTGCCGATATCGTGCAACAGGCCGGCACGTTTCGCCTTCTTCGGGTTCAAGCCCAGCTCCGACGCCATGACGGCACAGAGATTGGCCGTCTCGCGGGCGTGCTGCAACAGGTTCTGGCCGTAAGAGGAACGATACTTCATCTTACCAATCATACGCACCAGCTCCGGATGCAAGCCGTGTACGCCCAGATCGATCGCCGTGCGCTTACCCGTCTCGACGATCTCGTCCTCAACCTGCTTACGCACCTTGGCAACGACCTCCTCGATGCGAGCCGGATGGATACGTCCGTCTTGCACCAATTGATGCAAAGCCAGACGAGCGATCTCGCGACGTACCGGGTCGAAACCTGAGAGCACGATGGCCTCGGGCGTATCATCCACCACGATCTCGATGCCCGTAGCCGCCTCCAACGCGCGGATGTTGCGACCCTCACGGCCAATGATACGGCCCTTGATCTCGTCGGAGTCGATGTGGAAGACAGAGATCGAGTTCTCGATGGCTGTCTCCGTCGCTACACGCTGGATTGACTGTACCACGATCTTCTTCGCCTCCTTATTGGCTGTCATCTTCGCCTCCTCGACAATCTCATTGATGTAAGAGGCAGCCTGCGTCTTCGCCTCATCCTTCAGCGACTCGATCAGGCGCTCCTTGGCCTCGGCGGCCGACAGGCCAGAGATCGTTTCGAGGTGCTCCACCTCTTTCTGGTGCATACGGTCGAGGTCTTGCTTCTTCTTCTCGACCACCTCGAGCTGCACGTTGAGGTTCTCCTTCACGGTCTCCAACTCGCCATGCTTGCGCTGCAGCTCCTCTTGGCGCTGGTTCAGGTTCATCTCGCGCTGCTTCAGCTTCGACTCGATAGACTGAATCTTCGAGTTGCGTTGAGCCACCTGCTTCTCCAAGTCCGCCTTCAGGTGGATGAACTTCTCCTTCACCTCGAGCAACTTGTTTTTCTTAATCACCTCGGCCTCTTTCTCGGCCTCCTCCAGTACGGCTTCGTACTTCGACTGCAGCATGTAGCGCATAATCAGCCATGCGGCCAATGCGCCAACAAGCAAAGCTACAATCGATATAATTATCAACGTTCCTAACTCTGACATTTTACTTACAGTATTAATATATTCATAAACAAAAAAAGCACTACAAACATCGGCCTTCGCCGTGTCTTGCAGTGCGGAAAACTTCACCTTCTAAAAGCTCTTACAACGCTCCTATTTCTTCAAATAGGCCTCCAACTCGTCTGTCAATTGCCGCACCTTGTCTGTTATCGGGCGCTCATCATGCAGATTCTCCAATCGCAAATTGTCTAATGACAGATGAAAGGCGACAATCGCCAACAAATCGTCTGTATCTAATTTCGCCTCCGCAGAGAAATGCTGCCTGTACTGGCGGATTTTGCGCTCCACCTCGCTGGCTGCCTTCCGCATGATCTCCTCCTCCGATCGCTTCACCCGAAGTTGAAACGCATGCTGCTCGGCTATCTTTATCGTTATAAGAAACTCGTCGTCCATCACGCTATTCGTTTAACAGTGCGATGCACTTATCCACTTCCCGCACTAATTTAGACAATCGCATCCGCGCTTCCTTCATCTCCTCCTCACTGGCCGAGACGACCTTTGCCGTCAGCAAATTGTCGAACTTGGCTTTCCACGCCGTAGCATCCTCATTCGACTGCCGCAACAACTCCTCTTTTTGAGTCAACATATCCGTCAGCTCCGCTATTTGCTGCCGCTGCGCATCGCATAACGCCATCAAATCCCGAACCCGAACTTCAAAAACTGCTAACAATCTCTCTTGATCTTCGGTCATTTTCACCAAACTCTACACAAAAGTACATGATTGTTTTGAATTAGACAAAGAAGATAAAGATTATTTAAAAGATAAATGGGCAGAAAAACAAAAAGGCCGTTCAATCTTGTCGAACAGCCCTTCCTAACTAACCCTAAATAAAGGTCGTTTACAGCAACGAAACGAGCAGATCAGCGCCCTTCTCTGAGAATGCCAACTTGCCCTCTTTAGCCAACCAGCCTAAAGCGGCATAAACGTCCTTTTCAGTCTTGATTTTTGTGGCTTTTTTCAATGCTTTTACACTCATCTGGCCACCGTCGTTCAAGGCGTTCCAAACCAGACCCGCATTCATTCCAATTGTCTCGATCATGTTCTCTTTGTGTTTTAGTGACTTAAACGCCGCAAAGATAGGGATTATTCGATAAGTACGGAGGAAATGTTTGCTGTATTTAATTTTTATTAATACTAAATCATTCTACATTTACACGCATTAACCAAATAAAGCGTGCTATTCCGACTCTTTTTTCCTATAGATCGACAAATCGGCATGCTCGACAGAGGCATATTGGTTCAACAGACGGTAGGCGTAGTCGATCGCCTCCTCCAATCCGTCGTAGCCCGAATAGCCATTGATGATCATCAGAAGGCGAGTGGTCTGTAGGTCGATCTTCGTGCGCTCCTCGTCGCTCGTGGGGGTTCCAATGCCTCCCACCGCATCGCGATAGACAGGCAGGCCAGCGATATTCAGCTCGCCACGGCCAATGCCATGATACAACTCCCCTTCTCGCCCAACGCCCAATGTCAGCTGGCCGCCCTGGATCTTATCCAAGTCGAAGCCCCCAATGGAATAGCCGGTGCGAATCGAAAGCAGATTGATCAGGTCGACCAGCGAGTCTACCTGGTAGAGCGACAACCCGCGCACGATACGCCTGCGCAACGATTCGGCCGACGGACGGTAGCGATTCGGATCCTTGCCCAGCTTCTTATAGACGTCGCGGGTAGCTTTGATGGGCGCCCATTTGTTGATCTCCTCGATTTTGACATTGGCTTTGATCGCAGCCTCTTCTTGCGCAATCTCCTCCCACAACCGCGGATCGGAGGGGCTGTTTTTCACCGTGCACGACAGCACCGCCGCCACATAACCGGGGCAAGCCTTAAAGATTTCGTCTGAAATAGTAATGTTGAGCATACATAAATCATTTTAATGGTTAAAAATGCCTGACACTATGCGTCCGCTCTCAACGCCCAATCGTCGAGCTGAGAAGTAACGCTCCCAGTGCGTGTAGGTACAAACGCCCGCCACTGCGATCTGCGAGGCTGGCACACCGGCCTCCGTCAGCTGCCAAGAGTTGGCTTTCCAAAGGTCGATATGGCCCTTTCCCGTCGCGGGGTCGCGGCGCAGCAACCGATACATCGGCATGCCCGCCTCCTGAAAGGCATCGACCACCTCTTCGCCCACCTCAAAAGCGGCTTGCGAAATAGACGGACCTAGCCCTGCCCTGATTTGAGCCGGATCACATCCCAATTGGTTCTTCAGGCGCTCAACAGCCAACCGGGCAATCCCCTTCACCGTTCCACGCCATCCGGCATGCACGGCGGCCACCACCCGTTTATCAGCCGCATAGAGCAACAACGGCACGCAATCGGCCGTCGACACCGCTACGCATAGCTCGCGCTCGGCGGTTAGCAGGCCGTCGACACCCTCCAGCAGCCTCTTTTGCTCCGCCTCAGGTTTAGACAGGAATGCCGCGTCGATCGTCAGCAGCCGATCTTCGTGGGTCTGGTGGGGCATCACGATCCGCTCGACCGGCAAAGCGATTCGCTCGGCCAAGATAGCCAAGTTCTGCCGCACGCAAGCGGGATCGTCGCTCGTGTAAAGGCCCGGATTCATCGTCCCATAAGCCATGCCACGGCTTACGCCCCCTTGACGGGTCGTGAAAAAATGAGAAATGCCACAGCACTCCTCCAAGAGGGGTAACTGCAGCATTTGCTTCGTTGACAATGCAGAACTATTCATCCTCGTCATCGTCCCAATATTCCTCAAACTCCTCGTCGTCGTCCAAGTCGTCGTCGTCGACAGGAATCACGAAATCCTCGTCGTCGTCATCAAATGTCAACGTGTTGACATCGATATTCTTATGGACGATCCGCTCCGCCTCATGGAACGACTCCTCGTTCAATCCCTTCCAAAGCAGGTCTTTCAGCTCGGTGATGCCCAGCTGGGCCACAGCCGAGATAAAGATATGCGGGATTCTCTCGGGCAAATCCTCAGAGAGCGCCTCGATCAACTCCTCGTCGAGCAAGTCGCTTTTGGTGATAGCCAACACACGGGGCTTATCCAACAGGTCGGGATTGTATTGGGCCAACTCGTTGCTTAAGATCTCGTATTCCTTACGGATATCGTCGGTGTCGGCCGGCACCATAAAGAGCAGCAACGAGTTGCGCTCGATATGACGCAAGAAACGCAATCCCAATCCCTTGCCTTCGCTTGCGCCCTCGATGATGCCCGGGATGTCCGCCATCACAAACGAACGGTTGTCGCGATAGCTCACGATGCCCAAGTTGGGCTCTAAGGTGGTGAAGGGATAATTGGCGATCTTCGGTTTAGCCGCAGAGACCACCGAGAGCAAAGTGGATTTACCCGCATTGGGGAAACCTACCAGTCCCACGTCGGCCAACAGCTTGAGCTGCAAGATGACCGTGCGCTCTTGGGCGGGTTCGCCCGGTTGCGAATAGCGGGGTGCCTGGTTGGTGGCCGACTTAAAGTTAACGTTGCCCAAACCGCCACGTCCGCCTTTCAGCAGCATGACCTGCTGGCCGTCTTCGGTCACGTCGCAGATGTATTCGCCCGTCTCGGCGTCGTACACCACGGTGCCACAAGGCACCTCAATCACCCGGTCTTGTCCGTCTTTTCCTGAACTGCGCTTTGCGCTGCCGCTCTCGCCATTGGTCGCCATGATGTGGCGCTCGAATTTCAAGTGCAGCAATGTCCAGTAATTACGATTGCCTCGGAGATAGATATGACCTCCTCGTCCTCCATCGCCCCCGTCTGGACCCCCTTTCGGAATGTATTTCTCGCGGCGGAAGTGAGAAGATCCTCTGCCTCCCTTTCCGGACCGGCAATAGATCTTTACATAATCTACAAAGTTCGATTCAGCCATACGTCAGTTGAATATTACAGTTTATTGATTGCCTCCTTGATGCGTCCGAAGATCTCTTCGATCGTGCCCATGCCCTGGATAGCCACGTGCTTGCCCTCGCCAATGTAATAGTCAGCCAAAGGAGCAGTCTGCGTGTGATAAACCTCCAAACGAGACTTGATCGTCTCCAAGTTGTCGTCAGAACGGCCAGAAACCTTACCGCGCTCCAACAGACGCTTGATCAGCTCATCCTCGTCAACCTGCAAGTTCAGCATTACACTTACGTCGGTGCCACGCTCGTTCAGCATAGCCTTCAACGCCTTTGCCTGCGGGATTGTGCGGGGGAAACCATCGAAAATAACACCCTTCTCAGGCTTCTTGCTGTCCAAAACGTTAGCCAGCATATTCACGATCAGCTCGTCGGGAACCAGCTGACCCTTCTCGATATAATCCTTAGCGATCTTACCCAGCTCAGTCTCAGCCTTCATCTCACCACGAAGCACATCGCCTGTTGAGATGTGATCCAAACCGTACTCTTTGATAATCAATTCGCTCTGTGTGCCCTTGCCTGAACCCGGAGCACCAAAAATAACTACATTCAACATAATTCTAATTTTTTCTACTATTATATATAGGTAATTTTTATATTCTCTGCCGCAAGGTTTATTCCACCACCTGATAGATGTCGCGATACGCACGCCCCCTCTCGTCGTAGTCCAGCCCATGACCCACAATGAAAGCAGGCGGAATCTGTATACCCACATAATCGGGCTTCAGATCGACCTTTAAAGACTCGGGCTTGAAAAGCATGGTGGCCAAACGCACATCTACCGCTCCCCGCTCGCGCAACAGCGGCATCAGCCGGCTCATGGTGAATCCCGTGTCGATAATATCCTCCAAAAGAATCACCGTGCGCCCCGTCAGGTCGGTGGTGATGGGCATCACCTCCTTCAGCTCTCCGGTGCTCGACGTGCCCTTATAAGAAGAATAGCGCGCGAAAGTCAGCTCGTAGGCGTTGTCGAACGCTCGCATCAAATCAGACACAAACATGAAAGCTCCATTCAGCACCCCCACGAACAGCGGGTTCTTGCCTTCCATATCCGCCTCGATCTGCTGAGCCATACGCTTAATCGCCGCCTGAATCTCCGCATCGGGGATAAACAGTTTAAATTCCTTGTCTTTTAGGTGGATTTTCTGCATACCTTATTTGTTATTTGAGCGACAAAAGTAAACATTTTCTGAGGAAGAACAAAAAACATTAGCAAGTTCCGAAAGTTTATTATACATTTGCCTGAATCTAAAAATAAGGTAACACCCATTACTTATGCTGAAAATTTTCGCAACAGATAAAGTTAAAGAGCTTGATCAATATACAATTGTACACGAGCCCATCAGCTCGATCGATTTAGTGGAACGCGCCGCTCAGACGTTCGTGCAAGACTTCTGCCGCCACTATTCCAAGATGCAACGCATCGTGATCTTCGCCGGCCAAGGCAACAACGGCGCCGACGCATTAGCCATCGCCCGCCTGCTCAAGGAAGAGGGGTTTAAACGGGTCGAGACCTTCTTGATCAACCCGACCAGCCATCTTTCCGAGGATTGCGAGCGCAACAAGACCCGCCTCCTGATGACCGAGCGCGTGGAGTTTATCGAGGTAGGGAAAGGCGACTTCGAACTGCCCGTCCTGGAAGAGAACGACATCGTTATCGACGGCCTCTTCGGATCGGGACTGAACCGTCCTCTTCAAGGGGGATTCGCCGCATTGGTTCAATTCATCAATCAGACCGACGCCCATGTGGTAGCCATCGACATCCCTTCGGGGCTATTCGGCGAAGACAACCGGACCAACGATCCGAATGCCATCGTGAGAGCCAACGTCACCATCACGTTCGGCTTCCCCAAACTGGCCTTCCTCCTGCCCGAAAACGCAGAATATGTCGGCGAATGGCGTGTGCTGGATATCG
The DNA here is from genome assembly GCA_934718155.1 of uncultured Parabacteroides sp. Taxonomy (GTDB): domain Bacteria; phylum Bacteroidota; class Bacteroidia; order Bacteroidales; family Tannerellaceae; genus Parabacteroides. The sequence continues at coordinate 24,144 of CAKUZF010000029.1, read as the reverse complement.
GCATTCACCCGGGAGCGATCGCTACAACCAGCAGCACCTATCTGATGGTGGAAGAGGAAGATGTCTCGGCCAGCCTGTTACCGCGCGAGCGATTCGCCCACAAGGGCACCTTCGGGCACGCCCTCCTCATAGCGGGAAGCAAAGGGAAAATGGGCGCGGCCCTCTTGGCCGCAAAGGCCTGCTTGCGTAGCGGCGCAGGTTTGCTGACCGCCCATATCCCATACCGAGGAGAGGCTTTCTTCCAGACGGCTTTCCCCGAGGCGATGCTGAGCTTCGACACCCACGCCGACTACCTCACCACCGCCCCCGACACAGCCAACTACGCCGCCATAGGCATGGGCCCGGGCTTAGGCCAACACATGGAAACGGCAGCCATTGTCGAACGTGTTTTGGGCAATTGCAACAAGCCCGTCGTGATCGACGCTGACGCATTGAATATTATCGCCTCTAACAAAGACTTATTGAACAAGATCCCGCCTCACAGCATCTTAACCCCTCACCCGGTTGAATTCGACCGCTTGGCGGGCGATAGCCAAACCGCCTACGAGCGTTTGATGAAGGCCCGCGATTTCGCCGCCAACCATCAGCTGACCATCGTGCTCAAAGGGGCTTATACCGCCATCTGCACCGCGTCGGGCAATGTTTACTTCAACGCCTGCGGCAACCCTGGCATGGCGACAGCGGGCAGCGGCGACGTGCTAACGGGCATCATCTTAGGCTTATTGGCTCAAGGCTATACGCCTGAGACAGCAGCCGTAGACGGCGTATTCCTGCATGCCTCGGCTGGCGACTGGGCCGTTCGGAGCTCCGACTGCTCGGAGGAAAGCCTCATCGCAAGCGACATCATCCGCATGTTAGGCAAAGCGTTCAAGCAAATCCATTAAAGTTCGTTCATCTTGGAAAAGCGAGCATGAAACGCTGGATACTACTGATCGGAATCGGATTATGGGGATGGATGGCCTGCCGAGCCAGTCGGGAAGCCACCTCGATCCCCTCTCCAAAAGATCGACACTTCGAGCAAACGGAAGTTCCCCAAACGCTCACTCACCCTTCGGAGCGAGCCGATTGGATCGCTTTGCACTACTGGGATCGGTTTGATTTTACCGACACGACCGGCATACGCGGCAGCGCCTTCTTGGAGCAGGCATTGAAAGACTATCTCGTCCTTCTACGTGCAGCCTCTTCCGAGCGGCAAACAGAAGGGCTGAAAACGCTCGTGCAAAAGGCAGGACAAGGAACACCCAAGGCCATGCTCCTCTTCTTCAACGAGAAACTGGAGGAATACTTGGCCTACAGCTATTCTCCCCTGCAAAACAACGAGCAATACATCGCCGTGTTGGAGGCCATCTTGCAGTCTGACCGCTACGACGAGGATGAGAAGATCCGTCCGGCCACCTTGCTGGAGCTTTGCTTGAAGAACCGAGTAGGCACCGTAGCCGAAGATTTCGCCTATGCCTTGAGCGACAAGGATTCCCCCGTCTTCCGACTACACGACCTAAAGGCCGAGCGACTGATTCTGCTCTTCTTCGATCCGGAATGCCTGCATTGTCGGCAGCTGATCGACCAAATGAAGCAATCGCCGACACTAAACGCACAGCAACAAAGCGGACGGCTGAAGATCCTCACCATCTATCCCTATGCCGACGTGGAAGCATGGCGTGAGCGAGTAGGAATACTTTCGGCCAACTGGATCAACAGCTACAACCCTGAGAGCAGCATCCTTAGCGACGAGTTGTATGAACTGAAAATCACGCCCGCGCTCTATCTGCTCGATGGCCAAAAGCGAGTCATCGTGCGCGAAGGAGGACTCTCAGAGGTGGAACAAGCACTAATAACCACGCAATCGGAGTAAAAAACAGCCCAAGGCAAGAAACGGAATAAAATATTTTATGTAAGTTTGCATGCGTTTTAAGCGAAACATATTTAACTGTATAATTAACATAAGGAATTATGGCAACAATTGACACTTTCAACTTTGCCGGTAAGAAGGCATTTGTCAGAGTAGATTTCAATGTCCCCTTGGACGAGAATTTCAACATCACAGACGACACGCGTATGCGTGCAGCTCTTCCCACTTTGAAGAAGATCTTGGCTGATGGCGGTAGCGTGATCATCGGCTCACACCTGGGTCGTCCGAAAGGCGTATCTGAGAAATTCTCTTTGAAGCACATTTTGGCTCACCTGTCTGAGCTGTTAGGCATCGATGTACAGTTTGCTAACGACTGCATCGGCGAGGAGGCTGGCGTAAAGGCTGCCGCTTTGCAACCGGGCGAGGCTTTGCTGTTGGAGAACTTGCGTTTCTATGCCGAGGAAGAGGGTAAGCCCAGAGGCTTGGCTGAAGACGCAACCGACGAGGAGAAGAAGGCTGCTAAGAAGGCAGTGAAGGAGAGCCAGAAGGAGTTCACTAAGAAGTTGGCTTCTTACGCAGACTGCTACGTGAACGACGCATTCGGTACCGCTCACCGCGCACACGCTTCTACGGCATTGATCGCCGACTATTTCGATGCTGACCACAAGATGTTTGGTTATCTGATGGAGAAAGAGGTAAAGGCCGTTGATAAGGTTTTGAACGACATCAAGCGTCCGTTCACCGCTATCATGGGTGGCTCTAAGGTTTCTTCGAAGATCGAGATCATCGAGAACCTGCTCAATAAAGTAGATAACTTGATCATCACTGGCGGTATGACTTATACCTTCACGAAGGCTCAAGGCGGTAAGATCGGTATGTCAATCTGCGAGGATGACAAGCTCGACTTGGCATTGGAGTTGATGCAGAAGGCTAAAGATAAGGGCGTGAACTTGGTATTGGCTGTTGATGCGAAGATCGCTGATAGCTTCAGCAACGACGCAAACACCAACTTCGCTCCGGTTAATGAGATTCCTGACGGTTGGGAAGGTCTTGACATCGGTCCGAAGACTGAGGAGATCTACGCTAACGTAATCAAGAGCTCAAAGACAATCCTTTGGAATGGTCCTACGGGTGTATTCGAGTTCGAGAACTTCACTCACGGTTCACGTGCTGTAGGTGAGGCTATCGTAGAGGCAACAAAGAACGGCGCCTTCTCATTGGTAGGTGGTGGCGATTCTGTAGCTTGTGTTAACAAGTTCGGTTTGGCTCAGGGCGTATCTTATGTTTCTACGGGTGGTGGTGCATTGCTCGAGGCTATCGAGGGCAAGGTTCTTCCGGGCATCGCCGCAATTCAGGGCAAATAAAACAAACAAGCCCATTCAATGGGTTATATAAGAAAGGGGGTTGTCCGTTATGGACAATCCCCTTTCTCTTTTGTTCGTATCTTATTACATTTATCCTACAACCACTGACGCATAAAGCCATCCATCTGGTCGGCATGAGCCTCTAAGCTCTGCAGCAATTTAAACTGTGCCTTCGTGCGGATTAAGTTATGCTTCGGGCTATGAATCTTATAATAGACATCACCATTCAGATAGTCCGTCAGGAAACGCACCGTCTGCATGTAAGTCAGCAAGCGACCGCCATAAGGCAACAAGCCAATCTCCGTAGGTGTCAAGAAGGCCTTGGCCCGCTCCATATACCCTCGGGTGTAAGCCTCGAAGATGGGAAGATTCACTCCTACACGATCCAGCTGCTCATCATCCTCAGCACCTGTATTCGCAGCTGTTCGGATGAAGTCGCCAATGTCTGAGAGCACGAATCCGGGCATCACCGTATCCAAGTCGATCACACAAAGCACTTCGCCAGTCTCTTTGTCGAACAACATGTTGTTCACCTTCGTATCGCAATGGTTCACACGCTTACGCAGCTTACCTTCGCGATACAAACGCTCTTGTACACACATCGCCTCTGCTCTCGCCTCGATCTCTCGCACCAATTCTGCCACCTCTTCCAGTCGGCCTGCCGCATTTTGCGCAACCGCCTCATGGAATTGTTGCAAACGGAACTCCATATTATGGAAGTTGGGGATTGTCTCGCCCAGCGTTCCTTCTGGAAGATCGGCGAGCATAGTCTGGAAATCGCCAAACGCCTTGCCTGCCTCATAGGCCAACTCAGGAGTCACCGCTTCGTAGCTAACGCTATTGGGAATCAGCAAACAGACACGCCAATAGTTTTCGCCATCGAAATAATAGTTCTTCCCCTCCTTCGTCGGCAAGAAGGTCAGCACCTTTCGGTCTAAATCCGTTTCGCCACGGGCCTCCAACGCTTTGCGGATGGTCTCCGTCACGATGCGGATATTTTCTTGCAGCACATCAACCTGTTGAAAAATCTGATGATTGATCCGCTGCAAGATATAAGGTGCCTCGCCACGCTCATTGATCACCTTCAGGGTATCGTTGATATGCCCATTACCAAACGGTTGCGCATCAACCATCTTCCCATCCAGCACGAATTGATCAAGAATCGCCAACAGTTGCTCCCTCGTTTTTGCCATAACGCTCTATTTTTCAGTATGCACGTTCAAGCAACCAAGCATCCTGGAACTGAGGGGCATACTTTGCCTTGATCGCATCACGGCTATCGGCCGCATCTGCCTTGTTGTCGAAGCTGGCAACAATTACACGCAACATACCCTGCTCGTTCTCGCCCAACACAGCGTTATATCCCTGATTCTGCATACGCTCCTTCAAAGCATACGCATTCGTACGATTCTTGAAGCTACCGATCACAACGCTGAAACGTTTCAAACGGCTTGCATCCTCGCCTTGTGCCGCATTGATACGCTCGCTGCGAGTCGTCGCGGTAGATGTTCTCGGTTTTGACACAGGAGCTACCTCAACAACCTCCTCTGTTTCCTCAACCACCTCAACCGGAGCGGTAGTTTCCTTCTCCTTAGCTTGCTCGTAAGCGGCCTTGTAGGCACTCTGTTTGGGTTTACATGAGCCGAAAGCCAGCAACATGCAAGCGGTAGCACCCATTAACCAAATCTTGTTCATGACTATACTATTAATTATTATATTAGGTTTCGCGAAGATAAAGATAAATTTCGAATTATGAGTTTTGATTATTTGAAATATAGTATTTGATGCTTCCCGCTAATAAAAGCGCGCCAATAAGAGCCGCCCTAACTAACAAAGCATAAGACTTATTACGCCCTCTTCGCATCATTGGAAATAACAATACACCAAATATTGCACAGAATTATGTACCTTTGAGGCCATCTTTGAATAAACATTTACTAACATGAATTACGGCTTTGTAAAAATAGCGGCGGCCATTCCAAGTGTACAGGTGGCCGATTGCTTTTATAATATGCGGCAAATCGAGAGCCTTATGCGCCAGGCTGCTGCCAAAGAGGTGCAGATTATCGCTTTTCCGGAGTTGGCCATCACCGCCTACACCTGCATGGATCTCTTCCTGCAAGAGACATTGCTAAGAAACGCAGAAAAAGCACTGTTGGAGTTGGTTGGAAAGACAGCCGACCTCGACTTGATGGCCATTGTGGGCTGTCCGTTGCGCAGCGGCGACCAGCTTATCAACGCCGCAGTGGCTTTCCAGCGGGGCGAAATCTTAGGTGTCGTACCTAAGAGCTACTTGCCCAACTACAAGGAGTTTCAAGAAGAACGCTGGTTTACGCCCGCCTCGGCTCTGCCCGATAGTGTCATCCAGATCGGAGGCCGCATCGTGCCGATGGACAGCTACCTGCTCTTCGAATACGACCAAGTCAAAGTGGGCATCGAGATTTGCGAGGACCTGTGGGTTCCCATTCCGCCCAGCTCCGAGTTGACCATGCAAGGTGCCAATCTGATTGTGAACCTCTCGGCAAGCAATGAGTTGATCGGCAAGCATGCCTACTTACGCTCACTGATAGCCCAGCAGTCGGCTCGTTGCATTGCCGGCTACGTCTATGCATCAGCAGGTTTTGGCGAGTCGAGCACAGACCTGGTGTTTGGAGGGAATGGCATCATTGCCGAGAATGGCGTGATTTTGGAGGAGTCAGAGCGATTCTCAATGAAGGAGCAGCTGGTGATCAGCGAGATCGACATCGAGAACTTGATGAACGACCGCCGGGTGAATACCAGCTTTATGCAGGGCTACACCAACCACAATTTGACATCGGCCACTTGCGTGCCTTTCAGTCTTTCCAAACATTCGCTGCAGCTGACACGCACGATCGATCCCCATCCGTTCACTCCCTCAGGCAATGCTTTGAAAGAGCGTTGCGAAGAGATCTTCCATATTCAGGTGGCCGGCTTGGCGAAACGCATGATGCACGCGCATGCGAAGACCGCCGTTGTAGGTATTTCAGGAGGATTGGATTCAACGTTGGCTCTCTTGGTGACCGTCATGACGTTTGATGCCTTGCTGTTACCCCGCGAGCAGATTATCGGCATCACCATGCCAGGCTTTGGCACCACCGACCGCACCTATACTAACGCATGCAACTTGATCAGATCGCTGGGTGTCACACTGCGAGAGATCTCGATCAAGGCAGCCTGCTTGCAACACTTCCAGGATATCGACCACGATGCCTCAGTGCACGACGTGACCTATGAGAACAGCCAAGCCCGAGAGCGCACTCAGCTGCTCATGGACGTAGCAAACAAAGTGAACGGCCTCGTGATCGGGACAGGCGACCTCTCCGAGTTGGCATTAGGATGGGCCACCTACAATGGCGACCACATGTCGATGTATGGAGTGAATGGCTCTATCCCCAAAACACTGGTGCGCTACTTAGTGGAATGGGTGGCCAACAACAAGGTAGACGCAGCCTCTCGCGAGACGTTGCTCGACATTGTCGACACACCGATCAGCCCAGAGCTGATACCGGCTGACGAGATGGGCAACATCAAGCAAAAGACCGAAGACCTGGTTGGACCCTACGAGCTGCACGACTTCTTCCTTTACCACTTCTTGCGTTTCGGGGCAAGCCCTGCCAAGATCTACTTCTTGGCCCAAACGGCTTTCGCCCATTCATATGACAACGAAACGATCAAGAAATGGTTGCGCACCTTCTTCCGTCGCTTCTTCATGCAACAATTCAAACGCAGTTGCCTGCCCGATGGGCCTAAAGTGGGCTCAATCACGCTCTCGCCTCGTGGCGACTGGCGTATGCCAAGCGACGCAATGGCCTCATTGTGGTTGGCCGAGGTTGACGCTTTACCCTAACAACAAAAATTAGTCACACATTTATATTATTACACATCTACTTAAAAAACCAACATGCACATGAAAAGATTATTTTTCGCATTGGCCTTACTGCTATCGAGCGTAGCTGTATCGGCGCAAAACTTACAGGTACACTACGATTTCGGACGACAGATTTACTCTGACGAGGAGGCTACACGCCAGCAAGTGACGTTGACCTTCGAGCAGTTTAAAGCAGATAAATTAGGCTCTTGGTACTGGTTTATCGATTTAGATATGTATCACGATGGCATGAAGGGGGCTTACACCGAGATCTCACGTGAGTTCACCTTCGCACAACCCGCGCAGAATCTCTCGCTGGCAGGCCATATCGAGTATGACGGTGGTATGACGACCTTCAAAAACGGTGGAGGCACGCGTTTCCAAAACGCAGCCTTGATTGGTGCCGCATTGAATGGTCATAACAGCAACTTCTCCACCACTTGGTCAATCCAAGCGATGTATAAGCAATACTTTAAATACCAAAGTTCCCGGGCGTATGCATCCATGCAGCTAACGGGTGTATGGGGCATAAACTTTGCCGACGGCAAAGGCACTTTCTCGGGCTTCCTGGATATTTGGCGTGGTGAGAAGGCAAACGGACATGGACAATTGGTGATGCTCTCGGAGCCGCAGCTGTGGTATAACGCCAGCAAGCACTTCTCGTTGGGTACGGAGATTGAGTTTAGCAACAACTTCATCGTTGCAGACTGCCCAACCTCGAAGCAGCTCTACGTCAACCCGACTTTGGCTGTAAAGTTTATTTTCTGATCGTCCAGCTGATTACATGCTATGGATTTATTGAATAAGCTTTTTGGCTTTGATGCTAAAACAATGACCATCCGAAAGGAGATCATCGCAGGTATCACAACGTTTCTGACCATGTCTTATATCTTAGCCGTCAGCCCTTCGCTGTTAGGGCAGACCGGCATGGACTCGAGCGCTGTTTTCACCACCACCATCTTAGCCTCCGTAATCGCCACCATGTTCATGGGTGTTTATGCCAAGTATCCCTTCGCATTGGCACCAGGAATGGGTATCCTCGCCTTCTTCGTTTATACAATCGTACTGACGATGGGTTACAGCTGGCAGTTTGCGCTGACAGCTGTTTTCATCGAAGGCTTGATACGCCTCTGGCGTATAGCATCTCCGACGGAATCCTGTTGAGTGTTATCACCTGGGTGATTCTCCATCTGTTAAGCGGTCATTACAAGGATTTAAAAATCAAGACAATCATCATCTCAATCCTGTTTGCCTTGAAATATGCGCTTCTATAGGCTTTTCGCCTTATAAGGATATACAAGAAAGCGGGGGCTTCCTTCCTTGGTTCTCACCAAGTGGATAGCCCCCGCTTCTATTTTGTATTGCGCACTGATGTTCAAGACTCAGTCAGGATGTTTCGGCTTAAAAGCTGACGCACCTCCGCCTCGGCCAATCCACGACGAGCCGCATAATCGCGAAGCTGCTCCTCGTCAATTTGGCCAACCATGAAATATTCGGCCGCTGGATGCGCCAGATAAAGACCACTGACAGATGCGGTTGGCTGCATAGCTCCATTTTCTGTCAGACTGACTCCGATGCGCTGCATGTCAAGCAACCTGTCAATCGTCTGATTGAGCAACTGATCGGGCAGCGAAGGATAGCCAATGGCAGGACGGATGCCTTGCTGCTTTGCCTTGAAGAGATCGTTAATCGGCAATTGCTCATCGGCCGCATAACCCCAATATTCCTTGCGTACCCGCTCATGCAGATACTCTGCCAAAGCCTCCGCCAAGCGGTCGGTCAGCGTCTGAAGCAGCAAAGCCTTGAAGCTATCGCCCTCTGCCTCGTATTGAGTCATCCAATGCGCCAATCCCGCTCCTGCGGTCACCACAAAGGCCCCCACATAATCCGTGCGCTGCTCCGAAGCGGGCATCACATAGTCTGCCAAACTCTTATAGACGGCATCGGCTTTCTTTACCTGCTGACGCAAAGTGGGCAGCAATTGGTCGGCAATGCGAATCGTATCCTGCTCGCTCGATGCAGGGAAACATCCATAAATAGCCTTACAGCAATCCACCTGTTCACGCACCATCCGATCCAACAGGCGAATAGCCTCTTTGTGGAGTTGCATCGCCTCGGCCGCCTTCGCTCGTTCCCCTTCCGGGAAGCTGGCCAGCCATGTGGCCCTGCAAGCGTCGCAACCATGAATCTGAGCGATCTCGGCAAAGCGTCCGCTCAGTTTCCAAGCATTGAAGAAGTAGGTCCAGTTGATGTAAGGTATCAACTCCTCGACCGCCACGTGGTCTATCACGTGCACACCCATCTGCTTGGGTTCGACTGGAGCATAGTGCGCCCAATCAATCCGAACAGCATGCCGGCGTGCCTCGGCCAGCGAGACCAGTTCCTCCGATCGTTGTGTCATCGACATACGCAGCGCCTCCTGTTCGTGGTTCAACTCTGCCACGTAGGCATCGTGTGTTGAACGATTGAGCAGCTTCGCCGCAATCAAAGGGTTTTGCGCCGCATCGGCCACATGGATAACGGGGAAGTCGTAATGCGGAGCGATCTTCACAGCCGTATGCAGCTTCGAAGTGGTGGCTCCTCCCACCATCAAGGGGATGGTCAAGCCCGCCTTCTGCATTTCGGTGGCCACATGTGCCATCTCCTCCAATGAAGGAGTGATCAAGCCCGAAAGACAGACCAAATCGGGTTTCTCTTCGATCGCCCTGCGCACGATCACCTCGGCTGGCACCATCACACCTAAGTCGATCACTTCGTAGTTGTTGCACGAGAGCACGATCGACACGATATTCTTTCCGATGTCGTGCACATCACCTTTCACCGTAGCAAACAACACCTTTCCCGCCTTGACCGAACCCGAAGCCAACTTCTCGGCCTCGATGGCAGGCTGAAGGATCGCCACCGCCTTCTTCATGGTGCGAGCTGTCTTCACCACCTGAGGCAGGAACATCTTGCCCGCACCAAATAGGTCGCCCACCTTGTTCATACCACTCATCAGCGGTCCATCAATAATATCCACCGCATGCGGATAATGCTGCAATGCCTCCTGCAAGTCGGTCTCTAAATAGTCGCCAATGCCCTTCACCAACGCATACTCCAGTCGCTCACTGAGGGGAGCCGTACGCCAAGCCTCCTGTTGCTGCTCGCCCTTCTCGCCCGCCGCCTGCGCATGCATCGCTTGGGCATAAGCTATCAGTTCTTCTGCGGCTTCCGGCCTACGATACAGGATCACATCCTCCAAGAGGGTGCGGAATGTCGGCTCTATCTCCTCATACAACACCGAGGTTGAAGGGTTCACGATACCCATATCCATACCTTTGGCAATTGCGTGATAAAGGAAGACAGCATGCATCGCTTCGCGCACCTGGTTGTTGCCTCGGAAAGAGAAAGAGAGGTTGCTTACGCCACCACTCACCTTTGCGCCTGGCAAGTTCTGCTTGATCCACTCCACTGCCCGGATATAGGCCAAACCATAGCCATCATGCTCCTCTATACCCGTAGCGATAGCCAAGATATTGGGATCGAAGATGATATCTTGCGGATTGAAACCCACTTTCTGTGTCAACAAGTCGTAAGCACGCTGGCAGATGGCAATCTTACGCTCGAAGGTATCGGCCTGCCCCTGCTCATCGAATGCCATCACAACCGTGGCAGCACCAAGCTGCTTGATGCGCTCCGCATGACGAAGGAAGAGCTCCTCTCCCTCTTTCAGCGAGATGGAGTTCACCACACTCTTTCCCTGCACACACATCAATCCCCGCTCAATCACCTCCCATTTCGAGGAGTCGATCATCACGGGCACCTTGGCGATATCGGGCTCCGAAGCGATTAAGTTGAGGAAATGGGTCATCTCTTTCACAGCATCCAGCATACCATCGTCCATATTGATGTCGAGCACTTGCGCTCCATCTTCCACCTGCTTGCGGGCAATGGTCAAGGCCTCCTCGTAGCTGCCCTCCTTAATCAGACGGAGGAACTTACGCGAGCCAGCCACGTTGCAACGCTCGCCCACATTGACGAAGTTGTTCTCAGGCTTCACCTCAAGCAGCTCTAAGCCAGAAAGCCAAAGGCACTCGGCTTTCGCTGTCGGCCGATGCGGTCGTTTGCCTGCGACCAAAGCCGGGAACTGAGCTATATGAGCCGGGGTCGTACCGCAGCAACCTCCCAACACATTCACCAATCCCTCCTCGACGAAGGGGCGCACATGCTCCCGCATCCTCTCGGGAGTCTCGTCATATTCACCAAAAGTGTTAGGCAATCCCGCATTGGGATAAGCGCTGATAAAGAAGGGGGCAATGCGAGCCAACTCAGCCAAGTAGGGCTTCATGTCGGCTGCTCCAAATGAGCAGTTCAAACCGACGCTCACAATGTTAGCATGCTGGATGGAGGCCACAAACGCTCCCAAAGTCTGCCCCGAGAAGGTACGCCCGCCTTGGGCGGAAAGGGTCAGCGAGAGCATGATCGGCAAATCGACTTGCCGGTCACGCAAGACAGCCTCGGCCGCTTCCAATCCCGCCTTCACGTTTAAGGTATCGAAAGTGGTCTCGAAAAGGATGATATCCACCCCACCCTCCACCAAGGCATCGATCTGCTCGGTGTAGGCGGCATATAGGTCGGCATAGCCGACGGCTCGATAGGCCGGATCGTTTACGTCGGGGCTCATCGAGGCGGTTTTATTGGTCGGTCCAATAGAGCCTGCCACTAAGATTTGACGACCAGCACGCGCCTGATAGTCGGCAGCAGCTTGGCTCAGCAAGCGGGCGGCAGCCCGATTGATTTCTGCCACATAAGCCTCCGTTCCATAGTCGGCCATCGAAATGGCATTGGCATTGAAGGTATTGGTCGTCACAATGTCGGCACCGGCCTCCATGTATTGCGTGTGGATAGCCCGTAGCACATCGGGGCGTGTCAAGGCCAAGAGGTCGTTGTTGCCCTTCAACTCTCCGGGGAAATCAGCGAAACGATCGCCTCTATAATCCTGCTCCGTCAGTTTATACTGTTGAATCATGGTGCCCATACCACCGTCCAACACCAAGATGCGCTCCCGCAGGAGCTGTTCAAATGCAGCTTTTGTCATGCTTCTTCCTAAATAATCTTTTTTGCCTGGGACTCGCCCGTTCTTTCTTATCGCTTGAAAGCGCGATCCATCTCTCGCCTGTCGTCGCGTTCGCGAATCGAGTCGCGCTTGTCATATTCCTTCTTGCCTCGGGCGATAGCCACAATCACCTTGGCCAACCCTTTCTCGTTGATGAACAACTTGGTCGGCACGATGGTGAATCCACTCGCCTTTACTGCGCCCTCAATCTTGCGCAACTCCTTGCGTGTGAGCAACAGTTTACGATCGCGGCGAGCGGCATGATTGTTGTAAGTGCCGTAGAAATACTCGGCCACATACATGTTCTTTACCCACAACTCGCCTCGCTCCACGATGCAGAAGGTATCCACCAGGCTGGCTTTACCCAGACGGATGGACTTGATCTCCGTTCCGGTCAGCACAATGCCCGCCGTAAACGTATCGAGCAACTCATAGTCGAAGGTCGCTCGCTTATTCTTGATTTGTATGTTATTGCTAATTTTCTCTTTCATCGCTCATACATTATTATTAAGTGCCCATTAAGCCAATCCTGGCATAAAAAGGCCCAACAGTTTCTCAACGACCCAAGGCATAGCCAATATGCAGGCCGTACTTACCATCGTAAACTTCATTCGGATCGGCTCCTCTATCTTCATGTAGGGGCCTGCGCCCTCCCACACGATATAGAACGTGTAGAGCACGAACAGTTCCAGGAAGAAAAACTCTGGCAAAAGTTTCAGAATGAAGCTCAAGGCAAACATCAACGAAGAGGAATAACCCACGAAACGCATCCACAACTTCAAGTCTTTCTTCACCTTAAAAGCGGCCAGACCAAGCTCATTCATCGCATAGGCGGCCAAATAGAACCCGCCGAAAGAAGAGACCAACGTGCGGATTGCCTCCTTCAAGGCATGTTCGACATTAAACTCCTTCATCGAGAACAGGCAACCTAAGAAGGCCGCAACCGTGACCAATCCGATCAAAGGATAGATGAATCGCGCCAAGAAGGCCTCGTGATCTTCCTCTCTCTTCGACAACAAATGCCAAGCTTTTGTGGGCTGAGAGATGAGCCCAATCACCCATTTCAATATCTCCTTATACATTCTTTCGCTGATTTTAGAAAACAAAAATACACATTATTCCGAAAACCGCAACGTAAAGACACTTGATTTCCCCCAAACAAGGGCAATTGAGTCGGCCTCAAGGCCTGTTGGATAGTTCACGCTGAATCGCACCTCTGTGTCGCCAAGCGCCTCTTCCGTTGGACGGACCGTCCGCAAGAAGTCGTCGATGCGGAAAGCGTTTGTTTGCACCCACTTGGTGGAGTCGCCCGTTCCAGGCAAACTGCGCACACGCAAGAAGAGGTTGTAAATGTGTCGGCCTGCGCTGTCTACCTCGGCAATCTGCGCCGAATCATACGAGAGGTCGAACAGATCCTGCTGGTCGGCTTGATGGTAGGCATCTTGCACCTCGATGAAGAAACGATCGGCCATGTAGCAGCTACGGCCGAAATGAGGCGTCACAAAGCGTTCGTTGGGCAAAACGGCCGACGTGTCGGTCAGCTGGTTATGCACCGGCCATACGCTGATTGTGTCGTAGCGCAAGATGTCGGCTTGATAAACGCCATCCGCCAATGTTTTCACCCAGTTGGTCTTAAATTCCACGGCGCAGCAATCGCCTTGCTTCCACTCCGTCTGGCTCTCGAAATCGGCCGAGGAGATCCGAAGGTGGTTACCCTGCCCATCGACCGTGTGAATACTCCGCATCGGCTGCTCCTCCACCACGCCCCATCGGTAGTAATGCACCGTGCCTGCCTCGTCGCCGATGCAGGCTGTCAGTCCGAGCAGCAAAGCGCCCAACCAAGTCAATTTTGTCTGTGTATAGCTCATTTTCTTTATTTCTAATATATATGTATCAATGGATGACAATCGGCCCCGACACACCCCATGTGAACTGGGTGCTATCCTCTGGGTTGATACCATCCACATAGAAGAGGCGCACATAGCGATCGTCAGTCGATCCGCCTAAAGCCTGTCGCACAGCCGAAAGGTCGAACGCATGTATCGCCGCCACCGCCTTTTGCGCGGTATCGGCCACTACCCCTGTCGCCACGGTGCGCAAAAAGAGCGGGTAGACACGCTTGCCGTCCAGCTCGTCGGGAGCCACACGTGGATCATAGGTCAATGTCCATTTCAGTTTGTTCGACTCGTTCGTCCAGCAGATGGAAGGCAGAAAAAGGTAGTTGTCCACCTGTACGCAAAGCGACGAATCAGCCGGGCTGATGGCACAGACCAACGGCTGCTCATGCGTCAGCACCTGATCGAGCGAAGTCTCTTCCACGCCGACCGACAGGCGCTCGACCGTTTGCTGCCCCGTAATTGTCACATTGTAATAGCCCAACTCCTGCGCCTGCTTATTCACAGAAGGGTCGTAGGTGAAATTCAGCAGCAGGCATTCGCCCGTGCGATGGCTTTTCAGTTCGCTATCGTAGATCCATCCCAAACGGGTATAGGCCATCACGTAGGCACTATCGCCATGCACACCAACAACGCCCGGCGTCACCCCGGGGTTATACGTCTGCGTAATCTCATGCAGGCAGGAGCTCAGCAGACAGAGCAACAAGCCCATCCATACACCTATTCTATTCATACCTTATTTTTGCATACTCTCTTGCACGAGGCAAGAGAAGCGTTTTTTCCCTTTTAGATAAAATTCCTTGATCAAGCTCGCACCGATCCGCTCGGGGATAGGCTCGCCCGTAGCCAAGCGTAAATTCTCCTCCCTCACCCATTGATAGGAAGGGCGCAACGTGCGAAAAGCCTGCCGCGCTTCATAGACCGCCTTGGCATTGGCTACGTGACCTTTCAGCAAGAAATGGAGCGCAGCCATATAATCCAGCCAAAAGCGCACACGCATCACGTGTCGCAACTCTTTCTCCGGCAAGTTCTTATAGAGCATCAGCAGATTGTTGCGAAAATTCAGGAAGGTCTTGCGAGGACTCTCCATCTCTAAGGTGGCACCGCCTACGTGATAGACCACCGATTCGGGCGTGCAACGCAGCTTGTAGCCTCTCGATCGCAAGCGCCAACAGAGATCCACCTCTTCCTGGTGGGCAAAGAAGCGGGCATCCAGTCCCCCCGCCTCTTTATAGATGGCCGTGCGCACGAACAGGCAAGCACCCGTAGCCCAAAGCAGGTCGGCGGGTGTGTCGTATTGCCCTTCGTCTTTCTCGACCTCCGAGAGCACACGCCCCCGGCAGAAGGGATAGCCATACCGATCCATAAAGCCTCCCGCAGCACCAGCATACTCAAACATCGCCTTGTCTCGCCAAGCTCTAATCTTGGGCTGCACACCAGCCACCTTCGGGTCGGCCTCCAGCGCCGCCAACGGCGCATCAAGCCAATGCGGTGTGACCTCCACATCGCTATTGAGCAACACGCAGTAGGGATGATCCACGGCGGCAATCGCCCGGTTATAGCCTTCGGCGAAACCATAGTTGCGGTCGAACACCATCACACGCACCTCGGGGAATCGCTGGCGCAACATCTCCACCGAGTCGTCGGTAGAACCATTGTCGGCCACGATCACCTCCGCCCAGTCGGGCGAGCAGTCGATCACCGAAGGCAAGAACTGCTGCATCAACGCACTACCATTCCAGTTCAAGATGATAATCGCTACCCGTTTCACGCCTCTACCTCCTCTCGTTTGTGTTTCCAGCGGCGGTGCGTCCAGAGCCAATTGGCCGGATCACGCAGAATGGTCTGCTCCATCAAGCGGGCATACTGCTCAGTGATGTAGAACTCAGGCGTAGACTTGGGTTGCTCCGCGATCAGCTTAAACTCCACCGTGTAGCGACCACGCGCCTCCTGACGCACATCGCAGAACACCACGGGTACGTTCAGTTTGCGGGCCAAACGCTCCGCTCCGGTAAAGAAGGGGGTGTCTTGCCGCATAAAGTCGGTCCAATAATGCAAGTTGGCCTTGCTTGGCGTCTGATCGGCAATGAAGATGCTCAACGCACGTTCCTTCGACTGCTTCAGCCGAAGCATCTCGCGCACCACGTCGTTCTTGGCAATGCCAAGCGACCCAAAGCGAGTGCGCAGGTCGATGAAAAGCCTATCGAACGCTTGGCTGGAAAGCGGGCGGTAGATCTGATAGAGACGCGTCTGCTTGAAAAAGAATGTTGAGCCTGAAAACCACTCCCAGTTGCCATAGTGGCCCATCATGAGGATGAGCAACGGATGACCTTCATCTTGCAGTTGGTCAATCAACTCAGGATTGAGAAGTTTCGCCCGGCTCATCAACTCCTCCTTGCTGATTGCCGCCAGCTTAATCGTCTCCACGACATAATCGGTGAAGTGACGATAAAACCTGCGTTCCAACCGTCTGCGCTCGGCCAAGGCCAGTCCCGGGAAAGAGGCGTCGAGGTTCTGCCGTGTCACCTTCACGCGGTAGCGCACCACGTAATAGACCAGCACGAAGAGCAGGTCGGACAGCACATAAAGCGCTCGCATCGGCAGCACGGCATGCAACATCACCCAGCCTCGCAGCAACGGATAGATCAGCTTATCTGCCATGCTCGCCCCCTTCCTCAAGTTCGTCGGCAGTCAAGGCCGTCTGGTCGGCGTTCCAGCCGCCCAAACGCACCCGCACGGCTTGGTTTACCAGCGAAGCGTCGTAAGGGCGCTCCACCTTGATATAGTTCTCTGTGAATCCATGCATCAAGCCATTCTTGCGCGTATGCTCGAAGAGCACCTTAGCCGTCTGCCCGCTGTGCGCCTCATAGAAAGCGCGCCACTTCTGGTCGGACAGGTCGAGCAGTCGCTGGCTGCGAGCATGCTTCGTGGCCGGATCCACCACGTAGTCGATCTTCAGGGCCTGCGTGCCCGGTCGCTCTGAGTAGCTGAACACGTGCAGCTGCGTCACGTCGAGGCTCTCGATGAAGCGGTAAGCCTCCTCGAAGTACTCGTCGGTCTCGCCGCGAGTGCCCACAATTACGTCCACCCCAATGAAGGCATGGGGCATCGCCGCCTTGACCGTCTCAATCTTATGGCGGAACAGGGCCGTATCGTAACGGCGGCGCATCAGTTTCAAGACCGCATCGCTGCCGCTCTGCAACGGAATATGGAAATGCGGGGCGAAACGCCGGCTGTGAGCCACGAAGTCGATCGCCTCGTCGGTCAACAGGTTCGGCTCAATCGAAGAGATGCGATAACGTTCTATCCCCTCCACTTCGTCGAGCGCACGAATCAGGTCGATAAAGTGCTCGCCCGTAGTCTTGCCGAAGTCGCCGATGTTCACCCCTGTCAGCACAATCTCCTTGCCTCCCTGACGAGCCACCTCCTCGGCTTGCGCCACCAGACTGGCGATCGAGCCGTTGCGGCTACGCCCACGGGCAAAGGGTATGGTGCAATATGAGCAGAAATAGTCGCAACCGTCCTGCACCTTCAGGAAATGGCGTGTGCGGTCGTCGGCCGAACAAGAGGGTGCGAAGGTGCGAATGTCGTTGCTGGCCGAAGCCACCACCAAGCCCCCCTCAGCGCGTTTCTCCAGCGAGTCTATATAGCGAAGCAAGTCCAGCTTATGCTCCGCTCCAACCACCAAATCGACCCCATCGATATGGGCCACCTCCTCGGGCTTCAACTGCGCATAACAGCCCGTGACGACAATGAAAGCGCCCGGATGCTGCTTCTCGATGCGGCGAATGGCCTGTCGGCACTTCTTGTCGGCCAGCTCCGTCACCGAGCAGGTATTCACCAAGCAGATATCGGCCCGCTCGCCCGGACGCACCTTTCGCACGCCCTGCTCGGCCAACTGCTTGCCCAGCGTCGAGGTCTCGGCAAAGTTCAACTTGCAGCCCAACGTATAGTAGGCCGCCTTTTTATCTCTAAAAACATTCTGATCGATCATACGCTAAATTGCAATTCAATAATGTTGGAGGCAAAGATACTAAATAAATGCGGTTAGAAGGGCGCTTGGTCGTTTCCGCTCGGTTGCAGGAAATCGGGCGTGGGCGGCGCGGCCGTCTGCGGCGCACCCTGATTCAGCCGCGACCTTACCTCTTGCAGCTCCACGTCGTCTTCGATATTCATAAACTTCGCAAACTCGCTCTTGAAACGCAGACGCACATCGCCCACCGCACCATTACGGTGCTTTGCGATGATGATCTCGGCCAAGCCCACCAGCGAATTGCCCTTCTCATCTTCGTAAATCTTGTAATACTCCGGGCGGTGGATGAAGCACACCATATCGGCATCCTGCTCGATGGCTCCCGACTCACGCAGGTCGGCCAGCTGCGGGCGCTTTCCCTCGATGCCTTGGCGCGCCTCCACACCACGGTTCAGCTGCGAGAGGGCGATGATGGGGATGTTCAGCTCCTTGGCCAGTCCCTTCAGCGAGCGCGAGATGGTACTCACCTCCTGCTCACGGCTTCCGAAGTTCATGCCGCTGGCGTTCATCAGCTGCAAATAGTCGATGATGATGCACTGGATGTTGTGCTCGCGCACCAAGCGGCGGGCTTTCGTTCGCAACTCAAACACCGAGAGGCTCGGCGTGTCGTCTACATAGATTGGCGCGTCATACAGCTCCTTGATCTTGAAGTCGAGCTGCTCCCACTCATAGTTCTCCAGCCGTCCGCTCTTGATCTTCTCGCCCGGAATCTCGCAGACGTTCACGATCAAACGGTTCACCAGCTGCACGTTGCTCATCTCAAGCGAAAAGAGCGCCACGGGGATGTTGTAGTTCACAGCCATGTTCTTGGCCATCGAGAGCACGAAGGCCGTCTTACCCATCGCCGGACGGGCTGCGATAATCACCAGGTCGGAGTTCTGCCAGCCCGAAGTAATCTTGTCGAGCCCGTCGAAGCCGCTTCGCAGGCCGCTCATGCCTCCCTCCTGGTTGGCCGCCCGCTCAAGCATCTTCAGCGCATCTTTGATTACGGGGTTGATCTGCATCACGTCCTTCTTCACGTTGCGCTGCGAGATCTCGAACAGCGAGCCCTCGGCCTCCTGCATCAAGTCGTCGACATCGACCGTCTCGTCGAAAGCCTTATCTTGCACAGTGGCCGAGAAGCGGATCAGCTCACGAGCCAAGTATTTCTGGGCAATGATGCGGGCATGAAACTCCAAGTGGGCCGTGCTGGCCACCTTGTTGGTCAGCTCCGAGATGTAAACCGGGCCGCCCACCAAGTCGAGGCTTCCCATCCGCTTGAGCTGCTCAACCACCGTCATCATATCCACCGGCTCCTGACGCATCGCCAGGTCGCGCACAGCGGTATAGATCAGCTCGTGCGACTTCTCGTAGAAGCATTCAGGTTTCAGGATGTCGCTCACGATGGAATAGGCGTCTTTCTCAAGCAACAGCGCACCCAGCACAGCCTCCTCCAGCTCGCGTGCCTGCGGCTGCAAACGTCCCATATCGGGCACCACCTGCACCGGTGCCTTCTTTCGTCCCCTACCCGGGCTCTTAACCTCCTCTGCCATCTTTGTTATTCCTATAAATTCTTTTTGGGAGGCCAAAGGTAGCGCAAAATCGGCAATATAGACCCCCTTGAATGTTAAAATCAGAAGCCCGGCTCATATTTATGGTGCGAAACTGCCATTTTTCAACTCAGAATGTCTATTTTTGCCAACGAGGGATAGCACCACTACCCCCGCAAAAACAAACAAACTTATATCAATCATCCATAAAAATTAAAGCTATGAGAAACAAAACACTTATGACGCTCGTCGCGTTACTGATGGCGTTCACCGCATCGGCTCAGATTGAACTGCTCTATCACTACACCGACAATCCAAAGGAAGCATACATGCGCAACGTGATCGACCGTAACAAGAAGCTGTTCTGGATGGATGGCGACGACGATCCCTGTTATAACATCACCAACTACAGCAAAAATGGCAACAAGGAGTCCTTTACGCTCATCGAGAAAGAAAGCTCCGGCTATGGAGAGGCGATTACCGTAAAGGTAAACACCGAGTTGGGCAGCGCAGGCCAAACCGTAAAGATCACCTACAAATATTCCTACAGCAAAACCCCGGAGACATACAACGTCACCAACGAGACCGATGTTCGCGAACACAACCGCCTCGTGCGCTACTTTAACGAGCTTGCGGGCAATCCTCCCGAGCAGGGCGTGATAAACGAAGGCCTATCTGTTGGCGGCGGCGATGACTCACCCGCCCCAGCCGTTGAGACTCCCAGCGAGGTGAATGAAGCGAACAAGGTGACTGACACCGCAAAAGATGCGGTCAACAAGGTAAAAGGTCTTTTCAAGAAAAAGAAATAAGCGACTACCGCTAAGCATTGAAATAACGATGGGCAACGAGGTGAACTTCGTTGCCCATTTATTTACTCCACAATATAGACAATCTGTCCGAAATCCTTTTTGTTCGCATTAGGACTTCCTTTGAGAATATCGGGTTGCGTAATAATCTTTTCGCGTACTAAAACATCCAACATGTCCCACATCACCTCATGATACAAGACAACCTTGGCTAAATTCTCATTAGCCAGCTGATATTCTTTCATAAAATCAGAAGAGTATTGACTCACGCACGCAGCAAGTTTAGCCACTATTCTATCGCTGATCTGAACGATCTGGCTATCGCTGTCTTCATTGATAATCGGGATAATAACATCGCCCTGCTTGTTGACGAGCCCCCATTCCATACACTTATCCAACAAGTCTTTGCTGACTATTTTCCCATGTTGCTTATACTCTTCCACGAAGCTGAATATCGTTTTACTCCCAAGCCAGTAGGATAATGAATCCGA
Source organism: uncultured Parabacteroides sp. (assembly GCA_934718155.1). GTDB lineage: Bacteria > Bacteroidota > Bacteroidia > Bacteroidales > Tannerellaceae > Parabacteroides. The sequence continues at coordinate 3,193 of CAKUZF010000029.1, read as the reverse complement.
CCATGTTTGATAAAACATCCTATTAAAGCCATTCGTCCCGTACGACGAACCGTTTTGGCGTTTATCATACAATGCCCAATATGCGCCCTTCCATGTGGCGTTGTTTGTGAGTTTTTCGTAAGAAGGCAACTGTTTTTTCCAGATTTTACCGTCAAGCACATAGGAGAAAACAAGGCTATACGCATTCTTCGTTAATTTCTGTCTCTTTAGCTCCTTAAGAAATGCGGACCATTCTTTTTCGCTTTGCGAGTATGCCGATTGAGCAATACCCTTGCTTAATGTGCGTATTGACTTCGTCTGCTCCTCATTAAAAATTGGCATAACGGTTTTCAATACATTATTCTCATTCTCAATCAATCCTCCTATATGCAACAAGATAATCTGACTGTTGGTAAACGCAACACCTCTCTCCTCCAATTCCTTAAGGCTCATGGGCGTACGCAGCGTATAGAGCAGCTCCCAGTTGTTGTCGATTCGCGCATATTGGGAAGGATGGTAAGATTCATACGTGCAAAAAGCAATCGTTTCCCAGTCTTTATAAGGACGCACTTCCGATGTCTGGCCATAAACCGATATCCCCATAAATAAACAAATTAAAGCAAGAAACACTTTCATAGACATTTGAATTTAACGATAACAAACTCTTTTATAGCTTGGCAGATTTACCCCATCCAAATGCAAATGTAATCATTATATTGATATTTTGCGTTATATGCAATCCAAAATTTCCTCAGACACGCAAATAATCGACAGGCTTTTCAAAGGACTCCTCTTTTTTACGGCAAGAGCCGCTTAGGTTAGGCTAATTCCTATCGAAGCATTGGCTGTATTTTGATTTTAGATTAACTTTGTAGGAAAAAGAAAGAACAATGGACAAGATTAGTACTCAATATAATCAAGCCGTATAACTTATAAGTCTGCCATACTCCAAAATCAGTTGGAAGCAGCCAAGGCTGTCAACCGACAGATGCTCGCACTATACTATGGTGTGGGCAAGTATGTCTCTGATAACACCCGCAAAGGAGTTTGGGGCACAGAAGCCATTGAAACGATTAGTGAACAGTTTAGGAGAGCATTCCCAAAGCAACTTCACATCAGTCGGGAAACGCATCAGGCTTTCATAGCAACTTGCGACAATCCCCATGTATGCCCTCAAAAATGGAGTTGACTTCATCGTCCGATGAAGTCGGCTTCGTAGGCAAAGTAAGTTGACTTTGTAGGGCTATGAAGTCGGCTTCATAAAATGAGTGAATTTACCGAAGTATTGTATTTAGTGAACCCTATAAGGACAAAAGTACGAATAAAAAGTGATAAACAGAAAAATGTAGCAAAGTTATTGGCAGATTGGCTTGAAAAAATGAAAGACAGAAAAAGCGATGAAAAAGCCAAGTTAGGACATCGCAGAGTTACCAATTCGTGACCATGCCCAAAACAGGTTATGACGAAGTTGGAAGAATATAGAAAACATTAACTTCCAGTGAGTTACTAACAACTCGCACAAGAAAATGCGGCATGAACGAGAATTGCAGTATTCCTCAATGATTTGCGTAGCGACGAAGGATTCTTCACGAACTAAATTTGAAACCAAAAAATTTTTAGAACGATGAAGAGTTCATTTTCAGTTATCTTCTACCTGAAAAGACAGGCAGTGAAGAAGGACGGTACTGTACCGGTTATGGGACGTATCACAGCGGACGGAACACAGACGCAATTCAGCAGCAAACTTTCGGTCGATCCCAAATTGTGGGACACGAACGGCGGACGTGTCACGGGAAGAAGTTCAGCCGCACTTGTAACAAACCGCCTGCTTGACAAGATGCGTGTGAACATCAACAGGCATTATCAGGAAATCATGGAGCGTGACAATTTTGTGACGGCTGAAAAAGTGAAGGATGCCTTTCTCGGACTGGAACACCACTGCCATACACTGATGCAGGTGTTCCGCCAGCACAACGAGGATTATGCAAAGCAGGTGGAAGCCGGCATGAAAGCCAAAGCCACGCTTTCAAAATATCTGGTCGTTTACAAGCACCTGCAAGAGTTCCTGAATATCCGCTATCATGTGAAGGATATTGCCCTGAAGGAACTTACTCCGGCATTTATCTCCGATTTTGAAATGTTTCTCCGCACGGACAAGCACTGCCGCTTCCCCATCAAGGTGGTCAGTGAAAGGACGCTCAAAGAAGGTCTGGAGTTTATCGACAACCGCTTTGTCATAGAAGGCAAATACAAGTACACCTACAACAACGGGCATCTGGCAATGGCTGACACACATGCCGCCGCCACGAACTTCCTGAACGCACTGGAAAGGATACCGGACATCATCGACCAGTACAAGGAAAAGATCGCCTCGCTGGAGCGTGAAATCCCGCAGTTGCAGGAGATAGCCGGGAAGACATGGAAAAAGGAGGACGAGCTGAAAAAGCTGAAATCCGAACTCGCCGCACTGAACCGCAAGATACAGCTGGAGCTGGCTCCGCCGATGCTGGAAAGCACGGAAGAGTACCGGCAAGGCAGCGAGAAGAAACAGACGGAACAGCAAACGGAAAGCTCGCACGTAGACTTCGCGCGCAGCCATCTGGTTATCGGAAGACCGGGGCTGACGGAACCGAAGGGCATGAAGCTGTAGCTCCGCATTGTTCGGTAATGACCATGGGCGACTGCCTTTGCATGAAGCGAAGCGGTCGCCCGTACTTTTTTCAATGAAGAAATGTATTACAAGACATTCATCCGTGGTATTTTATGACAATAAAAAACACTGGAATACAAATGTTTGAAAAGAGAAAATCCGTATCTTCGTAACTGACACAAAAATGGATGCGTATCTTTACAAACAGGGAAGAAGTATTGGAAAAGCCCTTACAGGTATTCACCAAAATGAATTATGAGAAAGCAACCCAGATGGAAATAGCCAAAGCCTGCGGCCTGTCAAAAGCCGGATTGGTGTATTATTTCCCGTTCAAGCAGAATTTGTTCGTGGTTATTGTGGACAAATATGTATTTCATCCCCAGCAGTTGGAAAAAAGTTCCAATTTACAGCAGGTTCGTTCCCGGAGTTTATCGACCAGTATTACGGCCGTGTGATTTTTGCCCTAATCCGGCTCAGACTTGCCTGCGTTACGCCTAAATAGGTGGCGATACTTCCCAGCGGCAATCGCTGTAACAAATCTGGTTCTTTCTCCAATAGCTCCTT
>CAKUZF010000028.1 GCA_934718155.1 uncultured Parabacteroides sp. | reverse complement strand
AAATTAGTACTTTTTTCATGTCGTTTATTTATTTAGTTGTTACACATAATTTCCACGGATAACCGGCTTTATGTTTATTTGTTTTTATTACATCTCGATGTCGTAGTCAACCTCCTCGTAGTCCTCCACCGTGGGGACGAAGACGTTTCCGCCGCCGCTGCCCTCGGGGATGGGGATCGTGCCGCAGTCGATGAAGACGGTGATGACACCGCCGTGACACTGGCTTTGGCACTGGTCGGTCACCTCGACCGTGATGGTCTTCTGCGTACCGTTGCGAAACTGGAGCGGCACGTAGAGATAGTTGTTCACCTCGGGGCGGCCGCCCTTATACTCCGACTTGCTGCTCACCACATACGACTCCATGTCGCAAAGCCCGAAGGTGGTCAGTCGGCCCGCCGCCACATCGGCCATACGGCCTTCTACCGAGACGTTGCGACGCATGGCGGTGTCGAAATAGACCTGGCAGGGCTTGTTGTTGGTATGGCCCGTATTGACGTTGGTGCCCGAGGCGAAGCCCGAGATGGCCGTCTCGCCCGTTGTGCCCGTGATGCGGCCGTCGTTGTTGTAGAGCACGACCTGCACCAAGTAGATATAGACACGGGGGCAGAGCGTCGCGGAGATGCGCTTCACCCACACTTGCGCCTCTTCGTCGAAGTAGTCGTAGTCGGCGGGATTGTTGGAAATCTCCACGTTGCGCGGATAGCCCGCATAGAAGATCTCCGGCTGGTTGTAGAGCGCCGTTACCTTCAGGTCGCCCTCGGCGCGCAGCATACCTCGCGTGACGGTGGTCGTTGCGGTGACGGCATCCAGGTCGGAATCGTCGACAACAAGCACCTGTGTCTCATCCTCGGAGTCGATGTTGCTCCAGATCAGCAGGTCGTAGAAGCCATACTGATAGGAACGCTTGAAGCGCTTGCCAAACACGGTGAAGGCATCCAGTCCGGCCGACGTGTGCGGGCCGTTGGGGGTGTTGCCCAGGTAGTAGCGACGCACCTCGTAGTTGGAGGGGTCGGGATAGCCAAGCAGGTCTTCGAGCGTGAAGGCATCGTCGAAGAGCCATCCGTAGATCTTCTTGTTGTGCCAATCGATGTCGACCTGCCAGTCGATCTTGATCTCGGTCTCGACCTGTGGCACGCCGTCAGGCAAATGCAGCGGAGGCTCGATGCAGCCCGTCAGCAACGCGCCGCAGGCCATCATACCATATATTATATAGGATCTCCACTTCATCGGCGGCCTCCTTTCGTCTTTTTACGATAAAGAATGTCGTAGGTGATGTGGATGCCCACATTGGTCGGTCCCATCCAGGTGAAGCGGTGATTGCGCTTCTTGAACTGCGAGGGATGACCCGTATAGTCGTAGTAATACTTGTCGTCGACCGAATTGCCCGTCAGCGGGTTGCCATAGACATAGGGGTCGTAGCGGGTGATAAAGAAGCCCAGGTCGGCCGTAAACTCCAGACGGAGCGAGCCTTTGCGGTTGAGCGGCAACGAGTAGCCCGCGCCAATGCCGGCTCCTCCGCCCTCTCCCTCGTTGCCCTTGCCCTTGGTCAGGCCGATGCCATAGATAGTTCCCTCGGCCGTAGCGTAGAGGAAGGGGCCGACAAACTGAGCGTCGCCCTTGAAATAGCGCCGCAGCTCGAGCTGCAACTGGCGCACCTGGAAGAACTGCTTGTCTTTCCAGTGGCGGTGGTTGCTGAACGTGAATCCCATATTATAGGTGAAATGGCCATCGCTGGGGAAATACTCCAGCTGCAGATTGGCCGAGGGCACCCACCCTATCTTCGGCATGACAAGGAAGTCGTGCAACAGGTTGGTGCGCACCGCCAACATGCGCTGACGCTCCGGCTTAGGCAGCAGGGGCAGGGGTTGATAGCCCGACTCATGCACCAAGGGACGCTCCACGCCCATCAGCGGTATAGGCTCCTCCTCCATCCGATCGACCGCGTGCTTCGCCGCAAAGCAGAGCACCACACGGGCCTGACGCAACTGCGGGAAGTAGCGATGCTTCAGGCGTTGCCAAAGGCGGCCATTCTGTGCGGCCATCAGATGTTGCTTGCAATAGCGTTCGTCGCCCGCGCTGGCCTGCCAGACCGCCTCGACGGCTTCGAGGTCGGGATCGTTGGCACGGCGCAAAAGGCTGACCAAGTAGCCGTAATCCTCGGTGATGCTCTCGGCCTGAATCATGTCCTCGTCGAGACTCTGCCCCAAGCGGCTGCTGATAAACTCCACGAGGCGCTGCGTGCGCTCGCGACCCAGGCGCTGGTTGTTCTCGTAAGGGCCTTCGGGCGAGGCGGCTCCACGCACGTAGATGCGCGAGAGGATCATGTCGCGGCTTTTCAGCAGCGGCGCCAAGGCTTTATCGTATAAGGCGATGAAGGGGTCGGAAGGGAGAAGCTCCGTACGATTCACCTGAAAACGTATGCCGCAGGCATGCGCGTCGAAAAGCGAATCGGAAAGCTGCGTGCCGCCAGTGTCGTTAGGGTTACGTTCGAAGCAAAGGAATGAATAGTCGGGCCAGGACCAACTTACATCTTCAGCTTCCTGCGCTTGAATCATTGGCACTTGTTGGCATATAAGCAAGCCGAGACTTATGGCGAATGTATAGAGTCTCTTAGTGTACATATACTATTTCAGTTGTTTTTCTGCTCTTCTGTATCATCTGTAGAACGCGCAAATGTAATAGAAATTATTATTTTATAAGTAATATACGGCATATACAGTGCTTGGTGTTTTTAATTATTTAACAAATCACGGACCTTAGAAGCGGCGTAGGCGGCCAAAGCGGCGCAAAAAAAGGCGGAAACTTGCCGTTATATGAGATAAATCATTACATTCGCGGTTAGTAACAGCTGAAAGCTGGGTCAACAAGAAACTTTACAAATTGTTATTATAAAGAGATAGACACATGGCAAAAATTACGAAAGAGGATGCCTTACGCTATCACGCGCAAGGTAAGCCCGGAAAGATTGAGGTTATCCCAACCAAGCCGTATAGCACGCAGACCGACCTCTCGTTGGCCTACTCGCCTGGTGTAGCGGAACCCTGTTTGGAAATTGAGCAAAAGCCGCTCGACGCTTATCGATACACCGCCAAAGGCAACCTGGTTGCCGTCATATCAAATGGTACGGCCGTGTTGGGCCTAGGCAACATCGGCGCCTTGGCCGGAAAGCCCGTTATGGAGGGCAAGGGCCTGCTGTTTAAGATCTTCGCTGGCATCGACGTGTTCGACATCGAGGTAGACGAGAAAGACCCTGACAAATTCATCCAGACGGTGAAGGCCATCGCCCCCACCTTCGGAGGCATCAACCTGGAGGACATCAAGGCTCCGGAATGCTTCGAGATTGAGCAACGCCTGAAGGCGGAACTCGACATCCCCGTGATGCACGACGACCAGCATGGCACGGCCATCATCTCGGGAGCCGGCTTGCTGAACGCCTTGGAGGTGGCCGGAAAGCGCATCGACGAGGTGAAAATCGTAGTGAACGGCGCGGGCGCGGCCTCTATCTCGTGTACTAAATTATATGTAATGCTAGGCGCACGCCGCGAGAACATCGTGATGTGCGACAGCAAGGGCGTGATCCGCTCCGACCGGGAGGGATTGAACGCAGCTAAGCGCGAGTTCGCCACCGACCGCGACCTGCACACCCTGCAGGAGGCCCTTGTCGGTGCCGACGTGTTCTTAGGCCTCTCGGTGGCCAACGTGCTGACCCAAGAGATGGTGCGCACGATGAACGACAATCCCATCGTCTTCGCCCTGGCCAACCCCAACCCCGAGATTTCCTATGCCGACGCCATGGCTTCGCGCGACGACATCATCTTCGCGACAGGTCGCTCCGACTATCCCAACCAGATTAACAACGTGTTGGGCTTCCCCTACATCTTCCGCGGCGCACTGGACACGCATGCCACCGCCATCAATGAGGAGATGAAGCTGGCGGCCGTGAAGGCCATCGCCGACCTGGCCAAGGAACCGGTGCCCGACGTGGTGAACGCGGCCTACAAGCTGAAGCGCACCACCTTCGGCCGCGACTACATCCTGCCCAAGGCTCTCGATCCCCGCTTGCTGACGCGTGTGTCGTGCGCCGTGGCGAAAGCAGCCATCGAGAGCGGTGTCTCTCGCCACACCATCACCGACTGGGAGGGCTATGCCAACCAGCTGCGCGAGATGATGGGCTACGACAACAAGCTGCTCCGCTCATTCACCGACATGGCGAAGGCCAACCCGAAGCGTGTGGTGTTTGCCGAGGCCAACCACGTCAACATGCTGAAAGCGGCTGTCGAGGCGAAGGCCGAGGGCATCTGCCAACCGATTCTCTTAGGCAACGAGGAGCGCCTGCAGAAGATCGCCGCAGAAGAGAACGTCAGCTTAGAGGGCATCGAGATTGTCAACCTGCGCCACGACCGGGAGACCGAGCGCCGGCATCGCTACGCCCGCATCCTGTCGGAGAAGAAGGCACGCGAGGGCGTTACCTTCAGCGAGGCTTGCGAGAAGATGGTGAACCGCAACGCCTTCGGCATGATGATGGTCGAGACGGGCGAGGCGGACGCCTTCGTGACAGGTGTGTATAGCCGCTATGCGGAGGTGACCGAGCTGGCGAAGCAGATCATCGGCATCCGCGCCCCCTACAAACATTTCGGTGCGATCAACATCTTGGTGTGCAAGAAGGGCACCTACTTCATCTCCGACACGCTGATCAATCGCCATCCCTCGACGGAGGTGCTGATCGACATCGCTCGCCTGACGAACGACGCCGTGAAGTTCTTCGCCCACGAGCCGGTGATGGCCATGCTCTCCTACTCCAACTTCGGCGCCGACAAGCAGGGCAGTCCGCAGAAGGTGCACGACGCTGTGGCCTACCTCCACGAGAACTTCCCCGAGATGCAGGTGGACGGCGAGATGCAGGTGAACTTCGCCCTCAACAACAAGCTGCGCGACGAGATGTATCCCTTCACCCACTTGAAGGGCAAGGAGGTGAACACGCTGGTATTCCCCAACCTGAGCTCGGCCAACAGCGCCTATCAGCTGCTCGACGGGCTGGGCATCAGCGAGACGATCGGCCCGATCCAGATGGGACTGAACAAGCCGATCCACTTCACCGACATCGAGAGCTCTACGCGCGACATCCTCAACCTGACGACGGTAGCCGTGGTGGATGCCATCGTGCAGGAGCAGATCGAGAAGGGCGATCGTTAAAGAGCCGCCGCATAACCATGGACGAACGGCGTGTTTTTCCATGGTGAACGTTATTATAAGACAATGGGCAACGGAAATTACGCCGTTGCCCATCGTTTTTTTACGCCTCGCCTCTCCTGCTTATTCGCTCATTGAGCGGATCACCTCCTGATTGGCGGCACGCACCTGTTGCTCGTTGATCTTCACCACCTTGCGATCATAGGTCATTAGGCCATTCACCTCGCCCTCGACATCGGTCGTCTGCGTATAGACAGCCGCCGAGAAGCCCTTCCGCACGAACTCCTTCAGCTGCTTCGCATACTTCACATACTCGGCCGTCACCTCGTCGGTGTTCTTAAACTGCACGTAGCCCCAGTTGCGCTTGTTCCACCAAAGGTGGTTCTCCATAGGCAGGCCGATGCCGCCATACTCGCCCAGCACGTTCACACGCAGCGGATCGAACAGGAACATGTCGGGGCCGGGATAGTTGTGCAGGTCGAGGATGTCGCCACACGCACGATGGTTGCCACCGCTGGCCGGGTTGACCAAGCGAGAGGGGTCGTAGCGCTTCGTCCAACTTACGACACGCTCGGTCTCGAACTGGCCCCAAGCCTCGTTGAAAGGCACCCAAACCACAACCGAAGGGTTGGAGATGCAAAGATCCATGATCTCTTTCCACTCCCGATCGTAGTTGGCCACAGACTCCGCCGTGCGCGCCCGATCGGTTCCGCCGTTATACTGATGGGGCGCCCATTGGTTGCCCATGTCGCCACTCGGCATGTCTTGCCACACCAATACGCCCTCCTTGTCGCAATGGTAATACCAGCGAGCCGGCTCCACCTTCACATGCTTGCGAATCATGTTGAAGCCCCACTCCTTGGTCTTCTTGATGTCGTAGAGCAAGGCCTCGTCGGTAGGCGCCGTGTAGAGGCCATCGGGCCACCAGCCCTGGTCGAGCGGGCCGTATTGGAAGAGCGGCTTGTTGTTCAAGCACATGCGCATCACGCCTTGCGCGTCACGCTCGGCCGAGATCTTGCGGAAGGCGGCATACGACTTCACCTCGTCGACGGCACGTCCGTTCTTCGTCAGCCGCACACGCATCGCATAAAGGTAGGGATGGCTCGGTTCCCACAAGATGGGCTGCCTCACCGCCAAGCGCAGCTCCTTGCCCTGCACTCCCTTGGCCGAGGCGACCACCTTGCCCTCATGGAGCAGTTCCACCTCTACGATGTCGCTCACGGCCGAAGGCGAGCAGGTGCCTACCGAGACACGCATCACCTGCTTATCCACATCGGGGATGGCCTTGACGGCCGTGATGTGGGAGGCATTGACCGGCTCCAACCAAACGGTTTGCCAGATGCCCGTCACCGGCGTGTACCAAATGCCCTCGGGATTGCTCACCTGCTTGCCACGAGGCTGATAGCCCTTATCGCTGGGGTCCCACACACGCACCACCAGCTTGTGCCGCTGGCTCTTCGCCGACAGATAGGGCGTTACGTTGAGCGAGAAGGGCGTATAGCCACCCACGTGCGAGCCGATCAGCACATCGTCGACAAACACATCGGCCTGCCAATCCACCGCACCGAAATGCAGCAGCACCTCCTTGCCTTTCCAAGCCGCAGGCACACTGAAGCTGCGCTTATACCACAACTCATTCGCCTCGCCCACGAACTTTTGCACGCCCGAAAGCGACGACTCCACCGCGAATGGCACCAATATAGAGCCATCGAAAGCGGAAGGCTCGGCCTCGCCCCGTGGGCGAATGGCATACTCCCACTCTCCATTCAGGTTTTGCCAATCGGCACGCTCCATGATCGGACGAGGATACTCGGGCAACACGTTTTGCGGATTCACCCGGTCGGCCCAATCCGTCTTGATCTTGTCGCCCGCTGGCTTCCATTGCGCAAAGGCTTGCACCACCAGCAACGACGCGCATAATGCGCTCAGAAATTTTCTCATGATATTCTGTTTTACGTTAGAATGATAAATAAGATTAGAAAACTATCACGCCGACAAATATAGGGAAAACCTTGCACACACAGAAATAATATCCTACATTTGCCTCGCAAAATAATTAAATCTGTATCAGAATGAGAACTCGTTTATTTGCAGCCGTTTGGATCGCTTTTGCCTTTCTTTTAGGCGCAACAAGTTGCGATGGCAAAGGATCTAAAGGCCAACAAAATGACATAAAATTCAGCTCCATCGACCGAGAGGAGCAATACCATTTGATGGACAATCCAGAGAACCCGAATTGCAACTTGGAGATTAAATTCACCTATCCCACGCACCTGGGCAAGCAGGCATTGCTGCCCGAGCTGCAAAAGCAGTTCGTCTCGGCCTATTTCGGCGAGAAATACGAACCGCTGACTCCCGAGAAAGCCGTTCAACAATACATAGAAGACTACCTGGCCGCCTATAAGGAGCTGGAGGTGGACTTCTTGGCCGAGAAGGAGAAGGCAAGCAGCGAGTCGATGACGGCTTGGTATTCCTACTTCGAGATGTCGCAAAACGAGATCATCTTCAACCAAGGCGGCATCCTTTCCTACACGGTTTACTTCGAGAACTACACGGGAGGCTCGCACGGCGGACACGCCACGAACCACCATGTGATCGACCTCAACACGGCTAAGCCACTCACCGAGGAGGATCTCTTCGTGGATGGATTCGCCGAGCCGATGGCGCAGATCTTGGTAGATCAGATCGCCAAGCAGAACGACGTGACCGACCCGAAGGAGCTGGAGAACTTGGGCTTCTTCAGCATCGACGAGATCTTCCCCAACGGCAACTTCCTGGTGGACGACAAGGGCATCACCTACTCGTTCAACGAGTATGAGATCGCGGCTTACGCAGTGGGTCTGACCCAAGTGACACTCCCCTATGCGGAGATTCGCCACTTACTGCGCGACGACAGCCCAATCGCTGCCTTCATCGACTGATACCAATATTATAATGTAGCATTAATTTGAAACATGGACGAAAAGAGCACCATCATAGCATCGTATTTTCCAGACCTGACGGAGCGGCAGCGACAGCAATTTGCGGCGCTGTACGACCTCTACGCCGACTGGAATGCCAAGATTAACGTGATCTCGCGTAAGGACATCGAGAACCTTTACCCCCATCACGTGCTGCACTCCTTAGGCATCACCAAGATGCTCTCCTTCAAGGAGGGATCGAGCATCATGGACCTGGGCACGGGAGGCGGCTTCCCAGGCATTCCCCTGGCCATCCTCTACCCCGAATGCCACTTCCACCTAGTGGATAGCATCGGCAAGAAGATCAAAGTGGGCCAAGCCGTGGCCGAGGCGATAGGCCTGACTAACGTCAGCTTCAAGCATGCCCGCGCGGAAGAGGAGAAGCAGCTGTTCGACTTCGTGGTGAGCCGTGCGGTGATGCCCTTGGGCGACTTGGTGAAGATCATTCGCAAGAACATCAAACCCACGCCCATCAACGCGCTCCCCAATGGACTGATCTGCCTGAAAGGAGGCGAGCTGGAGCGCGAGATAGGCCCCTTCCGCAAGCAAGCGATCACCATCGAGCTGGCCGACTATTTCAAGGAACCATTTTTTGAAACTAAAAAAGTAGTTTACGTACCGTTATGATTACGATTCAATCCTTCGAAGTGAATTTCTTCTCAGAGAACACCTACCTGCTCTACGACGAAACGAAAGAGGCCGTGCTGATCGATTGCGGCTGCATGCGGCTGCAGGAGCAGCAGCAGTTGCTCGATTTCGTGGAACAGAACGGACTGACGATCAAACGTTATCTCTGCACACACCTGCACTTGGATCATATTTTCGGCAATGCCTTCGTGAAGAAGACCTTCGGGCTGAACCCCGAGGCGCATAAGGCCGACGTGGAGAAGCTGCCCCCTGCCAGCGAGCAGGCGAAGGCTTTCGGACTGCCCAACGCCGTTGAGGATGTGCCCGTGGAGCACTACCTGGTGAATGGCGAGCGCATCCGCTTCGGCCACTCCGAGCTGGAGGTGCTGACCGTGCCGGGACACACGCCCGGCGGACTGGCCTTCTACAACGAGAAGAATGGCTTCGTGATCGTGGGCGACTCGCTCTTCGCGGGAAGCATCGGCCGCACCGACCTTTGGGGAGGCAACCAAGAGGTGCTCTTGGCCGCTTTGCACGACAAGATTCTCTCCCTGCCCGACGAGACGATTGTCTATCCGGGTCACGGGCCTGAGACACGAGTGATAGATGAGAAATTAGAAAATCCTTATTTATAATTACACTATGGACACAACAAAATTCGTAAACCGCCACGTAGGCATCGCCGACGAGGAAATCCCCGGCATGTTGAAGACGATTGGCGTAAATTCGTTGGACGAGTTGATCGACCAGACCATTCCGGCCAACATCCGTTTGAAAGAACCGCTCAACTTGCCCGAGGCAATGACTGAGCGTGAGTTTGCTGAGCACATCGCCGAGCTGGCTTCCAAGAACGAGGTATTCACCTCTTACATTGGTATGGGCTGGTATGACACGATTTGCCCCGCTCCCATCCAGCGCAATGTATTCGAGAACCCCATTTGGTACACCTCTTATACGCCTTACCAAGCCGAGGTTTCACAAGGCCGCTTGGAGGCTTTGCTCAACTTCCAGACCGTCATCGCCGAGTTGACAGGCCTGCCCCTGGCCAACTGCTCACTGCTCGACGAGGCTACGGCAGTTGCCGAGGCTGTCACGATGTTCTTTGGCGCTCGCAGCCGCCAGCAGGCAAAGGCAGGAGCCAACGTCATCTTCGTGGACGAGAAGATTTTCCCCTCCACACTGGCCGTTATCCACACCCGCATGATCCCGCAAGGCATCAAGATCGTGACTGGCGACTATAAGACGTTTGAGTTCACTCCCGAGGTGTTTGGCGCCATCGTGCAGTTCCCCAACAGCGATGGCTCGATCGAAGACTACAAGGCCTTTATCGAGACCGCTCACGCCGCAGGCGCAAAGGTGGGCGTAGCTGCCGACCTGATGAGCTTGGTTATGCTGACTCCGCCGAGCGAGTGGGGCGCCGACGTTGTGTTTGGTAGCAGCCAGCGCTTTGGTATACCCATGTTCTATGGTGGTCCGTCGGCTGCTTACTTCGCTACGAAAGAGGAGTATAAGCGCACGATACCGGGTCGTATCATCGGTATTTCGAAAGATGCCTATGGACATCCCGCCTATCGCTTGGCCTTGCAGACCCGCGAGCAGCACATCAAGCGCGAGAAGGCCACTTCGAACATCTGTACCGCTCAGGCGTTGCTGGCAACGATGGCTGGCTTCTACGCCGTTTACCATGGAGCGGAGGGCTTGCGCGACATCGCTGGCCGCATCCACGCTCAGGCAGGCTTCTTGGCCAAGGAGCTGGAGAAGCTGGGCTACAAGCAGCTCAACGCCGACTTCTTCGACACATTGAAGATTCAGCTGCCGGCCAACGTCTCGATCGACGCTTTGCGCGAGATCGCCTTGGAGTGTCGCGTGAACTTGCGCTACTTCGAGAGCGGACAGGTGGGCATCAGCATCGACGAGACTACGATGACCTCCGACATAGGCGTATTGCTCTACATCTTCGCTGGCGCAGCGGGCTTAGACTACACGTTGGATCAGGCCATCCCGACCAAGACCTATTTCGACGCGAAGTTCACCCGTACATCCGACTTCTTGCAAGAGGATGTGTTTAAGAAATACCACACGGAGACAGAGTTGATGCGCTACATCACTCGCTTGGGCCGCCGCGACGTTTCTTTGGCACACTCCATGATCTCTTTGGGCTCTTGCACGATGAAGTTGAATCCAGCCTCTTCGATGCTGCCTTTGAGCCGTCCGGAGTTCATGAACATCCACCCCTACGCTCCCGAGGAGCAGGCAGCCGGCTATCATGAGTTGATCGAGAACCTCTCTCAAGAGCTCTGCGAGATCACGGGCTTCGCAGGCTGTACGTTGCAGCCCAACTCGGGCGCAGCAGGCGAATACACCGGTTTGCGTGTCATCCGCGCCTACTTGGAGAGCATTGGTCAGGGCCATCGCGACATCGTGCTCCTGCCCGCTTCTGCCCACGGAACCAACCCCGCATCGGCCGTTCAGTGTGGTTTCAAGACCGTCACCGTGAAGTGCGACGAGCGAGGCAACATCGACTTGGCCGACTTCCGCGAGAAGGCCGAGGCCAACAAGGATCGCCTGGCAGCCAGCATGATCACCTACCCCTCAACCCATGGTATCTTCGAGGCCGACATCAAGGAGATGGGCGAGATCATCCATGCTTGTGGCGGTCAGTTCTATATGGACGGTGCCAACATGAACGCACAGGTTGGTCTGACCAACCCGGGCACGATCGGCGCCGACGTTTGCCACCTGAACCTGCATAAGACCTTCGCATCACCTCACGGTGGTGGCGGTCCGGGCGTAGGTCCGATCTGCGTAGCTAAACACTTGGTGCCCTTCTTGCCGCAGCATCCCGTGCTGTTTGGCAGCGACCTCAACACCGTCGCATCGGCTCCGTATGGTAGCGCGGGCATCTTGCCAATCACTTACGCCTACATCCGTATGCTGGGCGCAGAGGGACTGGAGAAGGTAACGAAGCTGGCCATCCTCAATGCCAACTACCTGGCAGCACGCTTCAAAGACACCTACGGCATCGTTTACACCGGTGCGACAGGTCGTGTAGGCCACGAGTTGATCTTGGAGTGCCGCACGGTGAAGGATCGCTCAGGCATCGACGAGAGCGACATCGCTAAGCGCTTGATGGACTTTGGCTATCACGCTCCGACACTCTCCTTCCCCGTTCATGGCACCTTGATGGTTGAGCCGACCGAGAGCGAGAGCAAGGCAGAGCTGGATCGCTTCGTGGAGATCATGGAGTGCATCTGGAAAGAGATCAAGGAGGTAGAGAACGGCGAAGCCGACAAGGAGGACAACGTGCTGAAGAACGCTCCGCACCCCGAATACGAGGTTTCGGCCGACGAGTGGAACCACGCTTATCCGCGTAGCAAGGCGGCCTTCCCGTTGGATTGGCTGCACGATAGCAAGTTCTGGGTGAACGTGGCTCGTGTTGACAACGCCTACGGCGATCGTAACCTGGTTCCGACTTTGTGCGGTTGCCAGTTATAACCCAAATCCCATGCAAAGAGCCATTGCGAGCCAAGCTCGCAGTGGCTCTTCATTTCTATAAACACAATGCCTTATGATGACCAGCAATAACCTTCCCCTGTTGGATCTGCCTGTCGGTTTCGTGGTCAGCACCACGGTGACGGAACAGATCTTAGGCTTCTACAAGCAGACCTGCCGACTGAAAGCCGGCATCTTCGCCCTCTGTATGTCGGGCTCACTGAAAGCCTCGATCAACCTCAAGGAATACACGTTGCAAGCGGGCGACTTCGTGACGCTTCTCCCAGGTAGCATCATCCAGTTTTGCGAGGAGAGCGAGGCGGTTCAAATCTCCTTCATCGGCTTCTCGGCCGCATTCATGGAGGGTGTCAACTTAGTGCTCACCACCAGCGACAACGTGACCACCATCTACGAACACCCTATCATCTCGCTCAGCGAGACCAAGGCCAATCGGCTGAATGATTCCCTGAAACTGCTCGAACGTGTGCAAGCCGAAGAGGGCAAGATCAATCCCGAGATCATGAAGCATGTGCTGCAAGCGCTGATGATCGGCGTGGGCGACCTTTACAACGGCAAGCAATGGCCCAGCCAAGTCATGACCCGCAGCGACGAGATCCAAAAGAAGTTCCTAAGCCTGGTGATGAAGCATTACACCTCAAACCGACACACCGCCTTCTATGCCAGCCGGCTGAGCATATCGCCCCAACACCTCTGTATGATCGTGAAGCAGAAAACGGGGCGTGCCGTTTCCGACATCATTGCCGACATGGTGATCATGGACGCCAAGTCGCAGCTGAAATCGACCGACCTGACCATCCAAGAAATCGCCTACTCGCTCAACTTCCCAAACGTTTCATTCTTTGGGAAATACTTCAAGCGTTACGTGGGTGTCTCGCCCCAGAAATTCAGGAACAGCTGAAAGAAAAAATGAGGTTTTCAGAAAAAAAACATCACTTTTTGTTTGTATCTTACGAAAAAGCGTTACATTTGCTGCGTAATTAAAAACGAATAGACAATGCATCAGTTTAGCTTTACATACTTCTTTTATTACTTTTACTTTAGCAAGGTAAGAGCAGGAGTTTGTATGTAAAGCTTGAGACATTGAACATATCGAGAGAACAACAATATAAAGTCCTGCCGGAAAAACGGTGGGACTTTTTTTTGTAAATAGACGAAGAGCTAAAATTTAGAAAGATGAAAAAGAAAGTAGCCATTCAAGGTGTAGCCGGTTGTTTCCACGACATCGCAGCACACAACTATTACGAGGGAGAAGAAATCGAGATCATTCCCTGCATCTCCTTCCCCGAGGTGATAGCGGCGGTCAAGAAAGACCCCTCGGTCGTGGGCATGATGGCGATCGAAAATACAATCGCAGGCAGCCTGCTACAGAACCATGAGCTGATACGCGAAAGCGGCTTGAAGGTGACAGGCGAATACAAACTACGCATCTCACACTCCTTGGCCGCCCTTCCGGGCACATCGATCCACGAGGTCACAGAGGTCAACTCCCACCCCATCGCCCTGATGCAATGCACGGAGTTTCTCAACACACTGCCCAACGCAAAGGTGGTCGAGAAAGAAGACACCGCATTGAGCGCCAAATGGATTGCCGAGAATCAGCTGAAGGGACACGCCGCCATCTGCGGCAAACTGGCGGCCGAGATCTATGGCTTAGAGGTGCTGGCTGAAGGCATCGAGACCAACAAACGCAACTTCACCCGCTTCCTCTCGATCGCCGACCGCTGGGTGGCCGACGAAACCATGCGAGGTGTCGATAAGAACAAGTCGTCGCTGGTGTTCGCCATCCCTCACACCTCAGGCAGCCTCTCGAAGGTGCTTGCCGTACTCTCATTCTACGACATGAACCTGACCAAGATCCAATCCCTCC
Organism: uncultured Parabacteroides sp.; assembly: GCA_934718155.1. Lineage (GTDB taxonomy): Bacteria > Bacteroidota > Bacteroidia > Bacteroidales > Tannerellaceae > Parabacteroides. The sequence goes on along the minus strand of CAKUZF010000028.1, from coordinate 19,919 downwards.
CCATCATCGGCCGCGAATGGGAATACCTCTTCTACGTGAATCTGACATTCTCTGATTACGCACGCTATCAGAAGGCTTTGGATGCCATTCAACCATTAACGAAAGACTTAAAAATTTTAGGCGAATATGCAGAAGGAAAACAAAGTGTGTAGCATCACACCGGCTGACCGCTTAGGCAGCATACAAGAATACTACTTCTCGAAGAAACTGAAGGAAGTGGCCGAGATGAACGCCCAGGGCATGAACGTGATCAGTTTAGGCATCGGAAGCCCCGACCTGCCCCCATCCAACGAGACGATCGAAACGCTCTGCCAGCACGCCCACCAAGCCAATGAGCATGGCTATCAACCTCACATCGGCATCCCCGAGTTGCGACAAGGGTTCGCCAATTGGTACAAGACATGGTATCACGTGGAGCTGGATCCGAAATCGGAGATCCAACCCCTGATCGGCTCCAAGGAGGGCATCCTGCACATCTCGCTGACCTTCCTGAATCCGGGCGACGGCGTGTTGATCCCCAACCCCGGCTATCCAACCTACAGCTCCGTGAGCAAGCTGGTCGGCGCCAAGCTGATCTACTACGATTTGCTGGAAGACAAAGGATGGCAACCCGATTTCGACCAGCTGGAGCAGATGGACCTGACGGGCGTGAAGATGATGTGGACCAACTATCCCAACATGCCGACAGGAGGCAACGCCACGCCGGAATTGTATGCTCGCATCGTAGACTTCGGCTGTCGGCACAACATCTTGATATGCAACGACAACCCCTACAGCTTCATCCTCAACGAACATCCGCTGAGCATCCTGTCGGTCCCCGGGGCGAAGGAGGTTTGCATCGAGCTGAACTCCATGAGCAAAGCCCACAACATGCCAGGCTGGCGCATGGCGATGCTGGCCTCGAACGCCCAGTTCGTGCAGTGGATCCTGAAGGTGAACAGCAACATCGAGTCGGGTCAGTTCAAGCCCATGCAGTATGCGGCAGCCAAAGCGTTGCAGGCCGACAAGGCGTGGTATGACGGCATGAACAAGGTCTATCGCAGCCGACGCGAATTGGCGGGCCAAATCATGGAGGCCTTGGGGTGCACCTACGACAAGAGCCAAGTGGGCATGTTCCTCTGGGGGCGCATCCCCGAGCAGGCCGAAAGCGCAGAGGCCGTAGCCAACAAGGTGCTGTATGACGCAAAAGTGTTTCTAACACCAGGCTTCATCTTCGGCAGCCGAGGCGAACGCTACATCCGCATCTCGCTCTGCTGCAAAAACGAAGCGTTGCAGGAGGCATTAAACCGAATCAAGCGCATCTGTCGCTAAACCTTATAAATTAGAATAACAAACAAAAAGAATAAGAAGAATATGGAAATGAAATTGGAGCCGTTGGCACTGCCGGGAGTAGATACGCAGCGCCCGATCGTAATAGCCGGACCGTGTAGTGCGGAATCAGAAGAGCAGGTAATGGAGACAGCCAAAGGTTTGGCCGATAAAGGTATAAAGATCTTCCGTGCGGGCATTTGGAAGCCTCGCACGAAGCCAGGAGGATTTGAGGGCATCGGCACACTGGGTTTGCCCTGGCTGAAGCGAGTGAAGCAAGAGACAGGCATGCTGGTGGCAACCGAGGTGGCCAACAAAGACCACGTGTTCGAGGCGTTGAAAGCCGGCATCGACATCCTTTGGATCGGCGCTCGCACCACAGTGAACCCCTTCGCCGTACAGGAGATCGCCGACGCACTGAAAGGCGTAGACATTCCGGTGCTGATCAAGAACCCCGTCAGCCCCGACCTGGAGTTGTGGATCGGCGCTTTCCAGCGTCTCTACAACGCGGGTATCCGCCGTTTAGCGGCCATTCATCGTGGTTTCAGTTCTGACGACAAGAAGATCTACCGCAACTTGCCACTTTGGCACATCCCCATCGAGCTGCGTCGACGCATGCCTGAGTTGCCCATCTTCTGCGACCCGAGCCACATTGGAGGCAAGCGTGAACTCGTCGCTCCCCTTTGCCAACAGGCGATGGACTTGAGCTTCGACGGACTCATCGTAGAGTCGCACTGCAACCCCGACAGCGCATGGAGCGATGCGGCCCAGCAGGTAACGCCAGATGTGCTCGACTATGTGTTGAGCCTCTTGGTGATCCGCGAGAGCTCGCAGACAACTGAGAACCTCACCGCATTGCGCCATCAGATCGACAGCATCGACGAACAGCTGCTCACTACCTTGGCCAAGCGTATGCGCATCTCAAGAGAAATCGGCATGTATAAGAAGGAGCACAATATGCTCATCCTGCAATCGCCACGCTACAGCGAGATCCTTGAGAAACGCTCAAGCATGGGGCTCCAGATGGATCTGAACCCCGACTTCGTGAAGGAGGTCCTGAAGAGCATCCACGAGGAGTCGGTTCGCCAGCAAATGATAGTCATGAATGATGAACAAAAATAAGAAAGAAAATAAACAATGAAGATACTCATTTTAGGCGCAGGCAAGATGGGCTCCTTCTTCACGGATCTGCTGAGCTTCGATCATGAAGTGGCAGTCTTGGAGAAAGACCCCAAGCGCATGCGCTTCATCTACAATGCGCTCCGTCTGCAAAACGTCGAGGAGGTGGCTGAATTCCAACCTGAGTTAGTGATCAACTGTGTGACGCTGAGCTACACGATCGAGGCCTTCAAAGCGGTGATTCCCTACTTGCCGAGCAACTGCATCCTCTCCGACATCGCCTCGGTGAAGACACAGCTGAAGGAGTTCTACGAGGAGAGCGGCTTCCGCTACGTCTCCACCCACCCGATGTTTGGCCCCACGTTTGCCAACCTCGGCCAGCTGGAGAAGGAGAACACCATCATCATCTCGGAGGGCGACCACCTGGGCAAGGTCTTCTTCAAAGACATCTATGCCAACTTGCGCCTCCACATCTGCGAATACACCTTCGAGGAGCACGACCAAGTGGTGGCCTACTCGTTGGGCATCCCCTTCGCCTCGACGATGGTGTTCGCTGCCACGATGAAGCATCAAGACGCCCCGGGTACCACCTTCAAGCGCCACATGAACATCGCCCGCGGATTGCTTTCCGAAGACGACTACTTGCTGACAGAGATCCTCTTCAACCCGCGCACGCCCCATCAGCTGGCGCGCATCCAAGAGGAGCTGAGCATCCTGCAAGAGATCATCAAAGAGAAGGATTCCGACAAGATGAAGGCCTATCTGACGAAGATTCGCAAGAACATCGAATAAGGAGGATCTGCAATAAATGAAGAATGCGTATCAAATCTATTTTTTTGATACGCATTCTCCAACCAAACTACAGGCGCCAAAGAATCAGGTCACTCATGCGCCTTCTTCTTTCGCGCAGCCATCACGATGTACACAAGCAGCAGAAGGAAAGCCGCGAGGATGCAAATCATCTGGGTAGCATACTTCTCGGGCTCAACCCAAAACTCCTTGAAGAAATCAAGTCGTCCGAGCACCTCGACGGGCACCCAAAACACGACGACCGTAGCGATGGACATACGGATATTGGCTCCCCACGACGCAATCTTGAGCTGCTTCTTGAAGATGAAGAAGCTGCCGAGCAAGCAGCCCGCGGCAACGATGCTGGTCACGGGATGATGGTCGCCAAGGAAGTGCTTGTCGTAGCAGAACATCAGGAGCAAATAGCTTCCCCAGAGAATCATGTTCATCTCCATGAAGGTAACGATGCTCGTGTGATGGGTCATCGGGCGAGCGGCGATCTCGTTCTTACGCGAACGGAACAGCACACGCTGCCACCAGTTGATGAAGTTGCATCCGTTTTTGGTAGAGAAGACGTAGAGCGTCATCACCATCATCCACATGCCGAAAGTGGCGGGAAGAATGAGATACTCCGGCCGCGTCACCACCTCGCCATTCTCCATCTCCGGCTGAGTGCCCCATCGAGTGGCGTAGTATTGGAAAAGAAACTCCACCCAGCCTGTCCAAAACAGCAACGCGCCCAAGAGCCCGAAAAGCGTCTGCTTGGTGTCGCCCTTCACGAAGACGCCGATTACCACCATGATAAGTCCCACCAATCCCATGAAGAAGGCCGAGCTGTGCACAGCCTCAGGCGCCATTGTTTTTTCCATAATCATCATCAGCGCATGGCCCAAAGGCATCGTAAAGAGCACCAAGAAGAACGATGCGATCGATTTCCACCAATTTAATTTCATAGCAATTAAATCTTTAAGCATTTCAAAATAATTTATCCATCTCTATCGACAGTCCGATTTGGAAGGTTATTCCGTCGGTAATCGGGCTGTTGAGATAATAGTATTTCGGTTTATACCCAAACAGGTTGTCTAATGCGGCATTCACCTTCACGGCCTTCCCGATGCGCTGCACAAGCGAGAGTTTCCAGATGGTATAAGCCGGATATTCCACGGTGATGGTTCCCTGGCTTACGTCGTAATAGTTCTTATACTCCACGTTTTCCACGTCCGACAACACCCTTCCCTGCAGCCCGATGTTCAATCCATACCGTTTCGTGAGCTGACAATCGTAATCCAAACGTGCGTTGAAGGCATGCTCGCGAGCCGGGATATACTGGTTGTTGATGGCGTTGCCATCCTTATCCTTGGCCATTTGCTCCTTGGTATAGGCATACGTGAGGCGAGCGCCAAAACCATTGTCCCATTTCGCCTGCACCCCGATCTCTCCTCCACACACGTTATAGTCGTCAAGGTTGGCATAAGGAAGATAAGGCAACTTGTCGGCAGCCGTCTTGAAATAGGGAGCCGAGGTGGAAAGCTTATTCCTTACCTTATTATAATAGGCCGATGCCGTAAGGTTGTAACGCCCCTTGGTGTATTCGGCCGAAAGGTTGAAGTTGTGGCTCACCTCCGACTTCAGGTCGGCGTTACCCTCCACAATCCAGATGCCCGACATGTCGAAGTTATAGTACTTCTCCTTCAGGGTCGGCGCACGGAAACCCATGCCATAACCCGCACGGATCGCCAAGTTAGGCAACGGCTTGTAACAAACGTTCAGCTTCGGAGTGACATGAGAGTCTTTGCCGTCAGAGAAATAATCGTAGCGGAGTGCGCCCACCGCCTCCCATTCATCGCTGATGCGCCAATCATATTGAGCGAAAAGATCCCAAGAATCCTGCTCGCAGGTTTCGCCATTCAGGTTGATGTTATAAAGGTAGTCGTGCATCAAGTCCGAACCGACAGTCAGCACGTCGCCCCCATCGAAAGAGTGATTGTAGAGCAGGCGGAACGAGTTTTGCACATTGCTATAGTCGCGAATGTCAAGGCGGGTGATGCGTTGGTAGTCCGACTTATCATACTGGTCGAAAGCATAGCTCGCCTGCAACTCATCTCGCTCAGAAATGCTCCAGTTCATACGAAGTCCACCCGTGAAATCGCGATAACGCTCAGGCTGGTCGGCCGACCTCACCGTCTCACGGAAGAAATAGCCCGCACGGCCCGTAAGGTGGAAATTCTCCGTCGGGCTCCACACCAACTGATCCCCGACGTTCAGTGTCTTGTCGCCATACACCGTCGAGATGATGCGAGTCGCAGGATTGGCCGCACTGTGCACATCATAATTGTCAATCCGATTAAAGTGGGCCGTCAGCATATTATTCAAGTGCTTGCGATTCAGACCGAACGAAGCCCCGTAACGCTGCTCGTTATGCTTGGCATAGCGAGCGTTCACCTGCAGTGTCCAAGGCTGCTGGCTGCGCTTGGTGATGATGTTGATCACGCCTCCCGCGGCTTGGCTGCCATAGAGAGCCGAGGCCGCCCCTTTCACAATCTCGATACGCTCCACGTTGTCCATGTTGAGCCGAGTGAAATCCACGTCGTCCATGGTCTCGCCTGCCAGTCGCTCTCCATCCACGAGGAAGAGCACCCCTTGCCCACCAAAGCCAGAGAAGTTGAGGTGAGTCTGCTGGTTCATCGCATACGAGAACTCCACCCCAGGCAGCTCCTGCTGCAAGAGGTCTTGCACATTGGTAGCGTCCAGCTTGGCCAGCTCCTTGGCGTTGATGACACGAGTCTGAATGGGCACATCCTTCAGGAACTTAGGAGTGCGGGTGCCCGTCACCACCACCTCGTCCAAATCAAACTGAACACTGATAGAATCCCAGTAAGCCACGAAGGCCAATGAATCGCGCACGCTCCCCTCTGCCACTCCCACCTCTTTCGCCGCAACGGTCTGCCAAGAGGCAGCGGCCAGCAGCATGGAGAATACAATTTGTTTCTTCATTTCCCTAAATTAAGTTATTTATTTCGACAGCCCGCCGCCTTTAATAAGGATACTTGTAATTGATCGTCAGGTAACATTTCGATCCGTTGGGCGACAGATAGTTTTCCAACTGCAAAGCCGCATAGCTGCCGTCGTTAAGACGCAAGATAAACACGTGGTTGTTCATGCTGAACGAGGGAGGCATCGGCGGGATCTCCATGCGGAGCCATGACGACAGCGTGCGATTGACCTCGATGCCCTGCGACGGCACGTAGCCCAGCAACATCTGCTCCTGGCTATCCCAAACCACGTTTTCGGTCCATTCATCCTCAGCGAACCGTTGGCCCTTGAAAGCCTCGCTGCTCTCGGGCAGTTCGTCCATCGACGTGTAAGAGGTCTCCAACACGGCACCTCCGTTTGTTCTCACGTTGTTGCGGTGCACGGCGAAAGTCCACCTTTCTGGGGCCGACTGACTGGCTGTAGGCGTGAAATAAGCGAAAGTGTTACGCTCTACACCCTCGCCAAACACATCAAACCAATACATGTATTGCCCCGTCTTCTTCCCCTGATGAGCATCCACCCTTTCGCCCATCGCCTCCATCGGGATGGGGTAAGCCGTGAATTCCGTCTGCGCCTTCAGCAAGGCCGCCTCATCGCCATCCAAGGCAAGCTGGCGCAAGAAGCTCAAATCTACGTAATACCAATCCGTCCAGCTGGTTGCGTCGATCACCAGTTGCCCCTTTGCGGGCACAATCTCGCTCGGCCGATCATAAATATCATCCAAAATCCCGTTGCAAGCCGTGAGCATCATCACGCCCACGCCCGCAACGGTCTTTATAAGATGACCACTTTTAATCCAATTCATCATCTACGAACAAGTCTATCCAGAACTTATGCAAAGCCTTTACCTATTGTAGAATTTCTTACCATTCACAATAACCACGCCCTTGTAGTTCTCGTTCACCACCTGACCATAGATATTATACATCTTTCCATCGCCCGTCCGCTCGTCCGTTCGATCGTTCTCCACCGAAGTGATGCCTGTAGCCTCAGCGTTGAACGCCGTGACGATAGCGAAAGGCATCGCCCCAATCTGGAACGTGTTCACGATGTCGGCCACGTTGTTGCCTTCGCCCTTCACCAAGATGTTGTTGGCTTTCGCAGCGTTAAAGGAATAATCGCCATCCATGGTCTTTACGCCGTTCTTCTCGGCCGTGAAACGGAAAGCCAAGCCGTCATCTTTGTAGTCGCGGTAGAACCCGCCCTTCTCCTCATCGTAGGTCAACCCTTTGATGGTGTAGCTGCCCAGTGTCAGGTCGCCCATCACCGTGTTGCTAAGGCCGTAGGTGGGCACCTTCACGTCCATCTTCTGCACATCGCCATCCATATACTTACGAACCTGGTAGGTCGCGTCATCGCTCGTATAGGTGAACTGGCCGCCCACCGAAACACTGATCGCATGCGCCACCTCCTTCACATAGTAAGACTTGATGTTGTAAGTCATGTCGAAAGGCATCGAACCATACTTGAAAACCACTTTCAGCTGCAAGCTATTGTCAGCCATATTATATGTACCCGTCAGCGAGGAGCCTGTTATTGTTTTCTCGGCGTTATCGACAGTAACCTTTGCGCTGAAAGCCTGATCGGCCATGGTTACCACATGATTCTCACCCATCGTAAAAGCCACATTCTCGATCGTAAAAGAGGGAATGGTCGACATGCCCTTCATCGCAGGAAGCGTGATGCTGCCAGCCGAGAGACTCGCCAACTGAAACCTCACGGTGTCACTCTCATTCGTCATGTTCTGGCTTGCCACATTCAATTCCGAAGCACCCGCAAAACTCAGTGCGCCATGCATTTGCGCCATACCATCCGCTGCCATCATTGAGGCAACTAAAAACGTAAAGATTTTCTTCATTTATCCAATTTGTTTTTATGATTTCTAGGTGCAAAAGTACAAGAAGCCCCCAAGTCGCACAATACCCAAAAATAAGTATTGCCCCTCTCCTTTCTCGCCAAACGCTACATAAAAACAATGAGGTGGGATGAGTGCGCTCCTAAAAGATTCTCCCTATTTTTGTTGACGATATCAGATTATATAATTATATTTGTCAACAAATCAGATTATATCATGAAAGATTTTCCTGTTAGACTTCGGATGGCCCGAACGGCCTTAGGACTTAGCTTAGGAAAGCTGGCCGAGCGAATGAATGGTGTTGTCACGAAACAAAGCCTTTCACGCTATGAAGCCGGCGTGATGAAGCCGAAAGCCGATGTATTAGCCGCATTAGCCTCAACCTTGCAAATCAGTGTAGCCTATCTCGAAGGCCATAACATACGATTAGATGTTCCCATGCTGCGTTCCTCATCAAAAGACACACTATCGGAAAAGGAACTGACAGAAATGGAAGCATGGCTGGCGTTCAGAGCCGAACAGTATTTAAACGCAGAAAAGCAATTAGGTCTTCATGTTAAGTTTGAAAATCCAATGAGGGGCGAATACGTTTCTTGTTTAGAAGAGGCCATAGAGGCTGCCGACAAACTGCGTGAGCGGTGGCACTGTGGCGATGGACCTATACCCAGTGTCTTGCGCTTGATGGAACGTAAGGGCATTAAGTTATTAGAAGCGCAATTGCCCGACCATGTGATTGGTTTAAGCACATGGGCCGATGAAGCACATCCATTGGTGTTGCTTGATATGCGATCTGAAAAGACCAACAGGGAACGTCTTCGATTCACGGCGGCACATGAGCTGGCGCACTTGCTGTTGACATTCCCTACCAAGGGCGTAGACGTGGAAAGGCTGTGCAACCAGTTCGCCAGTTTCTTCCTCTTCCCTCGTCAAACCTTTTTTGAAGAGATGGGTGCGACCTCTCGCCAGGCCTTGTCATTGGAGGAATTGATCGACCTACGTGCGCTTTATGGTGTATCTATCGCCGCACAAGTGCACGAGGCATGGGATTTAAAAATGATTTCCCGGGAGCATTACGACTGGTGGTACAATGAACGAATCAAGAAGAACCTAACAGAAGAAGGATGGGGATGCTATGATTTCCCAGAAACGCTTGGACGGGAGAAACGAATTTTGTCTGTTATAAACAATCAGTATATATAATTTAAAACACAAATAGTATGAAAGTAAATTTTGAGAATTTCACAGGATTGTATCCCTTATCAAAAACATTGCGTTTTGAGTTGAGACCTGTAGGAACTACGTTGGATAACTTCCTAAAAAGCGGCATCTTAGAGCAAGATGAACACCGTGCTGAAAGCTATCAGAAGGTAAAGAAATTGATCGATGAATATCACAAGGTATTTATTGATAGGGTGATGAATACCTATTCTATTCCTTACGAGGATAAGGGGAAATTAGACTCGTTGATCGAATACGAGGCAAACTACATGAGCAAAGCAAACGATGAGGACTCAAAAAAACGTTTCGAGAAACTACAAGAGAACTTGCGAAAAGCAATCGCCAATGTTTTGAAAAAAGACGAGGCATTTAAGCGTATCGACAAGAAGGAGTTGATCGAGCAGGACCTGGCGTGTTTCATCAACAACGCAGAACCGTCTCAATTGCATGGCTTATCCAAAGAGCAAGCTCTTGCGTTAGTAGCCGAATTCAACGGATTCACGACCTATTTTGGAGGGTTCCATCAAAACAGAGCCAATATGTATTCGTTCGAGGAACAATCCACCGCAATTGCTTACCGATTGGTGAATGACAATTTGCCTCGCTTTCTGGACAACATCAATGTCTTTAAGCAAATTGTAAGAGAGACCGATATGATGCAAAATTTGAGTTATCTATACGATGCTTTTAAATCTGACATCTCGGCAGGATCTATCCAAGAGATGTTTCAATTAGGTTACTATAATAACGTATTGACACAAACTCAGATAGATATTTACAACAGCATTATTGGAGGAAAAACATTAGAGGATGGACAAACAAAAGTGCAAGGATTGAACGAATACATCAATCTTTACAATCAGCAGCATAAAGATAAGCGCGTGCCTAAACTAAAGACTCTATATAAGCAGATTTTAAGTGATCGAACAACCCATTCTTGGCTGCCCGAGGAATTCAAGAATGATCAGCAAATGCTGACTGCCATACAAGAGTGTTATGAGCAATTGGAAGAAAATATATTAGGCGAGAAAGACTTGAAGCGTTTGCTGGAGTCTTTGTCAGACTATGACCTTGATGGCATCTTTCTGCGTAATGATTTGCAACTTACCAATATTTCGCAAAAGATTTATGGAAGCTGGGGTGTGATTGAGCAAGCCATAAAAGCTGACATCTGTAAAGTGGCTCCCGCTAAAAAGAAGAAAGAGACGGAAGAAGGCTACCAAGATCGTATTTCCGCCATTTTCAAACAGGCTGATAGTTTCAGTATTCAATATATTAATCATTGCGTGAAGGCTTTTTATCCAGAGGAATACCGCACTATAGAAAGCTATTTTGGAAAACTTGGTGCGGAGAACACTCCCACTGAGCAACGCGAAAACTTGTTCTATCGCATCGCAAATGCCTACACCGATGTAGCTCCTTTGCTGAGAAGCGACTATCCAAAGGGTAAATCGATGGCGCAAGACAAAGCGAATGTGGAACGCATCAAAACCCTGCTGGATGCCATCAAAGCATTGCAATGGTTTGTAAAGCCCCTGTTGGGCAAGGGAGACGAAAGTGGAAAAGACGAGCGCTTTTATGGCGAACTAACCTCCTTGTGGAGCCAGCTTGATAGCGTAACCCTATTATACAACAAAGTGCGCAATCGAATGACGCAAAAACCCTACTCGGAGGAGAAAATCAAGCTGAATTTCGAGAACTCCTTGCTGCTTAATGGATGGGATGAGAACAAAGAGAGCGATAACGCATGCATCATTCTACGACGTAATGGCATGTATTACTTGGCTATTATGAATAAGAGGCATCGAGCGTTGCTGAAGAAACCGATGCCAGCGACAGGCGAGTGTTATGAGAAGATGATTTACAAACTTCTGCCGGGAGCAAACAAAATGTTGCCGAAGGTGTTCTTCTCAAAATCGAGAATTGATGAATTTCAGCCCAGCGAACAGCTTTTGGCCAATTACGATAAAGGCACTCACAAAAAGGGGGAAAACTTCAACATTGAGGACTGCCACAAGCTGATCGATTTCTTCAAGCAGTCGATTGTCAAGCATCCTGATTGGAGAAAGTTTGGTTTTAAATTCTCGGCTACTTCTACGTATGAGGATTTAAGCGGTTTCTATCGAGAAGTAGAGCAGCAAGGCTATAAAGTTACGTTCAATCCCGTTTCAGTGTCGTATGTGGAGCAATTGGTGAATGAAGGAAAGATGTACCTTTTCCAGATCTACAACAAAGATTTCTCGGTCTTTAGCAAGGGCACACCCAATTTGCATACGCTCTATTGGAAAGCCCTGTTTAGCGAAGCGAACTTGGCCAACGTGGTCTATAAATTGAATGGAGAGGCAGAAGTGTTCTATCGCAAGAAGAGTATTACAGTGAGCCATCCCACTCATCCCGCCAATCAGCCTGTGCGAAACAAAAACAAGCAAAACAGCAAAAAGGAGAGCCTGTTTACATATGACCTAATAAAAGATCGACGCTACACCGTGGATAAGTTTATGTTTCATGTGCCTATCACTATGAATTTCAAAAGCACAGGAGCAAGTAACATCAACCTGGCGGTTCGAGAATATTTGCAAACAGCCGACAATGCGCATGTGATTGGCATTGACCGCGGCGAACGCCACTTGCTGTATTTGGTCGTGACCGATCGCTATGGCACGATTAAGGAGCAATTCTCGCTGAATGAGATAATCAACACGTATAAAGAAAATACGTATCAAACCAATTACCACGATTTGCTCGACAGCCGAGAGAAGGAGCGTCGAGAAGCTCGTCAGAGTTGGCAGACAATCGAGAACATCAAGGAGCTAAAAGAGGGTTATCTCTCTCAGGTGGTTCATAAGATAGCGCAGCTGATGATAAAGTATCATGCTATTGTTGTGCTGGAGGATTTAAACATGGGGTTCATGCGCGGCCGACAGAAAGTAGAAAAGCAGGTGTATCAGAAGTTTGAGAAAATGCTGATCGATAAGCTTAGTTACCTGGTCGATAAGAATCTGGAAGCTGATCGGCCTGGCGGATTGCTTCATGCCTATCAACTGGCCTCTCCTTTCGAATCGTTCAGGAAGTTGGGCAAACAAAGTGGCTTCTTGTTTTATATCCCCGCATGGAACACGTCGAAGATCGATCCTGTCACAGGCTTCGTTAATTTGCTGGATGTGAAATACAGTAGCGTGGATCAGTCTAAGGCTTTCTTTTCTAAGTTTAAGTCAATTCGATACAACACCGAGAAACAATGGTTTGAGTTCGCATTCGATTATTCGGATTTTGGAGCCAAAGCCGAAGGAACCAAGACGAAATGGACCCTGTGCACACACGGGGAACGTATCGTCACCTTCCGTAATCCCGACAAAAACAATCAGTGGGATAATCAGCCTATTGATCTAACACAGCGTTTCTTAGCTCTTTTTGAGCAATACCGGATTGATATCCATGACAACTTGAAAGAAGCCATAGCGATGCAAACCAAGAAAGATTTCTTTGAGGAACTGACACACTGCTTACGACTCACACTCCAAATGCGTAACAGTGTGACAGGAACAGCGGAAGACTATCTGATATCGCCCGTTGCCGACGAGAACGGCCGCTTCTATGACAGCCGCAAATGCGGCAAAGACCTGCCCGAGAATGCCGATGCCAATGGTGCGTATAACATCGCTCGGAAAGGATTGATGATGATCGATCAGATCCGGAATGCAGAGGATTTGAAGAAGCTGAAATTTGATCTGACCAACAAGAGCTGGCTGAATTTCGCACAACAGAAGCCATATTTGCATGACTGACTACATCCCGCTTTCCACGCTGAATGACTTTATCTTCTGTCCGTACTCCATATATTTGCATAGCGTATATATGGAGTCGGATGGAGATGTGTATAAAGCGACTCCTCAAACAAAGGGCACTGTCGCACATGAAACTGTCGATCAAAAACGAGCAAGCACTCGCAAGGCAGATCTCATGTCGCTTCCTGTTTATTGCGATTCGTTGGGAATTTCGGGTAAGATTGATCTCTACAGGCAAGATCGACATTTATTGATCGAGCGCAAGAATAATCTGAAGCAGGTTTTCAAGGGACAGATCTATCAATTATGGGGACAATATTTCTGCATGGTGGAAATGGGATATCAAGTGGATGCGATAGCTTTCTATGAGATTTCCACAAACAAAATGATCCCCATAGCATTGCCCGACGATCAAAGTCGCCAGGAGTTGACCAACTTTCTTCGCAAGTTTCGCTCGTTCGATCCATTGCATACTCCATTTAAGATTAACACCAACAAATGCACCCATTGCATCTATTGCAATCTGTGCGACAAAACATCGTTCGATAATGTTTACACATAAAGATATTGCTGCGCGGACAATATTTGTGATCAATTGCATTGAGCACAATAGAAGTCTTAGGGTAAATGCAGGAGAGCCTATGCTGAAAGAATTGAAAGAGGGAAAGGAAACGACGCTCACAAAGTTCCCTTTCCAAAAGTTATTGGCCATATTCATCGTTGGGCATATTACGGTAACGACTCCACTTATAGAGAAATGTAAGAAGTTTGGAGTAGCTTTAGTAGTGATGAAACCCAATCTTCGCCCTGTCTTTTATTGGGCAGATTCGGCCGAGGCCAACTACTTACTACGCAAACGTCAGTTTGAATACGATGATCATGATTTAACAATAGCCAAAATCTTGGTGCATAATAAGGCGCTCAATCAAAAGACCGCTTTGACGAAGACAAGAAAAAAGGATGAGCTAACTTTAGCCGCCGTCAGTTTGTGTGATGCTACGATGAATTCAGTGCAAGATGTGGCTGATTACAGCCAGCTCATGGGATTGGAAGGCATGGTGTCTAAATCCTTCTTTGCGGCTTATTTTCAAGCCATACAATGGAAGGGGAGACATCCACGAATGAAAACAGACCCATTAAATGCAACACTGGATATTGGCTACACCCTGCTGTTCAACCTGGTTGAGTGTTTTTTGCGCATGTTTGGTTTCGATTTATATGTCGGTGTGTATCACCGTTTGTGGTATAAACGGAAGTCGCTAGTTTGCGACTTAATGGAGCCCTTTCGGTGTATCATCGATCATGCCACGCTCCTAGCCTTTAATCGCAAACAATTCTCCATAAAAGATTTCATGCTAATAAAACAAGAATATCATTTAAAGCACGAGCAATGCGGAGCATATTATCAAGTCTTTTATGAGGCATTAATAGCGCATAAGGTGGAGATCTATAAATACGTTCAGCAATATTACAGATGCTTTATGGGAAGAAAATCTATCACGCAATATCCTATATTTCAATTCAGATGATAGTTATAAGTTATGATATTTCAGACGATAGGATGCGAGCCCGGTTTGCCAAAATGCTCAAATCGCAAGGAGCCATCCGTCTCCAGTATTCAGTATATGAAGTACAGAATACGAAGAGAATAATAGATAACATCAAGGTCAAGATCGAGGCTTTCTCGAAACATTTCACAATGGATGATAGTGTTGTCATATTTGAAGTAGATGCAGGCAAAATGGAAAAATATGGGAACGCAATCCATCGAGATCAGCCAATAGTCTTTTTTTAGCTAACAAACCTTGATCTGTATGCGCTTAAGCCTTAAGATGTAATATTCGCACAATCAGCGATTTACATCTTTAAGACAAATGGTATTTCAAGTAAGGGGAGGTCGAGATATAAAATATCAGCTCTATTAAAGTGCTTACTCAAAACATTTTACTTACCTTTGCTCACAATTAAAGGCTATAAAGTCTTTATAATTTCTACTATTGTAGATAGGAACGCCACGCCGGACTTTTCCTTGTCCGGCTATAAAGTCTTTATAATTTCTACTATTGTAGATAGCCGGAACAACTTGTTTTCAACGTACCGGGCTATAAAGTCTTTATAATTTCTACTATTGTAGATAAGGCGCAGATGACAGCGGAAAGAGTGGTTGGCTATAAAGTCTTTATAATTTCTACTATTGTAGATTAAACAAGTTTCTGACAACGGATTTGAGGGCTATAAAGTCTTTATAATTTCTACTATTGTAGATTTTTAAATGATTGATAAATTTTCCGTTTGGCTATAAAGTCTTTATAATTTCTACTATTGTAGATAAGCTTACCTTTTGCCCAAATTACAAAACGGCTATAAAGTCTTTATAATTTCTACTATTGTAGATCTTACTTACGTTTGTGATCATATTTCTTCTGGCTATAAAGTCTTTATAATTTCTACTATTGTAGATTAGATATACGTCGTGTCATTCCTGACGCGCTCGGCTATAAAGTCTTTATAATTTCTACTATTGTAGATTCAAGTCGAGATACTGCTGCCCAGCGAAGGGCTATAAAGTCTTTATAATTTCTACTATTGTAGATTCGTTGGGTACCGGTTTCGTGGTGAGATAGGCTATAAAGTCTTTATAATTTCTACTATTGTAGATCTGCTGATATTGCAGGTAAAGGTACAGGCTATAAAGTCTTTATAATTTCTACTATTGTAGATTAGGTGTTTGAAGCCGTCAGCTGTTCCTGGCTATAAAGTCTTTATAATTTCTACTATTGTAGATTTGGCTGTCCTAACGCTTGCATCATTCCCGGCTATAAAGTCTTTATAATTTCTACTATTGTAGATACTAAGGATATAAATTATGTTTTACCAAAGGCTATAAAGCCTTTATAATTTCCACTATTGTAGATAAAAAAGCACTCAGTTTATCACCTATTTGGCTATAAAATCTTTATAATTTCTACTATTGTAGATTCGTTGCGGTAACGTGACACGCTGATCCGGGGCTATAAAGCCTTTATAATTTCTACTATTGTAGATTATTGCGTTGTTCCTTGCCCCAAGGTCACAGGCTATAAAGCCTTTATAATTTCTGCTATTGTAGGTTTAGACAAATATTGCAACCTAAAATATACAGAAAACGAAACAAATGACTAATTTTACATCACCATTAGATTAAGGAGCTAGAAAAGTGAACGGTGTCCCCCGTTTCGGGTGGATATCTTTCGTTTTCAGCACTAAAAAAACGAATGGACAGGACACTGTATAACAGTGTTATTGCATAGGCATTGCTATAGTATATGTCTTATGAAAAACCGCTATACATAATCCTGAACGCCGAAAGTTGTTAGTTAACAAAACTCATGTATAGACTATGGACAACGAGAAAAGAAAGAGACCTATATTTGGTATCAGTAGGCATCGCATGGGGATTGACGGAAAAGGAGTGACTACTCTTGTAGCTTTCATGGGCTGTCCTCTTCACTGTAAGTATTGCATAAACGTCCAATGCCATGACTCCCTATACGAGGAAGACCTCTCTTTGCGGAAAGGCGTGCAGATGCTTTCTCCCATAGAGCTGTACTACATCGTTAAAAAGGACAACATATACTTTCAGGCAACTGGAGGAGGAGTCTGTTTTGGTGGAGGCGAGCCGACAATGAATGCAGATTTCATCATTGAGTTTGCTAATCTTATCCCTAAGGGTTGGAAACTGACACTCGAAACCTCTCTAAAATGTTCATACAAAACCATTGAATCATTGGCTCCATACGTTGACGAATGGATTGTGGACATAAAAGACTTGAACAAATCTATTTATGAGAAATACACTGGTGTTTCATCAGAAATCATGCAGCGGCTGTATTACATAAAGGAGATTGTCTCTGTTGACAAAATTATCGTAAAAGTTCCGAATATTCCTCATTTCAACACGAATGAAGACGTAAAGCAAAATATCGAGATTTTGAGGAGAATCGGGTTTATACACATTAATGAGATTACTTACGTAGAACTTATTACCAAGTAATAAATATGGATAAAGGTAAAGAAAAATGCGAGATACTTAAAGCCATCCGTGCTTATGTGGCAGAGAAATATGGCTTAGACTACACCCCTTCAGCGTGTAATCATCAGGGCAAGTGCCGTGGCACCTGTCCTAAATGTGACACGGAATTGGAAAGTATACAAAGTCAATTGGAAAAGAAAGGTATTACTGATATTACCAATGATACTAAATTAATCGAAATGGTGGAGAATTACCAATCAAAGCCAGCAAATGTTGAAAATGATGATTATATGTCTGTTGGTGTCCCTGAGCCCCTAGTCGACATATATGCTACGGAAGGCATGCCAAATCCATTGGAGGGCGATGTTGTCATCGAAGAAGGACTCGTTCCCGACCAACCGCTTGAGGGTGACGCACGTCCTTACCCCATAGAAAACAGGAAACTGTTTTTAGAGTGTAATGTTGCAGGAGCAGCTTTTCACAATATAGATGATATATGGGATGAGTTGTATGAAGGTGCAAAACTGGTTCTTGTTCGTGAAAAGGATAATGCTTACGACGAAGACGCAATTGCGGTAGCCCTGGCTGATGAAAGCAATGACTGGTCTGATGATATTGAATGCGGCCCCACTCTTGGATATATACCGAGAAAGGTAAACAAGTCATTAGCGACGCTACTTGATATGGGGTGGCAAGATGTGTTTGAAGCAGAAATCAGTGAGCTAAGAGAGCATGTGCCTTACAGTGACCGCATACACATCTCTATTTATATAAAGAATAAAGATGCAGAGGAAGAACCCAAGCCACAAGACAATCGGCTGAGGTATGTGATAGGCTCTGAGCCTCTGCACGAATGGGAACGTAGAAACAATTATCCTTCGTGTATTGTCTTGACAGGAAATGTATCTGCAAATACGTTTTCTGAGTTCGCACATGATTTCGACTACACCAAATACAAACAAATATCTTTCGATGAAATGTTTGTTGAGGATATGCTATATAAAGATGGCCACTCTTGTACATACGAAGACTATCTTTCACAATTTGTTTGCGAGGATGCAATAAGACTTTTCGTCCCTATCAAGCTTTACCTTAATCTTCAGATCGCAAAGTCGTTTGTTGTGTATAGAGATTGTGTATATTCTGCCGATTATAAAACACTTGTACATGCTCCAGAAACAACAGAACTTGTAGTTCTTCCCTTTGTAGAGCATATAGGTAATGGGGCTTGCTGTGGTTATGATAAGATGTCCGTAGTAAAGCTGAATAATGGTTTGAAAAGTATAGGCAAATGGTCTTTTGTTGCAGCCGACATAAACAAATTAGAATTGCCTCACTCGCTGGTCTCATTAGGGGAAAAAGCCTTTCTGATGTCTGAACTTGAAAGTGTTAGGCTATCTGACTCCTTGGAAGGAATACCAGACGGTTGTTTTGATTTGTGTTCCCTTGACAGTATAGAAATACCTCATAGTGTTAAGTACATAGGGAATAAATCCCTTCGGGGGTTGATATGGACTGACGAGATAGAGATACCAGAAGGTGTAGAGCGAATTGGATATGATGCTTTTGAAGCTATGGACCATGTCTCTTTGCCTTCTACTCTATTGGAAATAGCTCCAGATTTTTACTATGAAGAATGCATCGACGATCCCGATTATCCTCCATACATCGAAGTACATCCTGATAACAAAGTGTTTTTCTCTAAAGATGGAAGTTTGTATTTCAAAGAAACGGGCGCCATTGCTATTGACAGTACATATCATGGTCCAAATAAAGCCCGCCATTACTCGCTCAATCCCCTATGAGGCGAGTTGGTAAAAACGGAGCAGACAGTTACAGCAAAAACGGCTATGCTGTTACAGTTCTGACGAGGCAAAGTTATTGTTTTTTTCTTAAACTATCTCCTTTCAATGCAAATCTCGATGCGGTATTTACAACTCTATCCAAGATGGCATCCGCCGCGGAGACATTACTATCGAGCGTTTCATACCAGTTTGCTATGGGCAATTGGCTTGCAATAATCTGCCACTTATTCATTGTTTTCATTAATGAGCAGTTTTCGCATTTCGTCCATATCTGGCAGAGCCTTTCTTAGTTCCTCACTCAAGTCTTCAGCCGTTTTATATGTGGCGACTCCCATAGGACTGTTGTAGTCACGGATAACATACTCCACGAAAGCCTTGTTGGCACTCTTGCAGAGAAGAATACCAATAGTCGGGTTCTCATGAGGTTTACGCACTTTGTCGTCAAGCACTTTCATGTACGTTTGCAACTGACCTATATAGGCAGGTTTGAATGCCCCTTTTTTCAGTTCAACCACAACCATACAGTTAAGTTCACGGTTGAAGAAAAGCAAATCGGGGAACAACTCTTCTCCGAATATCTCCAAATGATATTGGTTGCCGATATACGCAAAGTCTCGGCCAAAAGTCATGATGAACTTCTTGATGTTGCGGACGATGGCTTGCTCTATAACCTTTTCGTCTACATCCTCGGGGTTGTCAACCTCCATTTCCTCCACATTGATATAATCAAGCAGATACTCGTCCTTGAACATGCCAACAGCTTTACGAGCATCGTTAACTGGCATGGTCTGTAGGAAATTGTTTGCAGCGACTCCTTGCTTCTGATATAGTCCTTCCTTTAGACGACCACGCAAATCGTATTTGTCCCATTTATGGAGAACGGTCTGATGTATGTAGAAAAGTATTTCATGAAAATCTTTCGTCTTATGAAGAATTTCCATGTGATGTGAAAAGCTGATACCTAAAAATTCCTCACGATTGATTTCGCTCGCCAT
>CAKUZF010000027.1 GCA_934718155.1 uncultured Parabacteroides sp. | reverse complement strand
TACACACCCCTCGAGGGTTACAGGCAGGAGGGAGAGCACCAGTGCAACATACCCATCAACTGCTGCAATGCCAACGGCCCACGTGCCTTTGCCATGATACCGCGTGTGATGTACCGCCTGCCGGCGGCTGACCGCGTGGATGTGAACCTCTTCATCCCATCGCAGACCACCATCGAGATGGGCGGACAGACTATCGGCCTGAGCCAGCAGACCAACTATCCGCTGGACGGCAAGGTGCAGATAAGCCTGAACCCACAGCATGAAGCGGCCTTCACACTGGGTCTGCGCATTCCCGCATGGAGCCAGCAGAACACCGTGGAGGTAAATGGCGAGAAAGTGGAAGGAGTGAAGGCCGGACAGTACTGCCTCATCAAGCGCACCTGGAAGGCCGGTGACCGTGTGACACTGAGCACCGACATGCGTGCACGACTGGTGGAGCTCAACCACATGCAGGCTATTGAACGCGGGCCCATACTGCTGGCACGCGACACACGATTCCGCGATGGATTTGTGGATGAAACCTGCGAAATCCCTACCCACGACGGCAATATAGTGGATCTGGAGCCAGTCAAAGCCCCCCAGGGGATGTGGATGGCATTCCGCCTCACCATGCCGCGCGGCGCATACAACACCGAGAAGTTTGTGACCCACTTCTGTGACTTTGCCTCGGCAGGCAACACTTGGGACCAGGGCGAGCGCTATCGTGTATGGCTACCCCGCACTGTAGATCCCACCGATATAAAGTAAAAAGCCCCACAAAGGCATCTACACCGCCTCCAGCAGCCCGCACGGGCACGAGGTGACAGATTATACTTCAAGCCCCGATATCGGCTCCCAGAGGCCAATATCGGGGCTTTATCGTTATGGGCGGCGTATCATAGGAGTGGGAAATATCAGGAAGGAAAGGGGCTACACGGTATTGGCAACGCAGGCCAACTCTATTTACGAGCGAAAAGAAGATGTCTTATGTGCAGGATTCATTTGGCCTCCAGGACGGGTGCATAGCACATATCCACCGTCCAGCCTTGGGTTGGACGGTGGAGAACAACTTCTCTCCCGATTTGAATACCTACAGGAAGTGCCGAAGGAGCCTACCTCTCCTTGCTCGCTAATTGGTTTCCCTTGCACACAGACTCGGTATTACTCCGGCTAAAACAACCATTATTCAGGAAAAGAAAACACAACCCCCTATAAACGAAAAAAGCCATCCATCACGGACAGCCAATCTCAATAGTTAACCTTAAATCTAATACCATGAAAAACATGCTGCAAATATAGGGAGTTTATGTTTCACAGCATACTTTTGAAGCATAAATCTTTATTAGATTAACATTATTTGCACAAAGTGCGAGATTTACTGCCAGAAGTATTAAAAACCGTATTCAGACGTATCACTTCGTCAAACAGACTTTACATAAGGGAAAACTGGAGAGATATGGTTTCGTGAAGAAGGCAACCCCTATAAAAGAAAAAAGCCATCCATCACGGACAGCCAATCTCATTGTTGTTAACCTTAAATCTAATACCATGAAAAACACGATGCAAATATAGGACTTTTATGTTACGCAGCATACTTTTGCAGCATAAATCTTCACTCGATTAACATTAATTACAAAGAGAATCGGCATTATCGCCCGAAGTCTTAAAATCTGTTTTCACTTGTATCACCTCATCAAGGTTGGTAGTGAAACGACGGGAGACAAAAGCCGTGCGCAGACCGAAATTCGAGAGGCTGCCCTGCGAAGCCACATGCACGGTGTCGGTGCCGTTCTTGCGGTTGATCTGATCGATCGCCTCCAACAGCCGCCGTTGACGTGTGCGGTCTATCGGGTCGAACAAATGACTTTGCACTGCCCCAGCAGAGACAAGGTCGTAACAAACAACTCCCGCCTTCTTATACCAAAAGGTTCCCTCCTTATAGTGCGCCCTTATGCCCGAGAGCGCCGCCTTAATCAACTCACGCGGATCATTAGTCGCCACCAAGAGGGGCACGTTTTGCTGAATCACGTCGCCCGGCTCATCGGTGCGAAAGCGGGAAGTGTAGGCAAACACCATCAGCTGGCCCGCACAAGCCTTTCGTTCGCGCAGCCGACGGGCACACTCGGCAGCGAAGTTGGCCACCGCCTCCTCCAAGGCAGGCTTTTCAGAGATGCCTCGGTCGGCGAAGCTGCGACTGGTGCAGAGGCTGCGTTGCAGAGGCAATTGCTCCAACTCGATGCAGGGCACACCACGCAACTCTTTCCAGACACGAAGCCCCACAACGGTCAGTTCACGCCGCACCCAGTCAGGCCTACGCTGCGTGAGGTCCCAAGCTGTGACGACTCCTGCCTCAGAGAGCCGAGTGCGCATCCTTCGGCCAATGCCCCACACGTCGCCTACATCGAGCAGCCGAAGCGCCTTCTCCCTCCGCTCTGCGGTGTCGATCAGCGCCACCCCATGGTAACTGGGATACTTCTTCGCAAACCGACTGGCCACCTTCGCCAACGTGCGAGTAGGCGCAATGCCCATCGAGACGGGGATGCCAGTGCCCTTCGTGACGGCACGCACAATCTCCTCGCCGTATGCGCGCAACCGCTCACCGTCGCCCATACCGCTCAAGTCGAGAAAGCATTCGTCGATACTATAAATCTCCTGGCGCGGCGTATAGCGGCTGAGCAGCGACATCACACGCCGACTCATGTCGCCATAGAGGGTGTAGTTGCTCGAAAAGACCGCCACTCCCTCCCGCTCCAGCAGCTGGCGCACCTTGAAGAGCGGATCGCCCATCTTCAGTCCAAGTGCCTTCGCCTCGTTGCTGCGGGCAATGATGCATCCGTCGTTGTTAGAGAGCACAACAACAGGCCGCTTGCGCAAGTCGGGGCGAAACACCCGTTCGCAAGAGGCGAAGAAGTTGTTGCAATCCACCAGTCCAAACACGATCAATGCCATTTATAAAGAGACTTGATGGCATAGGTCACCACGCCCCAGATCAAGAAGTCGTTGTCTTCAGTCACCTTCAGCGGAGGATAAAGATCATTGGCAGGCACAAGCCAACCGCAATGGTTGGCCTCGTCGTGGCGATACGTTTTCAAGGTGAACTCGCCATCCACAAAAGCCACCACGATGTCGCCGCTTCGAGCCGTGAGCGACTTATCGATCACGATCAGGTCGCCATCGAATATCCCGGCATGAATCATCGAGTCGCCACTCACGCGGGCAAAAAAGGTCGTCTCCTTATGGCGGATCAACTCTCGGTTGAGGTCGATGCTGTCGGCCATGTAGCCTTCGGCGGGCGAAGGGAATCCCGCCTTGATGCCCTCCTCGGCAAGGGGAATGTCGAGGCGTGTGCGTGTGTCAGCCCGGAATATCTGCAATGTTGTCTTCATGACGGCAAAGATACATTTTTCTGCCCAATTTGCTATTTTCAAACGCCTACTTGCAGTAGTCATAAAGATCATTCTTGAAAACGGAATGTTTATGCTGTTTGAGTGAAAATCATCCGGAACCATCCATATTTAAGTTTGTGGATGTTCTGCTGATACTTTCCAGACATCATTTTCAGATTCGGCGGTCGCCAACCGCCGAATTCGAGCCTGTGATTAATATATTGCGCAATAGGCTCGTTTAGTTGAGGATAAACAAGATATAGCCGTCTAAATTCACGAAATCTACGTTCATTCAGACCTTTATTTTCAGCCGTTGTTCCAGTTTCTTCAACAATTGTTCACCGTATGCGGCACGATCTTCACCGTTTTGCTCAAATTCCACGATATAGCGACCCATAAGCCAGTTACGGGAAGTAAGGGCAATGTTTACAGCGTGAGCGGCTTGTGCCTGCAACGTGTCCTGATTGAAAACATTTCGCCAAAAAGAGAGATTGAATCGAATTATATTTGTAACTTAGACGCGTCTGATGAAGATTGGTTTGATTTTTATTGCAACACGAAGTTAAGTGAATCTTCTGACATGACAAAGCACCGAGCAGCACATTGCTGTTCAATGCTTTAAATCGATCTTACAAAAGTGTTGCGAAGATTTGGGAACTTTTAAGTTTTCGGTTAAAAAATCGCCAAATTATTGATATGAGACATTTCAGCATTATTTTTTTAGTAATTACTTTCTTAATCTCATGTGGTCATAATCCCCAAAACGATATTTCAATCATAAATATTGAAAAAAAATATCCTATAAAGCAATTGACAATTCAAGAGATTTGGAATGTAAAGTATGTTCCATTAGATACAGATGACACTTATTTGGTCCCTTCATCAACTCCAGATTATTTAAGTGATAATCATATAGGCTTTATAAATCATACGACAGGTGATATATTATTTTGGAATTCTCAAACAGGGGAAAAGGCTTTTATAATTAACAGAAAAGGCCCAGGTCCAGAGGAATATAAAGCCGCAGGAGCTATTGTGCTCGATGAAAAAAATTCAGAATTATATATATGGTCTATTTGGGACGGTACGATACAAGTGTACAATACCGATGGTAAATATTGCAAAACACTATATATGCATAATCATAAAAAAGGCGAATTTAACGATGTCACCAATATGATAAATGCCAATGATTCACTTTTAATTTTTTCTGTCAATAATATGAAAGGTTACACATTGCATTTTTACTTAAACAAATTAAGTGGAAATACTCGTCTTATTGATTCTATTCCACAAAACAAAGTCGTTAGTCTTTATATTCAAGAAAATATCAACGGTGTGCATTATAGTATTGCACCAACAATAAAACCTATTATTAAAATTAAAGATGGATATATTTACGCAGACCATTCAAATGACACCATATATAAGGTAGAGCAAGGGAATTTCAAGACATATATAGTCAGAGAACCTTTTATACAAGACATGCCGGATAAATGGATATTAAGATATCATACAGAAACAGAACAATGGATTATTCTTTCTTCAGTGCATTTATCATATAACTTTAAAGATAGTGAAGGCCTTGAAACAAAATTTTATGGAATTAAAAAGGACACCAACGAAATCTTTGAAATCCATTTTAAAAATCGAGATTTCGGTAGTACTAATTTTAAATTTACAGGCGATATGTACACTTATTTAAGCAATGATATTTTATTAAACGCATTAAATGATGGGAATTTAAAAAATAAGCTTGAAAGCATAACGAAAGATTTAACTACTGACGATAATGGTGTTTTAATGCTATTAAGATAGAAATAACATGCAATCTCCTCAGTCGTCCATCCCCAAAGGACAAACATCCCACCGTTAAAAGCGGAGCATCTGTTGGCTCTGAAATAGATGTACTTGCAATGCGCCTTCGCAGCATCTACAATCTTGCGGCGAAAAACGACAGGCATTTGTGTAAATTTCGTTGCTGTGCCGATAAATGAAGGGAAATACCACTGCTGCCGACGCTATACTCGACCGTCTGGTGCACACAAGTGTGCGCTTTGAGTTAAAAGGAGCATCCTTACGACAAAGATTATAGCGGTCAGATGGTACCGGTACCAAACATCCGCTACACACGCTGCCAAAGAGTGCCATGCAGACTGTGCTACAAAGATGCCTTTACACCTCCATCAGCCACTTCCACACTGGCACCACGGGTATTCCCTCTTCCTTGCCTTCCTCATCATATGTAATCAGCAGGCACTTCCAGTCCTTGTGTGCCTTGGCATACTTTACCAGTGGCGACACCTCCCTGTTGTAAGTGGTCTCATCCTTGATGCTGTAGGATACCTGCATGGCCAGTTTCTCGTCAGGCACAATGAAGTCTATCTCCTTCTCCGCATTCAGGAAAAACACATTCTTTTTGCCAAACCGCCTGCACAGCTCCACCGCAACCATGTTCTCCAGCAGCGAAGTCTCTGAATGCATCAAGAACAGGTTCAGCAATCCGTTGTCGACGAAGTAGTATTTTTTCTGCATTTCCTTCTCCGTTAGCTTCCCCACCTCGTTCTCCATGGGCAGTATCAGCCAACTGTCAGAGGCGTAATCCACATAGTCTATCGTAGTAGGCACACTAATGGGCGAGCCCGTTGCCACAATCACGTTCTTCAGCCTGTTATACGACAGCGGTTGTTTCACACTCTCTGCCAGCTTCTTAATCAAGATGTTTAACACTCTGTCGTTCTTAATATTGTTTCGGGCACAGATGTCACCAAGGTAGATCTTCTGGTACAAGCTCGAAAGCATAGCCCGCTTGTTCTTAAACGACAGGATTTCCGGCAGGCCACCGTAGTAGAAGTATTCATTCAGATGTCGCTTCACTTCGCTCCGCTGTATTGTGTCATACTCCCAATGCTCTCTCAGTACCACTTGCTGTGCTGCCAGATATTCTTTGAATGAATATGGGTACGCATCATAGATAAAGAACCGGCCACCCAGCGTAGTTGCCACTTCCTTACTCAACATCTTCGCATTGCTGCCCGTCACATACACCCTGTATTTCGCATCAGCCAACCTCCGCACGAACTTATCCCAGTGCGGAATGTTCTGCACCTCGTCCAAAAACACCACCGGCTTCTTGCCATACAGTTCCAGATGGGCCTCCAGCAGACTGTTAAAGTCACCCGTCTGAAATTCCGCCAGACGCTCATCCTCAAAGTTCACAAACAGAATCTCATCCCATCCCTTTCCAGCAGCCTGTAGCTGACGCACACGCTGATACAGCAAGTACGACTTACCAGCATGTCTCACGCCAACAATCACATAGTTGCCATTCTCTTCGAATTCTACGGGACGATTCACAATCACCGCTTCATCCACCTCACGTTGCTTATTAATCAAGCATTGCTTGATGACATCTTTACTGATACTCATATAAATTATATCTTATAAGATTTTCGCTATTTTATTAAGTTCGATTTACAAAGTTAAGCATTTTCTATAAAGTAGAATTAACAAAACCAGATTCTTTACAATATTATCATATTTTTCCTATCTGATTAGCTCCACTTGCGCCTCAAAGAAGGCATCACATTACACCATGCGCAACAAGAGTCAGAAGGACGTATAAACTAAACCAGAAAATGATAACGTCTTCATCGCCCAACGATAACGTCTTCATCAGCCAACGATAACGTCTTCGTAGGCTAACGCATACGTATTCATTTCTGACATACAGGAAGCGGCGCAAGCGCAGCAAAAGCCAGACAAGGAAAAAGACTGCGAGTGCCTAAAAAAAGCAATATGTATTAAATGGGCAAGTAATATATAATAAATGGCAAAGTAATACGCATTAAATGGGCAAGTAATATATAATAAATGGCAAAGTAATACGCATTAAATGGGCAAGTAATATGGCTGTACGTCGTCTGAGCCCTGCGGGCCAGAAAGATTAAGCTCATAGTTTAGTTACTCATAAAGAATTAGATTTAGATAGCAAGTCCCTCCTTCTCTATCCTGCTTCTCAAAAAAGAGTCCATGTGCTCACGCAGTCGAACAATATCCACATTGCAACCAAACAGCGCTTGCAGGTCATCTTTTATATGCACCAACGCAAACATACTCGGACGCGACGTTTCCAAGTAAATGTCGACATCGCTATCATCGGTTTGCTCGCCTCTGGCAACAGAACCGAATATTCCCATACGAGTTATGCTATATTTAGCGGCATTCTTTGCCATATAGTCGCGCAAGATGTTTATATATTCAGCTGTTGATTTCATATCTTCTTATTAATCTGTCGCAAAGATAAGGATTCGATTGGAATAGCAGGCGAAAAGGCATAAAAAAAGCAGCCATCCTGATGGATAGCTGCCTCTTTTGGTGAGCCGAAAGCCGGACTTGAACCGGCGACCTACGCATTACGAATGCGTTGCTCTACCAGCTGAGCTATTTCGGCAAAGATCGTTTCTTTATTTCGGCTGCAAAGATAGAGACTTTATTTGACATCCGCAAACAATTCCGCCAAAAAAACATCTAAATCTGCATCAAGATCTTTCAACAGGGGATCGTCGAGCAGCATCATGTCATCGTCGATAAAGAGCAACTCCTCCAAAACGACAAACGACTCGTCGGTGAGACTCACCGAGAAGGGCTTCAACAGGCAAGCGGCATCGAACCCTTTCTTCGTGGCAAGGGCATTGAGCGCGGCTTTAATCGGAGCGGCCACCATCTTATTGAAATTCTCTTCGCGCTCGGGCACGTCCACCCAATCGAAGATAACAACTTTGTTGACCAGCTGCTCGGCATCGTCGTAGATCTGCATCTCGCCCGACTCGGCATCCACTTGCACATAAAAGTCGCTCACTAAACCAACGCCTTCGGTGGCCGACAGCTTTTCAATGGCCTCGACAAACGCTTTCTCGATGAGAGCCTGCACTTTCTCTATATTCGCATTCATAATCTCTTCTCCTTATCTTTTCGAATCGTGCTCAAAAATACACATTTATTTCTAATACCACATCTTTATGGCTTGCCTATTTGCACATCCAATTTCTGATCGGCTTTCACGCGGTCGGTCAGCGTCTTCACATAGAGTTCGAGCAGCTGGCGCGACCCGTCGTCGGCGGCGCTCTTCTCCTTAAACAGGTCGTAGGAGATGGTTGCCCATTCGAGCGCTTTCCGCAAGCGCCCATCCATCTCGGCACAGAGCGCTAAGTTGCTCGCCGCTTGCGCCTTCTGCTTCCAATGGCGGGAACTATTATAGAGCTGCAGCCACCGTTGCTCGGCCTTGTCCCAATGTTCGCTGGAGGCATAGGCTGCGGCCTCTTTCCAGCGGGAGCCCGACGAAGAGAAATACCAGCGTGACTCCTGCATCCAATGGGGCACGAAATTGGCTTGCGCCTTCTCGCCTACATAGCGAGCGGCCAAGCGCAGCGACTCCTCCTGGGTGGGGAGCATCTCCTCGGCCTGATCGAACACTAGGCTATCTTTCAGCTGGATCGTAGCCATAGGCGTTGCTCTGCCCGGCAAGTAGGCTCGCACGACACCCGCCACACGCACACGGACTGAGCCCACACGGAAACCGCCTCCTAAATCGGTCATCGCCCGCTCGGAGTCGAAGAGCATCCGGTCGAGCGAAAGAATCAGATCGGTCCCCGTCTGCTCACAGAGGGCGTTCACCTGCGAGAGGGTCAACTGCCGATCTTCACCCGGCTGCCGACCGCGATTCAGGGAGTCGTGATAGAGCAGCACGTCGCGGAAATAGCGAGAATCGGCAATCGACTCTCCCATGGCCTGGCAGAAGTCTACCAACGCGCTATCCGCTCGCACGCCCGCCGTGGCTTTCAACTGGCCGTTGTCGGAATATTGATAGCCCCAGTCGGCCGGTTGAGGCTCGGCATGATTGACGACCAACACGTTTTTAACCGACGAAGGGAATGTGACCTCCGCCGGGTTGAACGTGTCGATGCTCAGATAATTGATCGATCCGCAGGCTGACAGCAGACCGCCCAGTCCGATTATTGCTAAATAGTTCTTCATAAATTAGGTTGATCGCTTATGGCCTTGAAGTAGCCTATAGACTCCGCTATGCCCAAGAAGGGGTCTTTCATGTCTTTCTCGAACTCCAGGCTGCACATGCCGGTGTAGTTCACCTCGCGCATCATGCGAACCAGCGCAGGATAGTCGATCTTGCCACGGCCGATCTCGATGCCTACGCCTGCCTTGGAGGAATCGGTGACATCCTTGATGTGCATGTCGAACACACGCGTATGATACTTCTTCAAGTCGGCCACCGGGTCGCATCCGTTGCGCAAGTCGTGGCCCACATCCAAACACATGCCAATGCGGGGATCAAGATCCTTGGTGTGCTCCCACACGTCGGTCGCGTCGGGATAGGTCTTGATGTCGGGTCCGTGCAAATGGATCGCGTAGTTGAAGTCGTACTCCTTCACCTTCTTATCCACATAGGGCAGCAACTCATAGTTGGGCACTCCGACGATCAGTTTCACGCCAACTCGCTTCGCATACTCGAACGCACGGTCGATCTCCGCCTCGCTCTTCATGTAAATCGGGCCTACGGCATAGCCCGTCACCTTATGGGCGGCGCACTTCGCATGGAAAGCCTTGATCCGCTCTTCGTTGCTATCGAGCGGCAGATGGAAGTCTTTGATGCACAGATAGTGGATATCCAATCGCTCCAAGGTCTTGAGCGTCGTGTCTAAGTCGAAGTTGACGAAGGTATAGCCCGCCATGCCCAGCTTGAAGGGGTTTACGGCTTTGGCGGCCTTCGGCTTCACGGGGTCGGCCTTCAGCGTTGAAGCTCCACTAAGCAGAAGAGCCCCAAGCAGGCTTTGCTTGAAAAAGTTTCTACGTGTCTGTTTCATTGTCTATTTGATTTAAGAAAGAGGATGCATATACATATACATATATTATATATACACCCTCTTTGTGATTAAACGCTCGAATTATTTGCTCAGCGCAGCGATGCTCTCCTCGATCGACTTGATCTTAGATTCCGCATCGGCTTGCTTCTTGCGCTCCATCTCGATCACCTTGGCGGGAGCCTTGCTGACGAAGTTCTCGTTGCCCAGCTTCTTCAAGACAGAGGCCAGGAAGCCCTGCTGATACTTCAGCTCCTCGCGCAACTTGGCCAATTCCTCCTCGACATTGATCAGGTTGCCCAAAGGAACGGCATACTCGGTTGTGCCTACCAAGAATGACACGGCACCAGCCGCCTTCTCGGCAACGGCCTGAATAGCCGAAAGGTTACACATCTTCACGATCACCGCATTGAACGCCTCGTTGTGCGCGCCCAGCACCTGGAGCTCCAAGGAGTCTTTGTTGGGGATATTCTTTTGCAAACGGATGGTACGAACACCACCGATGATCTCCTTCACCTGCTCGAAGGCCTGCAAGAAGGCCTCATCCACAGCGCCTGCCTTCGGCATCGGAGCAACCATCAAGCTCTCGCCTGCCTCGCGGGGAGCCAAGGCCTGCCACAACTCCTCGGTGATGAAGGGCATGAAGGGATGCAACATGCGCAACAGCGCATCGAAGAAGCCCAAGGTAGCCTCGTAGGTAGCCTTGTCGATCGGTTGCTGATAGCCGGGTTTCGCCATCTCGAGATACCAAGAAGAGAACTCGTCCCAGAAGAGTTTGTAAACCGCCATCATGGCCTCGCTCAAACGATACTTCGAGAAGAGATCGTCTACCTCGGCCAACGTCTTATCCAGCTGCTGCTGGAACCACTTCACAGCCATCTTGGAC
The DNA here is from genome assembly GCA_934718155.1 of uncultured Parabacteroides sp. Taxonomy (GTDB): domain Bacteria; phylum Bacteroidota; class Bacteroidia; order Bacteroidales; family Tannerellaceae; genus Parabacteroides. Next base: position 23,026 of record CAKUZF010000027.1, on the reverse strand, counting down.
GCCTCAGGCTGAGCAGCCTGCTCATCGACCGTCCAGCTCTTCACCAGGCGGAAGGCGTTCCAGATCTTATTATTGAAGTTACGGCCCTGCTCACACAAAGCGTCGTCGAACGGAATATCGTTGCCCGCAGGCGCAGCCAACATCAATCCCATACGCACGCCGTCGGCGCCATACTTGGCAATCAGCTCCAACGGGTCGGGCGAGTTGCCCAGCGACTTCGACATCTTACGGCCTAACTTGTCGCGCACAATACCAGTGAAATAGACATGCTCGAACGGCATCTTTCCTCTGTACTCATAACCAGCCATGATCATGCGGGCCACCCAGAAGAAGATGATGTCCGGACCCGTCACCAGGTCGCTGGTGGGATAATAATAGTTGATCTCCTCGTTGTCGGGGTTGTTGATGCCATCAAACAAAGAGATCGGCCAGAGCCATGAAGAGAACCAGGTGTCGAGCACATCCTCGTCTTGGCGCATGTCGGCCAAGGTCAACGCGGCGTTGCCGCTCTTCTCCTTAGCCAATGCCAAAGCCTGCTCGGCTGTCTCGGCTACCACATAGCCACCCTCGGGCAAGAAGTAAGCCGGGATGCGATGGCCCCACCACAACTGACGGCTGATACACCAATCCTTGATGTTCTCCATCCAGTAGCGATAGGTGTTCTTAAACTTCGGCGGATAGAACTTGATCTCGTCGTTCATCACCGGAGGCAGGGCGATGGCTGCCAGGTGCTCCATCTTCAGGAACCATTGCATAGAGAGCTTCGGCTCAATAGGCACATTGGTACGCTCTGAGAAGCCCACCTTATTATCATAGTCTTCTACCTTCTCCAACAAATTAGCCTGACGCAAATCCTCCTCGATCTGCTTACGCACGTCGAAACGGTCCATGCCCACGTAGAGGCCTGCCGCCTCGCTGAGCGTTCCATTATCATTGAAGATATCGATCGAAGGCAAGTTATACTTTTCGCCCAACATATAGTCATTCACGTCGTGGGCGGGCGTTACCTTCAAACAGCCCGTACCAAACTCGATATCCACATAGTCGTCTTCAATCACTGGAATCTCACGTCCGACCAACGGCACGATGACGCGCTTGCCACGCAGGTGCTGGTTCTTCGGGTCGTTCGGGTTGATACACATCGCCGTATCGCCCATGATGGTCTCCGGACGGGTAGTAGCCACGATGGCATAGCTATCCTCGCCTACCACTTTATAACGCAGGTAGTAGAGCTTGCTGTGCTCCTCCTTATAGATCACCTCCTCGTCAGAAAGAGCCGTCAACGCCTTCGGATCCCAGTTGACCATACGCACGCCGCGATAGATCAGACCCTTATTGTAGAGGTCGACAAAGACCTTGATCACGCTCTCCGAGCGCAACTCGTCCATCGTGAAGGCAGTGCGATCCCAATCGCAAGAGGCACCCAACTTGCGAAGCTGTTTCAGGATGATGCCACCATGCTCTTCTTTCCACTCCCAAGCGTGCTTCAGAAACTCCTCGCGGGTAAGGTCGGACTTCTTAATGCCCTGCTGCGCCAAGCGGTTGACCACCTTGGCCTCTGTTGCGATTGAGGCATGATCCGTTCCCGGCACCCAGCAAGCGTTCTTGCCCATCATGCGGGCACGACGCACCAAGATGTCTTGAATCGTATTATTCAGCATGTGGCCCATGTGCAACACGCCCGTCACATTAGGGGGAGGGATAACAACCGTGTAAGGCTCACGCCCATCGGGCTTCGATTTGAACAAACCGTTATCCAACCAATACTGATACCACTTCCCCTCCACTTCGGCGGGGTTGTACTTGCTTGCGATTTCCATATTATTCAACTAATTATTCTTGCTTATTTTCTTAACTCGCGAAAATATAAAAAATAAGCGAACCTTTCGGAAGAAGGGAGGAAAAAGTAGATTTACGCTCTGTTTTAGACTGTCAAACAGCCCGAAAATCTTGCAGCATTGGGTAAATGCCTGTATCTTCGCGCACTATAAAAAAAGGTAACGAATGAAGAGAAATTCACAACAGAATAGAGCGTTTCGTGGTCGTCCGGCCGGGAAAGAGCAATGGGTGGTCGTAAAAGAGGAAAACACGCTGCTGCCCTTCCTGCTTGAGACGCTGAAAGAGCACAGCCGCACCTCGGTGAAAGCGATGCTGGGGCACGGGCAAATCTCCATCAACAAGCGAATGACCCGCCAGTTCGACGCCGCACTGAAACCTGGCGACAAGGTGGGCATCAACTTCGGCAGAGGGAAGGTGGAATTCAACAACCCCTTGCTGCGCATCGTATGGGAAGACGACGACCTGATCGTGGTAAACAAGAAGGAGGGCCTGCTTTCCATCTCGACCGACAGGGTGAAGCAACGCACCGCCTATCACTTCCTGAACGAATATGTCAAGAAAAGCGATCCGAACAACCGCATCTACATCCTGCACCGCTTAGACCGCGACACATCGGGCTTGATGATGTTCGCCAAGAGCCCGATGATCAAAGAGAAGATGCAATCCAACTGGAACACGGCAATCACCACACGCACTTATGTGGCCGTAGTGGAAGGGCGCCCCGAAAAGGACACCGACCTGATCGTCTCCAACCTGACAGAGAATCGCAAGATGCAAGTCTACGTTACAGCTGAAGGCGACGGCAAAGAGGCCATCACCCGCTATAAACTGCTGCAAAGCAACGGAGCCTATTCCTTGTTGGCCCTGGAGCTGGAGACAGGACGAAAGAACCAGATCCGCGTGCAGATGCAATCGATCGGCCATCCAGTGGCTGGCGACGTGAAGTATGGAGCCGAGACCAATCCGGCCCATCGCCTGCTCCTACACGCTCAGAGACTCTACTTCATCCATCCCCGAACCGGCGAAGAGATGAAGTTTGAGACTCGTGTACCAGACATATTCCTAACAACAACAAAAAATTTTACAGAATCTAAAAAGTAACACATCATGAAGCGAATTACCTGCATCTGCTTATTGGCAATCTTTACACTGATGGCACAGGCTCAGATTCTAACGCCTGTGAAATGGAAAATCAAGTTAGACGATAAAAACGGTGCGGCTGAGAAAGAGATCACTTTCACCGCAACAGCCGACAAGGGTTGGCACCTTTACGACATGAACCTGCCCGAAGGCGGCCCGATCTCTACCTCTTTCACGTTCGAGACGTTGACGGGCGCAGAGACAATCGGCCAGCCCACCGCCTCGGCCACACCGACCACGGTGTTCGACGAGCAGTTCCAGATGGACTTGCGCTGGTATGCGGGCAGCGTCACCTTCACACAGAAGATAAAGGTGACCGATGCGGCTAAATTCAAGGCCGAAGGAGCCGTAGAGTTCATGGCCTGCAACGACGAGACCTGCCTTCCGCCAGACCAAGTGGATTTCGCTTTCGATAAAAGCCATGTCAGCTTGACCCAGGCCCCTGCCTCTACTGGCAACGAGCCGGTGGCGCAACAGACGCCTGCCGCAAGCGAAGAGGCTACCGCCGCAGCCAGCGACACACAGACTGAGGTAAACAACACAGCGGCAGCAACGACACAGCAGCCCGCCCCCAGCGCACTGACCGACGCTCCCGATCTTTGGAAGCCGGTAGTCGATGAGCTGAAGGCCTTTGGCGACACGACGCTTACTTCGACCGACACCTCTTGGCTGTTCATCTTCTTCGCTGGGTTCGCAGGAGGCTTGATCGCCCTGCTTACGCCTTGCGTATGGCCGATGATCCCGATGACCGTAAGCTTCTTCTTGAAGCGCACGAAAGACAGAAAGAAAGCCATTCGCGACGCAATCACCTATGGCCTTTCAATCATCGTGATCTACCTGGTTATGGGTCTGCTGATCACCGGTATCTTCGGAGCCAGCGCTCTGAACGACCTCTCGACCAATGCGGTGTTTAACATCATCTTCTTCCTGCTGCTGGTGACGTTCGCTGTCTCTTTCTTGGGAGCCTTCGAGCTGGTATTGCCCTCATCATGGACAAATAAGCTGGACAGCAAAGCCGATTCGACGACAGGCGTATTGAGCATCTTCTTCATGTCGTTCACGCTGGTTTTGGTGTCATTCTCTTGTACGGGTCCGATCATTGGTACACTCTTGGTACAGGCCGCCTCGATGGGAACGGCAGTTGGACCGGCTATCGGAATGTTCGGCTTCGCACTGGCGCTCTCAATTCCCTTCAGCCTGTTTGCCATCTTCCCCAACATGCTGCAGAGCATGCCTAAGTCGGGCGGATGGTTGAACTCCGTCAAAGTGGTATTAGGCTTCTTAGAGCTGGCCTTAGCACTGAAGTTCTTGTCGGTTGCCGATTTGGCCTACGGCTGGCGACTGCTCGACAGAGAGGTGTTCATCGTGCTTTGGATCGTCATCTTCTCGCTTTTGGGCTGCTACTTGCTGGGCAAGATCAAGTTTAGCCACGACAGCGACCTGAAGTATGTCTCTGTTCCTCGCCTCTTCATGTCGATCATCTCGTTTGCTTTTGCCATCTATATGGTTCCGGGTCTTTGGGGCGCTCCGCTGAAGGCAATCAGCGCCTTTGCTCCCCCCTTGTACACGCAAGACTTCAACCTCTATAAGAATGAGGTTCATGCGGCTTTCGACGATTACGAGGCGGGTATGGCTTACGCAAAGAAGGTGAACAAGCCAGTCATGATCGACTTCTCAGGATTCGGTTGCGTAAACTGCCGAAAGATGGAGGCCTCGGTTTGGACCGATCCTACCGTTAAACAGACACTGGAGAACGACTATGTATTGATCACCTTGATTGTCGACGACAAGACGAAGCTGGCCGAACCGATCGAGATCCAAGAGAACGGGAAGACACGCAAACTGAAGACTATCGGCGACAAATGGAGCTATCTGCAACGCAGCAAATTTGGAGCGAACGCGCAACCGTTCTATATCCTGCTGAATCACGACGGAGAGCCTTTGGGCCCCTCATACGCATTCAACGAGGATGTATCGCAGTACATGAAATTCCTCCGCAATGGTTTGAGCCGATTCAAAAACAACTAAATAGATCGTATTAACCATTCAGAAGAGGGCGCATCAGCACAGCTGCTTCGCCCTCTTCCTCATTTTAAGATAAACTGAAACAGACATGGCAACTAAAGAAGAAAAAATGGAGGCCTTCGGTCGTCTGCTCGACGTCTTAGACGAGCTTCGCGAGAAATGCCCCTGGGACAGGAAACAGACCAACGAGAGTCTGCGCACAAACACGATCGAGGAGACCTACGAGCTGTGTGAAGCATTGATGCGATCAGACAACGAGAACATCAAGAAAGAACTGGGCGACGTGCTGCTGCACATCGTATTTTATGCCAAGATTGGCGAAGAAAAGGGCGCATTCGACATCAAGTCGGTCTGCGATAGCTTGTGCGAGAAACTCATCTATCGCCATCCGCACGTGTTTGGCTCTGTCGAGGCAAACACTTCGCAAAAGGTGGAGCAAAACTGGGAGCAGCTAAAACTGAAGGAAAAAGGAGGAAACAAAACCGTATTAGAAGGCGTACCCGCCTCGCTCCCTTCGATCGTGAAGGCGCATCGCATCCAAGACAAAGCGCGCAACGTGGGCTTCGACTGGGAAGAACGCTCGCAAGTATGGGAGAAGGTGCACGAAGAGTTTAACGAGCTGAAAGCCGAGATCGACGCCATGAATGCGGATCAGATGGAGGCCGAGTTTGGCGATCTCTTCTTCAGCCTGATCAATGCGGCAAGACTGTATAAGATCAATCCCGACAACGCACTGGAACGGACAAACCAAAAGTTCATCCGGCGCTTCAACTATGTGGAGCAACAAACATTACAGAAGGGACATGACATGAAAGAGATGTCGCTGTCGGAGCTGGATCAGCTGTGGAATGAGGCAAAAGCGAAAGGTCTTTAACCAAACATATAGACAAAACAAAAGGGGAACCGACATCTCGTCGCTCCCCCTCCCTTAACTTAAACGCCAAAACTAAATCTAAACAAAAAACACAAATAATGATAATGTCTTTTTATATCTCTTCCTGTCTATTCTTTTGGGCCATGGCCTCTCTCGCCCTTCATAAAGTTCCGCATGAACTTTGCCTCAGATTCACGCAGTTTATAAAGTTTCTCCGGTGAGAGAATTGCCTTGAAACGCTCGTAGTAGGCTTTCTCCAACTCAGCCTCCTTGATTCCTGCCTCCAAACACACGTCTATAGCTTGTGTGTATTCCGCATCAGATACTTGAGTCTTTTTACGGATCTCACGCGTTTGATTCCGGCATTCCCTACCTGCTTCAAATTTCTTTTGCCGCAACTCATTGCATAGGGGAATGAATTGAGCAGCCTCTTCAGGCGTTAATCCCAACTCTGCCGTTATAAACGCATTCCTTCTCGCCTCGAACGCTTCACGATCAAAATGTCTTTGTTTTCCTCTTTGCTCCTGAGCTTCTTGCGCCTCTGCGTCGAAGTGAACCAGGAACGAAAACGTCGCAAAGATAAACAATACTATTTTACGCATGCAAATATTAGTCCATGAAAAATCCATAACAAAACATTCTTTAACCCTACTCTAAATCCGTTAACGACTCCTGAAGCAGGTAGTCGTTATACTGGTCTTCTATATATTCCAAGTAATCTGCATCCTCGGCCGACATATCCGCATCAATCGCCTCGATAGCCGCCTCCGACACTTCAGACTGAACAAGCAGCGAATCATCAACGCTGGCTTGATTGACAGACTTGTCAGCATCAACAATTATACGGAAGAACAGCCCCATTCCTATGAACACGGCCGCCAAATACAACCAGGGGCGGATGCGATCCATTAGGGATACCGACTGGGGTTCTTCTCCCTTTGGAAGCTCAGGAAGACGATCCATAATCTGGTTTGTCAAGCCCGCCATGTATCCTTCGGGAACACGGAAAGGCTGCGTGCCCTTCAAGTCATCTAATTTGCTATTCTTCATAATTGCTTCAACTCTGGTATTGTTTTGATAATAAGACAGCCTACAAGGACTAAGGTTTAATCTTCTTTTGTTAAAAAATCCTCGACTTTCTTCACCGCATGGTGGTAAGAAGCCTTCAACGCCCCCACCGACGTGCCTAAAATATCCGACATCTCCTCGTATTTCATCTCGTCAAAATATTTCATATTAAAGACCAATCGTTGCTTTTCGGGCAAGGTCAAGATGGCTTGTTGTAACTTCTTCTGCAAGACATCGCCATCGAAATAGGGATCGCTCTCCAGTCGATCCAGCAAGAATTGATCGGCATCATCGAGGGAGACCTTCAGCAAGGCACGCTGACGATTCAAGAATGTGAGGCATTCATTGATAGAGATCTTATACAACCAGGTAGACAATTTAGCCTCTCCTCGGAAATAGTCTAAATTAGCCCAAGCCTTCATAAAGGTATTCTGAAGCAAATCATTGGCATCGTCGTGATCCAACACCATCTTACGAATCTGCCAATAAAGCTTCTCGCCATAACAATCCACTACCTGCGCAAAGGCCTCACGCCTGCGGTTGGGATCCTGAAGCGCAACGACCAATTCTTCGTCTGTATAGGAGGATTGCATGAAATCTTTGATTTGAAAGAAGTGCCCAGAACAGGACTCGAACCTGCACGATCGCAAAACCACTCGCACCTGAAACGAGCGCGTCTACCAATTCCGCCACCTAGGCCTTTCCTAAAGCACCGCAAAGATACTAATAATTTTGATATAGACAGCATGCGTCATAAAAAAAGCGGTTGCCCCGCATTGGGACAACCGCCATTATCTTAAAGATTACGGAAGTGCAGATGCTAATTACATCATGCCACCCATACCGCCACCCATAGCAGGAGCTGCAGGCATAGGATTCTCCTCCTTCTTATCTGCAATCACACACTCGGTAGTCAAGAACATACCAGCGATTGAAGCTGCGTTCTCCAAAGCTACACGAGTAACCTTAGCCGGGTCGATAACACCTGCTGCGCACAAGTTCTCGAAGCAGTCCTTACGAGCATTGTAACCGAAGTCGCCCTTGCCCTCTCTTACTTTCTGAACGATCACAGCACCCTCTTTGCCTGCATTAGCTACGATCTGACGCAACGGCTCCTCGATCGCACGCTTAACGATCTCGATACCTGTTGTCTCATCCTCGTTGTCGCCCTTGAAGCCTTCCAAAGCCTCGATAGCGCGGATGTAAGCCACACCACCACCGGGGACGGTTCCCTCCTCGATAGCTGCGCGAGTTGCATGCAAAGCATCGTCAACACGATCCTTCTTCTCTTTCATCTCAACCTCTGAAGGAGCACCTACGTAGAGCACTGCTACACCGCCGGCCATCTTAGCCAAACGCTCCTGCAACTTCTCCTTGTCGTAGTCTGAAGTCGTGTTCTCCATCTGGATCTTGATCTGACCGATACGAGCCTGGATTGCCTCCTTGTCGCCAGCACCGTTTACGATTGTTGTAGTATCCTTGTCGGTAGTTACCTTCTCAGCCGTACCCAGCATATCCAAGGTTGTGCCCTCCAACTTCAGGCCCTTCTCCTCTGATACAACCGTACCGCCAGTCAACACGGCGATATCCTCCAACATAGCCTTACGACGATCGCCGAAGCCCGGAGCCTTCACAGCGCAGATCTTCAAGCTACCGCGCAGACGGTTAACTACCAATGTAGCCAATGCCTCGCTATCGATGTCCTCAGCGATGATCAACAAAGGACGACCGCTCTGAACAACCGGCTCAAGAACGGGCAATAGATCCTTCAACGCAGAGATCTTCTTGTCGTAGATCAAGATATAGGGGTTCTCCATCTGGCACTCCATCTTCTCAGTATCCGTTACGAAATAGGGAGAGATGTAACCACGATCGAACTGCATACCCTCAACCACGTCGACCGTAGTCTCAGTACCCTTAGCCTCCTCAACGGTGATAACGCCCTCTTTCTTCACGCGCTGCATAGCCTCAGCGATCAACTTACCGATAGCCTCGTCGCCGTTAGCAGAGATTTTGGCTACGTGCTCGATCTTCTCGAATTTGTCGCCTACCTCCTCAGCCTGCTCAGCGATGTTAGCTACCACCTTAGCAACAGCCTTGTCAATACCACGCTTCAGGTCCATTGGGTTAGCACCAGCGGTAACGTTCTTCAAACCTACACCGATGATAGCCTGAGCCAAAACCGTAGCCGTAGTCGTACCGTCGCCAGCGTTGTCGTTAGTCTTAGAAGCTACCTCCTTAACCATCTGAGCACCCATGTTCTCGAACGGGCAAGCCAACTCGATCTCCTTCGCTACCGTTACGCCATCCTTCGTTACGTGAGGTGCGCCAAACTTCTTCTCGATGATCACGTTACGACCCTTCGGGCCCAGTGTTACCTTAACGGCATTCGCCAACTCGTCAACGCCCTTCTTCAAGAGGTCGCGGGCATCCATATCATATTTAATCTCTTTTGCCATGATTGTATTCGCTTTAAAATTTTAATGTAATAAATGAATTAGATGATTGCTAATACGTCAGACTGGCGCATGATCAAAAACTTCTCGCCCTCCAACTCAATCTCAGTGCCTGCATACTTGCCATACAACACATTGTCACCTACCTTCAAAACCATCTCCTCGTCTTTCGTTCCGTCACCAGCAGCGATAACCTCACCTCTCAACGGTTTCTCTTTTGCTGAATCAGGGATAATGATTCCGCTTACGGTTTTCTCCTCTGCAGCAGCCGGCTTGATAAGCACTCTGTCTGCCAATGGTCTAATGTTCATTTTATTAGTATTTAATCGTTAATAATATCATATTTAGCCTATGCTCCTTTCGGCCGCACACTTATTCTTCTACCAATAGTGTGCCAAACCGAACGGAGACAGGAATTCTGCCATTTTTGCGGTTTGCGCAGCCAGCAGCTTGCGAGTGCTTCTGACAAATTGTCCCCGATGAGGAAACCTTATCAGCCTTTTTTGCTTACCGTGCGCTTCTTGGCAGCTGGTTTAGCTGCCGCCTCCTCAATCAGCTTCTTACAATCGTCCAAGGTAAGCTCAGCCGGATTCTCCACCGTCTTAGGGATGCGATAGTTCTTCTTCTGATAGCTGATATAGGGACCGAAGCGACCGTTTAAGATCTGAAACTCCGGCTCTTCGTCGAACGATTTGATGAATTTCTGCTCATCTTTCAGCATCTTGGCCTTAATAAGATCGATGGCCTCTTCCAGCGTAATGCTCATCGGATCCTTATCTTTCGGAATAGAGACGAACTTTGAATTCCAACGCACGAAGGGACCAAAACGGCCTATCGCCGCCACCACGGTCTTCTCTTCCCAATCGCCCAAAGTGCGAGGCAGCTCGAAGAGCTTCAAGGCCTCCTCCAGGGTGATGGTCTCGATAGACTGTCCCTTGCGCAAGGTTGCGAAGCGGGGTTTCTTTCCTTGCGACTCCAACGCCTGCGCATCGCCAATCTGCGCCATGGGGCCAAAACGGCCTATCTTCACATAAACGGGTTCGCCCGTAGCGGGGTCTTCACCCAGATGACGCTCACCCAGTCGATGCTCCGAACGGGTGGACGTGGTGGCCTCTACGATGGGATGGAACACTTTATAGAACTTATCGATTGCCTTAGTCCAGTCCATCTCGCCTTCAGCGATGGCATCAAACTCCTTCTCGACGCTTGCCGTGAAGTTATAATCCAACACATCCGGGAAGTAACTCATCAGGAAGTCGTTTACCACCAATCCTATATCTGTGGGGATCAGTTTACCACGATCGGCGCCGACGGTCTCAACCTTCTCGGTCTCCTTCAGCGAGCGGCTCGTCAGCGTAAGCACCTTGTAGCTTCGCTCCACGCCATCCCGATCGCCTTTCTCCACATAGCCACGGTTCTGAATCGTCTGGATAGTAGGCGCATAGGTAGATGGGCGTCCAATTCCCAGTTCCTCAAGTCTGCGCACCAAGCTGGCCTCCGTATAGCGTGCCGGACGTTGCGTGAAACGCTCCGTAGCGGTAATTTCCTTAAAAGTCAGCTGGTCGTGCAGGCTTACAGGCGGCAGCAGACCGTTGTCAGACTCCTTATCGCCCTCTTCGTCGTTGCTCTCGCGATACACCTGCAAGAAACCATCAAACACAACAACCTCGCCCGTAGCGACAAACTTCTCGCTCATGTTGCTCACGCCTACCGAAATCGTCGTGCGCTCCAGCTCCGCGTCGGCCATCTGGCAAGCGATCGCCCGTTTGCGGATCAACTCATAGAGTCGCTTCTCCTGCGCCGTGCCGTTAATCTCAGCATGGCTGATGTAGGTTGGGCGAATCGCCTCGTGCGCCTCCTGTGCGCCCTTGCTCTTCGTGTGATACTGGCGGAACTTATAATAACGCTCGCCATAAGCCTCGAGGATGGCCTCTTTGGCCGTTCCCAGCGCCAGGTCGCTCAAGTTGACCGAGTCGGTACGCATATAAGTGATGTATCCAGACTCATACAGTCGCTGGGCGATCATCATGGTCTGCGACACCGAGAAGTTTAATTTGCGGGCAGCCTCTTGCTGCAAGGTGGAAGTCGTGAAAGGAGGTGCCGGAGATTTCTTCACCGGCTTCTTGCTGATATCCTCGATGGTGAAAGTAGCCTTTTGGCAAGCCTCTAAGAAGGCCTTCGCCTCTTCGATGGTCTTCAGCCTATGCGACAGTTCTGCCTTCAGCAAGGTCTTTCCATCCGGCAACAGGAAGTTGGCGATGACACGATAGGCCGCCTCAGACTCGAAGTGGTTGATCTCGCGCTCGCGCTCAACGATCAGGCGAACGGCTACCGACTGCACACGGCCAGCCGACAACGAAGGTTTCACCTTACGCCACAAGACCGGGGAAAGCTCAAAACCCACGATGCGGTCCAACACTCGGCGTGCCTGCTGGGCGTTCACCAAGTTGATGTCGATCGTGCGCGGTGTCTCAATCGCATGCAAAATAGCGCTTTTCGTAATCTCATGGAAAACGATTCGCTTCGAATGATCAGGCTTCAAGTCAAGCACCTCCGACAAATGCCAAGAGATAGCCTCTCCCTCGCGGTCTTCATCGGATGCGAGCCAGACCATCTCTGCCTTCTTCGCCTCGGCTTTCAACTCGCTAACCAGCTTCTTCTTATCGGCCGGTATCGCATACTCAGGCGCGTAATTATGCGCAATATCTATACTGAATTCTTTCGTCTTCAAATCGCGGATATGCCCATAGCTCGACATCACCTTATAGTCTGAGCCCAGAAACTTCTCAATCGTTTTGGCCTTCGCCGGAGACTCCACTATTACCAGATTCTTTTGCATATAACGGTTGTTTCTTTTTTTAAATCGGCTGCAAACATACACAAATAAATTACATCCACGACGAATGCACCGCGAAAAAACGCTTTTTTGCGGCAGATAAACCGCTCAGACGAACGCTTTTTACAGCCGAAATCACTACCTTCGCCTGCCGAAACAAGTATATAAGCAGTCACAATGGAGCACATCAAGCAACTCATTTCAAACGGGCAAACCAACGAGGCCATCGAGCTACTAAACGCTCATCTATCCACCCATCCTTCCGATGACGAGGCCTATTTCCTGCGGGGCAAGGCCTATTACAAGCAGGGAGAGATCCGCTTGGCGCTCAACGACTACCTCGAAGCCATAGCTCTCAACCCCGAGAGTCCCGCCCAAATGGCCTACAACATGGCCATCCGCATCCTCGACTTCTACAATAAAGATATGTACAACCAGTAAGCGCCCTCACCGACCATACCCTTGAGCTATCGCACACCCCACGGTCCCCGCCCTCCATCCATGGGATGTGCGAGCTTACATCCCGGGGTGTAGATACCTGAAAAAAACGACGGCCATTCGTGTATTTTGCCAATTCGTTCCCCTATTTGACCATTTATCAGATTTTCTGCGTTTTACAACAAACTAATGTTTGCCTGTTAAAAAAACGCATATATCTTTGCCTCCACAGAAGGCAAGGGGGAAAGCCTATAAATAAATGGATAAACGTAAAAGTTCATCTTCCGCACCAGCTAGGTTTGATACGAGCGGAGCACACACGCTTCAGGCTTAATAGCTTGCCTCCTGACGATTACAAGCTACGCCTTCGTATCGCAAGGATGTCAATGCCAAAGCGGCAGCCAAGAGCCATCAATAGAGCAAAAGGCCAGCCACTCCCGCCAAGACGATCATCAAGATCGGATGGATTTTCCACTTCCACGTCAAGACGAACGCCGTAGCGAAGATCAGATAGCTATTATAATCAATAAAGTTCTCTTCGTTCATCAACAGCAAAGCCGCCGCCGCAATCAAGCCAACCGTGGCCGGACGCAGCCCCAAGAAGGCAAACTCTACATATTTATTATGCCTGAACTTAGCGAAAGCATACGAAATAAACAGCACCAGCAAGAAGGAGGGTAAGCAGACCGAGAAGGTGGTCAAGCATGAGCCCAACACACTGACCGGCATGGAATAGCCCGCATTATGAATCGCCGTATAGCCAATATAGGTAGCACTATTGATCCCAATCGGCCCGGGTGTCATCTGCGAGATGGCCACGATGTCGGTAAATTCCTGCAAAGAGATCCAGCGATAGCGATCAACCACATCAGCCTGAATGAGCGAGAGCATCGCATAGCCACCGCCAAAACCCAAGATACCAATCTTTAGGTAAACCAAAAACAACTGCAACCAAATCATGCCTTTCCCTCCTTTCTATTCAGACCATACAACAAGCCGCCAACGATAGCCGCCAAAATGATCCACGCCGGCGAAACGCCTCCCTGCCAAATCAGCAGCGCGGCAGCCACGGGGATAATCATCAGCTTATAGGAGAGCTTGATGGAGCGAGCCGTGGTCAGACAGGGCACCGCAATCAGGGCCACCACGGCGGGGCGCAACCCCTTGAATGCCTTTTCCACCCACACATTGTCTTTCACCTGCGTAAAAAACAGAGCGATCAGCAAGATGATCAAAAACGAAGGCAAGATCGTGCCTAAAGCACAAATAAATCCGCCCATCTTCTTTCTCAACCGATACCCTACGAAGATGGAGATATTGACGGCAAAAATGCCGGGCAACGATTGCGCAACAGAAAAGATGTCGATAAACTCCTCCTTCGTCATCCATCCCCGATCGACCACCTCACGCTGGATCAAGGGCAACATCGCATAACCTCCTCCGATCGTAAACATACCGATCTTCATAAAGGTAAGAAACAACGTCAAATACATAACCTAAACGTTTTTAATAAACCAAACACGGACCTATCCCCACCGCCTCTTTATCGCTTGAGCAGGCGATTGTAATGCTCTTTCGAGTTTATAATCTCCAGCGCCTTCAGATAGCTCGGATTATCCTCATTTATTATTTGAAAATACTGTGCCATATCAAACACGTCGCGGGCGATCAGCGCCTTCACTTGCAGGGCAATCAGTGCCTTCGACCGCTCGAACTCTTCGGCAACAAGCTCAATCTTATCCTGCTGGCCCATCAAGGTCAGTTCGTTCAGGAGCTCGTCGTCCACCCGGAACGATTGCTTATAGGCGGCAAACGTGGGATATTTCTTGGTCAGCTCCGCCCGATGGCGATCCATATAATTCATCGCCACCCGATTGACAACGCCCGCCGCCACCAGTTTCCGATGGTAATCGGTGTAACGAGTCGTATCGACCGGGATAAACACGTCGGGCATGATGCCGCCACCGCCATAAACCGTGCGTCCCGTCACCAGGGTTTGATACTTCATCGAGTCGGGGAAGTGGATGCTGTCGGCGCTCATCAACTCGCCCTTGTTGTAGCGGTCGATCAAGTCGTGATGATACGCATCGAGGTTTCCTCGCTCATACGGCTTCTGAATGCAACGGCCTGTCGGCGTATAGTAGCGAGAGACTGTCAAACGGATCATAGAACCATCGGGCAGTGGGATGGGCTTTTGCACCAGTCCTTTTCCAAACGTACGCCGTCCCACAACGACACCGCGATCCCAGTCTTGGATGGCTCCCGTCACGATCTCGCTCGCCGAAGCCGACGATTCGTCCACCAAGATCACCAACCGTCCATTCTGGAATTGGCCACGAGCCGTGGAATGCGCCTCTTCGCGAGGCTGCTTACTACCTTTGGTATAAACAATCAGCCGCTGTTTCTCCAAAAACTCATCCGCCAGTTCTATGGCGATGTTTAGATAGCCACCGCCATTACCTTGCAGGTCGAGGATGAGGTTCTTCATACCCGTTTTGCGCAGTTTCTCGAGGGCTTCACGAAACTCGTTGGCCGAAGAGGCGGCGAAACGATTCAGCTTGATGTATCCCGTCTGCTTATCGGCCATATAAGCGGCATCCAAGCTATATACAGGTATTTTCCCACGCACGATGCGATACTCGATCAGCTCGGACCGATCGCCTCGCTTCACCTTCACGCGCACCTCGGAGCCCTTGGGGCCACGCAGGCGCTTCATGATGTCGGAAGTCTTCATCTTCACGCCAGCAATCAGCGAGTCGTTCACCTCGATAATCCGATCGCCCGCCATCAAACCCACCTTCTCCGAGGGTCCGCCGGGGATGACCTGAATCACATAAACCGTATCCGTCAACACATTGAACTGAATACCTATGCCGTCGAAGTTGCCTTGCAACGGTTCATTCATCTGCTTAGTCTCCTCCGGATCCATATAAGTGGAATGGGGATCCAGCTTCTCAAGCATTCCCACGATCGCATCCTCCACCAGCTTCGTCTCGCTGGTCGTATCCACATAGAGGTTGGTTATGGCAAACAAAGCCAACTGCAGTTTACGGGCGTCTACGCTCGCTTTCTGGGCCTGCGAGCCAAAGCATGCGCAGCAGGCGATCAACACACACAAAACAATCTTTCTCATCAATTCTCTCATAGTTCTTTTGCTTACAGCTGTATCCTCGCTACGTCGTCAAGGAATAAATGGTGAAACATCTTTGCCAAAATGAAGCAACTCACGCACGACACTCGAACTGACGTGCGCATAGGCCGGCTCGGTGAAGAGCAACAAAGTCTCAATGCCAGTCAACTGCCGATTGACATCGGCAATCGACTTCTCGTATTCGAAATCAATCACCGAGCGAATTCCTCGCAGGATAAACTGCGCCTTCTCCCGCTGCGCGACATCCACCGTCAAGCCGCTATAGGAAATGACCCTCACGCGAGGCTCCTCGGCATAGAGCCGACTGATCGCCTCAATGCGCTGCTCCAAAGTATAATAAGTTTTCTTCTTCTCGTTGATTCCAATCGCTATCACGATCTCATCCACACAGGTGAGTCCTCTTTCCACCAGGGATTTATGACCAATCGTAAACGGATCAAACGTACCCGGGAAGAGTGCGATTCGGTGTTGCTCAGCTGACCACATCTTCTTCGACCACTAAGTTTTCAATAATAAAATTCTGTCGTTCCATCGTGTTCTTGCCCATGTAGAACTCCAGCATATCCTTCACCAAGTCCTCCTTTTTCATCGTCACAGGATCTAAACGCATATCCTGGCCAATGAAATGCTTGAACTCATCGGGCGAAATCTCTCCCAGACCTTTAAATCGGGTAATCTCGGGGTTCTTGCCCGCCGCGGCGATCGCCGCTATGCGCTCCTCCTCGCTGTAGCAATACCAAGTCTTTTGCCGATTGCGCACACGAAACAAGGGGGTTTGCAAAATATAGACGTGATTGCGCTTGATCAAGTCGGGGAAGAACTGCAAGAAGAAGGTGATCAGCAAGAGGCGAATGTGCATGCCATCCACATCGGCATCGGTCGCTATAATCACCTTGTTGTAGCGCAAGCCGTCTAAGCCATCTTCGATGTTCAGCGCCGCCTGCAACAGATTGAACTCCTCGTTCTCATACACGATCTTCTTGGTCAGCCCGTAGCTGTTCAGCGGTTTGCCTCGCAAGCTAAAGACCGCCTGGAAGTTCGGATTGCGACTTTTCGTGATGGATCCGCTCGCCGAGTCGCCCTCGGTGATGAAGATGCTGCTCTCTTCCACCAGGTCTCCCTTCGGGTCGTTCAGGTGGATGCGGCAGTCGCGCAACTTTTTGTTATGCAGGTTCGCCTTCTTCGCCCGCTCGCGAGCCAGCTTCGTGACACCCGCAATGGCCTTGCGCTCCTTTTCCGACTCCAAGATCTTCTTCAGCAACAGATCCGACGTCTCCAGGTGCTTATGCAGGTAATTATCCAGATCGTTCTTAATGAAGTCGCCAATGAACTTCGCCACCGTGGGTCCGTCAGGTCCCATGTCTTTCGAGCCCAGCTTCGTCTTGGTCTGGCTCTCAAACACCGGCTCCTCCACCTTGATGCTGATAGCCGCCACGATGCCCGCACGAATGTCGGAGTATTCAAAGTTCTTGTTGTAGTACTCCTTCACCACGCGGCCAACCGACTCCTTGAAGGCCGAAAGATGCGTACCTCCCTGCGTCGTATGCTGGCCGTTCACGAAAGAGTAATACTCCTCGCCATATTGGTTGCTGTGCGTAATCACCACTTCGATGTCATCGCCCTTCAGATGAATGATCGGATAGAGCGGATCAGCGGTCATATTCTCATTCAGCAGGTCCACCAAACCATTGCGGGAGTAAAAACGCTTCCCGTTGAAAAGGATGGTCAGCCCTGCGTTCAGAAACACGTAGTTCTTAAGCAAGGATTCGATATACTCATCCTTGTAGGTGTAATCCTTAAAGATGGTCTTGTCGGGGACGAAATAAACCAAAGTGCCGTTCGGCTCATCCGTAGGGGTTATAGGCGCATCCTCGGTGATGATAGCCTTGCTATATTCCACGCGCTTACATTCGCCATCGCGATAGCTGGCGATCAGGAAGTAGCTGCTCAACGCATTCACCGCCTTGATACCCACGCCATTCAAGCCTACCGATTTCTTAAAGGCCTTGCTGTCGTACTTCGCGCCCGTATTCATCTTGCTGGAGACATCTACGACCTTGCGCAAGGGAACACCTCGGCCATAGTCGCGCACGGAAACAGTTCCCTCCTCGACCGTCACCTCGATGGTCTTTCCATAGCCCATCATATATTCGTCGATCGAGTTGTCGAGCACCTCTTTCAGCAGCACATAGATGCCGTCATCGGCATAGCTGCCGTCGCCCAATTTACCGATGTACATACCCGGACGCCGACGGATATGCTCCATCCAATCTAATGTCTTGATATCTTCATCGTTGTAATCTGTCGATCGAAGTATCGGTGTCTGTTCCTCCTCCATGGTTGCTAAATTATGAATGATTAATTATCGGTTATGAACAGCTGTTCATAACTTCTTGATAAACGCACGTCTCGACTTATGATGCTCACGCTTGAAGTAGTCCCACTGCGCTTGCACCGCGTTGTTCGACTCCAACTCCGGATTGCTCTCGGCATACACAACGCCCAAACGCTGATAGATAGGAATCAGATCGTTAAACATCAGCGCATTCACGCCCTTGCTCTGATATTCAGGCAAGACAGCCATCAGGTAGAGATCGACGATTTTCGGCTTGCTCTTCAACGCCTTCAGCAGGTGGAACCAGCCAAAGGGGAACAAATGTCCCTTCGCCTTCTGCATGCCTCTCGACAGGCTGGGCAGCGAAATGCCAAAACCAACAACCTCGTCGTCGGCCTCACGCACGATGATGGTAACCAGCTCCATGCGCAACATCGGGATATACATATTGATATAATAATCGATCTGCTTCTGCGTCAAGGCGGAGAATCCATAAAGAGGAGCATAAGCCGTGTTCAACGTCTGGAACACCTTTTGCGCATAAGGCATCAAGTCCTTAGAGTTCGTAAACTTCATGACCTTCAAACCATACTTCTTCTTCACGATCTCGCCGATGCGCAAGTGTTTCTCTGGAACCGCATCCGGGATATACACCTTGAATTCATGCCAGTCTTGGTCTTTGGTGAAACCCATGCGTTCCATCTGCTTGGGATAATAGGGGTAGTTGTAGATCGTGGCCATAGTGCCCAGCTGGTCAAAGCCCTCGATCAACATGCCTTCGTGGTCCATATCGGTGAAACCCATCGGGCCGACCAGTTCGTCTAAGCCATGCGAACGCGCCCACTGCTCAACAGCGTTAAACAGGGCATCCACCACCTCGTCGTCGTCGATGAAATCCACGAAGCCGAAGCGAGCCCGCTTCTGCTGCCACGTCTCGTTGCTGCCACGGTTGATGATTCCTGCTATACGTCCGACCACCTTACCCTCGCGGTAAGCCAAATAATATACTGCATCGCAAACCTCGAACGCCGGATTCTTCGTTTTGTCCAGGGTCATCATCTCCTCTTGAATAAGGCCGGGAACATGATAGGGATTTCCCGCATAGAGATCGATGTTGAATTTGACGAACTGTTTCAGCTCTTTTTTCGAGGTCACCTCTTTTATTTCTACGCTCATTTCTACTGATTTTTGAATCGCAAAGGTACATAAATAATTTTTTATCATGGCATTATCAAACAAATTTATACCTTTGTGTGTTGAGAGGATAGATGTCCTTTTTTCATTTAACACAAATTGAGTATGGCAAAGCATAAGGCAAGCAAAGGTGAAAACAGCAAGAAAAAATCGCGGGTAGGCAGACGTTTGAAGAAGGGGGAAATGATCCAATCAATCCTTTCCGTTTTTCAAGCTGCGCCCAAAGAGCCATTCAATTATAAGCAAATCAGCAAACTGATTGGTGCCGACAACGAGGTGCAAAAGCTGCAAGTAGTAGATATCCTATACGACCTATCCGCCGAAGACATTATCAGCGAGGTGGATCGCGGGCGATACCGCATGAATCAGATAGGCACACAGGCCGTCGGCACATTCTCTCGCCGAAGCAACGGCAAGAATTCGTTCATTCCCGAGGATGGCGGCACCCCCATCTTCATCGCCGAGCGCAACTCGGGCCATGCCATGGATGGCGACATCGTCAGAGTGCAGGTCTTTGCCAAGCGCAGAGGGGCGGAGCCCGAGGGCGAAGTGGTAGAGATCATCGAGAGCAAGGAGCGTGTGTTTGTCGGCAAGTTGCAGGTCATGAAAGGCTTCGCCTTCTTGGTGACGGAGAGCAAGACGCTCGCCAACGACATATTCATCCCCAAAGACAAGCTCAAGGGCGGAAAGGATGGCGACAAGGCGATCGCACGCATCGTACAATGGCCCGAAGGCGCCAAGAACCCCATGGGAGAGGTGATCGACATCCTGGGCACAGCCGGACAAAACAATGCCGAGATGCATGCCATCCTGGCCGAGTTCGGATTGCCCTATAAGTATCCGCAAGGAGTGGAAAAGGCGGCCGACAAGATTTCCGACGAGATCACAAACGAAGAGATCGCCAAGCGTGAGGACTTCCGCCCCGTGACCACCTTCACCATCGACCCCAAAGACGCTAAAGACTTCGACGACGCGCTCTCGGCACGCCGCTTGCCAAATGGCAACTGGGAGGTGGGCGTCCACATTGCCGACGTAACCCATTACGTGAAGACCGAGAGCCTTATCGACCGCGAGGCCTTCAATCGAGCCACCTCTGTCTATCTGGTTGATCGCACCATCCCAATGCTGCCCGAGCGCTTGTGCAACCAGCTTTGCTCGCTGCGCCCCGACGAGGAGAAACTCTGCTTCTCGGCCATCTTCGAGCTGAACAACCGCGCCGAAGTGGTGAAGTCGCACGTCGCACGCACGGTGATCAAGAGCAACCGACGCTTCACCTACGAAGAGGCGCAACAGGTGATCGAGACCGGAGAGGGCGATTACAAAGAGGAGATCTTAGCCCTCAACCAGCTGGCGCAGCAATTGCGTGAGCGACGCTTCGCCCATGGGGCCATCAACTTCGACCGCTACGAGGTGAAATTCGAGATCGACGACGAGGGCAAGCCGCTGCGTGTCTACTTCAAGGTTGCGAAAGAGGCCAACAAACTGGTCGAAGAGTTCATGCTGCTGGCCAACCGCACCGTTGCGGAGTTCATAGGCCGTCCGCCCAAAGGCAAAAAGGCTAAGACATTCGTCTATCGTATCCACGAGCTGCCCGACCCCGACAAGATGGAGAATTTCGCCCAGTTCATTCGCCGCTTCGGCTATAAGCTCAACACGAACGGCAGCAAGTCGGATGTGTCGAAAGGCATCAACGGCCTGCTTGACAAGGTGCAGGGCAAGCCCGAGGAGAACCTTATCGAAACGGTGGCAATCCGCTCGATGCAGAAGGCGCGCTACTCAACCGAGAACATCGGCCACTATGGATTGGCGTTCGACTACTACACCCACTTCACCTCGCCTATTCGCCGCTATCCCGACATGATGGTGCACCGCCTACTGGAGCATTACTTGGCGGGAGGTCGATCGGTCACTCAGAAGAAATACGAAGCCATGTGCGAGCATTGCTCCAGCATGGAGCAGGTGGCCGCCAATGCCGAGCGTGCCTCGATCAAATACAAGCAAGTGGAATTTATGCAAGACAAGCTGGGACAGGTGTTCGACGGCGTGATCTCGGGCGTAACCGAATGGGGCTTGTATGTTGAGCTTAACGACAACAAATGCGAGGGCTTGGTGCCTATCCGCGATTTAGACGACGACTATTACGAGTTCGACGAGAAGAACTATTGCATCATCGGCCGTCGTAAAAAGCGGCAATATCGCTTGGGCGATCCAATCACCATCAAGGTGGCACAAGCCAACCTCGACCGCAAGCAACTCGACTATCAATTGGTCAGATAGGCCGTTCGCTCCCTTCGCCGCCTCACAGGGGCTGCCACTCGTAGTCCCTGAAGCGAAACTCGCCCGGCGAGTGCTTGACCAACTGGTTCAGCATTCGCCGGGCGGCTCGCAATTTCATGACGGGAATGGCCTTAAACGCACATCACCCCGAAGGGAGACGTTGCTCCTCGGGGTGATGGCTTCGATCTCCTCGGCCGATAGCCCCGTGATGGTGGCGATGGTGGCGGCGGGGATGCCAGCCGCCTTCATGCCGGCTGCGTTTTTGAATCGCTCCCCCAGCTGGCCTCGTTCCACACCTTGAGCAATGCCTTTCTCCATACCTTTGGCCATGCCTTGCTCTATACCCTCGGCCAAACCTTCGGCACGTCCTTCGATGCGGCCCTCCTCCTTGGCGGAGTCGATCTCGTCGTTTTGCACCATCTGGTCGAGCAGGTGTGCCCGGTAGGCCGCCTGCTCCTTCTCGGGCATCGAATAGTATTGCAGCTTCTTATGCGCCTCACGCAGGCCGGGGGCCGTGGTGTGCTCGTCGATCACGCCGTTCTTCAGGTAGTTCACCCACTCCTCCAAGGGGGTCTTGACCACCGCGTTGAAGTCGTTCACGCGGATCAGGATGTACTCGGGGAACACCTCCGACGGCATCTTCGGGGCGATGGCCGCACGCTGCTTGTCGCTCACGCGCAGCTCGTCGTGGCAGTGCACGCCAACGAAGCGGTTCTGACCGTGGTAGAGATAGTCCTTCCCCTCGCCCAGATCGAAATAGAGAAGCCCTCCAGCACGCCGAAGTTCGCCTTCTGGCGAAGCAGCCGCTTGATGGCCCAGTCGAATCGGATGTATTTGTTTTTGAGTTCGCACATAATTATCAATGGATTGTAACCGCAGGACAAATATGCGTATTTATAGCCATTCCCAACATGTCAAAGCGCGTTTTTTGTTTCTGCTCCGCCCCGGCTTTCCAACGTAGGTCGGGGCGATGTTGAATCAAAACGGGCGAAAATGGCGACGGCCGTAGGCGTAAATTTTCACGCCCATCAGCGTAAAAAACGACGGGCAACGGCATAAAAAACGACGGGCAACGGAGATACATAACGACGGGCAACAAAAATTACGCCAACGGGCAATGAAATTTAGAGCGACGGGCAATGAAAATCATAGAAACGGGCGACGTGATTTAGACCTACGAGCGACGTGATTTTTTAGAACAACAGACAACGTGTCTGTTTTCGAATAACCAACATTAATTTTTACACAAACTTTATTTGTATCTCGAAATCGCGAGCATATTGAATTTTTTTTGTTTGCATGCGCATATATATATGCAATACTTCGGTAAATTTTCACCTAGCTTTTAAGAGTTAAACATAGAGTCGGCTAAAACAGGCTCAATAAACACATA
>CAKUZF010000026.1 GCA_934718155.1 uncultured Parabacteroides sp. | reverse complement strand
TATATATAAATGCGCGTGCAAAAAAAAAATTCAATATGCCAACTTTTCGCAAAAAGGGGGACGGTAGCTTGTGTAAAAATCGTTGCCCGTGCCAATAAATTTCATTGCCCGTGCCGGTAAATTTTGTTGCCCGTCGTTTTAAATTTTATTGCCCGTGAAAATAAATTTCGTTGCCCGTGGTTTTTCACGCCGACGGGCAACGTTTTTTCACCTCCCTGCAAAGTGCGTTTCCTTCACGATGCTCCTCCATCCACCTTATAGGTCTTGTAACTTCCGGGGGCAAGCGCAGAGGCTGCGACATCGATGTCGAACTCGTGTATCTGTCCGTCGTTGTAGGAGGCAGACAGTTTCACTCCAGACGCCGGTTTGAACAGATAGCGGTAGTTGCCATCGGGAAAGGCTGATGGACAGGCTGCGGCATCAAACCGCACCGAAGAAGCTGCGGTCCTCGGCATGTCTACAACCACCATTGCCATGCGATGGGTCATGGCGAATGTCAGGGTGCGGTTGCCAGCGGCATTCTTGCCGGATACGCTACCACTGGCGGTCATCAGGTCGGAAGCGGCGTAGCCCGTCTTGTAGTCGCTCTGATCGGCCTGCGGCTGCCAGTCGTTTATGAGCGGGGCGAAGAAGCCTGCATCATCGCTTGCGTTTGCATCGACCTTATCCGCCATGTCTGCCTGATAGGGATAGTAGACAAAGTATCGGTAGTCTGGCGCATGATACAGATTCACGTCGTTGCCCTGTGAGTCTCGCGCTTTCCATGCCAATCCGCCAGCAGCAGACGAGGGTGTTTCTGCTATGAGCTTGAGGTTGTTCTCTACGATGCTGCCGTTTCGAACGATATAGAGTCCGCAAGCATCGCCTTGGGCGAACTCGGTGGTGTAGCCGTTCTCCACGGCACGGGTTGTCCTGTTGTCCACAGCCGATGCATAGCCCCCGTCGGTAACGGAGAGGACGAGTTGCCGCGCATCGTCTTGTGCGACGGGAAACTCTTCTTGCGCACAGGAGGCAGCAAGCAGCAGGAGCAACGCGGCTGGCAAGAGGCGGTATATGTTTTGTATCTTCATATTCATGTTCTTAATGGATTAAACGGATCAGAAAGCAAGGACGGGGCGCACATCATTACGAAGGGCGCTCTTACCATTATAGGTGCAAAGCACGGCATTGGTGTACACTTGCCAATACCATGCGCCCCATTTATACGAAGGTATTTCCGAAGACACCCAAAAATAGTCACCACTACCAAATTCATCTTTACTATCAGTGGCAATTTGCTCCATCCAACTATTCAGCACAGGAACACCTTGCCCCCACCTGTGCCAGTTGAAATACCCTGACGTCGGCATTGGCTCGGACGAGGTTTGTTCATCCTGCTTTGCCAAATCCAAGCAACCACCCAGATTCTACAGGATGTCCCACCACTGACCCGAAGAAGGAAGATACCAACCCGTCGTGGACGCGGAAATCGGGCAGGTCGTGTTATAATCATAGGCTGCCTTAAACGCGGGATTGTTGTCGAAATTGCCACGATTGGAACGAATTTTTTCGCAGTTGCCGTAACCGTTGATATCGTTATAATTATCGGCTTTCGTAGCGCATTTTATCAGCCCCTCATCCTTACTGTCAACACTCCACATTTGGTCTTTTGCGGCGTTCTTCACAGCCATCACAAGGCCATGCACATGGCCTGCGCCCAACTTAGACTTCTCGGCAGCACCGATGCGGTTCGGATCCGTCTGGAACACGATGCCTACGACGGTCTTACCCTCCACGGGAGCGGGCTTGGGGTCTGCTATCACCATACTGCCGTCGTCCGTGTGTTTGCGCAGACCGCCGTCGCTCCAGGTTCCGTCGGAATAGAAGTAATCGCCTATCTTTAGCTCGTCAGCCCTGAAAAGTCTTACTTTCTTGGAGGCGACAGGCTCCTCTCCACCAGCACTCCATGCGCCGCCGCCCGCGATCTGCACTTCCAGCCGATCGGCCTTGACCGTAATGTTATAGGTGCGCACCTTGCCAGCCGCGAGCGGCTGGGCATCAGCAGGGGCATTGTAGTAGAGCGTCGTACCGAGGGCGGTCTCGACGGTCAGCATACTCTTCTCGGCGGTCTCCTGCGGAATCACGAGTGCCTCGTAAGTGGCGACATGTTGTGCTGGATCCATCGGAGCAGGCAGTAGCCGAGGCTCGATGGCTCCCCGTGTGCCGCCCGTACCCCAGTCGCCAGTCAATGCTCCGCTGGCATCCGGCGCAACGTAGCCCGCCTCGAGCAGCAGGTCGCCGCCGATGCGCAGCGAGCGAATCCGATCGGCGGAGGTGGCATATTCCGCCTTGACGATGTTCACCACCACCTTGGCGGTCTGGTGGTAGAACTTCATCGGCACGGGGTCGGTCACATGCTTCGCATAGTCGGCCTCCGTCGTGGCGAAGAGCAGGTCGCTCTGCGCATAGCCTTCGCCTCGCTGGTCGGGCTTGACGGCCCACTTGCCGGGTACGGCCGTTGCATGCGCGCCGCCTGCCGCCGACGAGCCGTCGGCGCAATACCATGCGCGAAGTCGCTTCCACTCGTTGTCGCTTGTCCACCAAATGGGATCGTCGGCTGTCAATGCGCCGTCGGCCGCAGCGGTGTAGATCTTCACCTCGGGCTGCGCGCCCTTGGCGTAGGATGTTGCCTCGACAGCCACCTGTTCGCCGCCCGTCCACGCGTTGTCGACTGCCGTGGAACGGGTTGTAGGCTGCACTGCCGCCACCAACCGTACGGGATGCTTACCCGCAGGCATATGGTCTTCCGAATGATCGCCGCAGGCCGTGAGCAACCCGCCGACAAGTAGCAGCGTCGCCATGCTCCGCCTCACACAGCCTTTCAGAAATCGTTGTAGTTTTCTTGTTTCCATACCATCATTGTTTTAAAAAGCCAGGATAGGGCGCACGTTTGCTGTTTCAAACTTACCCAGACTGTGGCTGGTCACACTTAGGGTAGTAACGACAAAACACCAAGCACCATATTTATCGACTTCCGAGGATGACCAAAGAAAAGCAGGAGCAAAAAACACGTCGGCTGTAGGTACGTTTATTAACCGGCTGTTCAGGTTGCTGAAGCAGTAATCATCCTTGATATCCCACTTGACATCGGTGCTCGTGCGCTGTGCTGCCAACGTGGTCACTTTCCCGAGAATCTCTATCAGGTCCCACAACTGGCCCGAGGAAGGAAGAAACCACTGCGTGGCATTAGACGGAACTGGGTTGCCGCCATTGAAATCATCGATCGCCTTGAATGCGGGGAATTCATCTCCCGTGCCGATCGTTGTCGTATTCTTCAGGCCGCTTATATCCTTGTAGTTGTCCGCTATGGTCGGACAGTCTTCCAAGGCAGTATCCTGATAAGAGTTGCTCCACTTAACGCTCGTAGCGGCATTCTTGATAGACATCACCAGCCCGTGCGGTTCGCTGACGCCTTTGGCTGCCAACGCGTCTTTCTCCGCCTGTCCGATGCGCCACGGGTTGGTTTGGAACACGATGCCGATGACGGTCTTGGTGGTGTTGAGATTGGTAGAGTAAGTACCATCCGAATAGAAATAGTCGCCGATTCTTAGAGGTAGAGACGGCGTAAAAGCTGTTTCTCCCGTTGTCGTGCCCTCGGAGGTGTCCCACGGCGCGATGGAGCTCTCCACCTTGATGCCCGTGAGGGTCAGCGTCATGTTGTAGACATGCTTCTTGCCGCTCTCGAAAGTCTTGCCCGCGGGAAAGGTGTATTGCAGTTTGCCGCCTCCGGCAAGGTTGAAAGTCAAGGTCTTGCCACCCACAGCCTGCGGAACGACGATGGCATCGTTGCTCCCAGCCAGCGCCTTGCCGAGGGTCATTGTCCCCGTCTGATTACCCGCCCTGACCATAGCCAAACGCTCCGCCTGCTGCGTGATGTCTGCCGTTGCACTCGGAGTGAATTTGCCGTCTACCGCCACGCCGTCGAGCGTAATGTTATCGATGTTGTCCGTCACGGACGCATGCTTTGTAATGTTCAGCTCCAACTTCGAAAGCAGGTGGTAGAACGTGAGCGGCACGGCGCTTTTCGTCTTGCTTGCCTCCCGCGACGCATACAAGAGGTCGGACTGCACGTAGGCAGCGCCTCCTGCGCTCTGGTCGGCAGCCACCGTGAAGTTGAAGGAGGCGGGGAAAGCGGTGGCGCCCGCCACAAGGGGTGACGGCGAGGAGAGCGTGCCGTGCAGGGCGCGTATCCGCACCGCGTTGCCCCTCTGCGGGAAATACATGGCAGTCGTGCCCGTAAGTTCGCCGTTGGTGCCGACGGTCAGTTGCTGGGCATCGTAGAGCGCCGTGCCCTTGTCGGCATCAGACACCCATGCCCACACCTTTTCGTTGGCTACTATCTGCGTGTTCTGCACGTCGGCGCGCGTCACGGCCTCGATGCCGCTCGTCAGGCGCAGCTCCTGCAGCTTGTCGAGAGCAGGCTCCTCCTCTTTCGAGCAGGCGGCCAGCCCGAGGATTGCCAGCAAGCCTACTATTGTTCTATTCATTGTCATAGCTGTTCAATTGTTTATGTGGTTATTTATTCGGCTGTTCCGTTGTCGCCCATTCCCTCTTCCCACTCGGTGATGGTGGCGTTGAGGCCCAACGACGTGCGTTTCACCGTAACGGTATACGTGTAAGACTTGCCAGCCACGAACGTCTTGCTGCCAATCGGCCAGCTGAAGGTGTCGGAGCCGAGCGTGAAGTCCATGGTGCGGCTGGCATCGGCTGCGGTTGGCAAAACGAGGGCGGTGCGCCCCGTGCCGTCCGAAGTGTAGTCCTTCAGCGTCAAGGGAGCCGCGTGGTCGGTCGGGGTCATCGTGCCGCTCACGACATCGAAGTCTGCCCGCTGGTGCATTCCGGTGATGACAACCTCCATGTTCTTCAGGTCGGCGGCGGCGATGCCAGCTCCGTTTTTCACGGTCAGCATGATGCGGGCATACTGGTGGTTGAAGTTCAGCGACACGTTAGGTTGATTCTTGTCGTAAGCTGCCGTTACGCCCGTCCAAAGCAGCTCGAACGCCGCCTGCCCGTCGGGATTCGGCTGCGTGGTGAGATCCACCTTGTAAGTCGTACCCGTCAAATCCCGATGGGAGAAGTAGGCCGCAAAACGGCGCTTGGATCCGTCTACGGGAAAGTAGATGGTCTCGCCTACCGGGGTAAAGGCGCTGCTCGATCCGTCGCAGGCATAGCCTACATTGGCATAGCCGTCAACGATGGTGGTTGTCGTTCCATCAATGGCATAGATGCCTATTTTACCCGCCAGCTTCCACGGACTCGCGGCTCGTGTTTCAAGAACAGGCGCCATGTCGAGTGTCGAGCCCGCGAACCGCACCGCCACAGGCTCTACGGGGCCTGTCGGGTCGATGGAAGACGTTGTTTCATTCTTGTCGCACGAGGCAAATGCGAGGAGTGCTGCCGCCAGCAAAAAATACCTATTTCTCATAATCACATTCATCTTTGTTTATTCTATTCTTTAATTGATTTCAACGTTCTCCTTCTCGCCGACCTCCCAATCGGTAACCGCAGCCATGAAGCCTGCGCTGATGGGTGTGAGTAGGTTTCCCCTCACGGTCAGCGGAACAGACATGTCGTCGGCGTTGAATGCGGCGAGCAGCTCCGTCAGGTCGTTTTCAATGTGCTGCGTGCGTCCGTCGGTGAAAGCAAGGTCGAGCGTAAAGGTCAGCCCGCTACCAGCCACGCCCAGCAGGCGTGCGTCGGCTGTTACCTTATCGCCGCTGCGGGTGAAGTCGGGCTCCACCGCAAAACGGTCTGTCAGGGTGCATTGCGTGGCGAGGTCGAACACGCCCAACACGCCGTCCAGCCGACCGGTGATGCCTGCTATCCGTTCGGGGTCACCCTCCGTGACGGTCAGTTCGAAATGCAGGTCTCTGGTGCGCTGCGCCATCGGGAGGCGAACACGCAAGGTGTCGTCTTGGATGACGGTGATTTCTTGTCGCACGGCGAACAGGTATCCGGGCATCGCATCGATAATGCTTGCCGACAAGGTGTCTATCCGGATGTTCCCGCCTTCGGTTGTCATCTTGTCGCCGGCACTGTAAGCGGTCAGCGTGTAGTTGCCCGGAAGGAACAAGTCTGGGTGGCAATAGGGCTGCCCAGTCGAGACGGTGCTGCTCTCCTCGCTGCCGACAGCCAACGCATACTCCTGCGGCACGGGACAGGATTCGCTGCGCCGCGAGAAGTCGGCCATCACGACCAGCGCTCCCTGGTCGGGATGCGGAGTGTTGAAAACCTTGTCTTTCTTGCAAGAGGTGAGCGAGAGGGCGAACACTGCCGCCACCACGATTGCTGCATTATAAATCATGCTTGACATCCTATCCTCCTTTCATTAACCATGGCGGACTGACGCACCGCTCAACGCCGAGGTCCGGCGTGAGCGTCGCTCAGTTCACTCATTTTTTTATAATATCTTATTTAGGGTTCAATGCAAAAGAAGTGAAAAGATATAAATTCAACCCGACTCTTTCATTTAAAAAATGTTTCAATTGTCAGAATCACACATCTTTATGGTTTAGAACATTTGCGTTTTGTCGTTTAAGCTATTCTTTTTGTCGATTAGGCTATTTTCAATGGTTCGTTAAGAGTCAGCCAAGCCTAAGCGGCTTTTACCGTATTATTTCGCCTCTGTTTTCCTCCATTTGACAGGCGTGCAGCCCGCATTCTCCTTGAACAGCCTTATAAAATGGCTTGGCGACAAAAAACCGGATTTCTCGGAGATGTCGGCAACCGTCAGCCTCGGATATTGCACAAGCAGGCGTTTCGCATATTCTATACGAAGCCCGGTAATCCAATCGCGAAACGACATGTCGTATGTAGATTTGATATACCTGTATAAGTAAGTGCGGTTGGTATGAAGTAGGTCTGAAAGCTCCTTTATGGTAAGGCTGGACTGGATATAACCATCCGCATCGATCCATCCTTTGATTCTTTTCGCGATCTCGGCATGGAACATGGGAGTATCCTGACTCTGCGCCTGCTCCTGGTTGGTGGGGGCACACAGATCTTCCACAACAGAAGTCATTCCATCCTCCATCGCGTTTTCCACCTGCTCGTAAAACAACAGATAGTTCAGATAGCAAAGGAAGAGATAAACGTAAAAGGGCACCGACGAGAGAATCCAGATATAGACGTATTCTTCGGGCAGGAAGGTCAGCAGTCCGCATCCTACTCCGAACGTGACAGCCCAATAGGTGAAAATAGAAAGCCATTTGATGTAGGCGCCGATGTCGTCGGCATGGGTGTCGTCGAAAATGCGGATGACCCTGTAATAAGCCTTGAGAAGCCTACGGGCCAGGAACAGCCCATAGATCACCAACCAGACCGCCAAGGCAAACACCGCCATTGTCTGCAAGCCACCTTTGGGCAACAGCAGCAGAACGATGCCGGAAAGGATGGTAAACAGCATCCATTGACAGACGTGCGTCCGCAACCGACGTTTGGTGATATAAAAGCGATCGATCAGCGTGGTGAGGGCCGAGCTGAACAGCCAGTAGCACAGGAAATAGGTGGACAGGTTCATCAGGATGGCGGCATCGGCATTCTTGAACCTGATCTCCAAAAAGAAATGCGCCGAATAGTTGGCTGCGAGCAACAGTATGGCCACCCCCATAATTCGCCGGGAACGCAGATAATTTTCAAAAATGGGCTTTTCCGGGGTTTTGGCCAACAGAAAATAAAACCCAAAGAACAACATCAGCGGCAGTGCGATACAAAGTGAATAGCTGTAGATAGATGGTTCCATTGTGTATGAAGCTTATTGTTTTCACGCCGATGGCCGTCGTTTTCACCCCCCCCACAAAACAGCTGCGAGGCCGGAGCTCCCAAGCTGCAACGCTTTAGCTCTAATCGAGCTCTAACGTTTCTCTATCGTTTCTCTAACGTTTCTCTAACCCTGGATTAGAGAAACATTAGAGCAACCTCGGAGCAGCATCGGAGCAGCGGGGTGAAAACGGGCCAAAAATTAGATGGTTCGATGCACTTCGTGACCCTGCACATAGATGGCGCTATGCGGACGGGCGGGGCAAAGATGCTCGCAGGCTCCACAACCTATACAGGTCTCGATGTTGACAACCGGGATCTTCAGCGACTGAGGGTCGTTGGGATCCTTCGGCACCATCTGGATGGAGTTGGTCGGACAATGGCGTTCGCAATTGCCGCAGCTCTTTCCCTCGGCATTCACGATACAGAGGTCTTTCAGCCACACCGCATGGCCAATCTGGATGGCCGATTTCTCCGCCTTGCTGATCGGCTTGATGGCCCCCGCAGGGCAAACCTCAGAGCACTTCGTACACTCCGGACGGCAATAGCCACGCTCGTAGGACATGGTGGGCTGCATCAACGTGAGCAAATTGCCCGATGGGCGCAACACGTGGTTCTCGCACACCGACACACACAATTGGCAACCCGTGCAGTGCTGCGTCAGATTGCGAAGGCTCAACGAGCCCGGAGGGGTCAACGGCGAGAGGCGGTCGGGCTCTACCCGCTCCTTAATGGGAGCAAAGCCTCCATCCTTCTTCATATCCACAAGGTCTTTTTTCTCCTGCGCTTTAGCGGCAACCGACGCAAGAGCGACTACGGCCGTAGCGCCCATGGCACGCCGGCGCGAGGGGTCGGCAGGCGCATCCGGCGTTTCCTGCTTTCTTGCCGTGGCCACCTTGCCATACGAGATAGCCCCCTTACGACAATTGTCTACGCAATCCATGCAGCTGACGCAACGGCTATAGTCGATCGTGTGGCTCTTCGGGTCGATGCAAGAGGCCTTACACTGGCGGGCGCACAAGCCACAGCTGTTGCACTTCTCCACGTCGATATGCGGTTTTAACAAAGCGAAGCGCGACAAGAAGCCCAAGATGGTGCCTACGGGGCAGATCGTGTTGCAATAGGTGCGGCCATTTCGCCAAGCCAACACGCCTATCGCCACAAGGCTCACCACGGCCACGGCCAAGGTGGCAAAGCCCTTGACAAAGACGTCAATCCGATAGAAGGCATAGCTCTCTGAACGCTCCGCCATTTGGGCCAACAGGTTATTGCCCGCCTGATAGATGGGGGCCAACAGGTTGGAGGCGATACGGCCAAAGGCGCTATACGGATCGAGCAAGGCGACAAACGAGCCGATGCCTGCCACGCAGGCCACGACGAACAGCGCCAAGACCACGTAGCGCAACAGCTGCTTCGCCGGGGAATAGGCAAAACGATACCGCTTTTGCTTGCGAAGGCCGCTCAGCCAAGAG
Source organism: uncultured Parabacteroides sp. (assembly GCA_934718155.1). Classification (GTDB taxonomy): domain Bacteria; phylum Bacteroidota; class Bacteroidia; order Bacteroidales; family Tannerellaceae; genus Parabacteroides. Next base: position 25,156 of record CAKUZF010000026.1, on the reverse strand, counting down.
ATGAGATCCTGCATCACGCCCAACGGGCAGACGACCGAACAATAAACACGGCCCAACAGGAGGGTCAAGACAATCAAGCCTATCACCACGGCCACATTCATCGCCAACAAGGCGGGCCAGAACTGGATCTTAGCCATCCAGCCCAACCAAGCATGCAACGTGCCCGTGAAATCGAGGAATAACAGCGTGATCGACACAAAGAACAACGTGGCGACCACAATTCTTATCTTTCGCAACATACTACAATTCTTTTTTTCTTAGAGGTTCAACCATTCTTTTTCAACTCTTCCACGAAGCGGTCGATGCGGCGAAGCTCGGCCGGGATATCGATGCCCTGCGGGCAGTGGGGGCTGCACTCATTGCATCCCGTGCAATGATCGGCCTGACGCAACTTGGGCACACTGCGGTCGTAGCCCACCAGGTAGGCCCTGCGGGCCTCGGCGTAGTTGGCATCTTGCGTGCTCTTTGGCACATTGCCCTCGTTGACGCACTTGTTGTAATGCAGCAGAATGCCCGGAATGTCGAGCGCATACGGACAGGGCATGCAGTATTTGCAGTCGTTGCAGGGCACGGTAGGATACTTGGCCAGCAAATCGGCCGTCTCCTGCAAGAAGACCTTCTCGGCCTCCGTCACCGGGTCAAGGGGCGAAAAGGTGCGGATGTTGTCTTGCAAATGCTCCATGTAGGTCATGCCGCTCAACACCGTCAGCACGCCCTCGTAGGAGCCCGCGAAACGGAAAGCCCAAGAGGCGACGCTATTCTCCGGACGCTGCTGCTTCAGGCGAGCCACGATATGATCAGGCACCCTCGACAGGCGGCCGCCCAGCAACGGCTCCATGATGATGGCCGGAATGTTGCGCTTTTGCAGCTCGCCGTATAGATACTCGGCATTGACATTGCGCGAGGTGGCATGTTTCCAGTCGAGGTAGTTGAGCTGGATCTGCACGAAATCCCAAGGGATGCCCATGTTGAGCACATGGTCGAACACCTTCACGTCGCCATGGAACGACCAGCCCAGGTTGCGCACACGCCCCTCGGCACGTTCCTTCAGCATGAAGTCGAGCACGCCGTTCTTGATGTAGCGATCCTCGAACAGCTCGATGCCGCTGCCGCCACCGATGGAGTGCATCAAGTAATAGTCTAAGTAGTCGGTCTGCAAGTTCCTAAGCGACTGATGATACATGGCGATAGAGTTCTCGCGGGTGTAGTTGCGCTGGTTGGACATTTTGGTGGCCAAGAAATAGGATTCGCGCGGATGACGGCTCAAAGCGGCACCCGTTGCGGCCTCCGACATGCCCTGCACATACACGGGAGCCGTGTCGAAATAGTTCACGCCGTGCGCCAGCGCATAGTCGACAAGGCGGTTCACCTCCTCTTGGTCGATCTGATCCTTGCCATCCTCGCCCTTCTTCAAGGGCCAGCGCATGCAGCCATACCCCAATAGAGAGACCACATCGCCCGTTGTCGGGTTCTTACGATGCGTCATCTTGTCGGTAGGCACCTCGCCCACCGCGCCCGATGCGCTTTGCTGCTCTTGCTTGGAGGAGCAGCCACAGAGAGCCGCCGACGAAGCGACGGCTCCACCGCCAAACACTTTCAGGAAATGCCGACGGTTCATTTCCTTCGATTTCTCGCTTTGATTTTCTTGCATTGTTTTCCTCCTTAGAATATATGTTAGACTAATATGCGACAAAAGTAAAGAGTTTTTTGTACTTTTGCGCACGTTAAGCACAAAAAACAGAAAAACAACAGCGGCATGACACAGGAAAACAATCCGATATACGCACGAAACACGCTAGAGTTTGTGACTGTAGCGTTGGAGTATTGCACCTTCGTCGAGCATGCGGGCGAGAAAGGGATCTTCGACTTCGTGGATACCGCCACAAAGCTGCTCCCCCTACTCTATCTCAAGGCGGCTCTCCTGCCGAATGTAGACTACGAGGAGGAAGCTGCTCCTGAACTGACCGTAACGGAGGATATGTATGAATCCGTTCGCCAACGCATCGCCACCTTATTGGGCGAGCACGACACCTACTTAGAGACGTTTCAAGAAGATATGCGCTATAGCGACACGCCCATCGCGGCTTTCATCTCGGAGAACTTGGCGGATGTCTATCAAGACACGGGCAATTTCGTGTCTCTTTTCCGACAAGGCAACGAGGAGGCCATGCAAGAGGCCATCGTGCTTTGCACCCAGAACTTCCGCGACTATTGGGGCGGCAAACTGCTTAACGCCCTGAAGGCGATCCATGCCGTTCGCTTCAGCGGAGACGAAGACATTCAACCTATTGACGACGACGAACAAGAGCAAGCATGACAACACCGATATTCGCAGAGAAAATCTCCAAAGAAGAGATCGCCCAAATGGAGGTGGAAGAGTATAAAGGCCGCATCATCACGATCCTCACCCCCGAAGAGGCCGAGAAGGCCGTGAGCTACCTGATGCAATTCCCCGCCCTCGGCATCGACACCGAAACGCGCCCCTGCTTCCAAAAAGGCAAGAGCTACATCGTCTCGCTGCTGCAAGTCTCTACGGCCGACACCTGCTTCCTGTTCAGGCTGAACCACATCGGCCTGCCTCAGTCGATCCTGTCGCTGCTGCAAAGCGAGAAGATCTTGAAGATCGGCCTCTCGTTGCACGACGACTTCCATGCCTTGCAGAAACGGGCCGAGGTCAAGCCCTCCTGCTACGTAGACCTGCAAAAGATGGTCGGCCAGTTTGGCATCCAAGAGGCCAGCCTGCAAAAGATCTACGCCATCCTGTTTGGCAAGAAGATCTCGAAGCGACAGCGACTGACCAACTGGGAAGCCGATGTCTTGAGCGAACCGCAGAAACGCTATGCGGCCCTCGACGCCTGGGCTTGCCTACATATATATAATTACCTCAATCAAGCAACATTTGAATCACAAATAGAATAAATGAAGTATTGTAAAGTTTTTCTGAAACCCAAGAAAGAGGAGTCGCTGCTGCGATTTCATCCGTGGGTCTTCTCGGGGGCCATCCAGACGATAGAGGGGCAACCTGAGGAGGGAGATGTGGTAGAGGTCTATGGAGCGAACAACCGCTTCCTGGCCATCGGTCATTATCAGATTGGCAGCATCGCCGTACGCGTACTCTCGTTCAAGCCGATGGAGATCGACCAGGCGTTTTGGGAGAACCGCATCCGCATCGCCTACTCCTTGCGACAAACCTTAGGCCTGACCGCCTCGGAGCGTAACAACACCTACAGGTTGGTGCATGGCGAGGGCGACAACCTGCCGGGATTGGTGATCGACATGTACGACCACACGGCCGTCATGCAGGCGCACTCCGTCGGGATGCATTACGCCCGCCATCAGATCGCAGAGGCCCTGAAGCGCGTCATAGGAGACACTTTACAAAACATCTACTATAAATCGGAGGCTACCCTCCCCTACAAAGCCAACTTGGGCAGCGAGGATGGCTACCTGCTGGGAAACAATGTGGAAGACATCGCCTTGGAAAACGGCCTGCTCTTCTGCGTAGACTGGATCAAGGGGCAAAAGACCGGCTTCTTCGTCGATCAGCGCGAGAACCGCTCCCTGCTGGAGAAGTATGCCAAGGATCGCTCGGTGCTCAACATGTTCTGCTACACGGGAGGCTTCTCCTTCTACGCCATGCGTGGAGGGGCGAAAGTGGTCCACTCGGTGGATAGCTCAGCCAAGGCCATCGCCCTGACCAACAAGAACGTGTCGCTCAACTTCCCCAACGACCCCCGCCATCAAGCGTATGCCGAGGACGCCTTCAAGTATCTGGAGCGCATGGGAAGCAACTACGACCTGATCATTCTCGATCCGCCCGCATTCGCCAAGCACAAAGACGTGTTGCGCAACGCCCTGCAAGGCTACCGCAAGCTCAACGCAATCGCCTTCGAGAAGATCAAGCCCGGAGGAATCCTGTTCACCTTCTCCTGCTCGCAGGTAGTGAGCAAAGAGAACTTCCGTCTGGCGGTATTCAGCGCAGCGGCCCAGTCGGGCAGAAGCGTTCGCATCCTGCATCAGCTGACGCAGCCAGCCGATCACCCCGTGAATATCTACCATCCAGAAGGCGAGTACTTGAAAGGATTGGTGCTTTACGTGGAATAAGACAAAAAATATTTAGTTAAGGGTATTGGAATTGCCCCTTTTTGCCTATCTTTGCTTCGCAAAAAGACAAAGTAACTTTTTTAAATAACGTACGAATATGGAATTTTTGACAAATGACAAATTGGTGATCGTTGGTGCTGGTGGCGCTATCGGTTCAACTATGGTTCAGACAGCTTTGACAATGAAGCTGACTCCTAACGTGTGTCTGTATGATGTATATGCTCCGGGTATGGAGGGTGTAATGGAAGAGATGTTCCACTGCGGTTATGACAGCGTGAACCTCACAGCCACTACCGACGTTGCTGAGGCATTCAAAGACGCAAAGTACATCATCTCTTCAGGTGGTGCTCCCCGTAAGGCAGGCATGACTCGTGAGGATTTGTTGGCTGGCAACTGCAAGATCGCTGAGGAGCTCGGCAAGAACATCAAGCAGTACTGCCCGGACGTTAAGCACGTAGTTGTTATCTTCAACCCGGCCGATTTGACGGGTTTGGTAACATTGCTTTACTCAGGTTTGAAGCCTTCACAGGTTACCACTTTGGCAGCGCTCGACTCTACTCGTCTGCGCAGCGAGTTGGCTAAGAAGTTCGGCGTGAAGAGCGACGACATCACGGGTTGCCGCACATTCGGTGGCCACGGCGAGCAGATGGCAGTATTCGGCAGCCAGGTGAAGATCCAGGGCAAGCCGTTGAGCGAGATCATCGGCACTCCGGCACTTCCGCAGGAGGAGTGGGAGGCTTTGCGCACAGCTGTTGTTCAGGGCGGTGCTAAGATTATCCAGCTCCGTGGACGTAGCTCATGGCAGAGCCCGGCTTACTGCTCTGTAGAGATGATTCGCGCCGTGATGGGTGGTGAGTCATTCCAGTGGCCCGCAGGTACATACGTAAAGAACGAGAAGTACCAGCACATCATGATGGCTATGGACACTACTTTGGATACTAACGGCTGCACTTACAAGATGCCGGTTGGTACGCCTGAGGAGATGGCTGCTCTCGACGCAAGCTACGCACACTTGTGCAAGATGCGCGACGAGTTGGTTACATTGAACATTGTTCCTCCTGTAGAGAAGTGGAGCGAGATCAACCCGAATTTGTAATATTCGACTCAACAGTAAATCAAACAGGCTTCGGGGCATTGTGCTTCGAAGCCTTGTTTTTATATAGCAAAAGATCATGAACAGAAGAGTTTTTTTTATCAGTTTAGCCTGTCTGGCTATGGCAAGTTGGGTATCCGCCAAAAGCCCGATGAAGGTGATCGCTCACCGCGGATACTGGAAGACTGAGGGTTCCGCACAAAACTCCTTGCGCGCCATCGAACGTGCCGCAGAGATCAAGGCCTATGGCTCAGAGTTCGACGTACACCTGACAGCCGACAACGTATTGATAGTCAATCACGACAACGACATCCAAGGGAAGCACATCCAAACCTCCACCTATGCGGAGCTGAAAGATCTGAAGCTGGCGAACGGCGAGAAAGTACCCACCCTGGAACAGTATCTGTTGAAATTCAAAGAAAAGGGCAACCAAAAGATCCGCCTGATTTTCGAGTTGAAAGTGCATGCCACCCCCGAGCGTAACCGAGAGGCAGCTCGCCTATGCGTTGAGATGGTGAACCAAATGAAGCTGGCGAAACGCACAGACTACATCAGCTTCAACCTCGACGCCTGCAAGGAGATCATCCGCATGGCCCCGAAAGCAGAGGTGTATTACCTGAACGGCGAACTAACTCCCAAAGAGTTGAAAGACTTGGGATTTGCCGGACTCGACTATCACTTCAAGGTGCTGCAAGCGCATCCCGAATGGATCGAACAGTGCAAGGCTTTGAAGCTGAAGACCAACGCTTGGACCGTGGATGACCCAGCCATCATGCGTGAGCTGAGAGATAAAGGCGTGGATTTCCTGACGACGAACTTGCCCGAAGAGGCGCTGCAAATCGTTAGCGAGTAAAAAGAAGATGAAGCATACCCGAATCTTCCTCCTCTCCCTGATAGGATGGCTCAGCGCTGTGGCCGCCTGGGCCATCGATCCCCCCAAAAAGGAGGTACGAGCGGTGTGGCTGACCACCGTCTACGGACTGGATTGGCCGCATCGCCCTGCCACCAACCAGCAAAGCCGCGTCGCCCAACAGCAGGCCTTGATCGACATCCTCGACCGATTGCAGGCAGCAAACTTCAACACGGTGTTCCTGCAAACCCGCCTACGCGGCGACGTGATCTACCGCTCGGCCATTGAGCCAGCCAGCAAGACCTTCAGCGGTCGCTACGGTGAGCTTCCGGGATACGACCCCCTGGCCTTCGCCATCGAGGAGTGTCACAAGCGAGGCATGGAATGCCACGCGTGGTTCGTCACCTTTCCCTTGGGCACCGAGAAAAGCGTCAAGGAGATGGGGAGACGCTCCGTCGTCAGCCGGCATCCCAAGCTTTGCAAGCGTCACAACGGCGAATGGTATCTCGACCCCGGCGTGGCAGGCACGGCCGACTATCTCCTCTCGCTGGTGAAAGAGATTGTCGAGGGCTACGACATCGACGGCATCCACTTCGACTATATTCGCTATCCAGAGGAGGCAAAACGCTTCCCCGACAGCAAGCTACACAAACAGGCGGGCAAAGGGAGCAAACTGGCCGACTGGCGACGCGAGAACATCAACCGTTTGGTCTATCGCCTCTACGACTACGTGAAGCAGGCGAAGCCCTGGGTGCAGGTGAGCAGCTCGCCCTTGGGCAAATATAGCCGCATTGAGCAGGTGCCTAACGCAGGATGGACCGCCTTCGAGAGCGTCTATCAAGATCCCAAGCAATGGATCGCAGCAGGCAAGCAAGACATGATCGTGCCCATGATGTACTACCTCCACAAGAACTTCTTTCCCTTCGTAGACAACTGGGTATCAATGAGCCAAGGCCGACTGATCGTGCCGGGACTCGGAGCCTACCGCATGGACAAGAGCGAGGCCGACTGGAGCTTGAACGACATCACCGACCAAATAGACTATAGTCGCTATTACGGAGGAGCGGGGTGCGCCTTCTTCCGCTGCGGCAATGTGCTCTATGGCGACAAGGGACTCTACAAGGAGCTGCAAACGAACTACTATCGCTATCCCGCCCAACTGCCCCCGTTGACCTGGCTGAACGACCGAGTGCCGGCCGCCCCCAAGGAGATACGAGTGGAGCGACACGAGAATGAACTTTGCCTCTCATGGGACAGGCCTGCCGACGAAAAGGAGGAGCTGACCTATACGGTCTATTATGCCCAGGGCGACTCGATCGACACGCAGGCATCGAAAAGCCTACTGGCCACTTTGGTGCATGGCGAACGGCTCTATCTGCCCGTCGACACCCTGCGAGAACAGGCGTTTAGCTTCTCAGTCAGTGCCTCCACGCGCTATCACATCGAGAGCGTCCCCTCAAAAGAGACCTTTTATTATCTATCGAAGTACATCAAATAAAAGTGCGGCCTCACCGCACTTTTATTGTATCTTTGCAGCCGTATATAGATTTTTTTTGACCAAAGCATGCAGCGTTTATAAAGGCGGCTGCATCTTATACACTGAATGGATGAGTTACAGCTGATAGAGGGTTGTCGGAAAGGAGACAGGTGTGCGCAAAAAACGCTCTATGAAACCTACGCTCGCAAGATGATGGGAGTTTGCCTACGCTACATCGGCGATAGGGAAACGGCCAAAGACATTTTGCAAGACGGGTTCCTAAAAGCGCTCACGCATATCGAGACCTACCACGGCGAGGGATCCTTCGAAGGATGGCTGAGGAAGATCTTCGTCAATTGCGCCTTAGAACATCTCCGAAAGGGGGATGTGCTTCGAGAATCCACCGACTTGGATCACGCAGCGGAACTAACGCAAAACCAAAGCTCACCCTTATCAGACATTTCGGCGGCAGAACTAATGCGCCTGATCCAAAGCCTGCCCATCGGCTTCCGAACGGTATTCAACCTGTTCGCCATCGAAGGGTATTCGCACAAGGAGATCAGCCAGCAACTGCAAATCACTGAGAGCACCTCACGCTCGCAATACGCACGAGCCAAGCAGATGCTACAACGGAAGGTCAACGATTTATACGGAGAAAACAGGAAATGAAAGAAATAAGAGATCAATGGGAAGAAGATATCCGCAACAAACTGCTCGACTTCGAGGTTGAGACAGACGATGCGGACTGGGAGGCAATCGCAAGCAGACTGCCTGCCAACAACCAGGTCGGGCTGCGAAAAGCGTTCCGATACTGGATAGGGGCGGCCGCGGCCATCGCCGCTGTCCTACTGGGTGGCATCGCCTTCTACGACCACACATCCGTGACAGATCTTCAGGTGAATGAATCCGCTCGCATGGAAGGAAACAGATCCAACGCTGTGCGTCCCAACGTCGGCACGCCAGCTGTCGTCGCAGCTACGCCGGTAGTTCCCTCCCACCCTGCTACGTCAAGAAGATCGATCCACGCCTCAGCGCCTATCGCACGGGCAAGCGTACACCTCGCGACACCCACCGAAGAGATCGTAACGGAAACGTTTGCCGAGGAAGAGGCTGCCAACGAAGCGCCAACCACGCCTCAGACCAAGGCGGCCGCCTCGGCAACCATCGAGGGCGAAGCCGCGCAACGCACAGCGCCACAGCCGAAAAAGAAGACCCGCTCGAAAGGATGGAGCTTTGGCATGGGCGCAGGAAGCCTATCGCTCGGAACAGACCAGATCGTGCCGCAATACGTCACCAACAGCGCCTCGCTCCGCAACGACCGATTGCAGTCGATGAACGACTTAGGCGCACAGGTCATGAATCTGCCTAAGACAGACATTCACCATAAGACGCCCATCGGATTGGGCCTCTCCGTCAGCAAGCAATTGTCGGAGCGGTTCTTCCTGCTGACGGGGTTGAACTATAGCTACCTGCGCTCTTCGTGGAGCACCAACGGCACCTATCACACCGAGACCGACCAGCGACTGCACTTCATCGGGTTGCCCCTGTCGGTGGCCTATCGCATCGCCCAGTGGGACAGACTGTCGCTCTACGCCACAGCCGGAGGCATGGCCGAAGTGAACGTCGCGGGCAAGCAACACATCGAGCTATTCAGCGACGACATCTCGATCATGAAACAAACCGAACATGTCCGCATGAAAGAGTGGCTCTGGTCTGTTAACGGAAAAATAGGACTCAGCTATCCCGTGGTTCGCTTCGTGAGCGCCTTTGCCGAAGTGGGCGCCAGCTACTACTTCGATAATGGCAGCGCCATCGAGACAATCCACTCGGAGAAGCCCTTCAACGTCAGCTTCAACATAGGACTCCGGTTCGGCTTTTAACACAACAAAGACTGAAAATAAGAAACTATACAATAATTAAAAACAAACAAAAGAAAAAATGAAAGTATTACAATGGATGGGCACCCTGGCGGCTGCCGTTACGTTATTCACCTCGTGCTTAGGTTCTTCCAACAACAGTTTCTCACGCCAAGGCTTCGCTGTGGCAGGCGTTTCTGAGAAGTCATACAAAACCGTATTGTACACCTCTTACGGCCCGATGTATTCGCCCAACTTGCCTACACTCGTAGCCGACGGCGGTTGCTACACCATTCAGTATGAGGTAAACCTGGATGCGCCCGAGAATAAGAATGTTGTCGACTACTATACGGCTACCATCACCGTATTCGACGAGATAAGCAAGGGCAACACCGTGTTCTACAACATGCCCGACACAACCACCCTGCTCAACGATGAGCAATGCATCACCAACGTAGCCGGCTTTACGGGCGAAGTAGGTGGCTACCTGAACGGCAACCTCTTCCTCAACGCCACACTCAACGAGCTGAAAGGCCAGAAGAACAACTACACGCTCTACTGGAATCGCAGCGTACAGCCCGAGAAGGTGGATGGCGTCTCTACATACAACCTTTACTTGCGCGTCACGAAGCTTGCCGATGGCACAGGCTCAGCCCCCACATCGACCAACGAGATTCGCGCCTACAGCATGAAAGAGGTAATTGACGCAGTCAACAAAGAAGAGGCCGCAAAGAACTCTGACCGATTCACCCTGAAGATCAACTATCTGAACGAGGCTTCGGTGAAAGACGATGTAACCACACTGAAGTGGAAGTACTACAACTACCAGTTCGCCGTCTATAACCCGAACAAAAAATAAGCCAGCTCCAACGAGCCAGCTATAAAGAAGGGCATTTATTCTTCGCTTTCCACCTGCTTCGACCGACGCAGGGAAGCGAAGAATAAATGCCCCGATTTTTATGATTCCACCTATCCGTCTAAGCGATCACTCCGCATTCAGCTTTTGGTTGAGGTAAGCGATTTTCTTTTCCGACTTCGCCTTCAGCACCTCCATGCTGTGGATGTCGCTCAACACCGTAGCCAAGTTGAATGTCTTCACAACCGCCTGTTTATCGGCATCCGCCATATAGATCGTATAGGGTTTCCCGCCCTTATACTCCACCTTGATGCGTTCCTTCTCATTCGCATAGATCAGCTTCACGGCCGCCTCGCAATGATCGCCCTTGTAGGTCACCACCTCCGTTGTCTTGCCCAGGTCGGTAAAGCGATAGTTCAAGCCGCCATCGAAAGGAATCGTAGCCGTCTCGGCCTCTTGGCCGTCCTTCGTGGTCAGGCGCACGCTGGTGTGCTCGATCGGTTTGCCGCCATAGAACACACTTGCCAAATACATCTCGCCCTCCTCGTTCACGCCACAACGCACATAGCAACGCTGCACGTTGCGCTCGATGGTCTGCCGCTTCCAGACATAGTTGCCAATCTCCTCATACTCGGCCTCCTTCTCCAACACGAAGCCCTCTTTCAGCCCAACCAGCTCCTCCTGCTTGAGAGGCAGCAGGCTGTCGCAATAGGCGATGTTGCGCTCCGCCTCCTTCAGCTCCACCTGGCGCATCAGCGACAAAGCCTGGCGAAGCACCTTCACCTCCTTGGGGTAAAGCGTGCGCAAACTGTCAATCTCGTTCTTCGCGCTAAAAAACTCGTTTCGCTCATAAAAAGCCTGCGCATTGGCCAAACGCTCCTCCGCCGCCTTCTGATCGCCATTACAAGCTGTCAGACAAACGGCCGCCAAGGCTATACAAACAGATATTTTTTTCATAATTATCTTTCATTTATTTCTATTTGGCTACAAAAGTACATGAAATTTCCGAGATTAATTCGTATGTTTGCATATCATATCTGGAAAGTAAGTTGTTAACGTATGCAATATCCATTAGTGTCTGAATATATAGAAGCTATACGCTCGGCCGAAGACAATCTCGACCAGCTTAGCGATTTAAGGCCCGTGCTCGACAACAGGGGCAATCCATACCTGTGGAAAGGCAGCCATGCCGTAGTATTTAAGATGCAGGATGTCAACACGAAACGACTCTACGCCGTCAAATGCTTCACCCACGAGCTATCCAACCGCAACGACCATTATCAAAAGATAGCCGAAAGGCTGCAGCTCTGCGCTTCGCCCTACCTGCTCCATTTCCGCTTCATCCAGCGGGAGCTGTTTGTCGACACCTCGCAAAGCGACGAGGAATACTTTCCCGTCTTGGTGATGGACTGGGCCGAGGGCATCACGCTCGACACCTACCTGAAGCTCCATCAGCAGAACAACTACGCCTTGCAACTGCTGGCCTACCGCTTCTGCCGTATGTGCGCCTGGCTGCTGGCCCAACCCTTTGCCCATGGCGACCTGAAACCCAGCAACATCCTCGTCAAGGAGGATGGCTCCTTGGTGCTGGTCGACTACGACGGCATGTACGTCCCTACCCTGCATGAGGCCACCTCAAACGAAATCGGGCATCCCGACTTCAGGCATCCGCTCCGAACCGAAGCCCTCTTCAACGAGCATATCGACGACTTCGCCATCGCCTCCATCGCCCTCTCGCTCAAGGCCATCGCCCTGCAGCCGGCGCTTTACGCACAGTTCGCCACGGCCGACAGACTTCTCTTCTCGGCCAACGACTATCTCGACCTGGGGCGCTCGGCGGCCCTGCAGGCCATCTTAGCCCTCGCCAGCGACGCGGAGCTCTCTTCGCTCCTCTCCGCCTTCCTCTTGGCGGCATCCAAAAACAGCCTCGGCCTGCTCTCTTACCGACTCTTCGCCTTGCAGGAGCCCGACAAGGCCAAGGTGGAGGTGCTGCGCACCAACGTCGGCGACGAAGATCGCTCCAACGCCGTGAGAGACGAGTATGGCGTGCTCTACAGCCCCGATGGATTCAGGCTCATAGAGGCTCCTTGGTGGGCACTGAAGCTGGAGTTCTACAAAATCAAAGAGGGAACAAAGGTGATTTGCGACGCCGCCTTCCTCGACTGCCGATCGCTGAAGGGCGTCAGCATCCCCAGCACCGTGACCTCCATCGGCGACAACCCCTTCTGCGGCTGCTCGTCGCTGCAGCTTGTCTGCGGAAGCCCCTATTATACAACGACCGACAACCTGCTGATCTCCAACAGCGGGAAGCTCATCTCGTGCCTCTCCAACAAAGAGCACATACTCATTCCGAACACCGTCAGCACCATTGGCAACTCGGCCTTCTATCGCTGCAAGTATCTGCAGAGCATCAACATCCCCAACTCGGTCACCACCATTGGCGAATGCGCGTTCCACTCCTGCTCCTCCTTGCAGAACATCAGCATCCCCGACACCGTTACCTCCATCGAGAACAAGGCATTCGCTCACTGCAAAGCCTTACAGAGCATGAGCATTCCCAACTCCGTCACCTCCATCGGCGAAGGAGCGTTCGCCTCCTGCATCTCGCTGCAGAGCATCAACATCCACAAGTCGGTCGTGCACATCGGCAGCCAAGCCTTCTCGTGGTGTAAGTCGCTGCAAGACATCAACATTCCCAGCTCGGTAGACAGCATCGGCGACTCTACGTTCTACAACTGCAAGTCGCTGCGAAACGTCAGCATCCCCGAGTCGGTCACTGCCATTGGCGACTTCGCCTTCTACGGCTGCAAATCACTGAAGAGCGTCAGCATCCCCAACGGTGCCGCCACGATTGGCGACTCCGCCTTTTTCGGCTGCGACGCCCTGCAGCAGATCAAAGTGCCCCGAGGCACCTTAGAGCGATTCAAGAAAATGATCGACAAGGAACATCAGCAGATACTGGCCTAATGCCTCGACGAAGCGGCCGAAAAAACGACGGGCAACGAAATGTTTTTTCACGGGCAACGTAATAAATTTTCACGGGCAACGAAATTTATTTTCATGGGCAACGAAATTTATAACGACGGGCAACGAAATTTATAACGACGGGCAACGAAATTTACGACGACGGGCAACAAAATTTAAGGCGGCGGCGAAGGCAGAAAACAAGAACGTTTCGTGGCCATTCCAATACGGCAAACACATGAAACGTATCTCAGATTTTTTAAGTACCTTTGCGCCCCAAAAGCGAACAAGTATTTAGACTATGTATATTAGCGAAGAAGAAATATTGGCGCATCTCGATGCGAAACCTTTCCATATCGCATCGGAAGCGGCCGATGAGTTGGGTGTTGAGGCCTATGTGATTGGCGGATACGTACGCGATCTTTTCCTAAACCGCCCCTCCAAAGACATCGATATCGTGGCCGTTGGCAGTGGCATCGAACTGGCGAAACGGGTGGCGAAGAAGCTGGGGCGACACGCCAACCTGTCGGTGTTCAAGAACTTTGGCACGGCACAAGTGAAATGTGGCGACCTGGAATTGGAGTTCGTGGGCGCACGACGCGAGTCGTACAGCCACGATAGCCGTAAGCCCATCGTTGAGGATGGCACCCTGGAGGACGACCAAAACCGACGCGACTTCACCATCAACGCCATGGCACTCTGCCTAAACGCCGATCGCTACGGCGAGCTGGTCGATCCCTTCGGAGGCATCGACGACTTGGAAGACCTGACCATCCGCACTCCGCTGGATCCCGACATCACCTTCAGCGACGACCCCTTGCGCATGATGCGCGCCATCCGCTTCGCTTCCCAGCTGGGCTTCTTCATCGAGCCCGACACGTTTGAGGCCATCGAGCGCAACAAAGAGCGCATCGAGATCATCTCTAAAGAGCGCATCGTGGATGAGCTGAACAAGATCGTCCTTTCGCCCAAGCCCTCGTATGGCTTCGAGCTCCTGGATAAATGCGGTTTGCTGAATTACATCTTCCCCGAGTTGGCGGCCTTGAAGGGCGTAGAGACGAAAGAGGGCATCGGCCATAAAGACAACTTCGCCCACACCTTGATGGTGCTCGACAGGCTGAGCCGCACGACGGATAAGCTTTGGCTGCGCTGGAGCGCGCTGTTCCACGACATCGCCAAGCCCGCCACCAAACGGTTCGACAATCGCCTGGGCTGGACGTTCCACAACCACAACTTCATTGGCGAGAAAATGATTCCGGGTATCTTCCGCAAGATGAAGCTGCCGATGAACGAGAAGATGAAGTACGTGCAGAAGATGGTGAGCCTTCACATGCGCCCTATCGCCCTGTCGGACAACGAGGTGACCGACTCGGCCATCCGCCGTTTGCTTTTCGACGCAGGCGACGACATCGACGACTTGATGCTGCTCTGCGAGGCCGACATCACCAGCAAGAACCCGGAGAAGGTGCGCCGCTTCCTGGAGAACTTCCGCGAGGTGCGCGCCAAGCTGGCCGACATCGAAGAGAAAGACCGGGTGCGCAACTTCCAGCCGCCCGTGAGCGGCGAAGAGATCATGCAGCTCTTCGGCCTGGCCCCCTCGAAGCCTGTGGGCATCCTGAAGGAGGCCATCAAAAACGCCATCTTAGACGGGGAAATCCCCAACGAATACGAGCCGGCCAAGGAGTTCCTCCTGAAGAAGGCGGCCGAGATGGGAATAGAACCTATAGCGTAACCACCTCGACCCTACTGCTGGAGCTGTGTCCCTCTTGGATCACCTGGATCTGAACAGGGATGCGCTCTCGCAACTCCTCGACGTGGCTGATGATACCCACCTGGCGATGGTTGTGCTGATGCAACTTGCGAAGGGTCTGTATGGCTTGCTGCAGGTGCTCCCCGCTGAGTGTGCCGAAGCCCTCGTCGATAAAGAGGGTGTCTACCTTCAAATCGGCCGCGATATCGGATAGCGCCAACGCCAGCGAGAGCGACACCAAGAAGCTCTCGCCGCCCGACAGGGTGCTGGCCATGCGACGGGTGTAACCCTGATAGGCATCCTCGAACGAGATGATGAAGGTGCCCGGCTCAACACGCAACAGGTAGCGATTGGTCAGCATCTGCAGATAATGGTTGGCAGAATGGATCAGATTGCCCAACACGTAGCTTTGCGCGATCTTGCGAAACACCTTGCCGTCGGCACTTCCTAACAGCTCGTTCAGTCGGCTCCACTGCTCATACACCTGTTTATACCGCTCCACCTCGGCAAGCATTTGCGACTGGTTGGCTCGCTGCTGCGCATCCTGCGTCAGCCGCTCTTGAATGATGCCTTTCCGCACCAGATATTCTGAAAGTTGTTGCTCCTGTTGTTGCAACCGCTCGGCCAGGAGGTCTATCCGCTCCTCGCCGGGCTGGAAAGCGGGTTTTCGCTGCTCCAACGCCAGCCGATCGGCTGCGATTTGGCGCAAGGAGGCCTGACGCTCAACCTGCGTCTTGCGGGCTTGCTCGCCAGCCTGCTCCCACGTGGCGATCAAAGCAGGCGCATAGCGCTCCAACGCCTCCAAGCGATCCCAACCATAAGCGGGATGAGCAGCCACATACTGATCGAGCTGCCGCTGTCGCTCTTGCCGCAGCTGCTTATTGCGTTCCAACTGGTCTAAGGCCGAGCGCAAATCGGCATAGAACTGGCTCCATTCGGCCAAGAGCTGGGGCGAGGGCTGGGCTACATCAGCGGGCAACAGGCGCCATTCGGGGCGACAAAGCCACACCTCCTCCTGAATCCGCTCAATGTGCGTGCGCAAGGTCTGCATGCGCTCCCACTCTTGCGCGGCTCGCTGCTCCGCCTGTTGCGCATCCGCATAGCGCTTGGCCGCCTGAGCGACGCGCTGCATAAAAGCCTCTGGATCTGCGCTCCAGTTCTGTTTTTCGAGGGGCAATACAACCACTAAGGCCCGCACCGCCTCGGCAACCGCGCACACCTCGGCTTGCTGCTCCGCCTGCCGCTTGCGATGGTTTTCCAAGTCGGCCGTCAGGCGTGTCTTCTCCCTCTCGCACGCCATCAGTTTCCGACCGACAAGGTCGGCCGTTTTCCGCTCCTGCTCCAACCGCTTGCGCAACACCTCGATCTCCTCACGCTCAAAACGCTCGGCCTCCTGGATGCACCGATCTGTCTCTTTTTGCTTCTCGACGAACCGCCGCTCATATTCGGCCAACGTCGTGGCGGTCTGCTCGTCCACCTGCTCTATCTTGCAACGCAGGCAGGCCTCCAAGCAGGCTTTCTCCTTGGCCTGAAGCAACACACGCTCTTTTGACAAAGCCAGCTCGGCCTTCGCCTGTTGCGCCTGTTGCGCCTTCCAATCCGACTCGGCCTTCGCCAGCTGCTCCTGCCTCTCATCCAACTGACGCTGCGCCTCCTGCAAGCGCCGCTCTACGGCCTGAAACGCCTGGTCCAGGTCTGCCTCCTGCGGCAATGTCTGCTCGACGAGTTGTCCGCAGACTGGGCAGGCTTCGCCCACCCGCAACTGGGCACGCATCTCCTTGGCCCACTGGCTGACCGAACGCTGTTGCGTCTGCCAGAACCGCCTGCATTCCTCGACGAAGGCCTTCTGTTGCGCATACAGCTCGCCTTTCAGGTTCTTCGCCTGGGCGAGCGCTTCGAGCGTCTGTCGCATACCGACAAGTTCCTGCTCTTGCTCGGCGATTTGCCGCTTAGCCTGCAGCCAGTTCTCCAAGCTATGTTTGGCATCGTTCAGCCAAAGCATCCGATCAGCCAAACGCTCTTTCGACGCACGCAACGCCGGCAAATCAAACTGTGCGAAACGCACGGTCTGCTGTTCAAGGACTCGCTGCGACTCCTCCACGGCCGCTTGCGACCGCGCGGCCTCGGCTTGCACCTTTTGCCAATCGGCCTGCCATTGCAGCAGCGTAGCCTCCTCCGTCTGCAGTTGCGCATCGAGGCGAGCGATCGCTTGCGTCAGTTGCCTCCATTGCGCAATCTTCTCCGCAAGGGTTTGTTGCTGCTCGTAAAGGGGTGCGCTCGAAGCCTCTTCTCGCAGGAGCGACTGGAGTTGCTCACGCTGTTCCTCCACCTGCTCAATCTGCTTCCGCAATCCGTTCAGTTGCCCCGACAGCCGCTCATAGTCGGTCTGCTTCGTCTTCAAAGTCTCTCGACCCGCGACCACTTGCGCCTCCTGAAGCCGCAGGTCGCGCCACAGGGCTCTTGCCTCCTGCGTCTCTTTCCAAGCCGCCACGGTTGCCTCTTGCTGGCGAAACTCCTCCGACTCCATCTGCTGAGCCACCTCGCAGAGTTGCTGTTCGGCCTGTTGCTGCTTTTGGGTCAACGCCGCATACTGCTGCAACCATTCACGCTGTTGAAGCGCCTGGTTGCGCTGCGCTTGCAGCCGGGCCACGGCCTGATCCAACTGGCGCAATTGGTCGGCCTGATCCTGCAATTCCTCGTCGGAGAGCAGCTGGATAGAGGCCACAGCTTGCTGCTTATCCCTGTATTCCCGCTCTTTTAGGCGGGTGAGGGCGTAGATCTTTTGGCCAATCTGCGCATAAACCTCCATGCCGGTGATCTTCTCCAAGATCAAGGCCTTCTCGTTGTCGTTGCTATTCAGAAAACGGGTGAACTCGCCTTGCGCCAACAAGGTCGTTCGGCAGAACTGCCCAAAGTCTAACCCGACAGCCGCCTGGATAGCCGCACGCACATCGTTCACACGGGTCAGCACCTTGTTGGTCTGCAAGTTGGTGAGCGACCATTGCCGATCCTGCAGCTTACCCGTGGGTTTCTTACGCGCACGAGCTACGCTCCATTGCGACTCATACACCACGCCGTCGCTCCCCTCGAAACAAAGTTTCACGAAGGCCTCGCCCGTGTTCTGACGCATCAGCTGGCGTGCGTCCTTAATGGAAAGAGCCTCCTTCACCTCGTCGAACTTTCCCTCCATTTTCAAGTTGCGCATGCGCGGAGTGTCATCATAGAGAGCCAAGCAGATGGCATCCAAAAGGGTAGACTTGCCAGCGCCTGTCTTTCCGGCAATCAAGAACACCTCGCTATCCACCAAAGGCGACGCCTCGAAGTTGATCGTAGCCTCCTCGATAGAGGCGATGTTATGAATGGTCAATTGTTTCAGTTTCATATGCGCTATCTTCCGTTATTCACTCATCGGCTCCTCACGCTCCTCGGCCCGCAACTGGGTGAGCACCTCCTGCAAAAGCGAAGCCATGTCGTCGGCAAAAGTCAAACCTTTATCCTCGGCATAAAGACGGGCGATATCGAGCGGACTAAGCCGCTGAATCTCGGCGGTCGTAAAAGTGCGCTCGCCAGCCTGTTGCGCCGACTTTGCCTTGCGGGAGGTTTGGATGAAACAGAAGCGGCAAGCCTTCCCCTTGGCTATCTCGGCAGCTTCGGCATTGGCTTCGGGAGGCAGGAAGTCTTCCACCTCCACCAACAAACGCACATAGCCAGGTTGCTCATCGGGGAAAGAGGCAAAGCATTGCTTCACGCTCTGCCAATCGGCCGCACCCGTCAAAGGCAACGTGATCAGCGGGCAGGGGTTCTTCATCTCGATCTCCTCCACCCGCGGCGCATCGCCTTGCCGATCCAGTTCGACCCATAAGACGTAATGAGGGTAACGCTCACCAAAATGGATCGGAAGCGGGGAGCCGCTATAACGAGCTCGGCCTTCGCTCCCTCGAACCGCTTGCGCATGATGGATGTGGCCTAAAGCCAAATAGTCGTAGCCCCGGCCGAAACAAGAGAGGTCCCAGCTCTCGATGCCGCCAACCGCCTCGCCTATCACATCCTCATGTCCTGTGCAGTCGCTACCCGTCACATAGGTGTGAGCCGTCAGCACCACGGGCAGATGGGCCGCATTGCGCTCCTCGACTCGCGCCAAAAGACGGGGAAAGAAATCGTCGGGAAGATTGCGTTCATGCACATAGGGAACGCCCACGACAAAGCCCTTGCCGGGCAGCTCGATGATATAATGATCCGGCTCTTCCAGGCGGTTCACCTGCCCTATGGCAGTCACGCCCAGCACCTCCCACGCCGAACGGAAGATTTCGTGGCGACTGCCACTGTCGTGATTTCCAGCCAAGAGCACGATCTTCATCTTTGGAGCGGCCGCCCGAATGCGCATCATGGCCTCGATAAACAGTTGCTGCGCCGCTGCCGAAGGCTGCGCGATGTGATACACGTCTCCACAAAGCAGGAAAAGATCAGGCTGGCGATCGGACACGAGCTGCTCTATTTGGCGCAAGACGGCCTGTTGCTCCGCACTCCTGTCATAATTATATAAGGTGTGGCCTAAATGCCAATCGCTGGTATGCAGGATCTTCATCAGCCAAAATGTTTTTTATTGCAACGCACGAATACGCAGCTCTACACCGCTTCCTTCTAAGAGCTTCGGCAGGGTATCGGCCACGGGTGTCTCGCCGTAGTGGTAGGGATAGAACACTTTCGGTCGAATCAAGCGTGCGGCCTTAGCGGCCTGTTCGGGAGTCATCGTGTAAGGCTGGTTGACCGGCAGGAAAGCCACGTCGATCGCCTTCAAGGCCGCCAGCTCCGGAATATCCTCGGTGTCGCCCGCCACGTAGACACGCAAGCCATCGAAGTCGAGCACGTAACCATTGTCTCTGTGCTTCGGATGAAACTTGTCTCGCCCCTCCGTGGTGTTGTAGGCCGGAACGGCTTCGATCTGTATGCCTTCCCAGGTCTTCTTGTCGCCGTTGCGCATCACTTGCGCAGCGGGTCGCTCAATCTTCTCGGCAGAAGCCGGGTTGGCCACAACAACCGTTCCCTCCTTCCGCAAAGCCTCGATCGCTTTCAGGTCGAGGTGATCGCCATGCGCATGGGTCACCAAGATGAGGTCGGCCTTGGGAAAGGCGTTGTAATCGGCATAGTCGGAGACAGGATCGACCTGGATCTGCTTGCCGTCGTAGCTCATGGCCAAGCTGCCATGACGCACGAACGTAATCGTCAACACTTTACCTGCCGGAGTTGTGAACTGATCCGACACAAAATCGGCTGCCATCGCACAAGTCGCGACCAACAGACCCGCTATCGCACTAAAAAATCTGCCTTTCTTCATGATTCATTATTTAAGAATATATCGAACCTCCTTACCACGCACCTCGTCGTTCACCCGACCTTCGCTATAAGCCAACTGGCCATTGACAAAGGTCTTCCAAACGGCGTGGTGGAACGTATAACCCTCGAAGGGCGACCAGCCACAACGATACAAGATGTTCTCCTTCGCCACCGTCCATGTAGCCTCGGGATCGATCAACACCAAGTCGGCATAATAGCCTTCGCGCAGGTAGCCACGACGATCGATGCGGAACAGTTCGGCCGGATGATGCGCCATTTTCTCCACCACCTTCTCGTAGGTGAAAACGCCCTGCTTGGCCATCTCCAGCATTGCGATCAGCGAGTGCTGAATCAGCGGGCCTCCCGAAGCCGCCTTCAGGCAAGAGCCCTCCTTCTCGCTCAAGAGATGGGGCGCATGGTCGGTAGCTACGACATCCAAAGTATTGTTGTTCAATGCCTCGCGCAACGCGTCACGATCGGCCAACGTCTTAATGGCCGGGTTCCACTTGATGCGATTGCCAAAGCGAGCATAATCACCATCCTGAAACCAAAGGTGATGCACACACACCTCGCCGGTGATCTTCTTCTCGCTGAGAGGCAACTTGTTGCTCAAGAGCGAAAGCTCCTTCTTCGTAGAAAGATGCAAGATATGCAGGCGAGCGTTCAGGCGGGTTGCCAGCTCGACCGCCTCCGACGAGCAGCGATAGCAAGCCTCCTCGTCGCGGATCTTGCTATGGAAAGAGATGTCGAGATCCTGCCCGTATCGAGCCGTGTAGTCGGCGATGTGCTGCTTGATGACCGATTCTTTCTCCGCGTGGATGGCGATCAGCATACCGCTCTCGCCAAAGATACGCTCCAGCGTCTCCGCACGATCGATCAGCATATTGCCCGTGGATGAGCCCAGGAAAAGTTTCAAGCCCGGCACACGGGTGCGATCCAGCTGTTCGATAGCGGCATAATTCTCGTTTGTCCCGCCAAAGAAGAAGGAATAGTTCGCACGCGAGACGGCGGCCGCCCGATCCCACTTCGCTTGCAAAGCCTCGATCGTAGTGGTCTGAGGATTGGTGTTGGGCATGTCCATATAGGTGGTAACACCACCCGCTACGGCGGCACGGCTCTCGCTCTCGATGTCGCCCTTATGGGTCAAGCCCGGATCGCGGAAGTGCACCTGGTCGTCGATCACGCCCGGCAACAGCCACTTGCCCGTCGCATCAATCACCCGATCGACAGAGGTCACCACCTCGGCAGGGATCGCCCCTTCATAAACAGACTCGATCTTATCCGCATTCAACACCACGCTTCCCACATAGGAGCGTCCCTCGTTGATTATCTTCGCATTCGCTATGAGTGTTCGCATCGTTATTTTCTCCAGTTTTTCTGTTTTCTGTTTACTATGCCTTCTGTTTCTGCGGGTATTTACGGAAGAAGCTCCACCATCTCAGCCGCAATACGCCGAAGAGAGCCTCGCCAAAGATGGAAGAATTCATCTTCGAAACGCCCAGCACTCGGTTGACAAAGACGATAGGCACCTCTTTCAGCTTAAAGCCGCACTTGTAGGCCGTGAATTTCATCTCCACCTGGAACGCATACCCCTTGAAGTGAATCTTATCCAATCCGATCGTCTCGAGCACGACACGCCGGTAGCACTTGAAACCGGCAGTCGTGTCGTGGATATCCATGCCCGTCACGATCCGCACATAGACCGAGGCGAAGTAAGACATCAACACGCGTCCTAAAGGCCAGTTCACGACATTCACTCCATTGCAATAGCGTGAGCCAATCGCCACGTCGGCCCCCTCCTCCGCACATGCGGCATACAAACGGGGCAGGTCGTTGGGATTATGACTGAAGTCGGCATCCATCTCGAAGATGTAGTCGTACTTCTGCTCGATCGACCATTTGAATCCACAAATATAGGCTGTGCCTAATCCTAACTTGCCCGAGCGTTCGATCAAGAAGAGCCGATCGGGGAATTCCTGCTGCATACGCTTCACGATAGCTGCCGTGCCATCGGGAGAACCATCGTCGATAATCAGCACGTCAAACTTCTTCTCCAAACCAAAGACCGCCCGGATGATTGCCTCGATGTTTTCCCTCTCGTTATACGTAGGAATAATCACTATACTATCTGACATAGTCATTCAATATCTATATACTTTATCTACAATAATGCTCCCCAAAGGTACGCGTTTTTTTGAAGCCAGCAATTCTCTCACTCCCTTTCCACCTTTTTTCCCTCACGATGCGACAATTTTCCCCTCACGACGCAGCCATTTTCTCCTCATAGCACAGAAGGATTTCGCTTATTGAGCAACTACACCAAAAAAATCGTTATTTTCGCGAGAGTGTGTCAATCGATAAAAGACAGAAAAGAGATGAATCGGATGAGAAGAATAGTGGTCTTTATCGCCTGCCTCGTGCTGCTGTTGCCCGAAGGCATGGCGCAAAAGGTTGGTTTGGTCATGAGCGGCGGCGGCGCCAAGGGAGCCGCCCACATCGGTGTGATTAAAGCGTTGGAAGAGAACGAGATCCCCATAGACTACGTGGCTGGCACCTCCATCGGTGCGATCATCGGCAGCTTGTATGCCATGGGCTATACACCCGAGCAGATGCTGGAACTGATGCTCTCTGAGGAATTTGGCTATTGGCAAACAGGCACGGTGGAGAGCAAATACACCTTCTTCTTCAAGGAGCCTGAGCCCACACCCGAGTTCGCCCATTTCTCGATCGACTTCTCCGACTCATTGCAGGTAAAGGCCAGCTTCCTGCCGCAAAGCCTCATCAACCCCATCCAGATGAACCAAGCGTTCATGGGGCTCTTTGCCCAAGCGACCGCCAAGGCAGGATGGAACTTCGACAATCTTTTCGTGCCCTTCCGCTGTGTGGCTTCAGACGTCAACGCCAAGAAGGCGATTGTCTTCAAGCATGGCGACTTGGGCGACGCCGTCAGGGCCTCCATGTCGTTTCCGTTTGTCTTCCAGCCCATTTGGCGAGACAGCATCCCGCTCTTCGACGGCGGCATCTACGACAACTTCCCTGTCAACCCGATGAAGGAGGCCTTCCATCCCGACTTCATCTTTGGCTCGATTGTCTCATCGGGCAACACCAAACCGACCGAGAGTCTCTACACACAGGTGGAGGCAATGGTGATGCAGAAGACCGAATACAACGTGCCGGAAGAAGAGGGCATGATGATCCAATTCAAGTTTCCCGACGTGTCGCTGCTCGACTTCGACAAAGGCAAGCAACTGATGGACATTGGCTATCAGCGCACGATGGCGATGATCGACTCTATCAAACAGCGGGTGCCCCGCCGAGTGCCTTTGGCAGAAGTCAACGCACGCCGCGAAGCCTACAAGCAAGGCCTTCCACCGCTGATGTTCAAGAATATACACATCAATGGCGTAACCGAGCCTCAGCGAAAGTTCATCGAGGCCCAATTGCATAAAGACATCAATGGCGAATTCTCGATGGAGGATTTCAAGCGAGCCTACTTCAAGATGCTGACCTATTCGAAGATCAAGGAGATTATTCCGCACGCCGTGTATAACCGCAAGCTGAAGAACTTCGACCTCTACCTGGACGTCAAGATGAAAGATGAGGTGAAAATCGCATTTGGAGGCAACGTCTCCTCGCATCAGGCCAACCAGCTCTTCCTCGGCTTCAACTACCAGTCGTTGGGTCGCGTTGGCACAGACCTGACGGCCAACTTCCAAGTGGGCAACTCCTTCAGCGGAGCCATGCTGGAGGCACGCACCTATTTGCAGACGAACATCCCAACCTATCTCAGCCTGCAGGGCATCTTCTCCGACAAACGATATTCGGAGAGCCAATCGCTCTTCTACGAGGATGTCGTGCCCGCCATTCTCAAACAGAAAGAGCTCTTCCTGCGAATGAAGTTGGGCTTCCCCATCCTCCATCAGGCCAAGGCGGAGGTCGGAGTGGCTTATGGCCGGCTCAACGATCGCTACCTGCAAAGCTCCTCCATCCAGTTCGCGGGCGACAGCTTCGACCGCAGCTGGTATGATTATCTCGTGGCTTCGCTGAACCTGGAGCAAAACAGCCTCGACGACAAGCTCTATCCCACTCAGGGCAAACAGCTCCTCCTTGCCGCCCATTACGTAACGGGAAAAGAAAGCTTCGACCCCTCGCCCAGCTCAAGAGGCTCCCTGCTGCCGCTACAAGGTAAGACTCAAAACTGGGTACAGGTCAAAGGGCGATGGAACATCTACCGAGGCTACTCGTCTAAATTCCGCATGGGCTACCTGGGCGAGCTGGTGTTCTCTAACAAGAAACTGATGAACAACTACACCGCCAGCGTGTTGCAAGCCCCCGCCTTCACGCCCACCCCGCACAGCACGATTGTCTTCAACGAAGCTTTCCGTGCCAATCAGTATCTTGCGGGAGGATTCACCCCGATTTGGCAATTCAACAAGCTGCTCCATTTCCAGTTTGGCATGTATGGCTTCGTTCCTCTTAAAGAGATCGAGAAAACGCCCCTGCCCAGCAACAATTCAGTGGCTACTGCGGAATATGGCTCCTTCATGCGCTCGTTTAAGTATATGGGAGAAGCGGCGATCATCCTGAAGCTTCCGTTCCTCTCTATCAGCCTATATGCCAACGGATACAGCTATCCCAAGCAGAATTTCAACGTCGGTCTGAACATCGGTTATTTAATATTTAATCCCAAATTATTGGACTAAACAGCAAAAAAGAGCCGAAAAAAATTGGTATTTCAAAAAATAACCGTACCTTTGCACCGCAATCGAGAGAGATTGACACTGAAAGTTAACAGAATGGTTCGCTAGCTCAACTGAATAGAGCATCTGACTACGGATCAGAAGGTTATAGGTTTGAATCCTATGCGAATCA
>CAKUZF010000025.1 GCA_934718155.1 uncultured Parabacteroides sp. | reverse complement strand
GCTGATAGGTGACCTGCGTGAGCAACTCGCCGGGGAATCCCTCTTCGTCGTCGGCCGAGAGGTAGGTCAGCTCGATGGTCTGCTCATCCTTCTGCTCAGCGTCCCACACCACGGCGTTGAAGCCTTTCAGTCCGCCATGCAGGCTGTTCGGCCCGTTGTTGATGGCCAGTTTGTCATACGTCACACCGTCTATCTCGAAACGTCCTTTAGCGATGCGATTGCCATAACGCCCGCAGATGGCACCGAAATAGGGCTCCTCTGAGGTAAGATAGTCGGCGATGCACTTGTGCCCCGTAACGACATCCGTCAGTTTGCCCGTGCGATCGGGCACCATAAGTGAAACGATTTTGGCTCCATAGTTGGTGATGGCCAACTCGGCACCGCTTTGATTGCGAAGCACATAAAGTGAGGTTTCTTTGCCGTCAACAACCTGTTGGAAGTCGGCTGCGGCCAAGCCTGAATATGTATTGTTGTCTTTCATGTATATCTACTATTTACAAATTGCGGGTAAAAGTAACCTTTCTTCTTTAATTACGCCTCATTTCTTCCATGTTTTTGAGCAGTTGTTTGCATTTATTTGCAGATATTCGCCCCGATTGTGAATGGTTTCATGAAATTATTCGTATTTTCGTCGCATTAAAAACTAAAGTTAGATGCTATGGACAACAAGATTATAGTGACGGTAGGCCGTCAGTTTGGCAGTGGCGGCCGCGAGATAGGCAAGCGATTGGCGAAAGCTTTGGGCATCGCCTATTATGATAGTGAATTGATCACCGAGGCGGCTCGACAGAGCGGATTGTGCGAGGAGGTGTTCCAGAAGGCCGACGAGCAGGCGGCCAGCGGGCTTTCCTATGCCTTCACGATGGGGTTCGCCAACTTCATGGGCGGAGCCTATACGCCCTACAACATGGTGCTCTCCAACGACGGGCTGTTTCAGTTGCAGAGCGATGCCATCCGTAAGCTGGCGGAGCAATCCTGCGTGATGGTGGGCCGCTGTGCCGATTACATCCTGCGCGACGACCCGGCTTGCCTGAGTGTCTTCATCCATAGCTCCGAGGCGCAACGCCTGCACAACATCATGGCCCGCCAGCCCATAGGCGAGGAGGAGGCTCGCCAGCTGATGGAGAAGAAGGATAAGCAGCGTTCCACTTACTATAATTATTATACCAACAAGACGTGGGGCATGGCCTCTTCTTACAACCTCTCGATCGACGCTTCGATTCTTGGCGTGGAGGAGACGGTGAACTTCATCCTGCGATTCATTGCGGAATTTCAAAATGCGAAACGTAAGACACTCTAATTTATAAAACATGAAACCACTAAAATCTTTGCGCTCTACCCCTGTGTTGCTGGGAGGCGCATTGTTGTTGACCGCTACGGCTTGTGGCGGACAGAAATGGAGCGAGGTGGAGAATGATTCCATCCGTACAGTCACTCAAAAGGGAGGAGCCACCTTGGGCTATTCCGCGCAGTCGGGAGTGCAGTTGCTGACCGTTGATGGCTTTGCCTTCAAAGACTTGAATCGCAATGGCCAACTCGACAAGTATGAGGATTGGCGCTTGAAGCCCGAGCAGCGTGCGGCCGACTTGGCTTCGCAGCTCTCGGTCGAGGAGATCGCCGGCTTGATGCTTTATAGCGCGCATCAGTCTATCCCGGGTGCTTCGAAGGGGTTTGGCTCTTCGCTGTATAACGGCAAGCCGTTTGCCGAGAGCGGATGCGAGGCTTCTGACCTGTCGGATGCGCAGCGCAAGTTCTTGGTCGAGGATAATGTGCGCCATGTCTTGATCACGAAAGTGCAAAGCCCCGAGGTGGCGGCACGTTGGAACAACAATGTGCAGGCGCTGGTGGAAGGCATCGGTCATGGCATCCCGGCCAACAACAGCTCCGATCCCCGACATGGCACACAGGCCGACACGGAATATAACTATGGCAGTGGCGGACAGATCTCCCTTTGGCCGGGCAGTTTGGGCTTGGCAGCGACATTCCGCCCCGAGGTGGTGCGTCGTTTTGGCGAGATCGCCTCTATCGAGTATCGTGCCTTGGGCATCGCCACGGCGCTCTCTCCGCAGGTCGATATGGCGACAGATCCCCGTTGGAGCCGCGTGAGTGGCACGTTTGGCGAGGATGCGGGCTTGGCCACCGATATGGCTCGTGCCTACGTGGATGGCTTCCAGACCTCTACGGGCGACAAGGAGCTGGCCGACGGCTGGGGATTCCAAAGTGTCAATGCGATGGTGAAGCACTGGCCGGGTGGCGGATCGGGCGAAGGCGGACGCGACGCCCACTATGGCTACGGCAAATACGCTGTCTATCCCGGCAAGAACATCGAGCAGCAAAAGAAGCCTTTCGTAGAGGGTGCGTTCAACCTGGAGGGCGCAACCAAGAAGGCCTCGGCGGTGATGCCCTATTATACGATCTCTGTCGGTATGAACCCGAATGGCGAAGACATTGCCAACAGCTACAACCACCACCTGATCACCGATCAGCTGCGTGGGCAGTATGGCTACGACGGCGTGGTTTGCACCGACTGGGGAATCACGAGCGACGAGACGGGCGTGGAGACCTTTGCGGGTAAGCCCTGGGGCGCTGAGACGCTCTCTGTGGCTGAGCGTCATTACCGCATCTTGAAGGCGGGAGTCGATCAGTTTGGTGGCAACAACGATAAGGACCCGGTGTTGGAGGCCTATAAGATGGGTGTGGCCGAGATGGGCGAGGAGGCTATGCGTGCCCGTTTCGAGACCTCGGCGGTGCGCCTGCTGACCAACATTTTCCGCACGGGGCTGTTCGAGAATCCCTATTTAGATCCCGCCGAGACGGCGAAGACGGTGGGTTGCCCCGAGTTTATGCAAGAGGCTTACGAGGCCCAGTTGGCCTCTATCGTCATGCTGAAGAATAAGGGCAACGTCTTGCCGATGGCCGAGAAGAAGAAGGTGTATATTCCGAAGCGTTACTATCCCGCCGTGGTGGGCTTCTTTGGCACGACCAGCGAGGCGCACGAGGCCGACGCTGTCAATATGGACTTGGTGCGCAAATACTTCACGCCGGTGGATAACCCGGCCGAGGCCGACTTTGCGTTGGTCTTCATGAGCAGTCCCAACAGTGGCACGGGGTATGACAAGGCCGATCGTGAGAAGGGCGGCAATGGCTACATGCCGATCAGCTTGCAGTATAACGACTATACCGCCACCTATGCGCGGGCGAAGAGCTTGGCGGGAGGCGACCCGTTTGAGCCTTTCACCAATCGCTCTTATAAGGGCAAGAAGGTGAAGACCTACAACAAGCGAGACATGGAGGCGGTCTTGGCTGCCCGCAAGGTGATGGGCGACAAGCCGGTGATTGTCTCTATGGAGATGAACAAGCCGACTGTCTTCGCTGAGTTCGAGGGCGTGGCCGATGCGATCTTGGTCAACTTTGGTGTGCAGAACCAGGCCGTGCTCGACATTGTCAGTGGCAAGTCGGAGCCCAATGCGCTTCTGCCCCTGCAGATGCCGGCCGATATGCGCACGGTGGAGGAGCAGGCCGAAGACGTGCCGCGCGACATGCGTTGCTACACCGATAGCGAAGGCAACACCTACGACTTCGCTTTCGGAATGAACTGGAAAGGAAAGATCGACGACGAGCGTGTAGCGAAATATAAGTAAATCGGTTGGCCGTGTCGTTCTTTGGCGAAATAATCTCTTTGGCGGTGGCTGTCTCCTGGACGGTCACCGCTTTAAGTGCGGAGGTGGCGAGCAAGCGGATTGGCTCCTTGCAGCTGAACGTTTTCCGCATGGTGCTCTCGTTGGCGATGCTCTCGCTGACGCTTTGGGCTTTCACGGGCCATGCCTATCCCTATGGGGCGGGCGGCGAGGCTTGGTTTTGGCTTTCGCTCTCGGGCTTTGTGGGCTATGTGTTGGGCGATTACTGCCTCTTCAATTCCTATCTTTGGATTGGCGCTCGCTTCGGGCAGCTCTTTATGACGCTGGCTCCTTTGGCGGCCGCCATTGCGGGCTGGTTCGTTTTGGGCGAGCGGCTCTCTCTGCAGGCTCTCTTGGGCATGTTAGTGACGCTGACGGGTATAGGCATCTCCGTGCTCAACAAGGGCGGACACCACAAGCTGAGCCTGAAGCTGCCTTGGCAAGGCGTGCTTTTCGGCATCGGAGCGGGAATAGGGCAGGGCGTAGGCTTGGTCCTCAGCAAGGTGGGTATGAACTACTATGTGTTGCCGGCCGGAGCTTCCGATACGGAGGTGATGATGTTGCCTTTCGCCTCCACCTTTATTCGGGCAATCACGGGAGCGATCGGATTCTTGCTGGTGATGGCCGTTCGTCGGCAATTCCATACGTTACCCCAAGTGGCGCACGACCGCAAAGGAATGGCCGCTATGCTGTTAGCCACTCTGACGGGGCCATTTATCGGGGTCTCCCTCTCGTTGATGGCCGTACAATACACCGAGGCGGGAATCGCCTCCACGCTGATGGCGCTCACCCCGATCTTCATCATCGCGCCCGCTTATTGGCTCTTCCGCCAGCCCGTATCGCTGAAGGAGGTCGTAGGGGCCGTGATTAGCGTAATCGGAGTGTCCCTCTTTTTCTTGTAAGCCATTCATGCCTTTCTATGGCTCACAGGGGCTGCCACTCGTAGTTCATGAAGCGAAACTCGCCGTTTCATGACGGGAATGGCCTTAAACGCACATCACCCCGAAGGGAGGCGTTGCTCCTCGGGGTGATGGCTATAAAAACAAAGGCACTAACCCCCTCCAACCCGAGGGCTTCTGCTCCGCCCCGGCTTCCCAACGTGGGTCGGACCGCAGCGGACACGACGAACTCGCCCTGATGGGGCAAAAGCGCTCAGCTCAGGGCAACACCCTGAGAAACGGGTGATTATCAACCTTTCGCTCTGTAAGAGCAAAAGAGACACATGCTGAATAAAAGTTGAGTCAAAACGGGCGAAAATGGCGACGGCCGTAGGCGTAAATTTTCACGCCCATCGGCGTAAAAAACGACGGGCAATGCGAGAAAAAACGACGGGCAACAAAATAAAAAACGATGGGCAATGGAGATATATAACGACGGGCAACAAAATTTATAACGACGGGCAACGAAAATCATAGCAATGGGCGACGTGATTTAGAGCTACGAGCGACTTGAGTTTGGGGAACAACGGGCAGCGTAATTGCTTGGAGCAACAGATATCGTAAATTTTGGAGAAACGGACATCGAAATATTTACACAAACCTTATTTGTATCTCGAAAAACGCGAGCATATCTATTTTATTATTTATTCATGCGTATTATATATATACGCATTGGAATAAATAATAAAATACATATCTGATAGCTTGGCGGCCTCAGAAGCTGATTATTTTTTACAATAAGGTTAGTGTAAAATGAATAAAAAAATAAAATCCGAATAGCTGGGGTGCGCTAAATCCCCTTCCTGTTAAGGCAGGTGATGCCGAGCGAGATCGCGGCCAGCGTTGCCCCTACGGCCGCCACGCCCATCCATCCCTCGTGCTCCCAGGCTAATCCCGCGCAGTAGGTGCCGAAGGAGCCGCCAACGAAATAGGTCGTCATAAAGATGGTGTTGGCCCTGTTGGAGGCTTGGGGCATCTCCTGGATGCAGCCGCTTTGATTGCTCAGCTGCTGGCATTGCAGGCCTATATCCACCAGGATGATGGCCGCGGCAAGCCCCATGAAAGCGTCGCCAAACAGAAGGGCCACGGCCCACGCCGCGAGCTGCAGGCAGGCTCCGCAGAGGCTCATCCTCCGGATGCCCCATCGGTTCACGAGCTTGCCCAGTCCGCTTGCGGCCACGGCCCCGGCTATGCCGCACATTCCCAGCGTCCCAACCATCTCGCTGCCCGAGAAAAACGGGGCCTCTGCCAGCCGGAAGGCCAGACACGACCAGATGGCCATCATGCTGCCAAAGCCGAAGGCGGCGCGCACGGCGTAAAGGCGTATGCGCCCATTGTTCCTGACGATGCTGAAAACACTGGCCATCAATCCCCTATACGAGCCTTCGTAGTTGCTTTTTATCTGGGGCATAATCTTGATCGTTAGGGCCATGCAGCCAACCATCACAAGCGCCGCTATGAAAAACATCTCGCGCCAGCCCAGCCATTCGCCGACATATCCGCTCAGCACCCTCGAGGCGAGAATGCCCGTCAGCAGCCCCGACAAGACGATGCCCATATTCCTGCTCTTGTTCTCCTGCTCCGAGTATTGCCCGGCTATGGGTATGAAAAACTGCGGAATCACCGAGCAGGCGCCCAGCAGGAGGGAGGCTCCCCAAACAACCCACACGTCGTGGGCCGTGGCGATGACAACGGCCATGGCCCCGGCCACCGTCATGTTTACGACAATTATGCGCCTACGCGAGTAGAGGTCGCCCATGGGGATGAGGAAACACAAGCCAAGCGCATAGCCTATTTGCGTGACAACGGTGATGAGATTCGCCGCATGCTGGCTCACGCCCAAGTCGTGGCGTATCATCTCCAAAAGGGGCTGGCTGTAGTAGCAGTTGGCCACGGTCAATCCCGCAATGACCGCCATCGAAAGCAGTAGGCCACGCCCAATGCCTTCATTTTCTTTGAGTTGTTTCATTCTTTCTTCCTTATTTTAATCGTTACAACGAACGGCCTTGCGGACCCGCCCGGGCGGCGCAAAGGCGCAAAACGGAACCGCAAAATTACGAAACGAATGCCTTTCGGCCAAACCAAATCGCCTGGAGCTGCCTGTTGCGGGTTGAGCGTTCGGCGTTTTGCGCCATCCGCATGGCGCAAAACTTTTGTATCTCCGAAAAAAGTCGTAAGTTTGCCTACGGTTAACACAAAAATCAAGCGATGATCATGAAACCAACTGCCAGACACAGGAGCGCGGCCGCCCGAGGAAGGCTGCCGCTATGGGCACTCATCGGCCTGCTATGGGCCTTCCTGCCAGCCCTCGGCGCAGCCGCCCAAGGCGAGGTGCCGCCCGCCGCCATCAGCCAACTTGCCGACAGCCTCAGGCGGCTCTACGCCCCCGACCAGCGGGTGGAGCTGTTTCAGGTGGATTTCACCACGGCTGGCCGCAAGGTCATGCTGCGCGGCGTAACCACCTCGGCACCAGCCAAGCGGGCTCTGCTCGACGGGCTGCGTGAGCGAGGCTACGAGGTGATGGACGCCCTCAGCCTCCTGCCCGACGAGCGCATGGCCGAGGGGTGCTGCTACGGCATCGTCAACGTCTCGGTGTGCAACCTTCGCACGGCGGCCGACTTCTCGTCGGAGATGGCCTCGCAGGCCCTGATGGGGATGCCCGTCAGGCTGCTGCAAGACGAGGGCTGGTTTCGTGTGCAGACTCCCGACAGCTACATCGGATGGGTGCACCACGTGGGCATCCACCCCGTGACGGCCGCCGAGCTGACCGCCTGGAACCAGGCCGAGAAGCTCGTGGTCGTAGCCCCCTACGGCACGGTGTACAGCCAGGCCGATGAGCGGTCGCAACCCGTGTCGGACTGCGTGGCGGGCAACCGCCTCAGGCTGCTGGGCCAGCGCGGAGGCTTCTATCGCGTGGCCTATCCCGACGGGCGCGAGGGCTACCTGCGCCGGGCGGCGGCACGGCCCGAACGCGCCTGGCGCGAGGCGCTCAGGCAAGACGAGCGGAGCATCCTTCAGACGGCCAAGCGGCTGATGGGCGTGCCCTACCTCTGGGCAGGCACTTCGTCGAAGGGCGTAGACTGCAGCGGCTTCGTGCGCGAGGTGCTGTTCGAGCACGACATCCTGATTCCCCGCGACGCTTCGCAGCAGGCCTACACGGGCCAGCGCCTCGACATCGATCCCGACTTCGGCAACCTGCGCCCCGGCGACCTGATCTTCTTCGGACGAACGGCTACGGCCGAGCGACCCGAACGGGTGGTGCATGTGGCGATCTATTTGGGCGACAAACGCTTCATTCATTCGCAGGGCGATGTGCACATCAGCAGCTTCGACCCTGCCGACCCTCTTTTCGACGCCTACAACCTGGGCCGTCTGCTCTTCGCCGCCCGTGTGCTGCCCTTCATCGACAAGCAGCCCGGGCTTACCACAACACGTACAAACCCCTTCTATCAGCTATGACAACCACCCGACGCGATTTCATCAAGCGGGCCGCGCTGCTGGCCGCATGCGGCACCGCGCTGCCCCCCTCGGCACGGGCCGAGGCTCCTTTCCGCATCAACCGCGAGGCGGGGGCCAAGCCCCGCATGGAGCTTAGCTTCTTCACCTACGAGCTGCGCCTGCGCCACGTGTTCACCGTGGCCTCCTTCTCGCGCTCGACCACGCCCGACGTGCAGGTCGAGCTCCGCTACGACGGCTTCACGGGCTACGGCGAGGCCTCCATGCCCCCTTACCTGCGGCATGAGCTGGGCACGGCCGAGAGTGCCCTGCGCTTCCTCAGCCGCGTGCGGCAGCTGCTGGCCGACTGCCCCGACCCCTTCCAGCTGGAGGAGATCCTTGCGCGTGTCGACGCTCTCGGCCCGGGCGACGCCGCCGCCAAGGCCGCCGTCGACATCGCCCTCCACGACCTGGTGGGCAAGCTGATGGGCGCCCCCTGGTTTCGCATCTGGGGGCTCGACCCCGCCAAGGCCCCATCGACCACCTTCACGATCGGCATCGACACCCCCGAGGTGGTGAGGCAAAAGACGCGCGAATGCGCCGAGCGCTTCAACATCCTGAAGGTGAAGCTCGGGCGCGACAACGACAAGGAGATGATCGAGACCATCCGCTCCGTCTGCCAGCTGCCCATCGCCGTCGACGCCAACCAGGGATGGAACGACCGCCAGCAGGCCCTCGACATGATTGGATGGCTCGCCGAGCGGGGCATCGTGATGATCGAGCAGCCTATGCCTAAGGAGCGGATCGACGACCTGGCGTGGCTCACCGAGCGCAGCCCCCTGCCCGTTTTCGCCGACGAGTCGGTGCAGCGGCTGGCCGACGTGGCCGCCCTCAAGGGCGTGTTCAGCGGCATCAACATCAAGCTCATGAAGTGTACCGGCATGCGCGAGGCCTGGAAGATGCTCAACCTGGCCCGCACCCTCGGCATGAAGGTGATGATCGGCTGCATGACCGAGACCTCCTGCGCTTGCTCGGCCGCCGCCCAGCTGGCGCCCGCCGTCGATTTCGCCGACCTCGACGGCAACCTGCTGATCGCCAACGACCGCTTCGACGGCATGCGGGTGGTGGATGGGAAAATCACCCTGCCCCAGCGCCCGGGCATCGGCGTCGAGCTGGCCGAATGAAGCCCGCGCAACAGAATGAAATAAAAAACATTGACAACCAAACCGTAAGAAGCATGATACATCCAACCGTCAAACCGTTGACAACCTGCCTCGCGGCGGTCGCCCTCTTGGCCGCCTGCCAACAAGCGCCCCAGCGCCCTGAGCCTTACTCGTGGGAGGCCGACCTGCGCCACCGCATCGCACTCGACTTCGGCCGCTCCGAGGCCGAGGTGAAGGCCTACATCGCCCAATACCTGCCCGACGCGACCGACGCCGACATGCGCCGCTGGGAAGAGCAGAAGGCGCTGGAATATGCCGTGATTGACGGCGAGAAACGCTATTTCAACAACGCCGCCCCCAACCTCTTCCGCATCGACTCGGCCTGCCGCGAGGCCAAGCGGGCCAAGGAGGGGGGCAGCACACTGAGCGGCAGCGAGCGGGTGAACCAGTATCACCTGCCCGAGGTGATCGCCCAGGCCTGCCGCACCGGTCGGAGCTTTGTTGAGCCCAAGCAATTCAGGGTGACTTACACGCTGACCGTGGCCCCCGACGCCGTGCCCGAGGGGCAGATGGTGCGCTGCTGGCTGCCCTATCCGCAGGCCACCGTCGGGCGTCAGAACGACGTGAGGCTGATCAGCACCAGCGAGAAGGTCTACAACCGGGCCCCCGTCGAGAGCCTCCACGCCACGCTCTACATGGAGAAGCCCGCCGTGAAGGGCAAGCCCACGGTGTTTAGCGAGTGTTTCGAACTGACGACCTCAGCCGAATGGCACGACCTCAGCCCCGAGATGGTGCAGCCCTACGACACGACCACCCAGCTCTATCGCACCTACACGGCCGAGCGCGAGCGGCACATCCGCTTCACCCCCGAGCTGCGCCAGCTGGCCGCCCGCCTCACCGACGGGGTAGACAATCCGCTGCTCAAGGCAAGGCGCATCTTCAAGTGGATCAACGACAACTACCCATGGGCCTCGGCGCGCGAGTATTCGACGATCGACAACATCCCGATGTATGTTTTGGAAAACGGCCATGGCGACTGCGGCCAGGTCACGCTGCTCTTCCTCACGCTGTGTCGCATCGTGGGCATCCCGGCCCACTTCCAGAGCGGCTTCATGCTCCATCCCGGGGCGTGCGGCCTGCACGACTGGGGCGAGATCTATTTCGAGGGCGTAGGCTGGGTGCCCGTCGACCAGTCGTTCGGCATCCCCTCGTTCGCCAGTTCCGAGGCCGAGCGCTGGTTCTTCCTGGGCGGCATCGACTCCTATCGCCTGGTGGTGAACAACGACTTCGGTCAGCCGCTCATCCCGCCGAAGCGCTATCCGCGCAGCGAGACGGTCGATTTCCAGCGCGGCGAGGTGGAGTGGGACGGCGGAAACCTCTATTTCGACCAGTGGGACTACGACTTGCGGGTGGAACCCGAGCCCGACATCACCACGCTGCTGTGGAGCGAGACGGGCGTGCGCTGACGCCCGGCGGCCTAACGTGTAACCTTTTTTATAAGAAAAAAATCCTGATCAAGCTATGAACACAAAACTTTATCATCTCCTGGCGGCACTCGTGGCGGGCATCTGGGGCACGACGTTCGTCTCGACGAAGGTGCTGCTGCTCGACGGGTTCGACCCGGCGCAGATCTTCCTGCTGCGCTTCGCCATGGCCTACGTGCTGCTGCTGCTCTTCTCGCTCTACAAGGCCCGGATGGGGGGCGAGCATCGCTGGTTCGCCCGCTCATGGGCCGACGAGTGCATGATGGCGGGGCTGGGCGTCACGGGCGGCTCGTTCTATTTCCTGACCGAGAACGCCTCCATGCTCTACACCACGGCCACCAACGCCTCGCTCATCGTTTGCTCCTCGCCGCTCTTCGCCACCTTCCTGCTGGGCGCGCTCTATCCCTCCGAGCGCTTCGGCCGCCGCCAGCTGGTGGGCTCGGCCCTCGCCTTCGGAGGCATGGTGTTGGTGGTGCTCAACGGGCAGTTTCTGCTCCAGCTCTCGCCGCTGGGCGACTCGCTGGCCTTCTGCTCCTGCCTGAGCTGGGTGGTCTACTCGTGGCTGGTGAAGCTCGTCGCAGATCGCTACACGTCGCTCTTCGTCACCCGCAAGGTGTTCTTCTATGGCGTGCTGACCATCCTGCCGCTCTTCTCCACGTCTTACACGGCCTTCCCAGATCTGTCTATGCTGCTCAACTTGAAGGTGATGGGCAATCTGCTCTTCCTGGGCTGCGTGGCCTCCATGCTCTGCTTCGTGGCTTGGAACCTCTGCATGGCGCGCCTCGGGGCGGTGAGCTGCACCAACTGGTGCTACCTGAATCCGGTGACCACCATCGTCTTCGCTTGGGCCATCCTCGACGAGCCGATCACGCTCTGCTTCCTGGCGGGGGCGGCGCTGATCCTCGGCGGTCTCTACGTGATGGGCACCGCGCGGCGGGCGGGTTAAGCGTTAGGTGTCGTGCTGCCCGAGGCGTGCGGGGGAAGGTAGATCTCGAACAGGGTGCCCCGGTTCAGCGTAGAGCTGGCGGCTATGCGCCCGCCGTATTTCTCGATGATGGCCTTCGAGAGGGCCAGGCCGATGCCGTGCCCCCTGACGCTGTCGGCGTTGCGGGCGCGGTAGAAGGGCGAGAAGATGTGCGGCAGCTCGTCGGCGGGGATGCCGATGTCGCCGTTCAGCACCAGCTCGTCGTTGACGATGCCTTCGCTCGCTTGGATGGTGGTGATTACGATCTCTTCGTCGTGCGACGCGGGTGTTGGCTTCTGCGCGTCGCCGATTCCGGCCTGGCATCCCGTCAGCAGGGCGCACAGGGCGATGGCCGCCGGGGCCATCCGGTGGATTCTCTTATGCTCTCTTTGGTTCATCTTTTTTCTTTGCGTTTCTTTTTATTATTTGATTTCTAAATCCATCTCCGCCATGAGGCTCAGCACTTTGCCGCGACTGTCGATCAGCAGGAAATGGTTGTCTTTATAGGCTTGGTAGTAGTCGATTAGCTCCAGCAACGAGATATTGCGGGCCAAATACATGCGCTCCATCTGCTGCATCAGTCCTTCGTTGGCCGCCGAAAGGTGGCGGGCGGCCTCGTCGGCGATGCGCAGGCTGCTTTGCAGCTGCTTCCAGTCTTGATCGAGCTTCGATGCCGCCTGGTCGCGTTGCCACTCATACTCCATCTGCTTGGCTTCGAGTGTGGCGCGGGCGGAGCGGATATTCCCTTGGTTTTGGTTGAATAGGGGCAGCGTAAGGGTTAGTCCGACGGCGAAGAAATTACGCTCGATGCTTCCGTTCTTGTCCCATTCGCCGGTGAGGCTCACGGTTGGCCAGGCGTTGGCCTTTTGCCGTTTGATGTCGTGGGCGGGCGAGGCCATGTCGTGGCGGAAGCTCTGCATGTCAGGACGGTTGGACAGGTCGCCGACCAGGTCGTGCAGCTCGATCTCGCTCAGCGAGGCGACGGTCGCCTCATCATCCACCTGGGGGATGATGCCCACGGCGGCGTCAGTGCCCAGCATCAGGGCGATGGATTGCTGCAGGGCGGTCAGGCTGGCCTCCACCTCGTCGCGCTCTCGCAGCAACTGCACGTATTGGCTGCGCAGACGCATCACCTCGGCGGCGGCCACTTCGGGGTTCTCAAAGAGGCGTTCTTGCCGCAGCAGGGCGCGGGCGCTCTCCACCTCTTTCCCCTTGGCCTTCAGCAGCGCGTGATGGGCCTTGGCGCATGTCCAGGCCTCGGCCACGGTGGCCTTGATCGGCTCGTTTCCCGTTGCGTCCGCATGGAAGGGCAGGTGGAGCGACAGGATGAGCGAAAAACTTAATGCTTTGATATTCATATGCGCTTATAACAGTCGGTTTGAAAATTGGCGCGAAAATAGGTTTCTATCCGCTGAAAAGCGCTGAAAAGGCATTAGATGATTCTTAGCGAAGATTAGAAAGTTCTAATACGTGCTAAGCGTTTGTTTCATTTCACAAACACCTTCTTGCCTCCGTGAATGTAGATGCCTCGGCTCTTCGGTTTGTCGATCGCCACGCCTTGCAGTGTGAACCAACGCCCCTCGTTGCTGCTTTCGAACGCGGCCACGGTTTCGATGCCTGTTTGTAATGGAAGTTGGTGTGCGAATAGCCAATCTAATCTTTCGGCGGAATAGCTTTGAATGCATGTCGCCTCGTGCGACCAACCCTCTACGGTCTCAAGTTCCGCCTCATCGCCCAGTGCGACCAGCTGGCCGACGAAGGCTTCTGCCGTAGCTCTCACTTCGGCGTTCATGATCCGATCGGCAAGCCCCATGACGCTATAGACCGGGGTTGTGGCCACATTCGTAGCTGACATTCCCTTTGGATTGGCGGCGCAAGGCATCCCAGCGGCAAAGAAGTTTGGATAGTCCGACAATAGTTTCCAGGTGCCCGTTCCTCCCATCGAGCCGCCCAAGATGTAGATGCGGCGTGGGTCGATCTGTTGCAGGCTCACCAACTCGTCGATCAATGCTTTCACGACTTGGCTCATGCCGCCCCAACCTCTGTTTCTGTCTGAGCATTGCGGCACGACGAGCAGTGCAGCAAGCTTTCGCTCAGCCAGATAATGGCTAATCGAATCGATCCCCGCTTCGCTCATTTGCGCCGTGTTGTCGGTTCCACAGCTCGATCCGCCGTGCAGATATACCACAAGCGAGCGCCCTTCAATCCCTTCTCCTTCGAATGCTGCTTTTCGATAGCGAATCAGTTCGCCAGCGAGCATCTGCTGGCACGCCTCAAAAGTTTGTCCCTCTGTTTTTGGTTGTTCTGCAAAAGCCGAACCTATGGCCACTATAGTAATGATGACCATCTGAAAACACTTGATAATCTGTTTCATATTCTCTTTTTTTAGATTAAAACTGATACATGGATGAATCCTCCCTGAGGCATATGACCCTCTTGAGGGACAAAAGTAAAAAAAACGACGGGCAACGGCATGAAAAACCATGGGCAACGAATTAAATTTTCACGGGCAACGGAAACTATTTCCACGGGCAACGAAATTCAAAACGATGGGCAACGGAATTTACGGCGTTGCCCGTCGTTTTTTTTAAAGGTTTCCAGACGGAAAAGCGGGTGGACTGATGGATTATTTCTATCTTTGTAGTCTGATAGCATTCAGTTAGTTTTTCAAACGCGATTATGGTTCATTCATTCCATCTTCTTCGCATCGTCCCTTTTCTGGGCGGGTGGCTGGCCGACAAACTGTTGGGCGACCCGGAAAACTGGCCGCACCCGATCGTTTGGTTCGGGCGGGCCATCAGCATCGGCGAGCGGCGGCTGAACCGGGGCGCAAGCCGGGTCGGCAAGGGCGCCATCATGGCCGTGGTCTACATCCTTGGTGTGTATAAGATTTGTGAGCATTTGCTGCTCTGGGCAGGCGGCATCGACCCTTGGTTGCGCGCGGCACTGACGGCCGTGGGCGTGTTTTATTGTCTGTCGGGCACTACGCTGATTCGCGAGGTGAGGATGGTGTTCGAGTCGGCAGACCGCAGCGTAGAGGAGGGGCGCAAGCAGGTGGCTCGCATCGTGGGCCGCGACACCGGCCAGCTTTCGGCGCAGGAGGTCAGGGCCGCGGCCTTGGAGACGCTGGCCGAAAACCTGAGCGATGGAGTGATCGCCCCGATGTTCTGGTTCATGCTGCTGGGATTGCCAGGCATGGCGGCTTATAAGATGGTGAATACGCTCGACTCCATGATCGGGTATAAGAACGAACGCTATCTGGAGTTCGGAAGGGTGGCGGCGAAGATCGACGATGCGGCCAACTACATTCCGGCCCGGCTGACGGCCTATCTGATGCTGCTGGCTACGGGCAACCTCGCGAAACGTGACTTCGTGAGGCGGTTTGGACCGGCCCATGCCAGCCCGAATTCGGGCTATCCCGAGGCCGCTTTGGCGGCGATACTGGATTGCCGATTCGGAGGCACGCACGACTACTTCGGACAGGCGGTTGAGAAGCCTTTTATTGGCACGCACGAGAGACCCTTTACGACGGCCGACATGGAGATAGCCGTGAGGGTCAATGCGCATGCGGAGCTGTTGATGGGCCTGCTGGTTGCGCTCGTGGCCTGGCTGCTTTGAGCCGTGGCCTGGCCCCCACGTGTTGGAGGCGAAGAATGAGAGAACAGAAGAATTTTAAGAAATAAGAGAAAAGCGAATAGTATTGATTTATATGGATATCAGACTGAATAAGTTGCTGAGCGACGCAGGTGTCTGCTCGCGCAGGGAGGCGGATGAGTTTATCGAGACCGACCGTGTGACGGTGAATGGCAAGTTGCCGAAGATGGGCCAGCGTGTGGCGGCCGACGACGTGGTGCTGGTAGACGGCGAGAAGATCAACGTCGAGAAATATCTGCGCCAGCAGGAGGAGATGCGCCAAGATGAGGCCGAGGAGCGGGAGTTGATCCGCTCGCTGCGTTCGCATAAGGAGGTTGGGGAGAAAAAGCAGGCTCCGAAGAAGGAGGGCGAGCGTTACGGCAAGTTCAATAAGTTTGCCGCAGCCCGCAAGGCGGCCAAGGAGGGGCGCCCCTGGAACGAGAAAATGACCGACCGACGGAAACTGACGGCCGAGGAGGATAGGCTGCTGCGTGAGGCGTTGCGCAAGCAAGACGGCAAACCGTTGCGTAAGGCGGCGCTGGCTCAGCGGATCGCAGCAAACCCAAAGTCGGCGGCACTGCGCAAGACAAGCCGTAACAACCCGATCAATAAGGCCCGAAGAGCCGCTAAATACAACTCTCGCAACGATGACTAAGCGGATTGTGCTGGTGACGGGCGGCGAGCGCTCGGGCAAGAGCGGCTATGCCCAGCGGAGAGCCTTGAGCCTGACGGAACACCCCGTCTATCTGGCCACGTCGCGCATTTGGGACGAGGAGTTCCGCCAGCGTGTGTTGCGCCATCAGGCCGATCGTGGGCCGGAGTGGACCAATATCGAGGAGGAGAAGGAGTTGAGCCGTCACGACCTTAAGGGTAGAGTCGTGGTGATAGACTGCGTGACGCTTTGGGCAACCAACTTCTTTTTCGATGGGGGCGGCGAGCAGCCGGTCGAGGCTGTGCTGGAACAGCTGAAGGCGGAGTTCGACCGGGTGACAGCCCAAGAGGCCTATTTCCTTTTCGTGACCAACGAGATTGGCATGGGGGGTGTGCCGATGGATCCTGTGCAGCGCCGCTTTACCGACTTGCAAGGCTGGCTGAACCAGTATATCGCCTCGAAAGCCGACGAGGTGGTGCTGATGGTGAGCGGCATTCCCTGCCCCGTGAAGGGATGAGTTGTTTTTTTATACATATATTATATATATCATTAGCTTAATCGATCATGCAGACATTTCAGATAAAAGAACCAGATAAAGGCATCGAACAGGCCTTACGAGATAAGATAGAGAATTTGGCGAAGCCGAAGGGCTCCTTGGGGCGACTGGAGTCGCTCGCCTTGCAGATCGGACTGATTCAGCAGCGGTTGAACCCGGAGCTGCGCCACCCGATGAACGTGATTTATGCCGCCGACCACGGCATCGCCGATGAGGGCGTGAGCAAGTCGCCGAAGGAGGTGACCCGCCAGGTGGTGTATAACTTCCTGAACGAAGGATCGGGAGTTTGCTTCCTGGCCCGCCAGCATGGCTTTGGCATGAAGGTGGTTGATGGAGGTGTAGATTTCGACTTCCCCGCTAATCCGAAGCTGATCGTGCGCAAAGTGCGCAAGGGAACCCGCAACTACCTGCATGAAGCGGCCATGACGACCGAGGAGGTGGATCGGGCTATCCAGTATGGCGCGGAGATTGTTGACGACTGCCATCGGGAGGGCTGCAACGTGATCAGCTTTGGCGAAATGGGCATCGGCAACACGGCTACTTCGAGCATGTGGATGACTTGCCTGACTGGTATTCCCTTGGAGCAATGCGTCGGGGCGGGCAGCGGTCTTGATGCGGCAGGTGTGCGCCATAAATACGAGGTGCTGAAGGCGGCCCTCGACCATTATGAGGGCGACAAGAGCCCGCTCGACGTGCTGCGCTACTTTGGCGGCATTGAGATGGTGATGGCTGTGGGCGGTATGTTGCGTGCGGCGGAGCTGGGGATGATAATCCTTGTGGATGGCTTCATCATGACAAACTGTGTGCTGATGGCTTCACGCCTCTATCCGGCGATGTTGTCTTATTGCGTGTTTGGCCATTGCGGCGACGAGTCGGGCCATAAGTTGGTGCTCGACTTTTTGGGGGCTGAACCGCTGTTGCACTTGGGCTTGCGCCTGGGCGAGGGCAGTGGTGCCGTGTGTGCTTATCCGATAGTGGATTCGGCTGTGCGGATGATTAATGAGATGCATTCCTTCGCGCAAGCGGCGGTCACGAAATATATCTGATTATGAAGCGCTATCTGGCTGCCTTTATCTTTTTTACGCAGTTGCCCTTTTGGCGACTGGCCGAGGTGCCCGCTGAGTGTTTTAAACATGTTGTGAGCTATTGGCCCATGGTGGGCTGGCTGACATCGGGCCTGATGGCGTTGGTCTATTACGTTGCCTCGCTTGTTTTTCCGGCCAGTGTGGCCCTGTTGTTAGCGCTCTTTACTCGTTTGCTGGCTACAGGATGCCTGCACGAGGATGGACTGGCTGACTTTTTCGATGGGTTTGGCGGCGGAACCAACCGGGCTCGTGTGCTGGAGATCATGAAAGACTCGCACATCGGCAGCTATGGCGTGATTGGGTTGATAGGCTATTTCGCCTTGCTTTACGCCACGCTTTCCGCGCTTCCCGCGGCATGGGTGGGCATGGTCTTGCTGGCTGGCGATCCCTTCTGTAAGGCGGTTTCGGCCCAGATCATCAACGTGTTGCCTTATGCGCGCAAGGAGGCGGAGGCGAAGAACCTGACGGTCTATAGCCGCATGACCCCCTTGGAATGGGTCACTTGCCTCATGGCGGGCGGTTTGCCCCTGTTGCAGCTGCCAGTGGCTGCCTATGGTTGGGCTGTGTTTTTCCCCATGCTGGCGGCGGCTCTGCTGTTTCGCTTTATGCACCGAAGGATACAGGGCTATACGGGCGATTGTTGCGGAGCGACGTTCCTTCTGACGGAGCTATGCTTTTATGTGGGAGTGCTATTTGTACATCAGATTATGCAGAACTAATTGGTAATACATGGAGATATATTTGATCAGACATACGGCTGTGGAGGTGCCGGCAGGCTTTGCTTACGGACAGACCGATGTGGCTTTGAAGGACTCGTTTGAGGTGGAGGCTGCGGCGGTGAAGCAACGCTTGGAGGGGATTTCCTTCGATAGGGTATGGAGTAGCCCGTTGACGCGCTGTTTGCGTTTGGCCGCCTACTGTGGCTATCCCGAGGCGATTCGTGATCCGCGATTGATGGAGACCAACTTTGGCGAATGGGAGATGAAGAGCTGGGACGAGATCTCGGCCGATCCACGCTCAGAGCTTTGGTTTGCCGACTGGGTGCATCAGCCTACTCCCGGTGGGGAGTCGTTTGCCGACCAGTGTCGGCGTGTGGCCAACTTCCTCGACGAGTTGCGCCAGCAGGACTACAAGCGAGTGCTGCTGTTTGCCCATGGAGGGGTGCTGACGGCCTCTCGTGTTTACACGGGCGAGTATCCCATCGAGGAGGCTTTCAAGAATTTGCCTATCTACGG
The DNA here is from genome assembly GCA_934718155.1 of uncultured Parabacteroides sp. Classification (GTDB taxonomy): domain Bacteria; phylum Bacteroidota; class Bacteroidia; order Bacteroidales; family Tannerellaceae; genus Parabacteroides. The sequence continues at coordinate 16,740 of CAKUZF010000025.1, read as the reverse complement.
AGAGATGATTCGGATAGAGGTCTGAAAAACGATTGAAGAAGAATTGACTTTATATTTTTTGAGTATGAAAACTATTACAATGTTGACGGCCGCAACGGGATTGTTGTTGGCCGCATGTGCCGAGAAGCCGGCCTATGAGATTCAGGGAACAGTGGATCGCGCGGATGCCGAGGGAAAGTATGTCTATTTATTGCCGTATGGATCCGATGAGGCACCGCTTGACAGTGCTTTGATCGCTAACGGCAAGTTTGTACTGAAGGGAGAGCAGGCTACTCCAAAACTCTGTGTGCTTCGCATTGGTGATGATGAGCTGAAGCGTACGAGCGCAGGTGAGAACCAGGCTTTCACGGCCGTATTCACGCTCGAGAACGCTAAGATGCAAGCAGCTCTCAACGAGCAGGCTCCGGCAGTAACGGGAACGCCTGAGAACGACGACTTCAAGGTGTTGCAGGATCAGGTGAAGACTATTCGTGCTGCGCAGCAGGCTTTGACCGACGACCTGAAGTCGGACGACGCAGCCGTGAAGAATGCGGCAATTGAGAAGTCGGACGCCATCGAGGCGGAGGCAGACAAGGTTGTGACTGCCTACGTGATGGCTAACGCCGACAAGTTAGTGGCTGCCAAGGTGTTCTTCGATGGCCGCTACGCCATCTCCGAGGCCGATCAGAATGCCATCGTCGAGAAGGCAAGTAAGGCATTCAAGGCTGTGCCGGGCATCAGTAAGATGATCGATCATCTCAACGTGCTGAAGAACTCGGCTGTCGGTAAGCCGTTTATTGATTTCGAAATGGCCGATGCCAAAGGCAAGACCCACAAACTCTCGGAGTATGTAGGCAAGGGCAAGATCGTGCTGATTGATTTCTGGGCCAGCTGGTGTCCTCCCTGCCGTCGCGACATGCCTAATATGGTGGAGGTTTACAAGCAATACAAGTCGAAAGGGTTCGAAATTGTTGGAATCTCGTTGGATAGCAAGCAGGAGGCTTGGGAGAAGGGCGTGAAGGATCTCCAAATCACTTGGCCGCAACTGTCAGACCTGAAGGGTTGGAAGAACGACGGCGCTGCCCTTTATGGCGTGAACAGCATCCCTCACACCGTATTGGTGGATAAGGATGGTACGATCCTCGCAAAGGGCTTACACGCGAAGGAGATTGGTGAGAAACTGAAAGAATTGCTGAAATAAGGCGATTCGTTTTGCAAGGTTGAATCAAATAAATTATCTTTGTGCGTTCAATCGTCGCTGCGCTTATGCGAAGGACGAATGAGTGAGCAAGTTTCATTACACTTAAAAATAAATTAGCGATTATGATTTATTCACAAGAAGTTCAACACATGTGTGTTGTTAAAAAAGGAGCTAACCACCAGTGTGCTCCGATCCCTGAGGAGGGAAAGTGGGTTAGAGCAACTCAGATCTCAGACATCTCTGGTTTGACTCACGGTATCGGTTGGTGTGCGCCGAAACAGGGTGGATGCAAGCTGACATTGAACGTTAAGGAGGGTATCATCCAGGAGGCATTGGTCGAGACTATCGGTTGCTCTGGTATGACTCACTCTGCGGCTATGGCATCAGAGATCCTTCCGGGCAAGACTTTGCTGGAGGCTTTGAACACTGACTTGGTTTGCGATGCGATCAATACAGCTATGCGCGAATTGTTCTTGCAGATCGTTTACGGTCGTACGCAGTCGGCTTTCTCAGAGGGCGGTTTGGTAGTAGGTGCCAGCCTTGAGGACCTTGGAAAGGGCTTGCGTAGCCAGGTAGGAACGATGTTCGGTACGTTGGCGAAGGGTACTCGTTATTTGGAGATGGCTGAGGGTTATTGCACACGCATGGCCTTGGACGCTAATGACGAAGTAATCGGCTATGAGTTTGTTCACCTGGGCAAGTTCATGGATATGGTTAAGAAGGGTATGGACGCTAACGAGGCGCTGGAGAAAGCTAAGGGTTCTTACGGTCGTTTCAAAGAAGCTGCTAAATACATCGATCCTCGTCATGAATAAGAAAACACTTACACGCGTCCTGCTCGTCCTCTCGGTCGTGACGGCTGTCGCTACTTTGATTGCCTATTTTGCGCTTCAAGCTGATAGACCATGGATGGCCTTTTACGTGGCGTGCTGTGGAGGTGTGTTGGTTTTCAATTTCCTGATATCTTTATTGCTGGTTAACAAGAATTTTAAAAAGTAGAAAAATATGGCTTTATTTGAAAGTTATGACCGTCGTATTGAGCATATCAACGCGGTATTGAAAGAATATGGTATCAACGGCATCGAGGATGCAAAGGCTATCTGTGATGCTAAGGGTATCGATCCTTATACGATGTGTAAGGAGACTCAGCCCATCTGCTTCGAGAACGCATGTTGGGCATACGTTGTAGGTGCGGCTATCGCTATCAAGAAGGGTTGCACAAGTGCTGCTGATGCTGCTGAGGCAATCGGTATTGGCTTGCAGTCATTCTGTATCGCTGGTTCAGTAGCCGATGATCGTAAGGTAGGTATCGGTCATGGTAACTTGGCCGCTCGTTTGCTCCGTGAGGACACGAAGTGCTTCGCTTTCTTGGCAGGCCACGAGTCTTTCGCAGCTGCTGAGGGTGCTATCAAGATCGCTGAGATGGCAAACAAGGTTCGTAAGGAGCCGTTGCGCGTTATTCTGAACGGTTTGGGCAAGGATGCCGCTAAGATCATCTCTCGTATCAATGGTTTTACTTATGTACAGACTCAGTTCGACTACATGACTGGTGAGGTGAATGTGGTTGAGGAGATTCCTTATTCTAATGGCTTGCGTGCGAAGGTGAAGTGCTACGGCGCTGACGACGTACGTGAGGGCGTTGCTATTATGTGGAAAGAGGACGTTGACGTTTCTATTACGGGTAACTCAACCAACCCGACTCGCTTCCAGCACCCGGTAGCTGGTACTTATAAAAAGGAGCGCGTCTTGGCTGGTAAGCCTTACTTCTCTGTTGCTTCAGGTGGTGGTACAGGCCGTACATTGCACCCGGATAACATGGCTGCAGGTCCTGCTTCTTATGGTATGACTGACACGATGGGTCGTATGCACTCTGATGCTCAGTTCGCTGGTTCTTCTTCAGTTCCCGCTCACGTTGAGATGATGGGCTTCTTAGGTATGGGTAACAACCCTATGGTAGGTGCTACCGTTGCAGTGGCTGTTGCTATTGAGGAGGCTATGAAGAAGTAATTCCGCTTCCATAGTAGAGTTTTGATTATATTATCTCCCGCAGTCAACTTATGGGGTACGTCCTCATGGCTTGATTGCGGGAGTCTTTTTATCTTTAAACCAGAGCAAAGATGTTTTTCAAGGATATTATTGGGCAAGAGGAGGTGAAAAAGAGGCTGATCCAGTCGGTGCGGACGGGAATGATTCCCCATGCGCAACTTTTCACCGAGGCCGGTGGGGCGGGCGCCTTCCCGTTGGCATTGGCTTACGCACGTTACATAAATTGCTACAACTGCCGCGACGGTCATGCCGACGATGCTTGCGGAACGTGCCCCTCATGCTTGAAATTCAACGAGCTGGCACATCCAGACCTGCATTTTGTCTTTCCCATCGTGGCCAAGAAGGATCGGAAGAAGGAGGTCTGTGATGACTATCTGCCCGAATGGCGCCTCTTCCTGAAGGAACATACTTATTTTGGATTAGACCAGTGGTTGGAGGTGATGGAGGCGGGAAATTCGCAGGCGTTGATCTATTCGAAGGAGAGCGATGAGATCTTACGCAAGCTGAGTTTGAGGATCTATGAAGCCGACTACAGGGTACTTTTTGTGTGGTTGCCTGAGAAACTGCATCTGACTTGTGCCAACAAGCTCTTGAAGCTGATAGAGGAGCCGCCTGCTCGCACCGTCATTCTGATGGTTTCGGAGCAGCCCGAACAGGTATTGGGAACCATCCTGTCTCGTGCGCAGCGCATCAATATTCCGCCTATTTGCGAAGAGGACATGAAGGAAGCCTTGCGCTTGCGCTTCAGCTTGCAGGCAGACGATGCCCAGCAGATTGCTCACTTGGCATCGGGCAACTACCTGAAAGCGATAGAAACTATTAGTTTAGGCGAAGAGAATCGGTTCTATCTGGAGCAGTTTAAGACGATGATGCGCAACTCATGGACCAAAAATGTGAAGGGAATGAAGATGATGGCAGACCTGCTGGCGGGTATCGGCCGTGAGCAGCAGAAGCATTTCCTGATTTATTGCCAGCATCTGATACGTGAGAATTTCATCTATCGGTTTCAAGCTCCTGAGATGACATATATGAATTATGATGAGACAAGTTTCTCTGTTAATTTTTCGCCTTACGTGAATGAACGTAACGTGTTCGATATCATGGGTGAACTTGAACTGGCGACTCGTCACATCGAACAGAATGTCAATGCAAAGATGGTCTTTTTCGACCTTTCGCTCCAGCTTACAGTTCTGATTAAAAGGTGATAAAAAAGGGATGAAAAAATTATGATTTATAATTTATGACTTCGATGGTTGGTGTTTCCGCTTTATCCCTCGATAAATCATAAATCATAAATCATAATGAAGCCTCAGCCTTTTTTACTTCGTTTTCTTTTGTAAACTCTTCAAAGGCACGTCGTGTTCCTCCTCCATGTAGGAAGGCCCGTGTTTCTTACCTGGCTTTTTTGGTTTTTTGTTGCCTGCAGCACCCATAGCAAAATCTCCTATAATTAAAATTACACATATAATAAATATAAAGAGTAGTCGGTTATACGATGATAGCTGGCTGCTCATGCTGAACGCGAAGATAATAAAATAGATGCATTCGTGCAATATCTGGCGATGGCCTGCGTTTATGCAGTTGAAATAACATGGATAATCAAATGAGAATTAAAGGAATACTGACAGGCACACTTCTCTTTTTTATGGCGAGTTGTGAAGGACATCCCTCTGCTACTGCCTCGTTCCATATCGAGCCGATTCGTATCCAGCGGTTTGATCAGGCATTGTTTAAAGCCTTGGAGTCTGCCGATGGTGGCCTAGAGTTGCGCCAGCAATATCCGGCGATGCTGCAGCTTTTCGGAATGGGCGTGTTAAACCGTCGCTCGATCGACGATGAGTTGTTTTTCGAGAGGATTCGTTCATATTACGCCGAACCAACCTTGCATAAACTGTATGCCGATGCACTCCATCAATATGTCGATGTGACTGAGTTAGAGCAGCAGCTGACGAAGGCATTCGCTTTCCTAAAGGAGCAATTGCCAGACTTGCAGGTACCCGTTATCTGTATGCATGTGTCAGGGCTGAGCCAGAACGTGCTGGTGGGTGATAGCCTGCTTTCCCTTTCGATTGATAAGTATTTAGGAGTCGACTATCCTCTTTATGATAATTATTTTCCGCCTGTGCAGCGTGTGCGGATGACACCACAGCAAGTATCGACTGACTACCTCCTGGGCTGGCTGATGGCCTCTTATCCGTTTGATGGCAATGAGAGTGTCTTGCTCGAAAGGATGATATACGAGGGAAAGCTGCGTTACATTGTAAGCCAGGCTTTGGGAGGAAAGGAGGGAGTGGACACATTGGCATATCCGGAAATGGTAGAGCAATGGTGTGAGCAACACGAGGCTGATATGTGGCAGCAGATTATCGAGCGCAAATTGCTTTACACTCCCGACCAACCGACCACAGATCGTTTCTTTGACGATGTGGTGTCGCCCCTCTACGGAACCGAGGCCCCGCAGAATGTGGGTTGCTGGATTGGTTGCCGCATCGTGAGTCAATACATGGCACTAACCAGGGTTACCATGGCGCATCTCTTGGCCGAGAAAGAGGCCCAACACATCCTTAGTGAGGCTAAATATAGACCTTGAAGGTTTTATTTTGAGCATATGTGGATGAAAATAAAGAAAAAGAGGGGAATAGGCTTGTTCGTAAAGAAAAAATAACTACCTTTGCAGCCGTAAAAATTATAAGTACTAATATTAATTATTCATTAAAGCGTTATTATGAACAATTACGAAACCGTTTTCATTTTGACTCCCGTTTTGTCTGACGCACAGATGAAGGAAGCGGTCGAGAAGTTCACGAACCTCCTGAAGGCTGAGGGAGCTGAGATCGTGAATGAGGAGAATTGGGGCTTGCGAAAGCTGGCTTATCCGATTGACAAGAAGACTACCGGTTTTTATAACTTGGTAGAGTTCAAAGCTGATCCGTCGGTGATCGCTAAGTTGGAGATTAACTTCCGTCGCGATGAGCGCGTGATCCGCTTCTTGACTTTCCGTCAGGATAAGTATGCGGCAGAATATGCAGCAAAGAGAAGAAATCTGAAAGCATCTAAAGAAACAGTAAAGGAGAATTAATCATGGCAGCAACTCAATCAGAAATCAGATATTTAACTCCGCCCTCAGTAGACGTTAAGAGAAAGAAATATTGCCGTTTTAAGAAAAATGGTATCAAGTATATCGATTACAAGGATCCTGAGTTCTTGAAGAAATTCTTGAACGAGCAGGGTAAGATTCTTCCCCGTCGCATTACAGGAACTTCTTTGAAATTCCAGCGTCGTGTGGCTCAGGCCGTTAAGCGTGCTCGTCATTTGGCATTGCTTCCTTTTGTAACCGATTTGATGAAATAATAAATAATTGAGAGGAGACAGAATATGCAAGTTATTTTGAAAGAAGATGTAGTTAATTTAGGCTACAAGGACGATATCGTAACAGTAAAAGACGGTTACGGACGTAACTTTCTAATCCCCACAGGTAAGGCTGTGATCGCTTCGGAGTCTGCAAAGAAGGTTTTGGCAGAAAACTTGAAGCAGCGTGCTCACAAGTTGGCTAAGATTAAGGCGGATGCTGAGGAATTGGCTGCTAAGTTGAACGGCGTATCTTTGACAATCGGTGCGAAGACGAGCTCTACGGGTACTATCTTCGGCTCTGTAACGAATATCCAGGTGGCTGAGGCTTTGGCGAAGGCTGGCTTCGAGATTGATCGTAAGGTTATTGTGATCAAGGAGAACGTGAAAGAGGTTGGCCAGTATAAGGCTACTTTGAAACTCCACAAAGAGGTGTCTGTAGAGATTCCGTTTGAGGTGGTTTCTGAGTAATATCGACTATTTCAGAGTTAAGGTGTTATAATGAAAGGGGGAGATGTCATCTCGATGGCATTTCCCTCTTTTTTTGTGTCTAATTCGATCTGAAGGAAGCTGCCGTCTGCGAAAAAAACATTACCTTTGCCTCAACTTTTAAATAACATTGAGGTATTAACATATATGCAGGAGGTCTTAGCGAAGTGAGTGAAAAAGGTCGTTTTATCAGTAGGATGCTGGTGGTTTGGCTGTTTGCGATGGTGTTTATGCCTCTTTGTGCACGTTCGTTTACAGTGGTGATCGATGCGGGACATGGAGGAAAGGATCCGGGTGCTCGTGGCGCACGCATCAATGAGAAGGCGATAAATCTTGCTGTTGCATTGAAATTAGGCGCTTTCATCGAGGAACGATCAAAAGATGTAAAAGTAGTTTACACTCGTAAGACTGACCGGTTTGTGGAACTTGACGAACGAGCCGATATTGCAAACCGAAACAAAGCGAATCTTTTCATTTCGATTCATACTAATGCGGTCAAACGAGGGAGTAGTGTGCAGGGAACTGAAACCTATACGTTGGGTTTAGCGCGTACGGATGAGAACTTGGAGGTTGCTATGAGCGAGAACTCTGCAATCCTATTAGAGGATAATTACAAGCAACGTTACGAGGGTTTCGACCCCAATTCTAGCGAATCTTATATCATCTTCGAGTTCATGCAAAACAGACATGTGGAGCAAAGCATCTCTTTGGCGTCTGAGATTCAAAAAGCATTTAAAGATGTGAAACGGGTGGATCGAGGTGTGCGTCAGGCAGGTTTCTTAGTGTTGCGCAAGACGAGTATGCCCAGTGTATTGGTAGAGTTAGGCTATATTTCTAATCAGCAAGAAGAAAGGTATTTAGCATCCGACAAAGGGCAGCGTGCGTTAGCAGGTGCGCTTTATCAGGCCTTTGTTCGTTATAAACAGAATTACGATCGCCGGACGGGAGCTATAATAAACACCTCCTCTAACTCTAAGCAGACGGTTTTGTCTAGAGAGACCGATTCTGCTCATGAGAAGGCAGAAGATGCTTCCAGTACCCATAAGATATCGGAACAAATAGAAGAGGATGAGGCAGCGAACGCTCCAGTGGGAAGTGAGGCCTATGTTGCTTACCGAAAACGTCATCTAGAATCCAAGAATGCTGCGGAAAGGGCTGCTGAAAAGAAAGCACAGGCTCCAGCGCCTGTTCAAACTACTGCTCGCCCTGGGAAAGACACAGAGATCGTCTCGCAACCCATGATGGATAATTTGAAGAACAAGACTGTATATAAGGTGCAGATTCTGACCGCATCCAAGCTTCTCCCATCAAGCTCGAGCCGATTGAAAGGGTATAAGCCTGTGGGTTATTATGTGGAAAACGGAATCTATAAATACACCTATGGAGAAACGACAAGCTTCTCAGAGATAAAGCAGATTCGCAAAAAGCTTCTGAAGGATTTCAAGGATGCATTTATTGTGGGCTTCAAAGATGGGAAAAAGGTGAGTTATTAATTGAATCGTAAGTAAAGAAAGGAAAAATATGAAAACTGTGTTCACTAAAGAGGCGAAAATAGGATTGGTGTCGATCGTCAGCTTAGCGTTGTTATATATAGGAATCAATTTTTTGAAAGGTGTAAACTTGTTTAAGCCATCGAATCATTATTACGTGACGTTCTCTAACGTGACTGGCGTGACTGTTTCTAGTCCCGTTTACGTTGAGGGTTTTAAGGTGGGTTTAGTACGTGAGATTAATTACGACTACAACAAGACTGGAAAGATTACAGTTTTGGTTAGCCTGGAGGATAATATGCGTATCAACAAGGGTAGCTATATTTCTATCCTGAACACATTCTTGAGTGGAGCTGAGCTGCATATTCACTTGAATTCGTTTGTAGATGATTATTACCGCTCGGGAGATACCATCGAGGGGCGCATGGATTCTGATATGATGACCTCTGTGCAAGAAAGTTTGTTGCCCAGCGTAGAAAAATTATTGCCAAAAATAGATTCGATTCTTGGAGGGTTGCAGACCTTAGTGAATCATCCTGCTTTGGTTCGGTCGTTGGAGCATGTGGAGCATACAACTTCCTCTTTGGAGCACTCGAGTCGTCAGTTGGATTTGCTGTTGGCTAAGGATATGCCGCAGATTGTTGATAATCTCAAGAATATAACCGACAACTTCTCGGCCGTGAGCAGCCAAATGAGGGATATTGACCTGGAAGGTACGATGAAATCAGTTAACGAGACTTTGTCGAACCTGAAGTTGACCACTGAAAAGTTGAATAGCTCAGATAACAGCCTTGGTCTACTGTTGAATGATAGACAGTTCTATGACAATCTGAATGGAACGATGGAAAATGCATCTCTTTTGTTGCTGGATTTGCGTGAGCATCCGAAACGTTATGTGCACTTCTCGATTTTTGGAAAGAAGGATAAGTAGTAGCTTTGCGTAAAAACAGACAATTCTAAATAATCGAAGGCATATATATCTGGTTTTGCCTTGATGGAATAGATCCCTTCTAAGGTGACGTAGAAGCCGCATAGACGTTGTTTGCGGGCTTTACGAAGCGAAAAGATGGCCATTGCAGGGAGACGTTGCGTATGGCTTCTGTGGCTTTAAAGTCTGTTTCTTGGGTGGGCTGCGATCTTGCGTTTGTAACTGTTTGAGATTAAAATAGATATTAAAAAAAAGAATATTCCAAACGGAAAGCCGCTTTTTTTTTAAGAATAAATTTACAACCTTTGTCGTGCTAAATGTCGATAAAGTTAAAGTAGAAGAATTAGAGTAAAGATGCAGACTGATTTTAAGTTGTTATGGGATAAGTGTTTGGGTATAATAAGAGATATTGTGCCTCAGCAACCGTATGAGACGTGGTTTCGACCGATTGTTCCGTTGGCTTACGAAGAGAAAGACCGAAATGGTCGTTCAGATAAGGAACTAACGGTGCAAGTGCCAAGTCAGTTCTTCTACGAGTTTCTGGAGGCGCATTACATGAATGTGTTGACGGTGACTTTGAATCGTGTCTTTGGTCAAGGCATCCAGTTGAAATATCGCATCATGGTGGATAAGAGCGCTGGGGGAGTGGGTACGGTTGACTATCCTGCGGAAAAATTGTCTCCAGTGGTAAAGCCTACTGTGGCAAAGAATACTATGCAGACACCTAGCCCTTTTTCGACTGTTATGCCGCAAGATGTGGATCCTCACTTGAATCCTCGTTATAACTTTGAGAACTATTTTGAGGGGTCGAGTAACAAACTGGTGCGTGCAGCAGGAGAAGCCGTAGCCCAGGAGCCGGGCTCGACTACGTTTAATCCGCTTTTTATTTATGGACCGTCGGGTGTAGGAAAGACACACCTTTGCTATGCAATTGGTACACGGATACGTGAATTACACTCTGAGTTGCGGGTGCTTTATGTGTCTTCGCACTTGTTCCGTATGCAGTTTACTGATGCTGTTCGTAAGAATACGACCAATGATTTCTTGCATTTTTACCAAAATATCGACGTGCTGATCCTGGATGATATTCAAGAGATGATAGGTATGGATCGCACTCAAAATACATTCTTTCATATTTTCAATCATTTGCACCAGTTGGGTAAGCAGTTGATTTTGACCTCGGATAAGCCGCCCGTGGATTTACAAGGTATGGAGGAGCGTTTGATAACTCGTTTGAAATGGGGCTTAACGGCAGAACTGTCTCGTCCTGACTTGGCTTTGCGTAAAAAAATCTTGAAGAATAAGATTACACATGATGGCATAGTGATTCCTGATGAGGTATTCAACTTTATTGCGGACAATGTGACCGACAATGTGCGTGATCTGGAGGGAATTTTGGTCTCTTTGCAAGCTAATGCAGTGATCAACAACCGAGAGATTGATCTCTCTTTGGCGAAACGTGTGATTAGCCAGTCAGTTCGTTTGGAGAAAAAGCAGCTTTCGGTTCAATCTATTCAGGAGACGGTGTGTCGGTTCTTTAATTTGGAACAGTCTATGTTGCAGACAAATTCTCGCAAACGTGAGATTGTACAAGCTCGTCAAGTGGCAATGTATCTTTCGAAGAAATATACAGATTGCTCACTTTCGAATATTGGCAAAATCGTGGGAAGGCGAGATCATGCGACGGTGTTGCACGCTTGTAAGACAATCAAAGATCAGATTGAGACGAGTAAGGATTTCGCAGCATCCGTCGAAGCTATTGAAGTTCTGCTAAAAAATTAATCTCTTGATAGGAATAGTTAGGGTGATACATAAACAAGCAAGATAATGGAGGATCGTAGAACTTATACTTTTGACGAGGCATTTAAAGCTTCATTGAACTATTTTACCGGTGATGAGTTGGCGGCTAAGGTTTGGGTGAATAAATATGCCCTCAAGGATGCTCTTGGCAATATTTATGAGAAATCTCCAGTGGATATGCATCATCGCTTGGCTGGAGAGATAGCTCGAATAGAGGCGAAATATCCAAATCCACTCTCTGAACAAGAACTCTTCGATTTGTTTGATCATTTCCGTTATATCGTTCCGCAAGGAAGCCCAATGACTGGAATTGGTAATGAGTTTCAGATCGCCTCTCTTTCTAATTGCTTTGTGATTGGATTGGAGGGTCAGGCTGATTCTTATGGTGCTATTATCCGAATTGATGAGGAACAAGTGCAACTTATGAAGCGCAGAGGAGGCGTAGGCCATGATCTCTCGCATATTCGCCCGAAGGGTTCTCCTGTAAAAAACTCAGCTCTGACCTCAACCGGCTTAGTTCCATTTATGGAGCGTTACTCTAATTCGACGCGCGAGGTGGCTCAAGATGGTCGTAGAGGAGCGTTAATGCTTAGTGTGTCAATTAAACATCCAGATTCTGAAGCGTTTATTGATGCTAAGATGACAGAAGGGAAAGTGACAGGCGCCAATGTTTCTGTTAAGATTGACGATGAATTTATGCGTGCTGCGACTGAAGGTTTGCCATATCGTCAACAATATCCTATTTCTTCTGAACAACCTTTGTATGTAAAGGATGTGGATGCTGCTGCTTTATGGAAGAAGATAATTCATAATGCTTGGAAATCGGCAGAGCCAGGTGTGCTTTTCTGGGATACGATTTTACGTGAGTCTGTACCTGATTGTTACGCTGATTTAGGTTTTCGAACGGTCTCGACCAATCCTTGTGGAGAAATTCCTTTGTGTCCCTACGATAGTTGTCGTTTGTTGGCTATCAACCTCTATTCGTATGTGGTGAATCCGTTTACGAAAGATTCGTATTTCGACTTTGATCTGTTCCGAAGTCATGTGTCGTTGGCTCAACGTATAATGGATGACATCATAGATTTGGAATCGGAGAAAATCGAACAAATTTTGTCAAAGATCGATTCTGATCCAGAATCAATGGAAGTCAAGCAGAGTGAGCGACATTTGTGGGAGAAGATTCAGCATAAGACGTTGCAAGGGCGTCGTACAGGTGTAGGTATTACAGCCGAGGGTGATATGTTGGCTGCTATGGGCTTACGTTATGGATCTGATGAAGCTACGAACTTTGCTGAACTAGTGCAAAAGACATTGGCCTTGGCGGCTTATCGCTCTTCAGTGAATTTAGCTAAAGAGCGTGGAGCTTTCCCTGTATTTGATGCTGAGCGTGAGAAGAAGAATCCATTTATCAATAGATTGCGTGAGGCAGAGCCTGATTTGTATGAGGATATGTTGCGTTTTGGACGTCGAAATATTGCCTGTTTGACAATTGCCCCTACTGGGACTACGAGTTTGATGACGCAAACCACTTCTGGCATTGAACCTGTTTTCCTTCCAGTTTATAAAAGAAGACGAAAAGTCAATCCAAACGATTCGGAATCGCGTGTAGATTTCGTCGACGAAACTGGTGACGCTTTTGAGGAGTATACAGTGTTTCATCATAAATTTGTTACTTGGATGTTAGCAAATGGCTATTCTGTGACGAAGAAATATGGTCAGGCAGAAGTGGATGCCCTTGTTGCCAAGTCTCCTTATTACAAGGCAACTTCAAATGATGTGGATTGGCTAGCCAAAGTGAGAATGCAGGGCCGTGTCCAGAAATGGGTGGATCATTCGATCAGTGTAACGATTAATCTGCCTAATTCGGTCAATGAAGATTTGGTTAACCAGCTATACGTCGAAGCTTGGCGTTGTGGCTGCAAGGGTTGTACGGTCTATCGTGATGGTTCTCGTTCTGGTGTTCTATTGGCTACGGATAGCAAGAAAAAGAAAAAAGAGAATAATCAGTGTATGCAGCCTCCTATTATTGTGGCGAAACGTCCGCGTGAATTGGATGCTGATGTGGTGAAATTTCAAAATAATCGCGAGAAGTGGATTGCATTTGTAGGTCTTTTAAACGGTCGTCCGTATGAGATCTTCACCGGTTTGGCTGATGATGAAGAAGGATTAATATTGCCGAAGAATGTTTCGAAGGGAACGATCATCAAGAGCTATGATGAGGATGGAAAAAAGCATTATGATTTTCAATTCAAGAATAAGCGAGGCTATAAGATGACGATTGAGGGACTAGATAGCAAGTTTAATCCTGAATATTGGAATTATGCCAAGCTGATATCTGGTGTTCTGCGTTATGGTATGCCAATCGACCAAGTAATAAAACTGGTGCAAGGAATGGAATTAAACAGTGAATCAATAAATACTTGGAAGACTGGAGTGGAGCGCGCATTGAAGAAATATTTACCAAATGGCACAGAGGTGAAAGGGCAAAGATGCCCTAATTGTGGGTTAGAAACTCTTGTTTATCAAGAGGGGTGTTTAATCTGCACGAATTGTGGAGCTTCACGTTGCGGATAAATAAACTTATAATTTATAATAATAGTAAGATGAGAGTCCTGTTTCATATTCATTATAATACAGTATGGGGACAGATGCTGTGTGTTGTAGGTTCTATCCCTCAGTTAGGTAATTGGGAATCCGTATTGGCAAAAGAAATGGTCTATAATGCTGATGGAGAGTGGACCTTGTCTATTGATATCCCTGATCATGTAACTCGGATAGATTATCGCTATTTTGTTCGGATGAGCGATGGTCATATACATTTTGAAGAATGGGAGCGCAGGCATTCCTTGACGTTGGATACTGAATCTCCCGTTTGTGAAGTGTATGACAGATGGTATGAGATGCCTCACGACAAAGTATTTTATGCATCTGCTTTTACAAAAGGCGTGTTTGCACATGCAACGGATTTACATAAACGTAGATTGAATTGTGAACAGAAACTTGAGATTAAGATATTCGCACCGCAATTGCGTAAGAATCAAAGCTTGGCCATTGTTGGTGATCAGCCAGCTTTGGGCGGTTGGGACCCACAGAAAGCGTTGTTGCTAACCTGTGACCAAACACCTGAATGGCACATCGACTTGGACGCAACATCTCTTCATTTTCCATTGGAGTATAAATACGTTGTATGGGATGATGAGTTGGGCCAGATAGCTTACTGGGAGAATGGCGGCAATCGTGTTTTGAATATCTCTGTCCCCGAGTCAAATGCGACGATTGTAGTTTCTGATGCGGCTTTCAGAGATTGTTATACCCCTTGGAAAGGAGCAGGATGTGTTATTCCAGTTTTTTCGTTGCGTTCAATGAATAGTTTTGGTGTTGGAGATTTTGGTGATCTTCGTATGCTAGTTGATTGGGCGAGAAAGACGAAGCAGAGTGTCATTCAGCTTTTGCCGATGAACGATACCACAATGACACATACTTGGGTGGATTCTTATCCCTATAGTGCGATTTCAATTTATGCACTCCATCCATTATATATTGATTTGAATAAATTGGGGCCTTTGAAGAACCCTAAACGTGCTGCTTTTTATGCTGAAAAACAACAGGAGTTAAATTCGAAAACTACTGTAGATTATGAGCAAGCTCTAAAATATAAATTGGCTTATTGCAGCGAGTTTTTTGAACAGGAAGGCTCAAAGTGGTTGCAACGCCAGGATTTTAAGGACTTCGTCGATAGTAATAAGGCGTGGTTAATGCCGTACGCTATGTATTGTTATTTGCGAGACAGCTATGGCACATCTGATTTTAATCAATGGAATGGAAATGCTGTTTACAATCCAATGCGTGGAAAGGCGTTATGTCGTGAAAAAAGTCATGCTTGGCCGGTGATTTCTTTTCACTATTTCTTGCAGTATGTGTTGCATAATCAATTCAAATCAGTATCTGATTATGCTCGCAAAAATGGGGTTGTACTTAAGGGGGATTTGCCGATAGGCGTCAGTAGAACTAGTGTTGAAGCATGGACGGAACCCAATTATTTCAATATGAATAGTCAGGCGGGTGCCCCACCTGATGATTTCTCTGTAAATGGTCAAAATTGGCTTTTCCCTACCTATGATTGGCAAGTAATGGAGCAGAACCATTTTAAATGGTGGAAGAATCGTTTTGATAAATTAGAAGATTATTTCGATTGTTTGCGCATCGATCACATATTGGGCTTTTTCCGTATATGGGAGGTCCCTTGCGAGTATGTGCAAGGTCTTTGTGGTCATTTCAATCCTGCTTTGCCATTTACTAAGGACGAAATCAATCAGTTTGGCTTGCATTTTAATGAAGCTCGCTTTACGACTCCACATATAAATAGATGTTTTTTGCCTGATTTGTTTGGAGATTTAATGGATGATGTAATGGCTACCTATTTAGCGCAATCCTCCGCAAATCATTTTGTGCTAAAATCTTTCTGTAATACGCAACAAAAGATAGAGGCTCTTTTTGCTAATAAATCAGACGAATCTTCATTACGAATTAAAACTGGCTTGTTTGCTATTGCAAATGAGGTGTTGTTCTTGCGAGATCCTAAGGATAAAGATAAATTCCATCCTAGAATATCGGCTGACCATTCATATATTTATCGAGAATTGAGCACTATGGATCGTCAGGCTTTTGATCGGCTTTATTGGCATTTCTTTTATCATCGCCATAACGATTATTGGAAAGCTCAAGCATATAAGCGTTTGACCCCGTTAGTCGCTTCAACGGAAATGTTGGTCTGTGGCGAGGATTTGGGTATGATTCCAGCTACTGTGCCAGAAGTAATGAATAGGTTGCAGATCTTAAGTTTGGAGATCGAACGTATGCCAAAGACTCCAAATAGAGAGTTCAGTGATATGTTCCATATTCCGTACCACGCAGTATGTACAACATCAACGCATGATATGAATCCATTGAGGAATTGGTGGAAGGAAGATCCTGCAAAAACTCAGCGTTATTATAATCAGGTGTTAGGTCAAATAGGCGAAGCACCAGCTGATTGTTCATCTGCCCTAGCAGAACGTATAGTTTCTAATCATTTAAAGACAAATGCAATCTTAGTAATAATCCCATTGCAAGATTGGTTTGCGATAGATGATGAAATTAAAAACCCAAGTATTGAAGAGGAGAGGATTAATGTGCCAGCTGAATCGCGCCATTATTGGCGATATCGAATGCACATCCCATTAGAGAATCTATTGGCAGCAGATTCTTTTAATGATAAAATTTTATCTCTGATAGAAGAATCTGGTAGGTGTTAAGCAAAAAGATAGAAACAATCGTTCAGCCTATTGTGTAATATTATTTTTAAAAAGAAGAGAAAATATTTGCAGGTTCAAAAAATAGGCGTACCTTTGCACCCGCAATCGAGAAACAACGACAGGTTGTTGGTCGAGAGGAAGCGATCTTTGAAGAGATTTACATAA
>CAKUZF010000024.1 GCA_934718155.1 uncultured Parabacteroides sp. | reverse complement strand
ATATTGTCTTGCTTTCATATTCTATTCCTCCGTGTTAGAATAACTTCCATACCAATGTCACACCGGCATTGATGGGGCCCCACCAATCTTTTGTCTCGTTGCCGCGGCGTACACGCTCGCCGTCGATGACTTCATATTTTTCGAAATCGGCATTCAGGTAGCCCAGACCGAGGTTGAAATCAAGAGCCAGTGCCTTGTTCAGCCGCAGCCGATAGCCGGCGGTGACGCCGCCACCCATCAGGTCGCCCTGCTTGCCTGTTTCGGAGAGCTTGTAGTTGAACTCTCCGGCCTTGAACATCGCGCCCAGATACCAGGCTTTCTTCTCACCCATATAGTAACGCATTTCCGGAGCCACTTCCCAGAGTGCATAGCGGCGATTCTTGTCGCTCCACGTCCATGAAGTCCACGAGCCGTTTACGGCAATGCCCCACGATGGGCAGATGCGCCATTCAAGTCCTAAATCTGGTGTTAGGGTAGCCCAGCGCAGCAGGTTGGCACGCAGGGAGAGATGATAATCAGTTGTGATTTTGGTTTCCGACGGCGTGTCGACAAGTGTATTTTGCTGAGCAGTTTTCTCGGATTCACTGCCCAGTGAATTACAGTAGCCGTCAAGAAATGTGGTTTTGTTGTTTTCGATACATTCCAACAGGCAGGCAAGTTTCGTGTCATTGCCGTTCCAAGGCACGTAGAGCATGTCTTCCCGTGGCACGAACCGGGAAGTGTAGGTCGTGTCTGCTTTCTGCTGCGCAATGACAGGAAAAGTTACCGTCATCAGCCACATAAACAGGGTAAGAAAAGTGATTTTTCTGCTCATATAAACTTGAATTTATTATCTTTGTCTTCCCCAAAGGTAATAAAAGCCATTCAGCACCCAAAATATCACAAAAACTTTTTCTGCTAAAATACAGTGTTTTATGAAAATTGTCGTTTGAGCACTTTTCAAATTGTCGTTTGAGCACTTTTTTGTTGAATTAGCACTTTTTTGTCGTTTGAGCACTTTTTGAAAATGGGCTTCTGTGACCTTTTTCAATGGCTTTTTACCACACAAATTATTCTTGATTTGCTTTTTTCCATTTGGCAGGCGTACATCCTTCCTTCTTGGTAAATGGCAACTCCACTACCCAAAAGAAGACTTTAAAGGATACCCTTAGCATGGATAAGAACTACACGTTCCGTACGGTCTTTGACAACTACTACGAGCACAAACTTGCCTGTAAACTTGACCCACGGTTTTCCTTCAAGATAATAAATTCATCAAAACTGCAACAGCATACTCCGATTTTTCCACAATATGGTTTGTTTATTCCCGTCTTCTTCATGAAGCACCATTCGGTCTGTTTTTCACTTATCAAGTCGTAAGCTTACGGCTACCTGAGCCGCAAGCTTACGAGTAGGGGTAGTCGCAAGCTTGTGAGTTGACAAGCCGCAAGCTGGCGAGTTGGAGAGCCGTAAGCTGGCGAGTTGACGAACAAAAAACAAGGGCAAGAGAGTCGCTTCTCCTGCCCTTTCAGTCCGCTTTAAGTCAAGCTTTTATCACATTAGAAATTGTATCCAACACGAACGGCGAACATTGCCTGATCGAAGTCCTTAATGATGTTGTACTTCAAATCTACACCGACGGTAAGCAGGCTGGTAGCGTAGAACTCACCACCCAAACCAATGTTGGCTCCAAAGCGCGTAGCGTTGTCGGAGTAATCCTTGTGTCCGAACTTCCAGAATGAAAGGTCTAAACCTGCCAAGGGATAGAAGCTAAACGAATCGCCCAATGGAACCACATAGTGGAGGTTCATGTCGATTGCCCATGCGCTGAGCCCATCGTTCTTGGTAAAATAGGTCACACCCGGGTTGAAACGGATGGCATCCGTAATGTTGTATCGATAGTCAACACCCAGCGTTGCATTCTCTGAATCGAATGCGTAGCCGATGTTGAAACCGAGCTGCTGATTACCTTGACCCTTCTGTGCGTATGCGCCAATGCTGATAATAGCCAACAGCGCCACTAAAAACAACTTTTTCATACTCTATTCTTTTTAAGTTTAACAATTAAAAATTCTATTTCGTTTCTTATTTACTTCGTCACTTTCAAACGCTCGCCCGCGCTTTTCACGATCGAGCGGTAGTATTCCTCGTCGTAGCCGGGGAAGTCGGGAGAGGCGGGCAAGCCATAAGGATTGCGCTTGAACTGGCCGTTCTCCTCTTTCTTCACGTTGCCATCGATGTACTTCACGATCAGATACTCGCCCAACTGCTTCCAGCGAGCGGTAGCGTTGTCGGCCGTCGAAGTACTAAACCAAGTCAAGAACTCTACCGCCTCTTTCGGATTCTTTGCATAAAGCTCCTTGGCAGCCTGGTCGATAGCGGGGATCACCTCCTGATAGTGGTTCTCCAGCTCTTCTTGCACCTTGCGGATGTCTTTAATCATGAAGCTATATTTGTTGTAGGCCATGTTGGCCACCCAGTTGTGCATCCAGAATGCTGATGTCCATGAGAAGGTGAGCAAATCGCCATTGCCTACCCGATAACACTCCGGCACACGCACGGAAGAGGCGTAAACGGGGTTGAACACCGCCATGTCGGCATCGTCAACACCAAACCAAAGGATACCACCGATCTCGTCGGGCAACCACTCGCGCATCTGCGGAACGATCACGAAACCTGTCTGCTGGGTGGCAATCGCACGCTCGTTGGTGTATTCCTGGCCATCCACCTTGAAGGTCATCGGGCGCCAACGGTAGGGCACCTTATACGAACCGGCACCGGCATCCTTTGTCATGTCGAGATCGGTTCCCTCGTAGTGGTTGCGCATTCCCTTCTGCACGTCTTGCACAGAGAGCTTGCGGTTCGGCTTGATATAAAGTGGCATCGGCTTCTTGCTTGCGTCGCCCTTGATGAAGTCGGTGTATTGGTCCATCGTGGAGTCATACTCGCGGAAGAACGACCACACGCGCGCCTCGCATCCGCGCAGAGCGCTGAAGTCGTAAGGGCAATAGGCTTGCTGGAAGCTGAAATCGGCATCCTTGCCCTTGAAGAAGCCCATCTCGCGAGCGAAAGAGACAACGTCGGGCGAATAGATGCAGTTCTCCTTATCGTTGAAAGGAATCTGCTGGATACGCGACTGGTTGGCATGCGCCGAGATGCAATCGTCGGGGATGCGGATGGCTACCCAAACCGCGCCTTTGCGGCCTGCTCCCTTGCCGATCATCTCCATCACCCATGCCTCTTGCTTATCGGCGATCGAGAAGGTCTCGCCTCCGCTGTAGTAGCCATACTCGGCCACCAAGTCGGTCATCACCTTGATCGCCTCGCGAGCGGTCTTTGCACGCTGCAACGTGATGTAAATCAAGCTGCCGTAATCCATGATGCCCTCGGGGTTGTGCAACTCCCTGCGTCCACCGAAGGTGCTCTCGGTTATAGCCAGCTGATGCTCGTTCATGTTACCCACTACATTATAGGTATGCTCCACCTGGGCGATCGTGCCCAACGGCTTACCGGTGTCCCACTCCACGACATCGAGCGTAGCACCCTTCGGCCAGTTGGCCGCCGGCCAATGATACATCTCTCCATACAAGTTGTGCGAATCGGCCGCATAGCTAATCATCACCGAGCCATCGGTAGAAGCTTTCTTTCCCACCAAGAGTCCCGTACAAGCCATCGCCTCCGCACCCGACAAAACCAGTGCGCAACAGGCAAGCCATAGTCCTTTCATCTTCATAATTATGATTCTATATTTATATATATATCGTTTTAATGTTCAATCAAGCTATAGAGCAGTTTGATCTCGTCGGCCCAGAGCGACTCGTCGGGCGTTTCGAGCACGATGGGGATGTTGTCGAAACGGACGTCGTTCATCAACAGGCGGAAAAGCTCCATGCCCATCACGCCTTTTCCCACGCTGTCGTGGCGATCCACGTGAGTGGCCAGCTCCTTCTTCGAGTCGTTGAGGTGGATACCTCGTAGGTAGGAGAAGCCGATCACCTCGTCGAAGTGGCGAAACGTCTCGGCAAATCCCTCCGGCGTACGGATCTCGTAGCCTGCTGCCAAGGTGTGGGCCGTATCGATGCAAACGCCTACACGGCTCTTATCCTCTACCCGCTCGATAATCGAGGCAATCTGCTCGAAGGTGTAGCCCAGGTTGGAGCCTTGCCCCGCCGTATTCTCGATCACGGCGGTCACACCCTCGGTCTGCGCCAAGGTCCAGTTGATGGAGTCGGCAATCAAGGCCAAGCAGGCCTCCGGCTCGATCTTCTTCAGGTGACTACCCGGATGGAAGTTCAGCAGCTTCAGCCCCAGCTGCTCGCAGCGACGCATCTCGTCGAGGAAGGCCTCTCGCGACTTCTCAAGACCTTCGGCTTCGGGGTTTCCTAAATTAATCAGATAGCTATCGTGGGGCAAGATATGCTCGGGGGCGAAGCCAAACTCGGCGCAGCGCTCCTTGAAGAGCTGGATGCTTCGCTCGCTCAGCGGGGCGGAACGCCACTGCCGCTGGTTGCGGGTGAAGAGGGCGAAAGCGGTCGCCCCAATCTCTTTAGCGTTGAGAGGAGCGTTCTCCACACCTCCCGAACTGCTCACATGTGCTCCTATATATTTCATTCTAAGTCTTTCTTTCGAGTCTCAAGCCTTGAGCTACGACTGAAAGAGCATCATCACAGCGATGTCTACATCTCGATTCAAGGCTTACGGTTCATAATTATTATCTATATAACAACGTTTCTTATCCGTTAGTTTGGGTCAAATGTAAGAAAAAAAGCCGAACTCCCACATGAGAGTCCAGCTTTATTCTCTATCAGAACTTATTTTTCGCTTATTCCACTTCGGGTTGCAAGAAATCAACGAAGCAGAGCGCAGCCAAGGCCGTGCCATAACGCTTCTCGATCGTGATTCCCTCGGTGATGAAGTTGAGCTCACCCAAATAATACTGGCCATAAGTTTTCTGATGCAAGTCGTTGATGACACGGATCAAACGAGACTCCAACTCCTCGATGCGATAACGACCGCTCACCTCGCAAACCAAGCCGCCTACCTTCTCGTCGAAGTTCTCGTCCTTGTACATCCACGCGTAAACCACACCAGCAGAAACAAACTCATCCTGGTATCCGTGAGACACGGCCATGATCGTCTTCATCTCCGAGCCAAAAGGCGGAAGATCGATTTCGTCCATAGTCACCAGATGCGCCGTCGCAGGTATCACTGACGAATAGGTCATGATATTGAAATCAGAGATACCGGCGTCATAAAGAGCCATGTGATAGGAGCCTGCATGCTTCTCTAAGTCAGACTCACCACTTCCCTTCGTAATAAAAAAGGTGTTTGGAATCAAGTTCCCAACTTTCTTTACCATCTACAAAAAATATATGTTTACCAGTTAATAAAAGATTATCGCAGCAAAATTAGGACTTTAAAAGCACACTGCAAACAGATTTCACTTAAAATAGCTAATCAGAATAAAAAACACAGAAAATATTTGCAAGAAAAGAAATTTTACCTACCTTTGCACCCGCAAACAAGAAAGGGCAGTTACCAGAGTGGCCAAATGGGGCTGACTGTAACTCAGCTGGCTTACGCCTTCGGTGGTTCGAATCCATCACTGCCCACTTCGAAAGCAAGGCCAAGGAGGTGCTTCCACAGGAGCATCTCCTTTCTTTTTATCCCCACTCATGCGCCACGGCGGCCCGCTAACGAAACGAAGGCGCACCAAAGCGCCCATATAGGCACCCCGACACACCTTCGCATGCGATCCTCGCTCCGGGCCAGAGGCTCGATTATTTCTTCAGGTCAAAGCCCAGCATCACGCCATCGTACTCATTGGCGAGCTTACTGAGCGATTGCAACGTAGAGTTGCTGCTCAACTCGGCCACCTTCGTCATGAAGGCAAGCAGTTTGTCGGCATTGAAGAGCAGGGTCAGGTTGTCGCCCAGCAACTCCGCCTCGGCCGTCATCGTATAGAGCGCAAAGCCTGTCTTGCCCGCCTTGTAGGTGAGGGTAACGGTCTTCGCCTCCGGATCAACACTGTAGGTGCCGTTCAGCGTGCCCTTCTTCAGGCTGCTGGTGAAGGTGCTATCGGCGTTGAACGTATAGTTGAACAGGCCCTCTTCGATGCCCACCTTGGCGCATTGCTCCTTCAGTTTCTTCTCCAGCTCGGTGGTTGCCACGCTGCCCGCCACCTGCTTCAGCGCGTTGTCGCCCTTCATCTGCACCGCCGGATCCACATAGGTCCATGTGCCTTGCAGGCTTGCGGCCGAAAGCGTCTGGCCTCCTGTCACCGAGGTGACTACCTTCTTCAGCGTCTCCGAATTGAAAATATCCATCCACGATTGCGCCTGCGCCTCCGACGCCCACATCAGTACACCCACGAGGAGCAGCATCAGTCTTATGATCTTCTTCATTTACCTTTAACTATTATATCTTCTTCAGCAGTTATACTCAAAAAAAAGAGGAGGCTAAGATTCCTCTCAGCTTCCTCTTTGTATTTTTAGGAACAAAATCGATTACAACTTGTCGTTAGAGCCAAGTACGTTGATGATCTTGTGCTTGTAAAGCTTCTCCATGTTGTCGCGAGCCGGACCCAGATACTTACGGGGATCGAACTCAGCGGGCTTCTCAGCGAATACCTTACGGATAGCAGCTGTCATAGCCAAACGAGAGTCAGAGTCGATGTTGATCTTGCAAACAGCCGACTTAGCAGCCTCGCGCAACCACTCCTCGGGGATACCGATAGCAGCCTTCAATGCGCCACCATACTTGTTGATAGTCTCAACCTCCTCCTGGGGAACAGAAGAAGAACCGTGAAGAACGATGGGGAAGCCCGGCAACTTCTTCTCAACAGCCTTCAATACGTCGAATGCCAATGGAGGAGGAACCATGCGGCCTGTCTTCGGATCGATCGTGCACTGCTCCGGAGTGAACTTGTAAGCACCGTGAGAAGTACCGATTGAGATAGCCAAAGAATCGCAACCCGTACGTGTAGCGAAATCAACTACCTCCTCAGGATCAGTGTAGGTGTGGTGCTCAGCAGAAACCTCGTCCTCAACACCAGCCAATACACCCAGCTCGCCCTCAACAGTTACGTCGTACTGGTGAGCGTACTCTACAACCTTCTTCGTCAAAGCAACGTTCTCCTCATAAGGAAGGTGAGAACCGTCGATCATAACAGAAGAGAAGCCCATATCAACGCAAGACTTGCACAACTCGAAGCTATCGCCGTGGTCCAAGTGCAATACGATCTGCGGATGTGCGCAACCCAACTCCTTAGCATACTCAACTGCACCCTCAGCCATGTAGCGAAGCAATGTCTGATTAGCGTAGTTACGAGCACCCTTTGAAACCTGCAAGATAACCGGAGATTTAGTCTCAGCTGAAGCCTTGATAATAGCCTGCAACTGTTCCATGTTGTTAAAGTTGAATGCAGGGATTGCATAACCACCCTTGATTGCCTTTGCGAACATCTCTTTCGTGTTCACAAGACCTAATTGTTTGTAACTTACCATAATTTAATATACGTTATTACGTTTACAGTTAAATTCCACCGCAAAGATAACTAAGAATCATTACACCGCCTCATTTTTCAGTACTAAATTATATCAAATTCACGCACCGAATAAAAAAGAGATCGTTTTTCTTTGTTTATTTACGAAGATGCTGTACCTTTGCCGCTCGAAAATACCGGTTACCAATATAATTAACAAAGTACAAATTAAAAACTGAAATAGAAATGAAACAAGGAATTCATCCTGAGAACTATCGTCCTGTGGTATTTAAGGACATGTCAAACGAGGAGACTTTCATCACTCGTTCAACGATCAACACCAGAGAGACTATTGAGATCGATGGCGTTACTTATCCGTTGGTAAAGGTCGAGATTTCTAGCTCTTCTCACCCGTTCTACACTGGTAAGTCTAAGCTGGTGGATACTGCCGGTCGTGTCGATAAGTTCATGAGCCGCTACGGTAACCGCAAGAAGAAGTAATTCTTTCGCAGGTAAAGACATACAAGAGGAGGAAGATGTTCACGAAACGTCTTCCTCCTCTTTTTTTTGCATTCCCAGTTCTGATTTAAACGTTTAATAGCCTTTCCCGTGAAGACACTCTGAAAAGAAAAGCATATATTTGTCCCGTCAACATTACATTCTTTATCATATCATGAAAACCTTTTCTTTCTTAGCTTTCGACATCGGGGCTACGAGCGGCCGAGCCGTATTAGGCAGCCTGCGAGGCGAAGCCTTCACGCTGCGCGAGATACATCGCTTCCCCACCCCTATGGTTGCCCTGCACGGCCGTTGCTACTGGGACGTGCTCAGCCTATACAACTCACTCTTAGAGGCGCTCACGAAATGCGCCGCCGAGCAGATCGACGTTCATTCGATCGGCATCGACACGTGGGGAGTAGACTTCGGCTTCATCGACCAAGAGGGTGCCCTGATGGGGATGCCCCGAGCCTATCGCGACCCCTACACCGAGGAGGCGCCCAAAGACTTCTTCACCCGCATTCCGCAACAAGAGCTCTACGCCCGCACGGGCATTCAGATCTTGCCGTTCAACAGCCTCTTCCAGCTCTTCCGCCTGAGCGAACAGGCTTTCGTGCCGCAAGAGTATGCCGAGAAGATTCTTTTCATGCCCGACCTGCTCGGCTACATGCTGACCGAGCAGACAGTGTGCGAATACACCATCGCCTCCACCTCGCAACTGCTCAACCCGCATACGCACAAGTTCGACTACCAGCTGCTGGAGCAGGTGGGCGTTTCGCCCACGCAATTCAGCTCGATGGTGATGCCCGGCACGCCAATCGGATCGTTGACCGAGGAGGTGGCTCAACTGACAGGCATGAAGCGGGTGCCCGTCATCGCCGTGGCCGGCCACGACACGGCGGCGGCCGTCGCAGCCGTTCCCGCCACGACGCCCCATTTCGCCTACCTCAGCAGCGGAACCTGGAGCTTGATGGGCATCGAAACGGAGCGGCCCATCATCAGCCAACTGTCGATGACGCACAACTTCACCAACGAGGGCGGCATCGAGGGCACGACTCGCTTCTTGAAGGACATCACAGGCATGTGGCTCCTGGAGCGTTGCCGGGCCAGCTGGCGACGGCAAGGCAAAGACTATGGCTACGCCGAGCTGACGCACATGGCCGAGACGAGCCGCTTCGACGGCTTGATCGACCCCGACGACCCCACCTTTGCCAACCCCGAGGAGATGACCACGGCGATCGCCCGCTATTGCGAAGCGCATCAAACGGCCGCCCCGCAAAACGACGCCGACTTCGTGCGGTGCATCTTCCGCAGCTTGGCCCATCGCTACGCCGAGGTGCTGGAGCAACTGAAGGCCATGGCCCCCTACCCCATCGAATGCCTGCACGTGATCGGGGGCGGTTCGCAAAACGAGCTGCTGAACCAATGGACGGCCAATGCCATCGGCATGCCCGTCGTCGCAGGTCCAGCTGAGGCCACCGCCATCGGCAACTGCTTCATTCAGGCCAAGGCGGCTGGACTGGTGGGCGACCGCTGGGAGATGCGCCAGCGCATTGCCAAGGCGTTCAGCACAACGACCTATTATCCACAAGCATAAACAGAATATAAATCAGATTATTTGAATTATGAGAAACACAGAGAAAGCATTCGAGATCGCGGCCGAACGCTACGCCGCCGTAGGCGTAGACGTCAACAAGGCCATGGAGCAATTGGCTAAACTTTCGCTCTCGCTTCACTGCTGGCAAGCCGACGACGTGAGCGGCTTCGAGCACCTAGGCGGCGAGCTGACGGGCGGCATACAAGTGACGGGGAACTACCCAGGGCGCGCACGCACCATCGACGAGCTGCGCCAAGACATCCTGAAAGCCAAGAGCTTCATCCCGGGCAGCCATCGCTTGAGCCTGCATGAGATCTATGGCGACTTCCAAGGCGAGAAGGTAGACCGCGACGAAGTGGAGCCACGCCATTTTGCCTCGTGGATAGCGTGGGCGAAGGAGAACGGACTGAAGCTCGACTTCAACAGCACCTCTTTCTCCCATCCGAAGAGCGGCAACCTGACCCTGGCCAATCCCGACAAGGCGATCCGCGACTTCTGGATCGAGCACACGAAGCGGTGCCGCTGGATCAGCGACGAGATGGGCAAAGCGCAAGGCGATCCCGCCATGATGAACCTTTGGATTCACGACGGCAGCAAGGAGGTGCCCGCCAGCCGACTGCGTTATCGACAGCTCTTGGAGCAGTCGCTCGACGAGATCTTCGCCACGAAATACGACTGGATGAAGGATTGCATCGAGGCCAAGCTGTTCGGCATCGGCCTGGAGAGCTACACCGTTGGCTCATACGACTTCTACCTGGGCTATGGCGCCAAGAAGCAAAAGATTGTCACGCTCGACACGGGCCACTTCCACCTGACCGAGAGCATCGCCGACAAAGTGTCGTCGCTGCTGCTCTTCACGCCAGAGATCATGCTCCACGTCAGTAGGCCGGTGCGTTGGGACAGCGACCACGTGGTGATTCTGAACGACGACGTGATGGATCTGGCTCGCGAAATCGTACGCTGCGACGCACTCGACCGCGTTCACGTAGGGCTGGACTATTTCGACGCCACGATCAATCGTATCGGCGCCTACGTCGTGGGAAGCCGGGCGACGCAAAAGGCATTCCTGATGGCCCTCTTGGAGCCCACCCAATTGCTGCGTCGCTACGAGGAAGAGGGCAAGGGTTTCGAACGACTGGCTTTGCAGGAGGAGGCCAAGAGCCTGCCTTGGGGAGCCGTTTGGGACATGTTCTGCCTGCGACAGGGCGTTGCCGTGGGCGAATCTTTCATCGGCGAGATCCAGAAATACGAGGCCGACGTAACCTCTAAGCGATCATAACCCCCACGGCTTTGTCGAGCGAACGCGATGACCGATTTGTCTAACGAATTTGTCTGAGTTTCCAACCGGGCTGTTTTTCCAACACGGCCCGGCTACACGATTTTGTCTTGTCGAAGACGATGAATGACAGCGTGTCGAAGATTAGACGACGGCTGTCGAATTCGCCACAAAAGCAGCAAAAAAAAACGACGGGC
The DNA here is from genome assembly GCA_934718155.1 of uncultured Parabacteroides sp. Taxonomy (GTDB): domain Bacteria; phylum Bacteroidota; class Bacteroidia; order Bacteroidales; family Tannerellaceae; genus Parabacteroides. The sequence continues at coordinate 25,411 of CAKUZF010000024.1, read as the reverse complement.
AACGGCGTAAATTTCGTTGCCCATCGTTATAAATTTCGTTGCCCGTGGAAATATATTTCGTTGCCCGTGGTTTTCTATAACGACGGGCAACGTTTTTCACGCCGACGGCCGTGAAAATTCGGCCGTCTCAGCAGAACGAATTATTCGATCACGCTCACCCAGCCATAAGGATCGGGCGCATCGCCATACTGAATGGCGCGCAACTGATGGTAAAGCTTCTCGCAAACGGGGCCGGGCTTACCATCTTTGGCGATCACGTAAGACTTGTTCTCATCCAAGTCGTCAATCTGAGAGATCGGAGCGATTACGGCCGCTGTGCCACACTCGGCAGCCTCGTCGAACGTAGCGATCTCCTCGAAGGGAACAGGGCGACACTCGATGGTCATGCCGTTATCAGCAGCCAACTGCTGAAGGCTCTTATTGGTGATTGAGGGCAAGATAGAGTGCGACTTCGGAGTGATGTAGCTGTTGCCACGCACACCAAAGAAGTTGGCCGGTCCACACTCATCGATATACTTCTTCTCTTTCGGATCGAGGTAGAGCACCGCCGCATAGCCCTTCTCGTGAGCGATCTCGCCTGCCACTAAGCTGGCCGCATAGTTTCCGCCCACCTTGATCGTGCCTGTGCCATAAGGTGCCGCACGGTCGTACTCACGCAAGATGCAGACCTTCGACGGCTGGAAACCACCCTTGAAGTAAGGGCCTACAGGCGTTACAAAGACCACGAACATATACTCAGGAGCGGGACGCACGCCTACCTGCTGGCCCAAGCCCAGCATGAGCGGACGAATATAAAGAGCCGCGCCGCTCTCATAGGGAGGCACGAAGCGCTCATTCAGCTTCACGACCTTACGAATGGCCTCCTCGAACTTCTCGACGGGCAACTCGGCCATCTTGATGCCTCGGCTGGACGACTGCATACGCTTGGCATTCTCGTCCATGCGGAAAACGCGCACCTTGCCGTCTTTGCCGCGGAAGGCCTTCAAGCCCTCGAACGACTCCTGGCCATAGTGTAAGCAGGTAGCCGCCATGTGAATATTCAGAATCTCAGAAGAGCAAACCTCCAGCTCTCCCCATTGGCCATTGCGATAATAACATCTGACATTGTAGTCTGTCTTGATATAGCCAAAACCAAGCTCAGACCAATTCATGCTTTCCATTTCTATTTACGTTTATTATAATTATGCCACAAATATACGTCAAATTATAAGACATTGCGCCCAAAAAGCAATATATATTTATTTCATGCGCTAAATAAAGGTGCACGGCTGCTCCGCCTTGTCAGCATAACGCGGATAACGGAAAGCTGGCATGCCCAGCCCCATGAGGGCAAAGACCTCGCCGTCGAGCCCCAACATCCGCGAGAAGGAGCCCCGCCTTCCCTCGCGCAGGGCGGTAAGCACAAAGCCCATATAGATCTGGCTCACGCCCAACGACTCGGCCATCAGCGAAGCGTTCTGGTAGGCCAAGTTGGCCTCCTCGGCCGCAAAGCGGTTATGGCGCGGGCTATGCACGATAAGCAAAGCTTTTGCGCCTCGCAAGATGGGATCTTCGCCGCGCGCATAAGCCTCCTTCAGCTCAAGAAACATGGGTGCATACTTCTCGTAAAGCTCTGGCTGGAAAGGCTTCACTAATAGTTTCACGACCGGATTAAGAAGCAGGCGGGCCAAGCGGTCGAACACCCGGATGGTATAGTCGGCCACGGCACGCAACTTCTCGGGATCGGTCACGACCGTAAAGCGAAGCAGACGGGCGTTGGTGGCCGTCGGCGCCAAATCGGCCGCCTCGACAATGCGCCGCAACGCCTCGTGAGGCACTGGCCGCTGCGTCAATGCTCGGTTAGAGCGACGGGCACGCATCAGCTCCAGGAGTTGATCGGGCGTAGGCAACTGGGCGTAATCGAGCGCATGGATCTTCTCGGGCGGGAAAGCGTCATGCCGAACCGCCTGCTCCGGACACGCGGCCACACAATGGCCGCAAGCGATGCAGTCCTCCGCGTTTACCACCTGGATGGGCTCCCCCTTCCCTGCCTGACGCAACACATTCGAGGGGCAAACCCAAGCGCATTTGCCACAACGGACGCAACTATCGGATATCGTGATCATCATTACCGTGCATTTAAATCATGTAATGTATTAATAAATCTCTTTCGCCACCCGGCACACGCTGTCGGAAGCCATCATGGTGTAGAAATGCAGGCTCGGCACGCCATGGGCGATCAGCTCCTTGCACTGCTGGATGCACCACTCGACACCGACCTCTTTCGCCTCGGCATCGTTCTTGCATCGACGCAACTCCTTGGCGAAAGCCTCGGGGATGTCTGAACGGAACACCTTCGGCAAGACGGTGAGCTGACTCTTAAACACGACCGGCTTAATGCCCGGGATGATGGGCACCGTGATGCCCTCGGCCCGACAGCGATCTACGAAGCTGAAGTATTTCTCATTGTCGAAAAACATCTGCGTAACGAGGTAATCGGCTCCTTGGCGCACCTTCTCCTTCAAGTAAAAGATGTCCGACTCCATATTGGGGGCCTCCTCGTGCTTCTCGGGATAGCAGGCCATGCCGTAAGAAAACGGCGTCTCGATGCCCTCAATGCGCGAGCCGTCGAGCGCCTCGCCCTCGTTGAAGCGATTGACCTGCTGCTGCAGGTCGGTGGCATGCTCGTGATAAAGATCCGGCGCCTGTTGCGAGGCATCGAGCGTCTTGATGTCGCCACGCAGCAACAACAGGTTGTTCACGCCAAGGAAGTTCAAGTCGATCAAGGCATACTCGGTCTCATCCTTGGTGAATCCCTTGCAGATGATGTGAGGCACGGCGGGAATGCCATACTTGTTCTGAATGGCCGAAGCGATAGCCACCGAGCCGGGACGCTTGCGAATGTTCACCTTCTGGAAGCTACCGTCGGGCATGGTCTTATAGATAAACTCACTGTGATGCGAAGTGATATTGATATACTTCGGATCGAACTCCTTGAGCTTATCGATCACATTATACACCTTTTGTATGCTATTTCCCTTCAACGGAGGAAGGATTTCGAACGAGAAAGCCGTCTGTTGGCTCTGATTTATCAAGTCTATCACTTTCATTCTTCTACAAATTAGGCTACAAATGTAACATTTTTTATTCACCAAAACTTATTCAGCTCCGGATTATACGCAAACCCCGCCTTATTTAAACTATCTTCGATTTGCGCACGACTCACGTGCATATCCTCGCATAGCCTATCGAGCGAAGCATACTCATCTCTTAATTTCGTGTTGATGAAGCTAAAGAGCATCATCGGATCAGTTGGTAACGATAACATAAACTTTTTCTTTTCACTTAAAAAACGGCCACAAAGATAATGCAAATCAAGCGCAGAACCATCAAGCTTGCTTGAATGTTGCGCCTAAATGCAACTTATCACACGCAAAGACAATCAAAAAAAAGAGGATACGTTTCATCGCGAAACATATCCTCTCTCTCCAATCTAATCTAACCTAGAACTAAACCATCTTTTCCTTTTTGTCAGAAATAATCACCTAAACAATCTTTACCTTAAATCTAATACATGATTAAAAGCAACTTAATCATCTAAACACATATATAAAACGAATTACCATTTTTCATAATCAGGCCAAGCTCCCTCTTGCGTACAGACGAACGTCGCTGTAGCTACCGCGGCCTCGTGTGCCTCGCGGAGGCTCTTTCCTTTAATCAACGAGAGAATCAGTCCCGCCGAAAACGCATCGCCCGCTCCCACCGTATCAACCACAGGGATCTCGGGGCTTGGCAGCGTAGAGGTCTCCTCTCGCGTATAGATCGTGCTCGGCATGGCTCCAGCCGTAAGCACCACCATGCGCAGACTATACTTCTCCATGAACCAATGCGCTGCCTCACGATCAGACTTCTCCAGTTCAAACAGTCCTTTGAGAATCTTGAATTCCTCGCGGTTTGCCTTCAGCACGTTGGCCAGATAGAACGACTCTTCGATCAGTTCCTTATTATAATAATGCTGACGAAGGTTGATGTCGTACAACCGATAAGCATCGGCAGGAGCGAAAGAAGAAATGGCCTGAATGGTTTCGCGCGATTGCGTAGAGCGTTGTGCCAACGTTCCGAAGCAGATCGCATCCGCCTGCTCAGCCAAGTCGATCGCATTAGAAGTGGCTATGATATGATCCCAAGCCACCCGCTCGCTGATCGTATAAGAAGGAACGCCCTCTTCGTCGAGTTCCACCTTTACGGTGCCTGTTGGGTAAGGGACCTTCTCGATGAGGTGTTGAATTTGGTATTTATCCAACTCCTCGATAATCTCCTTGCCTAAGGTGTCGTCGCCGATTGCGCTGATGGCATATCCCTCAGCTCCCAAGCGAGAGGCATGATAGACAAAGTTGATCGGTGCGCCACCGGCTTTCTTGCCCGTAGGGAGCATGTCCCACAACAGCTCTCCGATTCCCACTACAATTGGTCTTCTTTCTTTCTCAGTTGCCTTCTTCATTTACTTCTTGCGACTTATCGAATCTCGTTCATTGACACCGCAAAAATAGCGTGAACATCTGAATACGACGATCACATTTGCAACAAATGCAATGACATATGTAACACAAACGGCTAAAAGTGAGGATTGTGTTACGAGATTACAAGCCGGTAACATTTATCATAGCTCGGGCAACTGGTCGACGAACTCAGAGGGTGTAATCTGGTAGGCCGACTTGAAACATTTAGAGAAGTAGGCGGGCGATCCGAAGCCTGTTGAATAGGCCACCTCGCTGACCGTATAAGAGCGTTCGCGCAGCATGGCTACCGCACGCTTCAATCGGAAACTACGCAAGAACTCAACGGGGGTAATGCCCGAAAGCTCTTTCACCTTCCGATACAAGTGCACACGCGAAAGGCCCAGCTTCTCGCTTCCCTTCTCGATGTTGAACTCGGCATCGGCATAGTTCTCCTCGATCATGTGGATAAACTTCTTCATGAAAAGATCGTCCATGTTCTGCGTATCCTTAAGGGCCTTGCTGCCTGTCGGCTCGATGTCGGCAATGGCTTTTTTCAAGGCGTTTCGCATCCGGTCGCGCTCTTCCAGCAGGTTGATGATGCGCATTTCGATTATCTCGACCTGGAACGGCTTGGAGATGTAGGCATCGGCTCCCTTGGCCAAGCCATACATGCGCTGGCTGTCCTCAGTCAGCGCGGTAAGCAGAATCACGGGTATGTGGCTGAAAGCGATATCCGATTTCACTTGCTGGCAAAGCTCATAGCCATTCATCACGGGCATCATCACATCGCTCAGAATAAGCGACACCGAATCAGACGTCAGCAGCTCTAAGGCCTGCTGGCCATTCTCGGCTGTCACCACTCGGAAAATGCGCCCCAACTCTCTCTCCAGGAAAAGACGGATTTCCCTGTCGTCTTCGACAATCAGGATCGTATAATCATAGCTTTTCTTCAATTTCTCTTTTATCGAAGAAAGATCCTGTTCCGACACCGTAGGAGCCAACACATCCTGCGCCTCATTCAAAAAGACACACGAGGCATCAAAATGATCCTTTCCTTTCGGGATATGTATCGTGAAGACCGTCCGCTGGCCGGGTGTACTTTCCACTTCGATTTGTCCCTTATGCATCTGTACGAACTCGCGCACCAGATGAAGCCCAATGCCCGTACCCGTCGTGTAGCCATGCCCGCTCGTGAAGAAACGCTCAAAAACAGATTTCAGATTCTCGGGAGGAATGCCTTCGCCATTGTCTTCGACGGAGATAATAGCCTCCTGCTCCGTTTCTTCCAGACGAAGCAGGATGCGCCCCCCTTCGGGCGTAAACTTAAAAGCGTTCGAGAGGAGATTAGACAGCACCTTCTCCATTTTGTCGGTATCCACCCATAAGGTGAGCCTCTCCATCGCGTGCTCAAACCGATAGGTCACTCGGCGGTTCTCTGCCAAATTATCGAAGCACGACTTGACCTCTTGGGCAAAATCGACAAACTCCACCTTGCTGACACGCATATTCATCTTGTTGAACTCCACCTTTCGGAAGTCGAGCAATTGATTGATCACCCGCCTTAACCGCTCGGCATTCTTCTTGATAATACGAATGTCGTCAACAAAAGCTCCCTCAGGCGCATCCTGTTCCAATTTGGTCAAGGGGCCTAAGATGAGCGTTAGAGGTGTCTTTACCTCGTGTGAGACATTGGTGAAAAACTTAAGCTTCTCGGCCGTAGCCTGTTCCACATGGCGTTTGGCCTCTTCCAACTCTTGGCGTTGCTGGCGCACCAAGCGATTGCGCTCACGCAACAGGTAATTGCTCTTATGCAATTTGCGGAATCCAGCCACAATATAGATCAGCGAAACGATCAGCAGGGCGGTCAACGTCAAGATGATCAACACCGAACTGCGCAAGAAGTGATAACGGTAAAGCAGGTCGTCGAGCGTATTCATCTGCCGTTCAATCTGCTTCTGATACTCCTCGAATCGATCTAATTGCAAGTATATGGGTTCGGCATTCGTATTGTCAATCAAGGCGGTATTGAGCACCACGTTCTTCGCATGCGCTTCGCCCTTCAGAATCCAAGAGGCTGCCTTGATGGCTAAACTTCCTCCCGTAGGATAGAAAAAAGAGGCATCCAGCTTTCCCTCCATAATAGAGGCCACGCCCAAGCCACGTCCTATCTGAGCATCCACACCAATGAAACACATGTGGCGAAGCAGGGTTGAATCGCGATCGGCAATCGCTCGTCGAGCCGCCAACGCCATGATGTCGCTTTGCGCAAAGACCACACGGATACGGTTCAAGTCGTCCAGCTCCATCACTCGCTGATAGACGGTGTCGGGCTCCCATTGGCCATCAAGTTCTCGCAAGGTGACACGATCGTTCTCCATTAATAAAGCCTGTCGGCAGCCTTCATGCCGTTCGATGGCGGCAGAAGAGCCCCGCACACCCCAAATCTCCAGCACCTCGCCGGGCTGATTCTTCAACAACGTACGGATGTAGGCACCCGCCTGTCGACCAATACTATAATTGTCTGCTCCGATAAAAACACTATATTCCTCGCTCTCGATCTCTCGGTCCAGTATAATAGTAGGTATACCCGCCCGATAGGCCTTCACGGCAACCGGGGTGATTGGAGCCGATTCATTCGCCGAGATAATGATTACATCGACTTTATCCTCTATGAACTTCTCTATTTGCTGGATTTGAAGAGCCGTGTTGCGATCGGCATCCGCTACACGCAATTCGATCTCTGGGTGGTTGATCGCCTCCAACCGCATGTCTCTAACCATCAATTGACGCCAATCGTTGTTCATGGCGCATTGCGAAATGCCCACCACGAATTGAGCCTTATTCTCTTCGTGCACACAAGACACACAGAAAAGCAAGAAAATCAAGCAAACGGCGTATAAACGGTCTAATCTCATCCCCAAGTTTTGTATTTCACAGCAAATATAGCATATTCCAAAGACTTACACCTTATTTATTATCTTTTTCCTTCCAATAATCTTTTTCGGTGTGCTCTGAGATGAGCAAATTGACGTTTACACGCCTGCCTTGTCTCATTTCTGAAAGACCTTCGTCCCCTTAATCACCACATCGGTCAACGGGCGATCGTTCTTGTCGGTCTTCATCAGTGTAACCTTTTCGACAACATCAAATCCCTCAACCACTTCGCCAAAGATCGTCACCGAGCCATCCAAATGAGGCACGCCTCCAATGGTTTTATACACCTGACGACGATCGGCCGGGATAACGTAAGGACCCATCTCAGCCAAAGTGTCTTCCAACATGATAGACACCTGGCTATCCAATGCGACCGAATCGGCCGCTAATGCGGGATCTTGTTGAGCCAACTCCTTACGGAATTTATAATAGAGCCAGTTGCGGCGAATCTCATTGATGCGAGCCTCCTTTTGTGCCAACTCCTCGTCGTTGAGCACCTTGCCCTGCACGAAACAGAACTGAGTCCCCGCCGATGCCCGCTCGGGATTGATCGCATCAATCTCCTTGGCATCGATCAAAGCACCTCTTTTATTGAAATGATTGGGCAGAATCTCAGCAGGGACCGTGTATCCCCCATCCCCATCGCCATAGAGAGCGCCTGGCTCATGCGCCACACTGGCCGGATCGCCTCCCTGCATAACAAACTCCTTGATCACCCGATGGAAAAGCATCCCCTCGTAGGCATTCGACTGACAAAGCTGGATAAAGTTGTCGCGATGCAAGGGGGTATCATCATAAAGCATCACCGTTACGTCGCCCATGGTAGTCTTCACCGTCACATAAACCGGCTTATTCGGATCTAACGGTTTCTCACTGCAAGCCATCAAACTAAACACGCTCAACAAGAACAGGCTAATCTTTTGTATCATAACTTTCATTTTTTGGTATTGTTTTGGTAAATCAACATCTGGCAATTGGCGCAATCGAACTGCAAACGCAACGTGGTCTCCTTATATTGCAAGAAATAAGGCTCCTTGAAAGGCGACTTTCCCTTTTGCCACTTCGGACACCATCCCATGCTATAACGCAAGCAATGCTTGGTGAACATCAATGGGACTCCTTGGCGAGGCTGCCATTCGAAAGCAGGCTCTACCTCCTCCACGCCATGCGCTTTGTAAAAGGCCTCGGCCTCCTTGTTGGCCACATTGCCCAAGTAGGTCAACCGCTTCACGGGGAAAGACGCCGTGGTCGGTTTCATTCGCGAATACTCACGAGGATAACGCATCCGCTTAACAGCCAAGAGCTGTTCCACGCCTTCACGACGCATATCCGCCAAGAAAGAGGAAGGCACAAACCAATTGTCGCCCAACGCGACCTTCACCTCTCGGGCCTCGAAGAGCGTATTTCCCAACTTAGCCAATTGCGTCTTGATGTTCTCGACCTGCTCTTTTCGGGCCTGCTCCTTAGCAAAAGGCTTCACAACAGAGACGCGAGCTCCGGTTTCATCCTCCAAGGTCAAGGTAAAGCCCAATGGGTTATCCTCAAACAGCAGATCGACCGACAGCTTTCGTTGCGCCGAAGGCTTAGCCAGCAGGGTCTCGAACTCTTGATCCATATTGCGGTAAAGCGTCGTCTTCGGTCGAATTTGCGGACGATCCAACGTAAACACACGGTTGTTCTCCACCCGGTTCACCCGGAATCCCTCCAACTCTCCCTTCGCATTAAAGAAGGTCAAGCCATCGCCATTATGCAGTGTCTTCGTCCCAGCGATCGTAAACGAATTTCCCTTCAGCTCCTTCACGTGGCCAACGGGCTCTCCCAACGACTTGGGCGTGTCGAAGCTGGTTATATCCGCACGACGACCATGCAGCAAGAACGGGGTGAAACCTCGATTGAAACTTTTCTCCAAAACCGGCTCGAATGTAAGACGACTCGTTCCCGCCGACGCTCGCCGATACTCCGAACGACGAGCGAAAATCTCATCCAAGCGCTGGCGATAATAGGCCGTAACGTTCTTCACGTAAGAGACCTCTTTCAGTCGGCCCTCGATCTTCAACGACGAGACTCCCGCATCCAACAACTCCTCCAACTGATCGCTGCGATTCATGTCTTTCAGCGAGAGCAAGTGCTTGCTTGCCACAACCTCCCGGCCTTCGGCATCAATCATCCGATAAGGCAGCCGACAATATTGCGCACACTCTCCGCGATTGGCACTACGGCCACTCAAGGCAGCACTTAAATAGCATTGCCCGCTATAGCTCACACACAAAGCACCATGCACGAAGACCTCCAAGGGAACATCTGTCGTTTCGTGAATCGTGCGAATCTCCTCTAAGGTTAGCTCTCGGGCCAAGACCACTTGCGTGAAGCCGACCTCTTGCAGAAAGCGCACCTTCTCGGGTGTGCGGTTGTCCATCTGCGTGCTGGCATGCAGGGGGATAGGCGGCAAGTGCAGACGTGTAAGTCCCATGTCCTGCACGATCAACGCATCGACACCGGCCTCATAGAGCTGCCAAATCATCCGCTCCACCTCGCCCAGTTCGTCATCTCGCAAGATGGTATTCACCGTGACATATATACGGGCGCCATACAAATGGGCGAAAGCGCAAAGCTCGGCAATATCCGCCACGCTGTTGCCCGCAGCCGAACGGGCGCCAAAGCGAGAAGCACCGATATAAACCGCATCCGCTCCATGCAGGATGGCCTCCTTGCCACACTGCACATCCTTGGCTGGAGCCAACAACTCAATCAAACGATGGTTCCTTTTTCCCATTATAAATCACCTAAATATTGAATGTCCTCAATGCGATACGGTGTCTCTTGATAGACGTAGTAGTTCAGCCAGTTGGTAAACAACAAGTTGGCATGGCCACGCCAACGCACCACGGGCCCCAAAGAAGGATCGTCGTTGCGGTAATAGTTGCGAGGCATGCTGATTGGCAAGCCCTTGCCTAAATCGCGCATATACTCATCGTTCAACGTATAAGGCGAATACTCCGAATGGCCCGTAATAAAGAATTCCCGACCGCCTCGCGCCATCGCCATATAAACGCCGCTCTCCTCGCTCTCCGAAAGAAGGGTCAACGCAGGGACTTTCAGGATATCCTCTCTCCTCACCTCCGTATGGCGGCTATGAGGCACATAGAACTCATCGTCGAAACCACGGAAGATAGGCGTAAATGGCTCACGTATCGTATGACGGAACACGCCAAACATCTTCGCAGGCAAATCATACTTGGGAACGTCGAAGAAGTGGTACAATCCAGCTTGCGCCGCCCAACATATATATAAGGTAGAGGTAACATGCGTACGTGCCCAATCGAAGATCTGCGTCACCTCGCCCCAATAGTTTACCTCCTCGAAAGGCATCTGCTCAACAGGAGCGCCCGTGATGATCATGCCATCGTAATAGTCCTCTTGGATCGCCTCAAAATCCTTGTAGAACTTCTGCATGTGTTCAATGGGGGTGTTTTTAGGCGTATGTCCCTTGATCTTCATGAAGTCCAGCTCGATCTGCAACGGGGTGTTACTTAAGAGGCGAACCAAGTCGGTTTCCGTAGTTATCTTCAGTGGCATCAAGTTCAGCACGACAACCCGCAGCGGACGAATGTCTTGCTTAGCGGCTCGCAAGGAATCCATCACAAAGATGTGCTCCTTCTTCAGCAACTCGATGGCCGGCAAATTCTTCTGTAAATTTAAAGGCATCTTTTTTCCTGTTTTTCTATTCGAAATGCAAATATACATATTATGCGCATCCCAAAAGCCTCCCATTAAAGAAAGTTTTCTCGCAACAACGAGAGATGCCAGACCGCGCGGTCCAGCATCTCCTATTGCTTTAGCATCCTATCAAGACTCGATGTAGCCCAAAGCCGTCCACATTTCTCGAATTGCCCGATCAGGATCGTTCACGACCACACAAGGGGCATCGATCTTCATCATCGCTCTCCGCTCCAAGTCGTAGGCAGGCCATTCAGGCAAGTCGGCCATACCCGGCTTGCCATTCCGTGCGAAAGAGGTCCATAAGGCACTAAAGTTGTGCGCTGCCTCAATACGCTCGGGGCGATCGCCAGTCAGTCCTCCTCCTGCCTCGGCATTGTCGAACTTATAAGCGATATCCATCGCATGAGGCGTACTCATTGGATAGTCCGTTCCCGGCACCTTCCCTCCATGCTTGAATGTGAAATTATAGAGATAAGCCGGGGCGCCTCCTTGGCGGCTCTTCTTCTCGGCGATCTCAATCGAGCCTAATCCCATCATGGCGATTGAGGTGATTGCCACATACAGCTCCGAAGCCGACGCCTCCGGGCGGCTTTGGCGATACGTATCCACGATTGTCTTTGCATGCGCCTGATACTGCGGGCGCAACAGAGTCTCCAACTGCTTATAATCGTCACGCTTCAGTTTGAGCGGATCCAGGTTGTTGCTCGTCATCAAGAAGAAAACAAACTCATCTTCGTTCCATCCCACCATCAGCGGCTTCTCCTTCGACAACTCGGGGGCAACAGGCACAAAAGGCTGAGCCAGGATAGAGACATTGTCCACCACCGGAGCGAAACCAAAACGTTCTCCTTTTTTCAAGGTATGGCCCGCCAACAGCGTGTTGACTCTTCCCTGCACCGCGAAAAGCTGATCAGCGGGCATCTCAAGCAATTTACGCCAGTCATTCTTAGCTACACCTAAATCTTTCATCACCAAATCTGTAACCATCGTTGCCGTCTCTAATGAGTTGACGCGCAAACCTGGGCCGCTTTCGATGGAGGCCTTATTGAAATAGGGTGCGGCCAGAGGCATCCCATATAGAATAGAGGTCTTATAGCCACCTCCCGACTCACCGCAAATCATGACATTGTTCGGATCGCCACCAAATTGAGCGATGTTCTGATTCACCCAGCGAAGCCCCTCCACGATATCAAGCATACCGTTGTTGCCAGAAGTTTTGTATTCCTCGCCAGCCACTTCACCTAAATAAAGGAAGCCAAAGATATTCAACCGATGGTTCGTCTCCACCACAACCACATCGTAGTGACGAGCCAAGTTGGCACCATCCTGTCCAACAGCGCCTCCCGAACCCGTAGCGTAACCGCCTCCGTGATTGTAAAAGACCACCGGTCGTTTGCCATTGTCGTTGGCTGGAGTCCATACGTTCAGCACCAAGCAGTCCTCGCCTGGGGCTGGCTCATCTTTGCCATAGACAGTCGAAGCCGACTGCATGGCAGGTGTGCCTAAGCGCAACGCATCACGCACCTCAGCCCACGGAGTCAACGGAGCAGGCCGACCAAAGCGTTGCTTGCCCGACACGGATCCTGCATAAGGAATTCCCTTAAAGCAATTCACGCCCCGCTCTCGCAGGCCCCTCACCTTGCCAAACGTAGTTTCCGCAATAACATACGATCCATCTTGAGGTTGCACGCCGGCCGATTTGCCGCCACAACCCCAAATAAACAATGAGCCTGCGCCCAAAGCGGCAGTCCCTAAGAATTGTCTTCTCGTCAGTTTTTCCATGTTCTTTCCTCCTCATGATAGAAAAAAGAGGCAACCCTTACAGGATGCCCCTTTCAAACCATATACTACAAAAAAAAGCGTTCTATTCTTTTTTTTATTTCACAAAAGGAGCCTTCAACAGATAATCCGCACAGCCCTTTACGCCCTCGAACTGCGTGCGGCCATCCGGCATACGCTCCAGCTCCACGAAGTAGTCTTTTATGCCATTGGCTGCAGCTTGCGCAAAGATCTTCTCGAAGTTCATCATACCTGAATCGCCCAATACCGCACGATCCTTGATGTGCAGCACCTTGATGCGATCCTTGTAGTTCTTCAGCCACTGGATAGGATCTTGCTGACCCATCACAGCCCAATATACATCCATTTCGAAGAATACCAACGAGGGATCCGTGTTCTTCAAGAAAAGTTCATAAATCAATTCGCCCTCACGCACACGACGGCCAAACTTCATCTCTGAGCCACCAGCCGTTACCTTTGCGAACTCCATCTCATGATTGTGATAGCCAAAAGGAATGCCCGCTTCCTTCACGATCTTACCCGCCTCATTGAAGACATCGCAAACAAACTTGGTCTCCTCGATGCTACGCGTAGAAGGCTGACCCGGCTGAATCAGATACTTCACGCCCAACTTTGCGTGATCGGCAGCCGTACGCTTCCAATACTCCTTGATATCGCCCAGGTTCTCTTTCGTATATTCACGAACGGGAGGATTGACGTGCGAACTGGTGATCTTCAAGCCAGCATCCTCTGCCATCTTCTTGAACTCCATCATATCCACACCACCAATCTTACCCTCTTTGTAACCAGCCAACTCCAAATTGGTATAGCCCATCGCTTTCACCTTCTTCAAGCCACCTGGCACATCCTCGTATAATTCCTTGGATAATGAATAGATCTGCAAACCAATGGTCTTCGCCGCATTCGCCGCTTGGGGCGCAGCTATATTTGCCGCATTCACACCTGCTGTCTTACCAGCCAACAAACCACCTAAAGTCAATAAGGAGGCATTCTTTAAGAAATCTCTTCTGTTAGTCATGTTGAATCAAGAATTTAAGATTTCCGCAAAATTAAACGCTATTTGGCATATAAACAAGAAAAGAGCGTCTCTTTTTCCAAAGAAACGCTCTCTTTTATTTCTGGTTAGTTTTTATTTCCTATTCGGAAATTACTTCAAACCACGATTCTTCAACAACGGATCTGTGCCCGGCTCTTTGCCACGGAAGTTCACATACATATCCATCGCATCGTCGATGCCACCCGGTGTCAATACATACTGACGGAACTTCTGAGCCACCTCCTGATTGAAGATGTCGCCAGTCTCGACAAATGCCTCGTAGGCATCGCAATCCAACACCTCCGACCAGATGTAGCTATAATAGCCAGCGGTGTAACCACCACCCATCGTGTGGTTGAAGTAGGTCGAACGGTAACGAGAAGGAATCTGCTTCAACAAGCCACGACGGCTCAACGTTTGCTTCTCGAAATCCATCACGTCGAAGTTAGCCGGCACCTGATTCGTCTGATCAACAAACTTGAGCACCTTCTGATCAGCGGCCTGTCCACTCAGCGCATGGAAATCCATGTCCAAGTAAGAAGCAGCCAAATACTCTACCGTAGCAAAGCCCTGGCCATACTTGCCACTCTTATCCAACTTCTCGATCAGCTCCGTCGGCATCACCTCGCCCGTCTGATAGTGCTTAGCATACACCTTCAACACCTCCGGCTCGAATGCCCAGTGCTCGTTGATCTGCGAAGGCAACTCAACGAAGTCGCGGGGAACGCCTGATACGCCTGAGTAATGTACATCCTTAAACAGGTTGTGCAAGCCGTGTCCGAACTCATGGAACAACGTGTTAGCCTCGTCTGCGCTCAACAAGGCAGGCTGACCCGGAGCGGGCTGCGTGAAGTTCGTTACGATTGTCACTACCGGCGGCACACGCTTGCCATCCTTGTAGCTCTGCGGACGGTATGTGCCACACCATGCGCCACCACGCTTGCTTGCACGGGGGAAGAAGTCGAAGTAAACAACACCCAGCAACGTGCCATCCTTATCAGTCACCTCAAAACATTGAGCCTCCTTGTAAGGCAACGGCATGTCGTTCAACTGTTTGAAGTTGATGCCATACAACTTATTAGCTACATAGAACACGCCATCGCGCACGTTCTCAAGCTTCAAGTAAGGACGAACCTCGTTCTCATCCAAGTTGAACTTGGCCTTCTTTGCTTTCTCGAAGTAGTAACGCCAATCCCAGCCCTCAGCCTCGAAATTGCCACCTTCCTTCTTGATCTCTGCATTGATGTCGGCCAACTCCTCCTTAGCCTTTGCCAAGGCAGGCGTCCAAACCTCATCCAGCAACTTATATACGTTGGCTGAGTTCTTTGCCATACGCTCCTCCAACACGAACGATGCGTAGTCTTTATAGCCCATCAAGTTGGCCTTAGCCAAACGAGTAGCTACCAAGTCGCGCACAACCGCCTTGTTGTCGTTCTCGTTGTCGTGGTTTCCACGATTGATGTAAGCCTCGAAGATCTGCTTACGCAACTCGCGGTTGTCGGCATACTGCAAGAAAGGCATGACACTCGGGTTCTGCAACGTGAACACCCATTTGCCTTCCATACCCATTGCCTTAGCAGTCTCGGCAGCGGTAGCCACCAAGTTCTCGGGCAGACCAGAAAGATCCTCCTTCTTCTCGATCACCAACTTGAAGGCGTTAGTCTCCTTCAGCATGTTCTGACCGAATGTCAGCTGCAACATCGAAATCTTGCTGTTCAGCTCGCGCAGCTTCGCCTGATCCTCCGGAGAGAGATTTGCGCCACCACGCTCAAAGTCCTTATAAGTCTCCTCAACGAGCTTCAGCTGCTCCTTGTCGAGGCCCAAAGAGTCACGCTTGTCATAAACCGCCTTTACACGGGCAAACAAAGCGGGATTCAGGTTGATATCGTCGCTATATTTTGACAACAGCGGAGACATCTCGCGGCTCAAAGCCTGCATCTCGTCGTTGGTGTTCACACTGTTCTGACCACCAAACACGATCTGCACCTTGCGCAACAAAGCGCCCTGCTTGTCCAAAGCCACAATCGTGTTCTCAAACGTGGGATCCTCCGGGTTGTTCACGATCGCGTCGATCTCCTTACGACCCTCTTCGAGACCAGCCAAGATTGCCGGCTTGTAATGCTCGAACTTGATCTGATCGAACGGAGGCACACCATACGGAGTGTTATACTCCGTAAAGAACGGATTCTCTCCCTCTGCGGCTTTCTTTTCCTGAGAGCCACAAGCGGTCAGCATTACTGCCAAGCCCGCTGCCATGATTAACTTTTTCATTTTTGACTATATATTTAATATATGTATATTATTTAAGACCTCTGTTCTTCAACAACGGCTCGATGCTCGGCTTCTTGCCACGGAAGTTCACATACATATCCATCGCATCGTCGATGCCGCCCGGCGTCAATACATACTGACGGAACTTCTGAGCCACCGTCTGGTTGAAGATGTCGCCAGTCTCCACATAAGCCTGAAAGGCATCGCAATCCAGCACCTCAGCCCACATGTAGCTGTAATAGCCAGCCGTATAACCACCTTCCATCGTATGGCCGAAGTAGGTTGTGCGATAACGAGGAGGAATCTGGCTGATCAAGCCGCGATCGCTCATCTTCTGGGCCTCAAACTTCTCGATGTCGAAATCCTTCGGTATCTCCTTCAGCACGTGGTAATCCATGTCCAGCAAAGAGGCTGCCACATACTCAGTCGTAGCGAAGCCCTGGCCATACTTGCCTGCATTGGTCATCTTCTCGACCAAAGCCTGCGGAATCACCTCGCCTGTTTGATAATGCTTAGCATACACCTTCAGCACCTCCGGTTCGAAAGCCCAATGCTCATCCACCTGCGAAGGCAGCTCCACGAAGTCGCGAGGCACATCGCTTACACCATAATAATGCACATCACCAAAGAGGCTATGCAAAGCGTGACCAAACTCATGGAACACCGTCTCAGTCTCATCGGCCGTCAGCAACGCAGGTTGACCCTCGGCCGGTTTGCTGAAGTTGAACACCGTTGTTACGATAGGAACGACACGCTTGCCATTCTCGTAAGTCTGCGAGCGATAGCCGCCACACCATGCGCCACCGCCCTTGCCCGGACGAGTGAAGAAGTCCATATAAAGCACACCCAGCAGCGTGCCATCCTTATCCTTGCACTCAAACGCGAAAGCGTCTGGATCGGGCTTCGGGATGTCTTTAAGCTCGTTGAAAGTGATGCCATACAGCTTGTTAGCTACATAGAAGATACCTTCACGCACGTGGCCCAACTCAAAGTAGGGGCGCATCTCGTTCTCGTCAACATTAAACTTCGCCTTCTTTGCCTTCTCGAAATAGTAGCGCCAGTCCCAGCCTGCGGCCTCGAAGTCGCCACCCTCTTTCTTGATCTCAGCATTGATATCGGCCAGCTCCTCCTTCGCTTTCGCCAAGGCCGGAGTCCACACCTGATTCAGCAGGTCGTAGACGTTCTTCTCGTCTTTCGCCATGTTCACCTCAAGCACGTAAGCCGCATAATCTTTGTAACCCATCAATTTCGCCTTCTCCAGACGAGCGGTCACCAACTTCTTCACGACCTCCTTGTTGTCGTTCTCGTTGTTGTTATTGCCGCGGTTGATGTAAGCCTCGAAGATCTGCTTGCGCAGCTCGCGATTGTCGGCATATTGCAAGAAAGGCATCACGCTCGGATTGTGCAAGGTGAAGATCCATTTGCCCTCCTTGCCCATCTCCTTAGCGGTCTCGGCAGCCTTAACCTTCACGTCCTCGGGCAGGCCAGCCAAATCGGCCTCATTATCAATCACCAGCTGAAATGCGTTAGTCTCTTTCAGCACGTTCTGTCCAAACGTCAATTGCAGCATCGAGATCTCGCTGTTCAGCTCGCGCAACTTAGCCTGATCAGCCTCCGACAGGTTCGCACCGCCTCTCACGAAACCTTTGTAAGTCTCCTCAAGCAGTTTCTTCTGCTCCTTGTCGAGGTTGAATTTCGCTTGATTCTCATAAACGGCCTTCACGCGAGCAAACAAAGCCGGATTCAGGCTGATATCGTCAGAATGCTTTGAAAGCATCGGATAAATCTCTCGCTCCAACTCTTGGATTTCATCATTGGTGTTCACGCTCGACTGGCCACTAAACGCATACATCGCCTTCTGCAGCAGCTGTCCGCATTGATCCAATGCCACGATCGTGTTCTCAAAAGTCGGCTCCTCCGGATTAGAGACGATCGCCTCTACCTCCTTGGTTTGCTCCTCCATGCCTTTCAGCAAAGCAGGCTTGTAATGCGCCACTTCGATCTGATCAAAGGGAGGCACACCATACGGAGTTGTGTACTCCGTAAAAAACGGATTGGGTGTAGTCTCGGCTACATCGCTTTTCTGCTGAGAGCTGCAAGCTCCCAAAACAATTGCCAAACCGGCAGCCATAAACGTCTTGTTCATAACTTAAAAAAACTAAATAAAATTGTATTTATATTTTATTGCCGCGAATATATAAAACTTTTATGTGATGTGCGCTTTCAAATTGTCACTCTTATGCATTAAAAATAAAAATTGTTGTTACCTTAGCGCACGAAAAAGAGCAAAGAAGTAATCATCATGAATCAGAACTGCGAATCACTGCACACGCAAACAGCTATAAATCAAAGCTGTAAGACGGAGCTATTCCCCTTAGTCGATGAAACGGGCAAGGTGGTCGGAAAAGCCACCCGCCAAGCGTGTCATAGCGGCAGCAAACTGCTGCATCCGGTTGTGCACCTACATATATTTAATAAGGAGGGCGACCTCTTCCTGCAAAAACGGTCGATGAGCAAAGACATACAGCCGGGCAAATGGGACACTGCCGTAGGTGGACATATCGACTATGGCGAGGAGGTAGAAGAGGCCTTGCGGCGTGAAGTGCGCGAAGAGTTAGGCATCACGGAGTTCACGCCCGAGCTCGTGTGCCGCTATGTGTTCGAGTCCGCGATCGAGAAAGAGCTGGTCAACACCTTTCGCACCACCTATGAAGGGCCCTTCAAGCCCGACCCCGTGGAACTCGACGATGCCCGCTTCTGGAGCATCGCCGAAATCAAGGCGCACCTCGGCAAGCAATGCTTCACGCCGAACTTCGAGCAAGAGTTCAAGCGTTGCTTCCTGCAAGATAAATAGCCAAAGAGACCAAACACCATCATAGCCCCCAACAGGCTATGACATAAAATAAAAACAACATGAAGAACAACATCGTGAGAAACATGGCTGTTGGCATCGCATTGATGACATTGTGGGGATGCGGATCTCCCTCTTCCGATCAGCCAAGTATCCGTATCGCGGCCTTAGACAACGCCGCATGGAATGAATCCGAATGGATTTCAGTGGCCAACGCCCCTGTAGTGACAGGCCGAATCTTTGGGAAGAACGAGCGAGCGGCCGACGGCGCCAGCTGGTTTGTCACGACGCTCAAGAATGAGCAAAAGGTGACCAGCGCACACTGGATGACCACAGGACTGGGCGTATATGACCTCTATGTCAATGGCCAACCTATCGGCAAGGAGATTCTTAAGCCGGGCTTCACCCACTATGCCAAGACCAAACGCTCCTTCACCTACGACATAACCAAGGCTTTTGCCACCGCCGCCAACGCGGAGAATCAGCTGGCCGTACAAGTAACCCCCGGTTGGTGGGCCGACAAGATCATCACGCCCGGCGGCAACGACGGAATGATCGGTAAGAAAGTGGCCTTCCGTGGCGTATTAGAGCTCACCTTTGCGGATGGCAGCAAAAAGCGATATGGCAGCAACACTACCGACTGGAAAGCCGGCATCGCAGGCCCCGTGAAGCACGCGGCGATCTTCGATGGCGAGGAGTTTGATGCCCGCGAGATGCCTGGATTCAAAACCCCGCAAGCCTTGACCACCCCCGAGAAGAACTGCGAGTTCGATGGAGAGATACTTCCTTCCGATGGAGCCGAGATCTATCTGCGCCACGACCTGACGCTCAAACCACAGGTTGTCTATACCTGGAAAGGAGTGACAGGCCAGAGCGAGAACGCCTATGGGAAAATCGTGGTCACGAAAGAATATCAACCGGGGCAAGAGATCACTTTAGCCGAAGGCGAGACATTAGTTGTGGATTTTGGCCAGAACGCCGCCGCCGTGCCTTCGTTTGTATTCAAGGCTAAGGCAGGCACAACGCTAACCTGCCTTCCCGCCGAGTTGCTCAACGATGGCAATGGAGCCAAAGAGCGTGGCATGGATGGCCCCGAAGGCAGTTGCCACCGCACCAACCTGCGCATGCAAGACACGGGCATGATACTCAGCTACACCTTTGCCGACGGCAAGGGCTACGCCAGCTTCACCCCGCATAACACCTTCTTTGGCTACCGCTTCATCTCCGTCACCGCTACCGACGAGGTGAAAATCAAACAGGTGGAGTCAATCCCCGTCACCTCCATCACCAAGGAGATGGAGACAGGCACCCTCATCACAGGCAACAAGTCGATCAACCAGCTCATCAGCAACACCCTTTGGGGCCAACGCTCCAACTATCTGTCTGTTCCGACCGACTGTCCGCAACGCAACGAACGCCTCGGATGGACTGCCGACACGCAAGTGTTCGCCGAGACTGGCACCTTCTTTGCCAACACCGACAAGTTCTTCCACAAATGGATGCGCGACATGCGCGACACGCAGCATGAACTGGGTGGATACCCCGGTGTAGCCCCCGTGGCTCAGTATGGAGCGGAGCCCACCTCCATGATGCGCTTGGGCTGGTCGGACGCGGGAGTCATCGTGCCTTGGGTGGTTTGGAAACAGTTCGACGACAAGCAGATTATCGACGAGAGCTGGGCTTCCATGGAAAAGTATCTCGACCACCTCGACGAGACGAAATACGACCATAAGGCCAACAGCGATCAAAACGGCAACTACCAATGGGGCGACTGGTTGAGCTATGAGCCCCTGGAAAGCTGCGGCGGAGGCATCTACGACAGAGACAACAGCGGAAAGCGCTTCCTCCGCCCGGAAGCCATCAGCTACTGGAATTATCTCAGCGCCTGCTATTGGGCAATGGACGCAGGCATGATGGCCGACATGGCTAAGGCAACCGGTCGCGACGCGGCAAAGTATGAGGCCATGCAAGCCGAGGCGAAGCAATATGCCCAACAGACCTTCATGAATCCCAACGGCACGTTCAAGACCGACATACTCAACACCATGCAAACCCCGGCCCTCTTCGCCTTGAAGAACGGCTTAGTGGAAGGCAAGGCGAAAGAGGAGATGATCGCTCGCTTACGCCAGAACTTCGCCGACCACGGCAACTGCCTACAGACAGGCTTCCTGGGCACATCCATCCTGATGGGCACATTAACCGACAACGGCATGGTGGACATCGCCTACGAACTGCTCTTCCAGCGCAACAACCCCAGCTGGCTCTATTCTGTCGACAATGGCGCGACCACCATTTGGGAGCGCTGGAACAGCTACATGCTCGACAAGGGCATGGGCCCGGCCGGCATGAACAGCTTCAACCATTACGCCTACGGATGCGTTTGCCAGTGGATTTGGGAAACCGCGGCAGGCATCTCTGCCGACACCCAACAGCCCGGCTTCAAGCACATCATCATGAAGCCTGTGCCCGACAAACGTTTAGGCTCACTGAAGGCCGAGTATCAATCAGCCGCAGGCCCAATCCTCAGCGAGTGGAAATACGACGGCGACAAATGGCTATGGAAATTCTCCATCCCCGAGGGAGCCACCGCATCCGTCACACTTCCGGGCGAAACCGAGGCAAAGACTTACACCGCAGGCACATATAACGTCGAGCAGACACTGTAAACCGCTCGAAACAGATAAATAGTAAGAGCGGGGGCATCAAAGCGAAAGATGCACCCGCTCATTACGTATTACTTTGCCATTTATTACGTATTACTTGCCCATTTAAGTCATATTACTTTGCCAAGTAATATATAATGCTTTTTGCAAGCATTCGTAGCCCTTCAATTCTTATCATCGTCAAACGGTAAAGAAGAGTTGAATCTATCAAAATCAGAGCTAAAAAATCTGTCTTGTATCACACGGTATTTTTCAAACTCTGCCTCCGCAAAGCTCTTGGCAAATTCAGCAGATACCTTTCCTGCATCATGTAATACGGCATCACCTCCAGCTTCAAGAATAATATCAATACGTTTAGCCCAATCTTCCATAGTCATTGGTATATGTCGATTTGCCATACGTTCAGCTAAATCAAGTACAGAGTTGACAAGTTTTCCCATATCTTCAAGTTCCACTTGTTTTAGATAGTTTTTGGCGACACTTACATCTGGCTTGACGATTTTACCGTCAGGTGCATTTTCCCAAGTGGTCAATCCCATGTGTTCTTTCTCTGCATTGGCTCTTTCAACAATAAGTTCTGCTGCGGTATGCCCATGCACCGCATAATGCATCTTATTCTGAACTTTTTTATAAAACAGACGTGTGGTAGGTGCATCCTTATTGTAGTCAACAGCTGTAGCATATATATCCGTGAGCTTTTGGTAAAATCTTCGTTCACTCAATCTAATCTCACGTATTTCTGCTAACAAATGTTCAAAATAGTCCTCACCAATGAACGAGCCGTTCTCCATACGTTTTTTATCTATGATATAGCCACGCAAAGAGAACTGGCGAATGACATAGGTGCACCATTGGCGGAACTGTGTGGCACGGATAGAGTTGACACGATAGCCAACAGAAATGATTGCGTCAAGATTATAGAACAGCGTGTTGCGTCGCACCTCTCTTGCACCTTCCTGTTGAACTACCGAGATTTTCTCGGTAGTTGCCTCTTTGGTCAGTTCTTTCGAGTCATATATGTTTTTTAGATGCAAACCGATGTTATCAGCGGAGCAGTCAAAGAGCAGTGCCATAGCCTTTTGGGTAGCCCACACTGTTTCATCTTTGTATAGCACCTGAATGCCTTGCTCCTTACCTTCTGCCACGAACGTCAGGAATTCCGCCGTACTGTTTCGTATTTCAAATTTCTTTGTCATAACTATTATGTCACTATGTTCAGCAGATGACAAAAACTAAAACTCTGTCGTTAAACATCAAATCATTAATAGATTACATCCACAAGAGCTCCTGAAAATCAGTAGCTTTAAAGAAAAGTGCGCCGCTTTTTCTATGAAGACTACTGACTCCAAGGGCCAGGTCAAAGTTAACCAAATCCTCCCGATTATGCAAGAGTATTTTGGAAAATCGATGAATCTGCTTTCCATTGCTGTGGCCGTTCACACGCTTGAAGGTGAACCGACCTGCCGAACCGCTCAGCTTGGATAAAATTCCTCTTAACTCTGCCATGTTAGTCGTGCCTCCCCGTTAACCCCTTGACGGGGCGACCCACGGAGGCGTTGGAGTCTGGGTTGTGTTGAATGTTGTTGCGGAGGGCTGTCGGGAGACTGCTCGAACGCCGCTCGAACGCTGTTCGAAGGCAGTAGCTCTAATCGAGCTCTAACGTTTCTCTATCGTTTCTCTAACCGCGGATTAGAGAAACAGTAGAGCAACCTCGGAGCAACCTCGGAGCAACCTCGGAGCAGCGCCCCGCCAGCCTGATACCTTCGTATCGTTTCCGTGTCACAAAGTTACGACACAGGCTGGGGGCACTGGTGCGTTGCCGTGCGATGCCATACGTTGAGAGGACATCTTGCCGCGCGCCTCAATATCATTTATTACTTGCATTGACAATGCAGCATATAATCATTACTTTTGCACATAATATCAATAGCATTATTATGTGCAAAAGTAATGATTATATAAATGGGACTACTGCCGCATATTTCAGCAGAATATTAAATGAAAATGTGGTCCATAAGCCAGCAAATAAGTATTCGTTGGGAATACGGCATCACCTTCAGCTTCAAGAATAATATTAATACGTTTAGCCCAATCTTCCATAGTCTTTGGTATATGTCGATTTGCCATACGTTCAGCTAAATCAAGTACAGAGTAGACAAGATATGGGCTTTATGGCTTTTCTGTACCCAGACGGAAGATGTAGTCATGGCTGATTCTGCGGTATTCAAACCCGCAATCATTTATGGGTTTACATTCCAACAAAGCTCCGTCTTCCCCGGTTTCACGGGCTTCCACCTGCCGGTATCTTGTGGAAAAGGCTTTCTGGGCCGATGGAAATTCTTTCTCCCTTGTATTGATGATGTAGGACATCAAACAAATTTTCCGTTTGTACCTGTCTATAAACGTGGCTATGGAGGAAATCACAACGTTTCCTACCCTGCTCAAAAGATGTACCGCTTAAACCATTCAGAAACCGTTCGTAGTTTATCACTTCCAACAGCGTGGCGGACTCACGCTCGAAAGAGATATTACCTGTCCGATATTCCACGACCATACTGGTCGTTACTTTATCCGTCAAGTCAAAATGAATCTCCGATGTAGTTTCGGATGGAACCGATATGTTGGAACGGCGCAGCCCGTAATGGGCGGGCAAGTCATTTTTTGAATTCGTATTCATCAATGAGAGACATAATGTGTGCGAAGATTTCACTCATTTATGAAGCCGACTTCATAGCCCTACGAAGTCAACTTACTTTGCCTACGAAGCCGACTTCATCGTCCGATGAAGTCAACTCCATTTTTGAGGGCATAAATAGAGGAAACATTTATCGCAAGTGCAGACAACTGAAAACCATCATTTCATTCAATCCCATAGTGGCCATATATTGGGTTATTTTATCGTAACCTATCATATTCTTTCATTTTTTATCTTCATTTCCCAATTTTGCTTCAATCTCCTCAATCGTAGGTATTGTTCCTTCCACCTTTTCAGGATAGAGTTTAGACAGTTCATACTCAGATATCCCCAACGGAAGATTGCTACCCTCTAATGCGTATTGAGCGAGTAATGAATCCTTTTGACGGCAAATAAGCAAACCGATTGTAGGGTTATCCCTTCCCTTTTTTTTAAGGATATGATTACAAGCAACTACATAACCACTTAGTTGTCCTAAATCCTGAAAATCAAATTCTCCAATTTTAACCTCAATCACCACATAACAAGACAGATTCAGATTGTAGAAAAGCAAATCAATGAATTTTTCCTTTTCCCCAATTTGAAGACGATACTCTTTACCAACGTATGCGAATCCCGTACCTAATTCCAGAAGAAATTGCGAGATATTGGCAAGCAGCGCATCTTTGAGAATTTGCTCGTTATAAGGCTGGGTTATCCCTGTAAAGGCAAAATTATAAGGGTCTTTCGTCAGTTCTTGTGCAAGGTTGCTTGTCTCGTCCGGCATGGTTCGTGTGAAGTTTGTTAGAGCCTTCCCCTC
The DNA here is from genome assembly GCA_934718155.1 of uncultured Parabacteroides sp. GTDB lineage: Bacteria > Bacteroidota > Bacteroidia > Bacteroidales > Tannerellaceae > Parabacteroides. The sequence goes on along the minus strand of CAKUZF010000024.1, from coordinate 161 downwards.
TCGTTCATACAAACCTGTATTCATGAAGTTGAGAAGTACATCACGACTCCATCCCTCTTTCATTGTCTTTTTTACATAATCTTATATTTTTAGTGTTCTTTATATTCAAAGACGAAAGAATGATAAAAGGGTAAACTACTTTTTCCAATATTTTTCAGCCA
>CAKUZF010000023.1 GCA_934718155.1 uncultured Parabacteroides sp. | reverse complement strand
TAGCCGACTCTATGTTTAACTCTTAAAAGCTAGGTGAAAATTTACCGAAGTATTGTATATAAATACGCATGGATAAAGAATAAATTAAATATGCTCGCAATTTCGAGATACAAATAAGGTTTGTGTAAATATTTCGATGTCCGTTGTCCCAAGAATTTACGATATCTGTTGTTCCCCCAAAAAAGCACGTTGTCTGTTGCTCTAAATTTCGTTGTTTAACTTTACGAAATTTTGGTGGTACAAAGTTACGTATTACAGTTGCTCTAAATTTTGTTGCCCGTTGCTTAAAATTTCGTTGCCCGTCGTTATAAATTTCGTTGCCCGTGGTTATAAATTTTGTTGCCCGTGGTTTTTCACGCCGTTGCCCGTCGTTTTTTCAAGCGTTGCTCGTCGTTTTTTATGCCGACGGGCGTCGCCATTTTCGCCCGTTTTGATTCAACTTTTATTCAGCATGTGTTTCTTTTGCTCTTTCAGAGCGAAAGGTTGATAATCTCCCGTTTCTCAGGGCGTTGCCCTGAGCTGAGTGCTTTTGCCCTTGCAGGGCGAGTTCGTCGTGTCCCCTGCGGCAAGGGCGTTGCTCTCTTGGCGGAAGCGGCGGGCGTGTTCGCCAACTCGGCATCGGCCATTGAGCTTGCGCCCCGCAATGGCAAGACCTTCGTTGGTTGCAGGTAGATGCGGGCTGAAGGCCCAACCTGCTTTCAGGAGGGTGTGTCAAAACTAAAAATCCAACTCCCCAAAGTTACAGATTGTAACTATAATATTTGAAAGGGTCGTATCAAACTCTGCATTGTGAGTAATGATACGGCCCTTTCTTTAGTTTTTAGGATGTTCAAATTTCAAATTATAAGTTCACATTTTCAAAAAATGAGTTTTGACACACCCCCTAATAGACGAATGATTAGGTTTACGCCCTGCAAGGGCAAAAGAAACATCCAGAATGTGCCTCTTTTACTCTTGCAGAGCGAAAGAATTGATGTAGGCTGGTGTTCTCAGACAGTCTTCCCCTTAAGCTGTTCATTTCAGGAGGGAATAACAGGGCTGAAAAAAACCGTCCTTTTTTAAGGATAGAACATCGAATCAGAAATATGCGCTTGTGTATTTGCAAAAGAAACCCTTTCTTTGCATCCTGAAACAGAAAGCTTAAAGTAGCAATTTATAGTATATGACAAATAAGATTACTTTTTACAAAAGGCTAATGGCGTTGGCCTTTGCCTGCGGAACCCTTCTCACGGCCTGTGTGCAAGAAGATGTCATGACGCCCCTCGCTGGCGAGGCGAAGGTGCGTTTGTCTTTGGATGCTCAGACCGCATTCTCAACCAACACAAAAGCATATGTCGATGAAAACGACTATAAGCAAATCGACAACTACACTGTGGAAATCCGAAAGAACAACGCTTCGGGAGAAACAGTCAAGTCTGCAAAATACAGCGAATTGAAGAGTACGCCTATCTCCTTGTCGCGAGGTGATTATTATGTAAAAGCCTATATGGGCCTTGAAGAGGCCGCCTCCAGAGAGGTGTTCTACGCTACGGATGCAACCTCTTTTTCGATCCTCGACGAGAGTACGAAAACGATTTCCCTGAATTGCAAGCCAACCTGCGCAAAATGCAAAGTGGTGTTCAACGACAACATGGCAGAGTATTTCAGCGACTACTACATCACCTATTCTACAGCTGCTTTAGGCAACAATGTCGCAACGTGGGCAAAGGGCGACAGCGCACCTTGGTATTTAAAGGTGGGCCAAAACGAGACGGTGAAGGCTACCATCCATTATGCTCGAAAATCCGACGGGAAACAGCAAACCGCAGAATGGAGTCGCTCGCTCAGTCCGAACGAAGGCTGGACACTAAAAGTGAGTGCGAACAACAATATGACCGAGGGAAGCATGAGCGTGACGATCACGATTGATGATAGCACCAACGATATCCCCATCGACATTACAGTGCCATCAGATTGGATTAATAAATAAGAAAAAAGGAGAACGACACAATGAACATTAGATATTACATAGCACTTGGAATTGCCGCTTTGGGCTTGAACGCCTGCCAGCTGCAAGATGACCTTTGGGGTAAAAAGCCATCAGTAAGCACCGATTTTGGAGTATTGACACTGGATGTTGTAGCAGAAGAGCCCGTGACAACGAAGGCCGCTGTGAACACGGATAACTTCCCTATCCAGATCAAAGCAAAAGGAGAGACGCAGACAGAGCAGGTTTACAACTATGCGAAGCCTAGCGACTTCCCTTCAACAGGTTTATCCCTCCCTGTAGGCACTTATATCGTCTCGTCGCACACCCCCGGTGAGCTTCAGGCGGAAATGACCACCCCCTATTTTCAGGGAGAGCAGGAGGTAGAGATACCGAAGAACATCACGACACAGGTTGAAGTGAACTGCAAGATGAAGAACACTCGCATCGAGGTGGCTTTGAGCGACGAGTTTTCCTCTACTTTGTCGGAATGGGAAATGACCATCAATGATGGCATAAACGAAGCCATAAGTTTCTCCAGCAAAGACAACAAGCGCATTGTTTATTATTATTTCAAGAACGAGGTAAGCAAATTGAACCTAAATTTGAGCGGTAAGCTAAAAGATACAGGAGCGAAGATTTACGATTCGATGGTGCTCACCAAGAAACAGGCATCAGAGAAGTATGACGATGCTTCTGAGAACTTCGAGGGCGGCGAATCCTTGAAGATCAATCTGAAATTGTCTGCGGCTACCGAGGGCAAGGTGACATTTAACGTAACAGCCAGCATTTTGTTCACAAATCACGACCAAGAGGAAAAAGTGGATGTGTATGAGCCCAGCGAGTTGCCTTCTGATCCCGAGCCTAATCCTGAAGGAAACGACGTGAGCTTGGTATGCAGTGCTTTCGATACGGGTGTTGAATACTCTATAGCCCAGTTTGATCAGCTCACCGATTTGGAAAAATTGAAAGTAAGCATATTATCTCCCAATGGGCTGAAAAGTCTGAAAGTCACCATTAAGGGTGGTAACGAAGGTTTTCAAGGAATAGTCACAGATATGGATTTCACCAATCGGGAGCTCGTAGGAGACACCGAACTGGAAGGTATTCTGATGGGAGTTGGAGTCAACATCGCAATGCCCGAAGCAGATGCCACTTCGTATGATTTCCCTATTGGAGCCTTCTTTACGATGATGAACATCTATGGAGCAACCGACCCAGGGAAATACCACGAGTTCATAATCACAGCGACAGACAACAAGGCGAAAACAGTTACCAAATCATTGAAGGTAACAATTAATGAGTAAAAGATAACGAATGCGGAATAAAGTTATGAAACAGATTGGTTTTTATCTGATAGGCCTGTTCGTCTATCTACTAACAGCTTGTCAAGCTGAAGAGGCAACCCTATCCTCTTCGGAAAAAATGGGTTATTTGCGAATCGAACTGCAGCACCTCACCTCAACGACCAACACAAAGGCAGTGCCAGAAAACTACGATCCGAAACGCTTCCAAGTGGTGATCGCCAACGACAAGGGCGAAACGGTGAAAACGGTGTCGAATATATCTGTCGCACAGACAAAGAAGATGGAGCCCATCAAACTGCCTGTAGGGAGCTACACCGTGACAGCCTCTTCTGAGGGTTTCGATGGACAAGCATCAGGTGCCGACATTCCTTACTACGTAGGCTCGGCAAAGACAACTGTAGCGAATGGCATCTCCTCTGAAGTGGCTTTGAAATGCACATTGGCCAATGTGAAGGTTACCGTCAATTTCGGCGAAGGCATGGGCAAAAATTTCACGTCAGCTGAGGCCGTAGTGAAAAGCGGCATAACAAGTATCGCTCCCTATACCTTTACGATGAATGGAGCGAGCAAACCTGCTTATTTCCCCGTAGGTACATTAACACTCTCATTGGCTGTAGTCGACCAAAAGGGTACGCACCACACGAAAGAGTATCCAATCAAGCCCGAGAATCGAGAGGTAGAAGCGCGCGATCATTTCATCGTCAACTTCAACACGCCAGACCAAGGCACTATGGGCAACATCACCATCACGGCCGACGACAAGACCAGGGAATACACCTTCGACTTCCCTGTCTATCGCAACCCTCGCACCTCCTTGCAGGTGGAGGCCGCAAACGCATGGAGCAACTTTGCCTACGTCAAGGGAAAAGCAGCCTCTGCCGACGGCTCATCGTTTGATGTAACGAAAATGAAGTTCCAATACAAAGCCAAGTCGGCTTCTGCGTGGAGCACCGTAGACGCAACGACAGCTGGTTCCGAAAACGGAGCTTCGCTCTATAAGGCAACGTTACCCTCTCTTTCACCAGCTACAGCGTATGAATATCGACTGACCTACAACGATGAGGAGTTCACGAGCGAAGCGATCAGTTTTATAACAGAAACTCAACTCAAAGGCGGTGCGAATTTCAACTGGGGCTTTGAAAATTGGTACAAAAATGGAAAACATTACTATGCGGCATCCTCGGCAGAGACACGTATTTGGGACAGTGGCAACGAAGGTGCAAACACTCTCAAAGAAATTAACCCCACCAGACCAGAGGAATCAGACGTGGTGAAGGGTAAGGCGGCTCGCTTAGGATCGGCAACCGCTGCAGGACAATTTGCGGCAGCCAGCCTATTCACAGGCGATTTCGGAAAAGCAACAATAGCCCCATTAGGCGCAACACTAAGCTTCGGGCAGGAGTTCACTGAACGTCCCACTCAACTGACGGGCTACTATAAATACAACCCCGGAAACATCACACACACTAAACTCTCTTCTGTAGAGAAGGGAAAAAGAGACACCTGTGCGATCTACATCGCACTGCTGGATTGGACAGCCCCCTTTGCGGTCAATACAGGAGAAAAGAATTTCTTCAATCCGACAACTGATCCCGGTGTGATTGCCTACGGAGAATTGCCGGCCGAGAAGTGTGCTCCAGCCAGCATGAGCAGCTACGAAAAGTTCACGATCGACCTTAAATACAGGGATCTGACCACGAAGCCGACCTATATCTTGATTGTATGTAGTTCGAGCAAGTATGGCGACTACTTCACGGGCAGCACATCGAGTGTCTTGTTGCTGGATGAGTTCGACTTGATTTACGGCGAACCCACGGTGGATACAAATTATATAACGAGTAAATGATAAAGCGGATTTTATTATATAGCATGCTATGTCTTTGGGCGATGAGTGCGAACAGCCTCTTCGCCCAACGCTCTATGCAGCGTATTGATAGAGAGATTCAGAAAATGGTGTTTATCCCGAAGGGAACGTGGATGGCAGGTGGAGCCGTCTCCTATTCGGAGCACGACGAGAGCAACCTCAACTTCCTGGTGCTGAAGAACGTCGAGGCCAAGGGATACAACTTCTCCGTAAGCCCCTATTTCGGCTACTTCTTCCGCGACAACGTGGCCTTCGGAGGACGCTTCGCCTACTCGCGCAACCACTTAGACTTGGGCAACTTCGAGTTGAACCTGGGCGAGGACTTCAACATCAACCTGAAAGACATCTACTACCTGGAGCATAAGTATGAGGCATCCTGCTTCTTGCGCACCTACATGCCGATCGGGAAGAGCAAGATCTTCGGACTCTTCAACGAGGCGCGACTGACCTATGGCTATGGCACGGGCAAGAACTCAACCGGGACAGGAGCGGAATACGACGGCTCCTACCAGACGGTGCAGAACATGATGATCGGTTTCGCTCCGGGCTTAACCGCCTTCATCACCGACTATTCGGCCGTAGAGGTGTCGGTGGGCGTGATGGGCTTCGACTTCAAATGGATCGACCAAGAGACGAATCAAGTGGAAGAGGGACGCCAACGTGTCTCCTCGGGAAACTTCAAGATCAACCTCTTCTCGATCAATATTGGTATGACTATGTATTTTTAAGACGATGCGTTGGAAACAGCTTACATATTACATCATGTGTGCGGTCGGCCTCACGACCTGCATGATCGAGGATGACATTCCCTATCCGTTGGTGGTCAGCGAGATTACCGAGATAGCGGTTGAGGGGCAATGCGCCGCTCCCGACGCACAGAGCGCCGAGGCGACCATCGACAAGAAGAACCGCACCGTAAACATCACGGTGAACGACTCTGTCGACCTGCGCAAACTGAAGATTACCAAACTGGTGGTCAGCGAAGAGGCAACCATCAAGGTCGACTCGGCCTCGTGTGTAGACTACGCCAACTTCCCGACAAAGAGCTTCGCCTCGCTGGCCGAGGTTTCTTCGACGGCGATGACACGCGTGAACTTCACGAAGCCTGTCACCTTCACCTTGGGCACTTATCAGAAATATGTATGGACCGTTAACGTCGCGCAATACATCAACCGCGAGGTAGACGTGGAGAACCAGATTGGCAAGGCGGTGATCGACGAGATCAACCACAACGTGGTGATCTATGTGGCTCCCGAGCAATCGATCGCCAACCTGACGGTCAACACGATGAACCTGGGCGGTGAGTTTGGCCAAGTGGAGCCCGACCCTACCACCATCAGCAACTACACCTCGCCACAGCAGTTCTACGTGAAGCAACGCTGGGAAGAGGTGATGACCAAATGGACTGTGTATGTCTATCCCTCGCAAAACACCGAGGCGAAAGCAACAGCCTTCGCCATGGTGAAACGGGCCACGATCACCGGCTCAGTGCAGAGCGGAAAGACACCCGTGATTGAATATAAGAAACAGGGAGCGGCTAGCTGGACCAAGGCAGATGCCTCGGCCGTGCAAGTATCAAGCACGAGTTTTACCGCTACCTTGAGCGGACTGACGGCCAAGACGGCCTACCAATACCGGGTCAGCGTGGATGGCAATGCGGGCGACGAACAGAGCTTCACCACCGCCGAGGCCGTCAAGCTGACCAATGGCAGCCTCGACGACTGGTCGGTGGCAGCCGACAACGCCAAGCTGTGGCAACCGTGGGCTTCGGGTGCCGACTCCTTCTGGGACACGGGCAACAAGGGAGCAACCACCGTGGGCGATAGCAACTCGCTGCCAACCACCGAGACCGCTACGGGTTCGGGCAAGGCGGCCAGCCTGGAGTCGAAATGGATTGTACTGAAGTTCGCAGCGGGCAATATCTTCACGGGCACCTACGTAAAAACAGTCGGAACGAATGGCGTCTTGGCGTTTGGTCGCCCCTTCAGCTCCTTCCCCTCGAAGCTGCGCTTCCAATATAAATACACCAGCAAGACGATCGACAAGGTGGGCGACGACGCATTGGCTTATATGAAAGGACAGCCCGACTCTTGCCAAATCTATATCGCCTTGGGCGATTGGGAGAAGCCCTACGAGATTCGCACCCGTCCTTCGGAGCGACAACTGTTCGAGCCAAACGACCCGAACGTGATTGCGTATGGCCAGCTGACGCAAGGCAACACCATCGGCAGCTGGACGCAGCATGAGATTGAGTTAGACTACCGCTACACCAACCGCACACCGAAGTATATCGTGGTGGTTGCCTCGTCGAGCAAGTATGGCGACTACTTCACGGGGGGTGTGGGAAGCAAACTATGGTTAGACGATTTAGAATTAGTGTATGATTAAAACCTTCTATACATATGGTGTAACCTGCTTGTTGGCCATCCTGTTCGCTTGCCAGCAAGAGAGCTTGACCGAAGCGACCAAGGGCTCATTCTCAGTCTCCTTGGCCGACGAGGCCCTCTTGGCCACCACCAAGGCCCAACAGTCGATCAGCGACGAGACGGCTAAGCAGTTTCACCTCTGCATCCGCAACGAAGCGAGCTCTACGCTCTATGATGACGCATGGACCAACCAGCCTATTCCCGCTCCGGAAGGGAGCTACACCTTAGAGGCTTCGATGGGCAAGAATGCCGACGTGGCGTTCGACAGCCCCTACTACACCGGAGAGGCCAAGGCGACCATCCAGCCCAAACAGGCGGCTTCGGTGACGATCCCCTGCAAGGTGGCGAATGCCTTGGTGTCGATCAACTGGGCGAACAAGGAGGCGTTAGACCAGGTGTTCACAAACTATGGCGTGAAAGTGGTGGTGAACCAAGCGTCCGCCCAACTCACCCCCTCGGAGCCCAATCGCAAGGCCTATCTGAAGGCTGGCGAGGCGGTTGCGTTCTACTTCGTGGGCACATTGCGCTCAACAGGCGAAGAGAAGACCGCACAGATGACAAGCGACAAGCTGCCTCAGAAGCTCGATGCGGCTCAGCATCTCATCTTGACGCTCAAGACCGACGATCGCTTGGCTATGCAGATCGAGAAGGCTGAGATCAAGACAGAGACCATCAGCGCGACCATCCCCTTGGAGTGCCTGCCGAAACCGAAGGTGACGGGATTTGCCAACCAGGCCACCAGCCTGACCTATACGGAGACGGCTGACGCCATCGACGCCCGATTGGCTTTCACCGCTTCGCATGCCATTCAAGACGTGGAGTTTACGCTCGCCTTCGGAGATGAGCAGCTTCAATCGCTCAATAAGAAATACCTGCTTTCCAATCTGACTGAAGCGGAAAAGCAATTGCTCAGCCAAGCGGGCATCACCTTAAATACGCAAGGAACTGAGGGCAATATCGACCTCACGCAACTGACGGCTTCGCTCCGCACCAACAAGGGCGAGGCGGTAGACAACCGCATCACGCTCCGTGTGAAGGCCAACGACCGCTGGAGCAGCGAGGCCGACGCCGCTCCCGTCTATACCATTCAGACGGTAAAGCCGGAGTTTAGTGTGTCGGTCTATCCCAAGAACATCTGGACCAAGGAGTTTACGGTGAACGAAGTTGTATCTGATGACATTCGCACAGGAAACGCAAATAAAATACTCAGCGATATATCATATCAATACAGCTCCGATGGGATCTCTTGGGAAACAATTAGCGATCGCTACAAATCTCAGCTTACTCCCGGATCTACGTGCTTCATTCGAGCATTATATCGTAACGCTGTGCCCAGTACAATAAAAGAATTCTCTCTTTATCAAGCGGCAGCAATACCTTATGGAGATATGGAAGACTGGTCAGAATCCACAAAGAAGCTGAATAAAGGATCGAATATTTTTTCTAATATAGATGTAACAGCATATTCTCCCGCTAATAATGTGTGGGCATGTGTCAATGAAAAGACATTCGAGGGATCTCCGAACGTATCTTCAACATACAATCTGAATCCTTCCACATATCGTGTAGCTGGCGTGACCGGCTACGCAGCAGCCTTACGTACAGTTGGCTGGGACAATGGTGCAGGTAATACTTCTACTTTAACTTACCATATAGCAGCAGGAAAATTATTCTTAGGTTCATACTCATACGATCATTCCTCAAATAAGGATAATTACGACTATGGCATTGAATCCGTCTCCCGCCCAACAAGACTTCAATTTCAATATAAGTACGCTCCTTATAACAAGGATTCATTTAAAGCATGGATTAGATTAGAAAATCGAAGTCTTATAAATGGTGAAATTGTTTCTTCTACCTTAGGGACAGGAGAAATCGTAAATGGAGATCAAAAGGACTCATTTACAACTGGAGAAATCTCTATTGATTATAGTCCATATGAGAATGCAGAGAACTTGCCTATTACCCATATTGTAGTAGCTTTCTCTTCATCTGCTAACTGTTCTGATATTGAAAAAACCGAAACTGATAATCTTAAAGGTTACGTCGTTTCGGGTTTAAATAAAGCAAAAGATGGCAGCGTGCTGACTATCGACGACATTCAATTAATCTACGACAAATGATGAACAGACTGAGACAATATATATATGGTATACTCCTCGTGTTGGCAGCGACAGCCTGCCAACACGAGAGCCTAACACCTGAGGCGACAGGCGAAGGAACCCTCGTGGTTGAAAGCCTGCGTAGGCAGGTGGAGAAGACCGACGCCTTGACGACGAAAGCCGTAGACAGCGACCTCATCGTAGATATCTACGCGGGGGAAAGCGTCGGCGAGGGGAAACTCCTGCATCATTACGAGGCCGGAGCGACGATCTCGTCGCTCAAGCTGGACGCAGGCTCCTACACGCTGCACACCTACAACGCAGCCCTCAACGAGGAGGCAACAGGCAACGGCCAGCCCATCTTCGAGAAGACCTACACCTTCCAGATCAAGAGCGGAGCGATCAATCGCATCGACCTGATTGTTCCGATGATCAATGTGGGCGTTCGCCTGGGTCAGTATCTGCCCGAAGCCTTCACCAACTATCAGTTGGCTTTGAAGCAGGAGAGCCGCCAAGCGACACTCACCGCAGGCCAGACGGCCTATTTCGCCGCGGGCACAGCGATAAGCTACACCCTGACAGGGAAGAACGCCGATCAAGAGCCGTTCAGCCTAACAGGGAGCATCGACGCACCCACGCAAGGCGTCATCTACGAACTGCAAGTGCAATTGCCCACCAACCGTGTAAGTTGGATTATGAACTAAACAAAAAAAGAGATAGAGATGAGAATAGGATCTAAAATCGTGCACCTCATAAGCAGCCTCTACGTATTGCTCGCCCTCACCGCCTGTGTCGAGGAGGAGCTGCGACAACCTGTGCTTGGCAAAGGCGAAGGCTACCTGACGTTGCAAGTAGGCCCCATCTCGGCCGAGGTGCAAGCTGCCCCGCTGACCAAGGCGACCACAACACTCGAAGAGGTTCCCGCTGTAAGTGAATTATGGATCAACGTGACTTCGGACGGAACTCAGGTTTCGGGTTTCCCCAAGCGCTACGCCAAACTCTCCGCTCCCATCGTGCTGCCCACTGGCACCTACACCGTTGAGGCGTATAATGGAGAGAATAAAACACTCGATACAAAGCCCTATTTCTACGACAGCCAAGAGTTCACCATCAACGCCTTGCAATCGACAAGCGTTGAGTTGGCGCCATCGTTGGGCAACGCCATGTTGAAACCCATTGTAGATGCCGATTTACAAAAGCACTACTCTAAGTGGACTTTGAGCGTAAAAGTAGGAAGCATCACAGAAACATTGGCCTCGAACGAATCACAAAGAAATTTGTATGTTCACAAAGAAGAAGCCGTAGCGGTTTCCTTTACTGGAACAAACTTGATCGGGGGAGAGACCTCAAAAGAGGCCACTGTTACCAATAGTGCAGCGGCAGGCACGCAATATGTCATTCAATGCAACCCAGAGAACCTGCCCTCTTTCGACTTGCGAACCCAAGCGACAGCCGAACATACAAAGGTGGGCGAGCTGCTGAGTGGCACAAAGGTGATGATCAATGTAGCCTCGCTAACAGGCACTCCCGCCGCACTGATAACCGGCTGGAAGGCAGAGTTGCAGAATCAAGCAGGAATAATAGTGCGCACCTTTACAGGAAGCGGTGCTCCGACACAAAATAGCCCAGCAGAAATGACTCTGGCAGGAGATTGGCCCTACCTTCCGCAAGGAACATACACGCTCCGCTCTTCGCTGACCTTGAAGACAGGCGAGCTTACGGCGGAAAACGTTTCTACAGTGGAGGTGCCAGCTCCAACGTTTACGGTGTCCGCTACAGCCTACACCTCCTACAACAAGTATTTGGCAGGAGAGATTGATGCGGCAAACAGTTGCGATGGAAGCACAATCTACGGCATGAAGGCCGCTCCTTCCATTACGGATGCTTTGCAGAATAACCCCAACTACACCCAGTCCTCAGCCTTGACCTTGGACGGGAATGCGGTATCGGCTGGCAATGCCGAATCGCAATCGTGGGCTGCTCACACGCTTAACGCCTCATACACTTTTGATGGCGTGACAGAGAGTGGCAGCGAAACCTATCATGTGACGGGGTTGCCGTATAACATATCATTTAAAGACAACAGAAAGCCTTCTGGATGGGAGATGAATAATGATGGTAACAGCTATGGATTTTTGACATTAAAAATCAAAGAGGCATATTTATTAACTCCGATATTCTACATTCCGAATATCATTTTAACGAAAGCAACATTGACAGCTTACGCTTATGGAGGATCTCTCCCCAAGGACTATAAACCTACTGTTTCAATTCACGCTTCTACAACAGGTGTAAATGCGACAGTAAATAAAACATTAAGTGGATCTAATCTTGTTTCCACTGATAGAAATGCACCGTATGAAGACATTTCATCCTTCTGTGATCTGACACCATCAATTAAAAGAATATGCATTTATACTAAAGGAGATAAAAATAGGTGGTCAACTGCAATAAATTCAGATATAGGTGTTGTATGCAAGGCTTTTTTATTAGAGTATAAGAACTAACAAATGAAATAATAAACATTAAACCATAATAATTATGAAAGCAAAATTAGTAGCTGGCTTAGTAGCCATAGCATTAGGAGGTTTCACCTCATGTGGTAACATTCTCGAAGAGAATAGAGTTATCAACAACGTCGCTCAAAACGGAACTGGCGAGTTGCGCATCAACCTCGCTACAGATGCGAACTTAAACGTAAGCACAAAAAGCGGAGAAACAGAAGATCTCTCTTCTTTATATGCTTCTTTGATGCCAAATTTCTTAGTAACACTGACTGCCCCTTCAGGGACAAGCATCCCGGAAGGCACAACATTGCCTAATGGAAATAAATTCTCAGAAATTGAAAACACTAAATACAAGTTACCCGCAAGTGCAACCTATACATTAAATGCGAAATACACATCGATGAATGGCGCAGACTTTGCATGGGACTCACCTGAATTCGACGGTACAAACAACAACGTAACCGTAACGGCCAACAAAGAGAATGAGGCTACAGTAACATGCAAACTGACCAATTCAATCATTGATGTTCAAACATCCAGCCTGACATCTTCCAATGTAACTATAAGCTCACTCTATGTAACAACTGAATCTTCAGATGTAACTGCGAGTAAACGATTTATGTTGGTTGGGACAGGCGTTGCCGACGGCAAGAACCTTTCATCAAACAAAGTCTATGTAAAGACAGGCGTTACTCCCTACTTAGTACTATCAGGCACACTATCACAGACAGGAGGCTCTGATGTAACCTTCACAACAAAACCCACTTCCATTCTTACAGAAGGGACCTCTGCAACAGAAGCACAGAAGAAATACGTAGTTAATTATGCATTAAGCAACACAAACGGACAACTTTCTATCAAGATTACGATAGACGGTAAGGTCTCTAGTGCTCCTATTACAGTGACTGTCGATCCCTACAAATAATCACCCCACCCTCTGCCTCATCAAGCCAATCAGGCAGGCGGTGAAGGCAAACAAGCCATACGCCCTGAGCGAACACAAGCAATTAGAATAAGCGCTTATGCTCACTCAGGGCTTTTTGCGTACTTTGGCGTAAATTTCGTTGCCCGTCGCCGTAATTTTCCATCACCATGCGGACAAATTTCTAAGCCCATGCGGATAAATTTCCACGCCCATGGTTTACTACAACGATGACCATGGTTTTTCACAACGACGGGCATCGTTTTTCACAACGACGGGCATCGTTTTTCAGCGCAAAAAGTGCATACGTATTACTTTGCCATTTATAACATATTACTTTGCCATTTAATACATATTACTTGCCCATTGAATACATATTACTTTGCCAAGTAATATATAATACTTTTTGTAAGCACTCGTAGTGAATCAAGAAAATAGTTATATTTGCGAAACGACTGTAAGAAGCGCATCGATTATCGGCCTTATCGCCCATCGAGCGCACAGACAAAACAAAACCAATCGCAGATGAACCCACGTAGCATCATCTTCCATCCCGCCTTGGCGCCTTACCGGGTTGACTTCTTCAACTCGCTGAGCGAAGCGTTCGACGCCGAGGTCTATTTCGAGTTTCACGACCCGCTGGAGCAGAAGTTCGACCAAGAGGCGTTGCGGCAGCGGCTGCGCTTTACGCCCCGCTATCTGCGCCCCGGCTTCTTGGGCATCAAGAACCTGCGCCTGGAGGTGCTGGCCATCCTATGGCGTAAACGTCCGGAGGTGGCCATCGTCTCGGAGTATAACCTGTTGGGGCTGCTGGTCTGCCTCTTCAAACTGTTATTCCACTGGAAGATGCGCATCTTGACCATTTGCGACGACAACAAACGGATGGCCGAGCGGGCGGGACGGGTGAAGCGGCTCACCCGCTACGTGATGCTGCACCTGCTGCAAGGCGTGGTGTTGGCCGACGAGCAGGCCTATCGCTGGTATCGGAGGCAGCTGCCCTACAGGGCACGCTATGCCTATTTCCCCATCATCCAGCCCGAAACGCTCTTCCGCCAACGACTGGCCGCGAGCCTTCCAACGGCCGAGCGCCTGGCCGAACGCTATGCGCTAAGGGGCAAGCAGGTGGTTCTCTATGTAGGCAGGCTGGCCGAGGTGAAACAGGTGTCGCTACTGCTGGAGGCTATCCAACGCCTCCCGAAGGCATCGCAAAGCGTGCGCCTCTTGATTGTGGGCGACGGCCCCTTGCGCGAGGAGCTGACCCAGGCCGCCGCCGATGGAATCGCCTCGGGGCTGGTGCGCTTCGTAGGCAAGCAGGAGGGCCTTACCCTCATGGCCTACTACAACCTGGCGCAACTCTTTGTGCTCCCCAGTCGCTATGAGCCTTTCGGCACGGTGGTGAACGAGGCCCTCTTGGCGGGCTGCTTCACCCTTTGCAGCCAAGTGGCGGGAGCGGCCTGCCTGATCGAGCCGGGGCGGAACGGCGCGCTGTTCGACCCGACCGACCCCGACGGCCTTTGCCAAGCGTTGCGAAAAGCCTTGGCCGAGACGCCGCCGCTTTCGGCCGTAGGCCTCAAGCCCAACCGCATGACCTTGAGCTATGCGACGCAATTTAAAGAAATGTTGGCGGCTCTGGGCTGTTGAGGCAGTGGCAATGGCGAAAAAAATCGTACCTTCGCAGGCAGAATAGACAGACTTAATAGGTAAATAGATATGAAGATCATCGCTGTAGGCATGAACTATGCCGCTCACAATAAAGAGCTGAATCATACGTTAACATTATCAGAACCGACCATTTTCATGAAGGCCGACTCGTCGCTGCTGAAGGATGGCAAGCCCTTCTTCATCCCCGACTTCACGCAGGAGTTGCATCACGAGGCGGAGATTGTGGTGAGGATCGATCGGTTGGGCAAGAACATCGCCGAGCGGTTCGCGCATCGCTACTACCACGAGGTGACGGTGGGCATCGACTTCACGGCGCGCGACCTGCAGCGACAGCTTCGCGAGAAAGGCTTGCCTTGGGAGATCAGCAAGGCGTTCGACAACTCCGCCGTGGTGGGCACGTTCGTCCCCCTGGAGGAGGTGGGCGACATCAACCGGCTGCCTTTCCATTTAGACATCAACGGAGAGACCCGGCAGGCGGGCAACACGGAGCAGCTGCTCTTCTCGGTGGATCGCATCGTGGCCTATGTGAGCCGCTTCTTTACGTTGAAGATTGGCGATTTGATTTACACCGGCACCCCGTGTAGCGTAGGCCCCGTGCAGATAGGCGATCACCTGCAGGGCTACATCGGCGAGCGGAAGTTGCTGGATTTTTATGTACGATGAGAAAACAGATCAGAAAGATAATCGGCGTGTGGCTCTGGCTGCTCTTGTGTCCGCTGCTGTGGGCGCAAGCCGACCGCTATGCGTCGCACTCCCACCTGGCCGAAGGCAAATGGGTGAAGGTGAAGGTGGAGCAGACAGGCGTGTATAAACTGACCAACGCCGCCTTGCAGGCGATGGGCTTCACCGACCCGAGCAAGGTGTCGGTGCACGGCTACGGCGGGGCCATGCTGGCCGAAGACTTCAGCCAGCCTTATGCCGACGACCTGCCCGCTACGCCCGTTTGGCGCACCACCGACGGCCTGCTCTTCTTTGCGCAAGGACCTATCCAATGGGCGTATGACGCCAAGCAGTCGCTCTTTACGCACACCCGCAACCCCTACTCGACAGCGGGCTATTACTTCCTGACCGATGCGACCGCAACGGCCGAGATGGCAACGCAGCCCTCCGTGGAGGGGGCGATCGTGCGCCTCACCACCTTCGATGAGCACCTGCTGCACGAGCAGGAGCTGGTGTCGGTGGCCTATTCAGGCCGCGAGCTCTTTGGCGAAGACTTCAGCAGCGCCACGCCACGCACCCTCACGACCTTCAGCTCCCTGCCCGGCATAACCGACGACGACGCAAAGGTGACGATGCGCTTCATCTCGAAAGTGACCTCCGGCAGCGGCAAGGCCACACTCAGCATCAACAACTCGGCCCTGCTGAGCCTCACCCTCTCCTCCACCAGCAGCAAGTATGTGACGGCCACCAGCCGAACAGGCACCGCCACATGGACGGGCGAGAAGAGCGAGAAGAACAGTTTCGTGGTCTCCTACAGCTCGGCGGCCCACTCGAACGTGCGCCTCGACTACATCCGTTTGCACTATCAGCGCACGCTGAAGCCCGACGGCGGCTGCACGCTCTTCCGCAGTGTGGCCTCGGTGGGGAACGTCTCTCGCTTCGTGATCGAAGGGGCCGATGCGCAGACGCTGGTGTTCGACGTGACCGACCCGACGGCCGTAAAGCGCATGGAGACACAGCTCGACGGAACAACCCTGAGCTTCTCGATTGCGGCGGGCTCGCTGCGCGAGTTTGCCTTGGTGCAGCCCAACCGCCCCTTGACGGCACCCACCGTGGTGGGCGATGTGGCCAACCAAGACCTGCACGGCCTGGCGCAGCAAGACATGGTGATCATTGCCCCGACCGACTTCGTCGAGCAGGCGGAGCGGCTGGCCGACCTACACCGCACACAAGACAACATGGCGGTGGTGGTGGTTACGCCAGAGACCATCTATAATGAGTTCTCGAGCGGCACGCCCGACGCAACGGCCTACCGCCGCTTCCTGAAAATGTTCTACGACCGCAGCGCCTCCCTCGGGAAGGCCCCGCAATACCTCTTGCTCTTTGGCGACGGCATCTACGACAACCGAGGCCTCAGCAGCGAGGTGAAGAACCTGCCGCTCAACCACATGTTGCTGACCTACCAGTCGCAGGAGTCGCTCGTGGAGTTCTCGGCCACCTCGGCCTCCTACGCAACCGACGACTACTTCGCCCTGCTCGACGACAACGCAGGCGTGAGCCTCACCACCGACAAGATGCGAGTGGGCGTGGGCCGCTTCCCCGTGCGCACACTGAAAGAGGCGACGCAGATGGTGGATAAGCAACTCGCCTACGTGGATGCCGCGTCGGCAGGCAGCTGGAAGAACCAGATGACCTTGGTGGCCGACGACGGCAGCAACGCCGACTCCTACACCACCCGCCACGCCATGCAGGCGGAGGCGCTGGCCAGCTTCATCGAGGAGAATTGCCCCTGGATACAGACCAACAAGGTCTATCTCGACGCCTTCAAGCGCGACAACAGCGGCTCCTATCCCGACGTGCACAACAAGATAGCCAGCCTCCTGAAGAGCGGCCAGCTGCTGATCAACTACACGGGGCACGGCAACACCACCTCGTGGGCCGACGAGCAGGTGTGGACACAAACCGACATCGAGCAGTCTACCTACACCCGCCTGCCCATCTGGGTGACGGCCACGTGCGACTTCACCCGTTTTGACGCGGTGAACACCTCGGCGGGCGAGTCGGTCTTCTTAAACCCGACCAGCGGCGGTATTGCCCTTTTCACAACCACCCGAACGGTGGAGTCGAGCGGCAACGCGGCCCTGAATCAACAACTTTATCAACAGCTTTTCCAGCTGAAAGACAACGGCGAGCCACGCACCTTGGGCGAGGCCATGATGGCGACGAAGAACGCCTTGTCGGGGGCGAACAAGCTAAACTTCATCTTGATAGGCGATCCCGCCTTGCGGCTGGCCATGCCCAGCTACCAGGCCAAGGTGACCACCGTCAACGGACAAAGCGCCACTGGCGACCCGATTCAGTTTCAAGCCCTGCAGCAGATCAGCGTCGAGGGCGAGCTGCTGACACAAGCCGGGCAATCGGCCCCCGACTTCAACGGCTGGCTGAACGCCATCGTGCTGGACAGCCAAGACTCCATCACGACCTTGGGCAACAACACGGTGGATGGCGAGAAGCGCTACTTCAGTTATACCGACTATCCCAACCTGCTCTATACAGGCCAGACCAGCGTGAGCGGAGGCAAGTTCCGCTTCTCGTTTATGGTGCCCAAAGACATCTCCTACTCCAATCAGTTGGGCAAGATGACGCTCTATGCCGTGTCGGACGCACAGCAAGAGGCCAAAGGAGCCTTCCTTAACTATAAGGTGGGCGGTTCGGCCGAACCCGCCCAGCGAGACACGGTAGGCCCCGAAATCAGGGAACTCTACCTGAACGACACCACCTTCGTGGATGGAGGCGCCGTCAACCCGACGCCCTACCTGGTGGTTCGCCTTTGGGACCAGAGCGGTGTGAACATCACCGGTAGCAGCATCGGACATGACATCCAATTGACCATCGACAACCAGCCGTCGCGCAGCTACAACCTCAACAGCTATTATGCCCAGGTGACCGACAGCGAGGGCGAGGGACTGGTGCAATTCTCGATCCCGACATTAGAGGCAGGTCGGCACACGGCAGAGCTGAAGGTGTGGGACATCCTCAACAACTCGACGACGCGCACCTTTGCCTTCGAAGTGGTGGAGGGGCTGAAGCCCAACCTCATCGACCTCTACGCAACGCCCAACCCGGCCCGCCAAGAGGCGAAGTTCCACTTAGAGCACAACCGCCCAGAGAGCACCTTAGAGGTGACCCTCCTGGTCTACGACCTGACGGGCAAGCTGCTTTGGAGCACGACACAGCGAGGCTCCTCGGAGCTGTTCAAGGCCTACATCGTCAGTTGGGACCTGTGCGACAGCGCCGGCCGACGGCTTCGCCCCGGAGTCTACCTCTATCGGGCCGCCATCCGCTGCAACAGCTCGAAAGAGGTGACAAAAGCGAATAAATTGATTATCTTGGCACAATAAACCAAACAGAGTTGAGTTTTATCTTTTAAAGCAAAAATTGAATGATGAAGAAAATCGCAAGAACCAGTCTGCTGATCGCGTTGGGTTGCCTCGTGGCCTCCCTCACTACGCTGTATGCCCAAGGAGGCGCAGACGACTCTAAACATACCTTTTCGCCGATCAACACGGCTATTCCTTCGCTCTCTATCGCCCCCGACGCACGTGGCGGCGGTATGGGTGACAACGGTGTGGCCTCCACACCCGATGTGCACTCGCAATACTGGAACCCGGCGAAATATGCCTTCGCCTACAGCAAGGCGGGCGTATCGCTCTCCTATACGCCTTGGTTGCGTAAGATCGTGAACGATGTGGCCTTGGTGAACCTCGCCGGCTACTACAAGCTGGGCAATAGCGACATGCAGGCGATTGGTGCCTCGGTGCGCTACTTCACCTTGGGCGACGTCACCGAACGACGCGACAACGGACAAGGCTCGGCACTGACCTTGAACCCCTACGAGATGGCCGTAGACGTCAGCTACAGCCGTAAGCTCTCGGAGGCTTTCGCCATGGCCGTCGCTTTGCGTTTCATCCGCTCAGACATGGGCGCTTCGGCCGATGAGGACATGGTGCCCGACAACGCCTTCGCGGCGGATATCGCCGGCTACTTGGAGAAGTATGTGGTGATCGGACAGAGCGAAGCGCTTTGGAGCTTCGGATTCAACATGTCGAACATCGGTACGAAGGTCTCCTACGACGGCGGCAACAAGAATCAGTTCTTGCCTACCAAGCTGTCGCTCGGCACGGGTTTGCTCTATCCGCTGGACGACTACAACCAGATTGGTGTTTACTTAGACCTGAGCAAATACCTGGTTCCCTCGGCTCCGGTGCAGACAGGCTCCACGCCCGAGGAGATCGAGGAGTATAACAAGAAGTACGAAGACTATAACAATATGTCGCCCATCACGGGCATCTTCAAGTCGTTTGGCGACTCGCCCAACGGCTTCAAGGGCGAATTGGAGGAGATCATGGCCTCAATCGGCGTGGAATACAACTACAACGAGCAGTTTTTTGTGCGTGGCGGTTATTACTACGAGAACAAGTACCAAGGCAACCGCCAGTACTTCTCGGTGGGAGCCGGCTTCCGCATGAGCGTCTTCCAGCTGGATGCCGCCTACCTGATCAGTACGGTGCAGAGTAACCCGCTGGATCAGACCTTGCGTTTCTCCCTCTCGTTCGATATGGACGGCATTCGTAACCTTTTCAGATAAGCGACAATGAAGATACGAGTAGGTTTTGGTTATGACGTACATGCCTTGGTGCCCGATCGGGCGCTTTGGCTGGGAGGCATTCAGATTGAGCATACCTTGGGATTGCTGGGACATAGCGACGCCGACGTGTTGATCCATGCGATTTGCGACGCCCTGCTGGGCGCGGCAAACCTGCGCGACATCGGCTATCATTTCCCCGACACGGCAGGCGAGTATAAGAACATCGACAGCAAGATCCTCTTGCGCAAGACCATGGCGCTGATCAGAGAGAAGGGCTATGCGTTTGGCAACTTAGATGCTACGATCTGCGCCGAGCGCCCGAAGTTGAATCCGCATATTCCCCACATGAAGGAGGTGCTGGCCGAAGTGATGGAGGTGGATGTAGACGACCTCTCGATTAAGGCCACAACAACAGAGAAGCTGGGCTTCACGGGTCGCCAAGAGGGCATCAGCGCCTATGCGACCGTCTTAATCCAGAAAGACTGACTTATTCCTTATTAAGGCGTTGCCCGAAAAGAGACGTAGGGCCTCAGCCGTTGCCGATCGAGGTCGGTGAACTCTTCCAGCAGACTCAGGTCTGTCCAGCTTTGGAGGGGCTTTAGTCGGCGCATCCGATCGATTTGACGCACCTGCGGCTTGTTGAGGTAGGGATGCCGCAACAGCTCTTTATAGGGGAGCTGATTGATGAGCAACGGCTGGATGGCCGTTGTGTCTACCCGAAACCACGGGGCCAAGGCGTTGTAGCGATCCTCGTCGATGCCATAGACTTCGGCCAATTGCTCCACGGTGTAGTATCCCCCTAAGAGTTCCCGATAGCGCACAATGCGTCGGGCAAAGGTGCTCCCAATGCCTGGCACCTGCTTTAAACGTGTCGTATCGGCTTGATTCAACTCGATGATTGTGCCTGGAGCGACCTTGTCGCTATGCCGCGTGTATGCCGGCTTAGACTGGGGAAGGCGAGGCCAACTCCGTTTAGCAGCCACCGCTTGCCGAGACGCAGAGGCGGCCTTCGGTTTTGCCGATGGGGGAGTGAGGAGCTGAGGCTGACGGGAAAGCGTGTCGGCCACCGCTGCGGAAGGAGATTCCGCTTGACTCACAACGGGTGTGGCTTCCGAAGGTTCTTCCTTCTCTTGATCCGTCAGGATAATCGCGATCCAAGCGACCACAATCAAGCTGAGCAGCACGAACAGCACGTTGCGCTCGCCGCGCGAGAAGTAGAACAAATCTTTCATGGACATAGAGGAAACATCTTTATAGTTTGAGTTTTGAATCCTCCGTCGGGGAGACTTCAGACTCAAAACTCAACATTCGATCGAAACAGCGTGTGATTAGTTGTGCACCAAGGTGCCGATGTTCTCGCCACTCATCACCTTCTTCAGGTTGCCCACGGTGTCCATGTCGAACACGATGATGGGGAGGTTGTTCTCTTTGCACATCGTGGTAGCGGTCAGGTCCATCACCTTCAAGCCCCGGTTGTAGATCTCGTCGTAGGTAATCTCGCTAAACTTCGTAGCCGTCGGATCCTTCTCGGGATCGGCGGTGTAGATACCATCCACACGCGTGCCTTTCAGCATCACGTCGGCCTCGATCTCGATGCCACGCAGCGAAGAGCCCGTATCGGTCGTAAAGAAGGGATTGCCCGTACCGCCCGACATGATGACCACGTTGCCCTGCTCCAGCAGCTCGATGGCCCGCCACTTGTTGTAGAACTCGCCGATCGGCTCCATGCGGATAGCGGTAAGCACCTTCGCCTTCACGCCCTGAGCCACCAAGGCCGAGCTTAACGCCAAACTGTTGATAACGGTAGCCAACATGCCCATCTGGTCGCCCTTCACGCGGTCGAATCCCTTAGAGGCACCACTCAGTCCGCGGAAGATGTTGCCGCCACCGATCACGATGCCTATCTGCACTCCCATCTCGGCAATCTCCTTGATTTGCGCCGCATACTCGGCCAATCTTGTCTCGTCGATACCATATTGCTTGCTGCCCATCAGCGACTCGCCGCTCAGCTTTAATAAAATACGTTTGTATGCCATTCTATTTATGATTTAATTGATTGTCTACTGTCATACGATCGCGGTCTTCGCCAACGATCCTTTTGTGCAAAAGTAGGAATTAATCTGTTTGTAAGCAAGCGGATAAAAAAAAGATCGCCCCGACATCAGCCGGAGCGACCTAAACGCTATACTCGTATTTTATGAACCGCGAAAGAAACGATTACTTCTTCAAGATGTCCATCGTGTCGGAAGCGATCATGAACTCCTCGTCGGTCGGAACAACGATGATCGTCACCTTGCTATCCGGTGCGCTGATCACCATCTCCTCGCCACGCATGCCGTCGTTCTTCTCGACATCGATCTTCATGCCCATGTACTCCATGTTCTCGCAAACCGCACGGCGAGTAGCCCACTGGTTCTCGCCTACGCCACCTGTCCATACCAAGATGTCGCATCCACCCATAGCGGCAGCGTAAGCGCCGATATACTTCTTGATGCGGTAGTTATAGACATTCAACGCCATGATCGCACGGGGATTGCCCGCTTCGACAGCAGCCTCGATCTCGCGCATATCCGAAGATACACCCGACAGACCCAACACGCCACTCTGCTTGTTGATCAGGTTAGAAAGGCCATTGGCATCCAAGTGCTCCTTGTCGATGATGAAAGGCAGCGCACCTGCGTCGATGTCGCCACAACGTGTACCCATCAACAGACCCTCAGTCGGAGTCAGACCCATGGTCGTATCGACGCACTTGCCATGATCGACTGCCGCGATAGAGCCGCCGTTGCCGATGTGCGCCGTGATGATGCGCTGCTCCTCGTAGGGAACGCCCAAGATCTCACACGCACGGCGTGACACGTAGCGATGGCTGGTTCCGTGGAAGCCATAGCGACGAACGCCATACTTCGTATACAGCTCGTAAGGCAAGCCATACATATAGGCGTAGTCGGGCATCGTCTGGTGGAACGCCGTATCGAACACAGCCACCTGGGGAATACCCGGGATCAAAGCCTCCATGGCGTCGATACCCTTCAAGTTGGCCGGGTTGTGCAGCGGAGCCAAGTCGGAGCACTCGATCACCTTATTGATCACCTCTTTCGTGATCAGCACACTGCTGGCGAACTTCTCGCCGCCATGTACCACACGGTGACCTACGGCATCAATCTCCTTATACTCCTTGATGCAGCCATATGTTGCGTCGGTCAGTACGCTCAAGATAAACTCGATACCCTCCTGATGACCCGGGATGTCTTTCTCCAAGACAACCTTCTTGCCATCCTTACCGGTCAACTTCAAGAAAGCGCCCGGCAAACCGATCTTCTCGATGCCACCTTGCGCCATCACATCGCCCGAAGTCATATCGAACAGTTTATACTTAATAGAACTACTACCGCAATTCAATACCAAAATCTTCATACTATTGTGCTTTTTAGGATTAGACGATTATTTGCCAGCCTTCAAACCGATTGACTGATTACATGCGATGGCCACCATCTTATAGATGTCATCCACAGAGCAACCACGTGACAAGTCGTTAACCGGAGCTGCCATACCCTGCAAGATCGGACCAACAGCCTCAGCACCACCCAAGCGCTGAACCAGCTTATAGGCGATATTACCCACCTCCAAAGTCGGGAATACCAATACGTTTGCCTTACCAGCGATCTCGCTATCGGGAGCCTTCTTAGCGGCTACGCTCGCTACCAAAGCGGCATCAGACTGCAACTCGCCGTCGATCTTCAACTTGGGAGCCATCTCCTTGGCCAAACGAGTTGCCTCTACCACCTTGTCGACCATCTCGTGAGAGGCGCTACCCTTTGTTGAGAAGCTCAACATCGCTACACGCGGCTCGATAGCGGCGATGTAGCGAGCGGTATCGGCAGTGGCCACAGCGATGCTGGCCAACTCCTCGGCATTCGGGTTGGGCATAACGGCGCAATCGGCGAATACGAACAGACCGTTCTCGCCATACTGCGGAGTCTGAGTGAACATCAAGAACGCACCGGATACGCACTTCATGCCCGGAGCCGTCTTGATGATCTGCAAAGCGGGACGCAAGACATTGCCTGTCGTATTCTCAGCACCAGCGATCTCACCATCGGCATCGCCAGCCTTGATCATCAAGCAAGCCAAGAACAGGGGATCCTCAACCAACACGGCAGCCTTCTCGGGCGTCATACCCTTCTTCTGGCGGAGCTGGAAGAGCAGGTCGGCATAAGCGGCCTTCTTCTCGTGATTCTTCGGGTCGATGAGGGTTGCCTGATCGATGTGCTTCAGACCCAGCTCAGCGGCCAGTTTGTGAATCTCCTCGGGGTTACCGATTAAAACTATGTCTGCTACTCCGTCGGCCACTAAGCGGTCGGCTGCTTTCAACGTTCTCTCCTCAGTTCCCTCAGGAAGAACAATGCGCTGCTTATTTGCTTTCGCACGCGCGATAATGTCTTGCATCAAATCCATAACGGAATATATTTAATGTTTTTGAATAATGTCTCACCTTTATTATGCCGCAAAATTAGTCATAATGCTATATGGAGTTTGCAAAATAGGCGAAATATTCGCTCCCTTCTGGTCGCTTTTCAGAACATTTAACAGAAATTGATAACTTCCCGTTCGCCTGAAAGGATCTGTCGCAAGACATCGGCCGATATGTTTGCCTCGATCTTTCCTTTGTGCGCTACGGAGATCTCTCCGCGCTCTTCCGAGACGATGATGACGATGGCATCGGTCTCCAACGACATGCCCATGCCGGAGCGGTGGCGCAAGCCCATTTCCTTCGGCAACTTGGCGTTTTGCGCCACGGGAAGGATGCAGCCTGCCGCCTTGATCTTGTTGTCGGCGATAATCATGGCTCCGTCGTGAAGGGGACTGTTCTTGAAGAAGATGTTTTCGATCAGGCGGGCATTGGGGTCGGCGCAAAACATCTCGCCCGTGTGCTCATAGACAGAGAGATCCACGTCTTGTTGCACCACGATCAAGGCACCCGTCTTCTTGCGAGCCATATTCTTGCAGGCCACCACCACGGGGGCGATGTATTTTCCCTCGCCCTCCTTCAGATCGTTGCGCTTCGAGAAGAGCTTGCCGATAAAGTGCCAGCCGCGGTGCGAACCCAAAGCCAAGAGGAAACGGCGAATCTCATCCTGAAACAGAATGACCAGCACCACGAATCCTACGCTGATGAACTTATCCAAGATGGCTCCCATCAAGCGCATCTCCAACACCTGCGAGATAAGGATCCACACCACGATGAACGACACCACGCCACTGAATATCGCCAAGGTGCCCGAGCTCTTCATAATCTTGTAGGTCTGATAGAGGAAGAAAGCGACCAACAAGACATCAATCAAATCTTTAATACCGAATTGCATCCACATGGTTCGTCCTCCTTATAATCCTTGGTTAATAATCGTCCGGACCTCTACGGCCGCTTTCACATCGTGCACCCGAAGGATGTTGGCCCCATGCAGCAGCGCATAGGTGTGCAACACGGTGGTGCCGTTGAGACTATCGGCGGGAGTGCCTCCCAGCAATTTATAGATCATGCTCTTGCGAGAGACACCTACCAACAGGGGCAAATCGAAGGCCTTGAACTCGTCGAGATGCGCCATCAACTCGTAGTTCTGCGCCAAGGTCTTGCTGAATCCAAAGCCCGGATCGAGAATGATGTCGTTCACGCCCAACAGACGCAACTGCTCCACCTTACGGGCGAAGTAGCGCATAATCTCCTCCATCAGGTCGGTATAGTCGCAATGCTGCTGCATGGTCTGCGGCGTTCCACGCATGTGCATCATTATATAAGGTATATGTAGGTCGGCCACGGTGGAGAACATTTGCGCATCCAGCTCGCCTCCCGAGATGTCGTTGATCATCGCCACGCCATACTCCTCGGCACAACGGCGAGCGATGTCGGCCCGAAACGTGTCTACCGACACAGGCACTTGGGGATAATGTCTTTGCAGTAGGCTGAGTGCCACCTCCAGTCGGCGCATCTCCTCTGCCGGGGTGACCTCCGCCGCATCGGGGCGAGAGGAATAGCCTCCTATGTCGATCAGGTCGCCTCCTTCGGAAAGGATCTGTTGTATGCGGGCATCGATAGCCGCCTCGTCTTGCTTACGGCTATCGGCAAAAAAAGAATCGGGTGTGACGTTGAGGATACCCATAATCAACGGGGTAGCCAGCGAGACCAGATTTCCTTTTAGGTTGAGTGTTTTCTCCATTTCGTATGATTTTGCGCAAAGATAGCGATTTTCATATTTATCCTGTTTTCTCTCTCATGGATTTGCATTATTTTTGCCCCTAAATGGTTTTCACAAATAGTAAATAACCTCTAAAACACACAAAAAGAAATGAATCTCTTTAGACCCACCATGTACTATGGAAAACGGCTTCGCATCGTTTTCAGTTTGATGCTCTGTCTGCTGTGCCTTCCTTCGGCCCAAGCCGCCGACGAGGGCCTGCGTGTGCAACATTTAGGCAATGGCCACAGCCTGGTTCGTGTTCAACCCGTCTCGAACTACCTGCTCCTACCGGTGCAGGAGGATGCACCTCCTACAAAGGTCTCGATGACGATTGCCAATCAAGAGGTGAAGAGCCTTGATGTGCGCTTAGCACGTGAGCGAGTGGACTATTTTGTGCCCGTAGCCTTGCAGGAGGCAGCCGGCAAAGCGGTAGTATTCCAAATGGCAGCTCCGCAACAGGCGGTTTGCTGGGAAAAGATGCAATTGAGCGATCAGTTCGACACCTCCAACCGAGAACGTTGGCGTCCCGCCTATCACTTCACACCGGCCTATGGATGGATGAACGATCCAAATGGCATGGTGTATAAAGAGGGCGAGTATCACCTGTTCTATCAGCACAATCCTTACGGCTCGATGTGGGGCAACATGCACTGGGGGCATGCGGTCAGCCGCGACTTAGCCCATTGGGAGCACCTGCCTGTCGCCTTGGCTCCCGACGCCTTGGGAGCGATCTTCAGCGGCAGCTGCGTGGTAGACGCAGAGAACACGGCCGGCTTCGGCAAGGGAGCGATTGTTGCCTTCTACACCTCGGCTGGCGCACGCCAGACACAGAGCTTGGCTTATAGCACCGACAACGGCCGCACCTTCCAGAAGTATGAGGGCAACCCGGTGATCACCTCCGATCAGCCCGACTTTCGCGACCCGAAGGTGATGTGGCACAATGCCTCGAAGCGTTGGATCATGGTCTTGGCCGTTGGTCAGGAATTGCAGTTCTACTCTTCTCAGAATCTGAAAGACTGGAGCTACGAGAGCAGCTTTGGCGAAGGACAAGGAGCGCATGCGGGCGTGTGGGAATGCCCCGACCTCTTCGAGTTGCCTGTAGAGGGAACAAACGAAAAGAAATGGGTGTTGATCTGCAACATCAATCCGGGCGGTCCCTTCGGAGGCTCAGCCACACAGTATTTCGTGGGCACGTTCGACGGCAAACGCTTCGTGAACGAGTCGCCCTCGCTGACCAAATGGATGGATTATGGCAAAGACCATTACGCCACGGTGACTTGGAGCAACGCACCGAAGAACCGAGTGATTGCCTTGGCCTGGATGAGCAACTGGGAGTATGCCAACAATGTGCCGACCCTGCAATACCGCAGTGCCAACTCCGTGCCGCGCGACTTGAGCCTCTTCAAGCGCAACGGCGAGACCTACCTGAGCAGCAAGCCTTCTCCCGAGCTGCTGGCCCTGCGAGGCAAGGTCGAGAAGAAGGGGACTTTCAAGGTGAACCCCGCAAACGAGCTCACCTCGATTCTGGCCAACAACACGGGAAGCTACGAGCTGGAGATTAAACTGCGCAGCGAAGGAGCGAAGGTGATGGACATCATCCTTTGCAATGCCAAGGGCGAGGAGGTCGTAATGCGCTACAACCTGCCGGAGCAACGCTTCCTGATGGATCGCCGACAGAGCGGACAGGTGGATTTCAGTAAGACCTTCGCCACCGCTACGGAGGCGCCGCTCTCTCCTGCCAAGGAGTACACCCTGCGGCTGTATGTAGACAAGAGCAGCATAGAAGCCTTCGATGGCAAGGGCGAGTTTGCGATGACCAACTTGGTCTTCCCGGCGGAGCCCTACAACCGCATCCGCTTCGAGGCGAAGCAAGGCGGCTATACGGTGACCTCACTAACAGTTTATGCACTTTAATTATTTCAAAAACATATTTATCATGGAAAAGAAACCTATTGTCGTAGGTATGGGCGAACTCCTTTGGGACGTGTTGCCTACCGAGAAGAAGGCTGGTGGCGCTCCCGTCAACTTCGCTTACCATGCTTCGCAATCAGGCGCAGAGGCGTATGCCCTCAGCGCGATTGGCAACGACGCACTGGGCGATGAACTGATGCAACAGTTAGACAAGAACAAGATCAATGGCGACTACATCAGTCGTGTGGATTACCCGACAGGCACCGTGCAGGTGGAGCTGAACGATGGCATCCCCTCTTACACCATCATCGAAGGGGTGGCTTGGGATCATATCCCTTTGACACCGAAATCGGTCGAGCTGCTGAAGCAGGCCAGTGCGGTATGCTTCGGCACGTTGGCACAACGCGCCGAGGAATCGTTGAGCACCCTGCAGACGCTCCTTTCGCACATGCCGGCCGACAGCTTGCGCTTTTTCGACATCAACATCCGTCAGCACTTCTATAGCAAGGAGCTGATTGAGCAATCGTTGCGCTTGGCCAACGTGTTTAAGATCAACGACGAGGAGCTGCTGCTGATCCGCCCGATGTTCGGCTTGGAAGGCACCGACGAGGAGGTTTGCCGCTGGTTCATGAAGCAGTTCGACCTGCGCTATGTGATCCTGACAGCAGGTGCGGAATATAGCACCATTTATGCCGAGGGCGAAAGCTCAACGTTGCCCACTCCGAAGGTGACAGTAGCCGATACGGTAGGCGCAGGCGATTCCTTCTCAGGTTCTTTTGTGGCTTCCATCCTGACTGGCAAGTCGCTGCGCGAGGCTCACGAGCGTGCTGTGAAGGTGGCCGCTTTTGTCTGTACACAACATGGGGCTTGGCCCACTTACCCTAAAGAATTATAAGCCATGAATCAGAATGCACGTACCTCTTATTTAGTGTTAGTTCCCTTGCTGCTGACCTATTTCGCAATGGGTTTTGTTGATCTGGTGGGAATCGCTTCCAACTACTTGAAAGTCGATTTAAACCTAACCGACGCCGAGGCGAACCTCTTTCCCTCGCTGGTCTTCTTTTGGTTCTTGATCTGCGCCGTGCCGACCGGCATGTTGATGAACCGCATCGGTCGTCGCCGCACCGTCGTGTTGAGTTTGGCCGTCACTACGGTTTCGCTGCTCATCCCGCTTTTTAGCGATGCCTATATGGTGATGTTGGTCTCTTTCTCATTGTTAGGTATCGGCAATGCGCTGATGCAGACCTCCACCAACCCGTTGCTGACCTCGATTGTCAGTGGCGATAAATTGGCCAGTAGCTTGACGTTTGGTCAGTTTGTGAAGGCCATCGCCTCCTTCCTGGCTCCCTACATCGCCATGTGGGGTTCTACGCATGCCATCCCCGATTTAGGTTTAGGCTGGCGTGTGCTGTTCCCCATCTATATGGTGTTTGCCTTTTTAGCCATGATGGGATTGAGTGCGGCTCCGATTGTAGAAAAGCCGATCGAGGGCAAGCCCTCCACCTTCAAAGAGTGCTTCTCGCTGCTGGGCAATCCGTTCATCCTGCTCTGCTTCGTGGGCATCATGTGTCATGTGGGCTTAGACGTGGGAACCAACACGACGGCTCCTAAGATCTTGATGGAGCGCCTGGGCATGGATCTGACCGAGGCTGGTTTTGCCACGAGCCTCTATTTCATCTTCCGTACGGCGGGTTGCTTCACCGGCTCTTTCATCCTGCAGAAGATACAATCACGCACCTTCTTCGCGTTCAGCGCCATGCTGATGATCTTGGCCCTGCTGGGTCTGATCGTGTTCGATTCGAAGATGATGATCTACGCCTGCATCGCCATGATGGGCTATGGCAACTCTAACATCTTCCCGATCATCCTTTCGCAAGCGCTCTTGGCTATGCCGAATAAGCAGAACGAAGTTTCTGGGTTGATGATTATGGGTATCTTTGGCGGTACGATCTTCCCGATTGTTATGGGTGTCGCTTCAGACATGCTGGCCTCGCAAACGGGTGCGATCATCGTGCTGTTGGTGGGTGCGGCCTATCTGATGGGCTTCATGCCGAAACTGAAAAAGAGCTAACCCGCAGGAAGATTCAAGCGAAAGCAGATCGAGATGCGAAAGACTATACATATATTAATAGTACTCGCTGTGGCTTTGACGGCGACGGCCTCCCCGCGGTATCGCTTCCGGGTTTATCTGAAGGAGAAGGGCGATGAGTTCTCGATAGAGAAACCTGAGGCCTTCCTTTCGGAAGAGGCCATCGCCCGTCGGCAACGACTGGGCATTGCCGTCGACGCCACCGACCTGCCCATCTCAGCTACACACCTTCATGCGCTGCAAGAGGCGGGCTTTACGCCCGTCGTGAGCAGCAAATGGCAACGTACGGTGGTGGTGGAGTGTGCCGATAGGCAGGCCGAGACCACCTTGCGCCAATTGGCCATGGTCGATTCGGTACAGTTCGTCTGGCAGGGAGTGGAAAACGCTTTTCGATCGACATCCGTCGGCGACACCACCCGCTTAGTGGCTCAACGGGAACCTTTGAAGTCGCCTTATGGCTATGCGTTGGAGCAGATTAAGCAACTGAATGGTCTGAAGTTGCATCGGGCGGGGTTCAAAGGGTCAGGAGTGCGGGTGGCCGTGATCGATGCGGGCTTCCTGCATGTAGATCGGATTCAAGCCTTCAGCTCCTTACGCCTACTGGGCACGCACAATGTGGTGAACCCCGAGCAATCGGTCTTCTCGACAGACGAGCATGGCACAAAGGCCCTCTCCTGCCTGGCTGCCCAAGCGAAGGGACAAATGGTAGGCACAGCCCCCGAGGCCTCCTATTGGCTGATCAAGAGCGAGGATAGCGACTCCGAATACCCCATTGAAGAGGATTATTATGCAGCGGCCTTAGAGTTTGCCGACAGTGTCGGAGTAGATGTCATCACCTCCTCCTTAGGCTATTTCTCGTTCGATGCCGACGGACTGAGCCATACCGCCGAGCAGCTGGATGGCCAGACGGCGTTTATCAGCCGGGCTGCCCATTGTGCCGCCGAGAAGGGATTGCTCCTTTTCAGCAGTGCGGGCAACGAGGGCAACAGCCTGTGGCGGACCATCACCTTCCCCGCCGATGCGGAGGGCATCGTGACGGTGGGTGCCGTCACCGACAAGAAGCAGCGTAGTTCCTTTAGCTCCGTGGGCTATACGGCGGATGGCCGAGTGAAGCCCGACTTCGTAGCCTTGGGGACAAGCAGCTGCGTGATCGACTCTCGCGGAGAGGTGACGAATGCCAGTGGCACCTCCTTCGCCACTCCCATCCTGGCGGGCATGGCTGTCTGTCTTTGGCAAGCGTTGCCCCAACTTACCCCGCAGGAACTAATCAAATTGTTGCGAAGCGAGGCGAGCCAATCCGATCGCCCCGATCCAGAACTGGGCTATGGCTTGCCCAACCTGTATAAAGCTTATAAGAAAGGGAAACGGCATGCGAAGTGAGCAGTACGACAGCGAACCTACCAGCCAAGCCCTTTCGCTGCTCGAATTGAACAGCCGCATCCGGGCCGCCTTGAACCACAGCTTCCCCGACACCTATTGGGTGCGTGCGGAAATGAGCGACGTCAGGGTGAATGCGGCGTCGGGCCACTGCTATCTGGAGTTTATCGAGAAAGAGGCTCGTTCCGGACAGTTGGTGGCAAAGGTGCGTGGCACCATTTGGGCAAGAACCTTCCGGCTCTTGAAGCCCTATTTCGAGCAGGAGACCGGCCAGCCGTTCGCCTCGGGCTTGAAAGTGATGGTCAAGGTGATGGTCGATTTTCACGAGTTGTATGGCTTGAACTTAACCGTTGTGGATATTGACCCCGCTTATACACTGGGCGACATGGCTCGCCGACGGTTGGAGATCATCCGCCAGCTGAAGGCGGAGGGCGTGTTCGACCTGAACAAGGAGCTTCCGTTGCCCACCCTGACCCGAAGAATCGCCGTGATCTCTTCGCCCACAGCGGCAGGTTATGAAGATTTCGTCAACCAGCTGGCCCATAATCCGGGCGGCTATCCCTTCTACGTGAAGCTTTTCCCGGCGTTGATGCAAGGCGAGCGCACGGAGCAATCGGTTATCGAGGCGCTGGATCGGATCTACGCCCATCAAGACTGTTTCGATGTGGTTGTCTTGATTCGTGGAGGTGGAGCCACGTCGGACTTGAACAGTTTCGACTCCTACCTGCTGGCCGCCAATTGCGCCCAATTCCCCTTGCCGATCCTGACCGGCATCGGCCATGAGCGCGACGACACCGTGGTCGATCTCGTGGCGCACACCCGCTTGAAGACACCTACGGCAGTCGCTGCCTTCCTGATTGAGCGGATGGACCAAGCCGCCTTGGCGTTGGAAAACGTGCGGCAGGCCGTGGTGCGAATCGCATCCGAGCGAATGCGCACTGAGAAACAAACCCTGCAACGCTACACCAGTCGCATCCCCTTGGTCGTAGGTCAGCGTTTGGAACGCAACCGTGCCTTGCTGCAACAACTGGGCGGTCGGTTGCCCAGCCTGGCGCAAGGCTTCGTGCATCGGAAGCAACTCGCTGTCGATCGCTTCACGCTCCAATTGCGCAATGCCGCCACAAACAGACTCAACGAGAAGCAACGCTTCTTGCAGTTACAAGAGCAATTCGTGCGCTTGGCCTCACCCGACTACATCTTACGCAGGGGCTACAGCCTCACCTTACGCAAGGGCCAAATCGTTAAGCGAGCCGAGGAGCTGCGTCCTGGCGAACGACTCACCACCCGCTTTATGGATGGCGAGGTGCAGAGCGTCGTGGAGGAAAAAAGGGCTGAAAAGCGGAGAATGAGATAAAATCCATGCCGAAAGCCGTTGCCTGCCAATAAAACGCCGTAACTTTGGAGGCGTTGAAGAATAATCAGCTATGACAAAGAAAATAGAAACATACAACGAGGCGATCGAGAAGCTACGCCAAATCGTAGCAGCGATCGAGAAAGACGAGCTGGACGTAGATCTGCTCTCGGAGAAAGTCAAAGAGGCAAGCCGCCTCATCAAGCTCTGCAAAGAGAAGCTTTATAAAGTGGATGCCGACGTGCAAAAAGTGTTGGAGGAGCTGGAGGCATGAGACGATACGTGATTATTGTGGCTGGAGGCAAGGGTCTCCGCATGGGAGGCGAGCTCCCCAAGCAGTTCATCCCCATGGAGGGGAAGCCGCTGCTGATGCACACGCTGGAGGCTTTCCACCGCTGGGACGCCTCGGCACGGATCGTGCTGGTCTTGCCCATAGATCACCAAGCCTACTGGCAGATGCTTTGCCGGGAGATTGGCTGCAAAGCTCCTCACACGGTGGTGAATGGCGGAGCGGCACGCTTCTATTCGGTAAAGAACGGACTCGACTGGGTGATTGCGGATGCGAAGGCCGCAAGCGAAGAGGCCTTGGTGGCGGTGCATGATGGCGTGCGTCCCTTCGTCACGCCCGAGATGATCGAGCGTTGCTTTGCGGCGGCAGCCGAGCGGCAAGCCGCAATCCCGGTGATCCCGATGGTCGACTCGCTGCGCGAGCAAAACAACGAAGGAGGCAGCCACCCCGTCGATCGGAGTCGCTTCGTGGCGGTACAGACGCCCCAAGTGTTTGCGCTGCCGCTTTTGGCGCAAGCCTACGAACAACCTTTTAACAATCTTTTTACCGACGACGCCTCCGTTGTCGAAGCGATGGGCCAACCGGTTGCCGAGGTAGAAGGCCTTCGCGAGAACATAAAAATCACCACGCCCTTCGACTTAACCGTAGCCGAAGCACTCTTTAGAGCGAAGTTTTCCAAACCTTTAAGCAGGCTGTAAACGACATGTATAACGGACATTAAGTCGTAAGCTTGCGGCTGTTCGGGTCGCAAGTTTACGACTACCCCTACTCGCAAGCTTACGGCTCGACAAGCCGCAAGCTTACGAGTTGAACAGCCTTTTTCAGGCGATTTCCACAGCGGCCCAAATGTTAAAAAGCAAGTGTTTTCATAGTGTTTTTTATTCAAAATGCTTTTGTTTTTTGATTTTTGTCTATATTTGCACTGGAATATTTCCGAAATAATCACAAAACAATATTGTGTTTATCTTAAATTAAAATTATCATGGACAAGCGATCAAGCTTCCAACGCTGGAGAGGCCAAGCCCTGGCAGCGTCACTTAGCTTCTGTATGGCCGCCTCTGCTTTCGCACAGCAAGGAGCAGTCAAAGGAAAAGTGCTAGACGAACAAGGTGAGCCCGTTATCGGTGCTAACGTTGTTGAGAAAGGTACCACCAACGGTACGATTACCGACCTGGATGGTAACTATGTATTACAAGTAAACGACCTTAAAAAAGCCGTTCTGCAGTTCTCATTTATCGGTTACAACACAACCGAAGAGGCCCTCAAAGGCCGTGGCTCAGTAGATGTCAAGCTGGGTGCCTCTGTAATCAACCTGGGTGAGGTTGTAGCAATCGGTTACGGTACGCAGACTCGTAAGGAGATTACCGGTTCTGTGGCAAACATCTCTGAGGAGAACTTCAACAAGGGTGTTAACCGCGACGCATCTGACCTGTTGCAAGGTAAGGTGGCTGGTTTGACAATCACCTCTGGTTCTGGTGATGTCACTCGTGGCTCTCAGATCCAATTGCGTGGTACCTCTACGTTGCAGAACGACCAGGGCCCGATGATCGTTATCGATGGTGTTCCGGGTGGCGATATGTCAACTGTTTCTCCCTCTGATATCGAGTCAATCTCTGTATTGAAGGATGCCTCTTCTGCAGCAATCTACGGTTCTCGTGCAGCAGGTGGTGTTATCTTGATCACCACGAAGCGTGGTGCGGGTAACCACACACAAGTGAGCTACGATGGCTACGTAACTGTAGACAAGGTAGCCAACAAGCCCGACTTGCTGAACGCCGCTGAGTGGCGCGATGTAAACAAGACATTGGGCAACGACATCAGCACATTGGAGAATCAGTTCGGCCAGTACAATGCCGACACCGACTGGTTCGACGCATTGCTGCGTACGGGCGTTTCTCAGAACCACGCGCTCTCTTTGTCAGGCGGTTCTTCAAAGAGCAACTACCGTGCATCTTACAACTACTTGGATCGTAAGGGTATCGCCCGCGACAACTGGATGAAGCGTCACAGCTTCCGCTTCCAGCTCCAGCAGCGCGCTATCAACGACCGTTTGCGTTTGGGCTTAACCGCTTCAGGCACGATGACGGATAGCCAGGCTACATTCGCCGACTACTTCATCGCCGCTTACAACAACGTGCCCATCGCTCCGATCTACAACGAAGATGGTACTTACTTCACGGGCAACGACCACGCTTACAACCAGGGTAACATGGTGAAGGCTCAGGACGAGAACTACAAGCTGAAGAAAGACAACTACTTCTATGGCCAGGGCGACGCTCAGTTCGAGATCATCGATGGTTTGAACATCAAGACAAACTTGTATAAGAGCCGCTTCACAAGCGACTTCAGCCAGTGGGAGAGCCCCGACAACGCATTGGGTGGTGGCTCAGGTAACTCTCTGGGCGATAGCTCAAACGGTTACGCAATCCGTCGTAACTTCGCTTGGGACCGCGAGTTGATGGAGTGGACATTGAACTACAACAAGGCATTCGGCCGCGAGGAGAATCACAAGCTGGAGGCATTGTTAGGTTACTCTTGGGAGACCAACCAGTATCAGTCTCAGTACTCTCAGGCTACTAACTTCGCCGTTGCTTCAATGGGTGCTAACTCCATCCAGACTGGTAACGACCTGAAGATTGGTAACGTTACTTCTTCAAAGAACGAGTATAAGCTGATCTCTTTCTTCGCTCGTGCTCACTATAGCTACGACGAGCGCTATATGATCACCGCTACCGTACGTCGTGATGGTTCTTCAAAGTTTGGTGCGAACAACAAGTGGGGTTGGTTCCCCTCAGTATCAGCTGCATGGGGTATCTCTCAGGAGTCCTTCATGGAGAACACGAAGAGCTGGTTGAGCGACTTGAAGTTGCGTGTAGGTTATGGTATCACAGGTAACCAGGATGGTTTGATGCCTTACAAGAGCTTGGAGCTCTACCAGGCTTATGGTACCTATTATAATGGTGAAGGTTCCGCAACAGCATTCCGTATCACACAGAATGCGAACCCCGACTTGAAGTGGGAGCAGACTGCTATGTTCAACGTTGGTTTGGACTTCCAGTTGTTCAACGGCCGCTTCGGTGGTACGATTGAGTACTACGACAAGAAGACCAGCGACATGTTGTATAACTACGCCGTTCCGACGCCGACTTACGTTTACAACAAGATCGCGGCTAACGTAGGTGATATGAGCAACAAGGGTGTTGAGATTCAGTTGAACTTAGACGTTATCCGCAACAAGACCTTCAACTGGAACACCGCTGTTAACTTGTCACACAACAAGAATGAGATCACGAAGCTGTCTAACGACCTCTACTCTACAAGCCGTGTGTATGTAGGTGATCCTTGGATTCGTGGTGCATCAGGCGTAACTTCTCACGTAGTTGAGGAGGGTTACCCGGTTGGTCAGTTCTTTATGTTGAAGTGCAACGGTATCGACGAGAACGGTAAGTTCATCATTGAGGACGTAAATAATGATGGTCAGATCTCTGACGACGACCGTACTTATGTTGGTTCAGCACAGCCGAAGTTGACATTCGGATGGAACAACACCTTCTCTTGGAAGAAATGGGACGCAAGCTTCTTCTTCCGTGGCAACTTGGGTCAGAAGGTATTGAACAACCCGCGTGCCGCTTATGGCAACAACACTTACGTGGCTGGTTCGAACGCAATGAAGGGCGACGACCTGTTGCTCCTCCGCGAGAACTCACGTGTATGTTCATACTACTTGGAGAATGGTTCATTCGCACGTTTGGATAACATGTCTATTGGCTACACCTTCGATACGAAGGCAATCGACTGGTTGAGCAAGGCTCGCGTTTACGTAGCTGCTCAGAACCTGTTCGTGATCACAAGCTATAAGGGCCTGGATCCTGAGGTTGAGAACTTCCGTGGCGAGGCAACTGATAGCGACGCAGGTTTGTCACCGGGTATCGAGCCGCGTAACTACATGCCGAAGGCACGTTCATTTACGTTTGGTGTGAACTTAACATTCTAATATCTTAAAATGCATTCATTATGAAGAAGAAAATTATATTTTCACTTTTGGCAGGCACAATGCTCGGCGTGATGCCGTCATGTACTGACTTGGATGAGACAGTCTATGATAACCTGCCTGCAGATACCTTTGGATCGACAGAGACTGAGGTGAACGCCTTGGTCGGTACGGTCTACAAAACATTAAAGGCTTACGCATCCAGTGGTGACTTCCTCGCTCTCGACGAGCAAGCTGGATCGGGCGCTGTAACACCGACTCGTAAGGGTGGTGACTGGTATGACGGTGGTCAGTATCGTGAGGTCTACATGCACACTTGGACATCACAGACAAGCTGTATCAAGGGCGCATGGTCGACCGCATCAGAGGCTATCGGTACTTGTAATGCCAACTTGACAGTAGTTGAGGCCTCTACCATCCTGAGCGACGCTAAGAAGGCGCAGCTTTGCGCTGAGATCCGTGGCGTACGTGCTTTCTGGATCTATAAGATGATGGATGAGTGGGGTAACGTGCCTTTGGTTGTCGACTATTCAGATAAGGAGTTGCCTACTTGCCAGTCTCGCCAGACCGTGTACGACTGGTTGGTTAAGGAGGTAACCGATATCGCTGAGCAATGTCCGGATCGTCAGGGCAACTACACGAAGTTCACGAAGGGTGC
This sequence comes from uncultured Parabacteroides sp., assembly GCA_934718155.1. Classification (GTDB taxonomy): domain Bacteria; phylum Bacteroidota; class Bacteroidia; order Bacteroidales; family Tannerellaceae; genus Parabacteroides. Next base: position 3,346 of record CAKUZF010000023.1, on the reverse strand, counting down.
GGCTTACACCTTGCTGGCTAAGCTGTATCTGAACGCAGAGGCTTGGGGCGTAGGTGGCGCTGAGAACTATGCGAAGGCTATCGAAGCTTGCGATAAGGTTACAAGCTTGGGTTACGCATTGAACCCCGACTTCAAGACGAACTTCGCTATCGAGAATGGCGACTCTCCGGAGGCTATCTTGGCCGCTCCGTTCTCTGAGACGGATACGGGCAAGGATAACCGTTGGCAGATGATGAACCGTACGCTGCACTACAAGGATCAGCAGGCTCTGGGTAATGGCGTTTCTGCATGGAACGGTGTTTGCGCTCAGCCCGACTACGTAAAGCAGTTCGACACAGAGGATCCTCGCTACAAGGCTACCTATTTGACTGGCCAGATGTATGTGAAGGGTACGCAAGAGGAGATCATTACAGACCACGGCTTCCCCTTGAACCACACAGTGGACGTAAGCATGATCCCGGGCACAGAGTATGACGGTACGAACTGGGGTGCTGTAAACCAGCACGACGGTGCACGCTGCTGGAAGTGGCCGTTGGATTCTCCGAGCTTGACCGACGCAATGGGCAACGACTTCTACATCTTCCGTTATGCCGACGTATTGTTGATGAAGGCTGAGGCATTGCTCCGCAGCGGCGGTAGCGCAGCAGAGGCAACTTCATTGGTTAACCAGGTGCGTGAGCGTGCTTATGGCGATGCTTCTCACAACAAGGCTTCCGTAACGTTGAACGACGTGCTGCTGGAGCGCCGCTTCGAGTTGGCATGGGAGATGCACAACCGTCAGGATGATATCCGCTTCGGTGTATTCGGAAAGGGTATGTGGTCAGCCTCTAACTGCGATCGTAAGACTGACGAGTACTTGAAGCTCTTCCCGGTTTCTCAGGATGCCTTCCAGTCTAACGATAAGTTGACTCAGAATCCGGGTTACCCCGCATTCAAATAAATTGATTAGATCCCCTATCAATTTAGCATAAACCAAAAGGGTGCCGCATCAAACGATGCGACACCCTTTTTTTATAAGAACGCTTTTCCGTTATTTGACTTCGTCATTGCGTCACGAGTGCTTACAAAAAAGTCATATAGTATTACTTGGCCAAGTAATACGTCTTCAATGGGCAAGTAATATGTATTACTTTGCCAAGTAATACGTATTCATTTATTTCTTCGTCACGATAACACGCTGCGTCGGCGCGATATTGGCGTTGCGATAGTCAATCTGGGCAACCACCTGCTCTGCCAAAGCCTTGAAGGCCTGACCCGTGATGGAGTTGGGATTCAAAGCGACCGGCTTGCCCTCGTCGCCGCCCTCGCAAATGCTTTGCACGATAGGGATCTGACCCAACAAAGGGACCTGCAACTCCTCGGCCAATCGCTTACAGCCCTCCTTGCCGAAGAGATAGTATTTGTTTTCGGGCAGCTCCGCCGGCGTAAACCAAGCCATGTTCTCGATCAAGCCCAACACAGGCACGTTCACCTTGTCGCCCATGAACATGCTGATGCCCTTACGCGCGTCGGCCAAGGCCACCTCTTGCGGTGTGCTGACCACCACGGCACCCGTGATGGCTAAGGTCTGCACCATGGTGAGGTGAATATCGCTCGTTCCCGGCGGAAGGTCGATCAAGAAGTAGTCCAGCTCGCCCCAGTTGGCGTCGCCAATCAGCTGCTTCAAGGCATTGCTGGCCATGGCGCCACGCCACAACACGGCCGAATTCTTATCCACGAAGAAGCCGATAGAGAGCATCTTCACGCCATAGTTCTCGGCCGGCTCGATCAACTCGCGTCCATCAACTTCGACCATACAGGGGCGTGCCTCCTCCAGGTTGAACATCTTTGGCTGCGAAGGGCCAAAGATATCGGCATCCAGCAGGCCTACCTTGTAGCCTTGCAAAGCCAAAGCCACCGCCAAGTTGGCGGCTACCGTGCTCTTGCCTACGCCACCCTTGCCCGACGAGACAGCGATGATATTCTTTACTTTCGGCAACAACTTGTCCGGCTCCGGGCGAGAGAGTTGCTTCGCCTTGACGGTGATGTTGCCCTTGATATTCACTTCGGGGCTGACATAGGTCAGGATGGCGGTCTCCGCCGCCTTGACCACCGAGCGGATAAAGGGATCGTTCGGCTTGTCAAACAGGAGTGAGAAGGTCACGTTCAGTCCGTCGATGCGGATGTTGTCTTCCACCATCCCCATCTCCACTAAGTCCTTGCCCGTTCCCGGGTAGCGCACGGTCTTCAGTGCCTCGATGATTAAATTCGGATAGATTTGCATAGTTATGTTTCCTTTCTTTGTTCGGTTCTATTTTCCAGAGGCCAACGCGCTTCGCTTACTGCGGTTGAAGCTGCGATAGGCATCGTATTCAATTTCCACGTCGGGCTCGATCAGCGTCTCGCGCTCTTCGCAGACGAAACGGATGTACTTGATGTTTAAGCCACGGTCGAGCCACTGCTGCTCGTAGTAGGTCTTGATCGAGAGAATCTCGTCCGCCCCGTCCGAATGATAGAGATCGTCGGTTTGGAAGAGCACGGGATACTGGTTGGCCTTGACCATCTCGGCCGTATAAGTGTACATAAATTGGCTATCGGTCTTCAGATGGATGATGCCGTCGCCCGCGAGGATCTGGCGGTAGAGGCGCATAAAGCGTGTGCCCGTCAGTCGCTTGTTCACCTTCTTCATCTGCGGATCGGGGAAGGTGATCCAGATCTCGGCCACCTCGCCGGGAGCGAAGAAGTGGGCGATCAGCTCAATGCTGGTGCGCAGGAAGGCCACATTGGTCATGCCTGCCTCCAACGACTCTTTCGCACCTGTCCACATACGTGCGCCCTTGATATCTACTCCTATGAAATTCTTCTCGGGGAATAAACGCCCCAAGCCTACGGTGTATTCTCCTTTTCCGCAACCCAGCTCCAAGACGATGGGATGGTCGTTGTGGAAAAAGCGCTCGTGCCAATGCCCTTTCATCTCGAAACCCTGCTCTTGCAAGACGGAGAAGGGATATTGGAATACATGCGGATAGCCCGCCATGTCATCAAACTTTGCTAACTTATTCTTTCCCATACCGCGAAGATAGCAATTTTGAGGCTCATCCGCTAAACTTTCCGCCCGGCCCACGGTAAAAAAGAACCGACAGCCATTCGCATAAATTTCGTTGCCCGTCGTTCTAAATTTTGTTGCCCGTCGTTTTTTATTTCATTGCCCGTCGTTATATATCTCCGTTGCCCGTCGTTTTTTATTCCGTTGCCCGTCATTTTTTACGCCGACGGGCAACGTTTTTTCACGGCTCAGTCGAAATTTAGTGGGGATAGGCATAAATACGGGCAAGACGGTATAAGAAAAATTTTTCATCCACAATGC
>CAKUZF010000022.1 GCA_934718155.1 uncultured Parabacteroides sp. | reverse complement strand
CTGCAAGCATGGTTACCTGCGTGGATCGGAGACCTTCCTTTATGTGCGCGAGATCATGGAGCGCTATCACTACTACCTCGCCCAACATTAACAATAATAATATCGCCTACGTCATGAAGCAGAAGACTATGATCCAGTTCCCCGGTTCGGAGAAGATCCACATAGCGGGGCAAATCAACAAGGTGGAGGTGGGGATGCGCCGCATCGCCTTGCGCGAGTCGCAACTGCGTACGCTCGACGGCAAGACGCTCAGCAAACCCAACAGCCCCCTCGTCGTTTACGACACGACGGGAGCATACAGCGATCCCCAATATGCAGGGCTCATAGCCAACGGCTTGCCCCGTCTGCGTGAGAACTGGTATGCCAAGCGGAAAGATATTCGGCGTGACGACGAAGGCTACCGGGCCAAACCGGGCAAGACCGTTTCGCAGCTCTATTACGCTAAGCGACGCATCATCACTCCCGAGATGGAGTATGTGGCCATCCGTGAGAACCAGCAGATCGAGATGCTGGGGCTGAAGAGCTACATCACCCCCGAGTTTGTGCGTAAGGAGGTGGCCGCTGGGCGTGCTGTCATCCCCGCTAACCTCAACCACTCCGAGCTGGAGCCGATGATTATCGGCCAGCGCTTCCTAGTGAAAGTGAGCAATGCGATAGACAGCTACGACTTTGGCCAGCAGGCCGCCAATGAGCAACAAATCTCACTGCTCGACTACTTGGAAATGGGGTGCGACGTATTGACCCTTCCGTTTGAGCAAGAGGGTGTAGAGCGGAGGGAGGAGGGCGATGCCATGCGCAAGCAACTGCTGCGCCATAGTCCCATCCCCGTCGCTGCCGATCCCCTTTCGGCCGCTTATGGCAAAGCGGAGTCGATCGACTGGCCCACCGTGCGCCAGCAGCTTATCCGCTACTGCCAGGAGGGAATCGACATCTTACGTCTTTGCCCTACTCTTACTCCCGCCATCTCGGCGAGGTTGCGCCAGCGGATGCTGCGTAGCGACTCCAATGAACACCGTTTCTGGGAAGCTTGGTTTGCCAGCCATCCTGGCGAAGATAATTTCCTCAATGCCCATTTCGCCGAGATCTGCGAAATCCTACGCACTTACGATGTAACCCTTTGCCTGGGCGATGCCACTCGGGCCGCTTCTATCTATGACGCTACGGCCGACTCGTTGCGCAAAGCTGAGTTGACTCATATCCGCGAGCTGGTGGATCAAACCAGAGCGCAGCAAGTGCAAGTCATAGTCGAAAACGCAGGCCATTCCACAATGGATAAAGTGCAGGAGAGCATGAAGGAGCTTCGCTACATGGGCCACGAGGCACCCGTTCTCACCATTGGTCCGCTTCAGACCAACGCCGCTTTTGGCTTTGAGGCATTGAGTCTCGCAATGGGTGGGGCCAGTGCGGCTTGGCAAGGGGCTTCCCTGCTCAGTTGTGCTCCCATCACGGCGCTGAGGTATCAGCTGAAACCAGCCGACAAAAAACATACTCTTTATCGTGCGCTCCTCATGGCTAAAGTGGCGGCCCATTCGGCCGACGTGGCGAAGGCGCATCCTGGTGCCGCCCTGCGTGACCACGCCATCTGCAAGGCCCTGGCCGATCCCGATCGGGGTGAAGCAGAGGCGGAGTTGCTCTCGCTTGTTCCCAGACGTTTCCGCAAGTGGTTGTAAAGTTCTCTTTTTTGATCGCATTTATTCTTATTTGGAGGTGCTTTACCCCAAAATTAGGTAAAACGACCGCTCAGCTGTTCCTTGGCTAACTGATAACCCTCGTCGTAGAGCGCACGCAAGAGGGCGATGTCGTTGCAGGTGCGGCTCACCTGCAACGGTCTCTCAGGGCGAATAACGAGTGCTTTCCCGTCAGCTTCCAACTGCTCTACGAGGTCTAGCGTCTCGTTGTAGCGCAGGTAGCGGGTGCGCAGTTTCTCGCGAAGGGATGGATATTGCCTGAAGACGAAGGCAGGCAGATAGGCTTCCTTGTCGGCCTTGCGGTAACCTTGGTTGCGGGTGAGCACGACGACCAGCTTCGAGTAGCCCTCGTGGAGCGCTCGGCGCACAGGGATGGCATCGCACACACCTCCATCGACCATCGGAATGCCATCCACATAGGTGATGGGGCAGAGAAGGGGCAACGTGCAGGAGGCCTTACAGATCTCCACCATCCGAGCCTCGTCGTTCTTCTCCTCGAAATAGATAGCCTCGCCCGTAAGACAGTTGCTCGCCACCATCACGAAGCGTTCGTGCGTCTGGGCGTAGGTTTGAAAGTCGAACGGGTAGTAGCGGTCGGGATAGACATGGAAGACGAAATCGAGATCAATATAGCCCTTACCTCGCAGCAGGTGACTCAGGCCGATGTAGTTGTACTTACGCAGCAGTTCTGTGTTAGAATAGAGCGAGCGACCCCGCTGCCGGGAGGCGTAAGAGAGTCCGTTGCTGGCTCCAGCCGACACGCCGATGGTGTAGGGGAAGTGGATCTGCTGATCCAATAGGTAGTCTAACACGCCGACGCTGAAGACTCCACGCATTCCTCCGCCTTCGAGCACAAGGGCGGTTTGATGGATGGAGGCGAAAGTTCTGTTTATTTCATTCATTTCTTTGTTTTAAATTAAAAGTGGAATGTATTGAATACTCTTCGATTAGTTCCCTAAACGTCGTATTGAGCGATAGCAACGGGGCATTGCCGAAGAGATAGAGGTGTTCACGTGCACGAGTCATGGCCACGTTCAGCTTGCGGTCGATCAGGCAGCCATCTTCTTCAAACACGTTGTTGGTTAGAAAGTTGAGCTGATAGCACCGTTGAATGGTGAAGCCATATAGAATGTAGTCGCGCTGGCTGCCTTGATAGCGTTCCACGGTGTCGATCGTGACCTGCTGCAGGAGCGGGATTCCGTAGCTCTCAAGGCAGCGGCGTATGGTGGCGATCTGGTTGCGATAGGGCACGATGATGCCTACGGTGCTAAGCGGATTGAAGCGCTTTGGCCGCATGTGGTAGATGGCCGCCACTGTCTGGGCAATCAACACCGCCTCGGGTAGGTTCACCTTGTCCGATGGGCTGTCTGTTGGTAGGGGAACATGGATGAAGGCTACTCTCCGACCTTGGAGCAACGCTGTCATCCCCTCAGCTTCGCAGGAAGCCTCCAGCTGCCGCTGCTGATGTGGTAGGGGCACAGGCTCCAGTTGCCCTTGGTAGAAGTGGCGGTTGGGGAAGTCGGCTATGGCAGGATGCATACGCCCCTGCTTGGTGAGCAGGTAGGTGACGGCGGGGTCATGGCGGTAACGCTTCAGGAGCCGTTCGAAGAGGGAGAGGCGGCAGTTGGTCAGTCCGATCTCGTGCAACAGCGGATCGTCTACCCGCGAGTCTTTCTCGTCTTGCTGCACGACAGCGGGCAGCTGCTTATGGTCGCCAATCATCACCACCTTGCGGATGGCCATGCCCCGCTTGTTATGTGCGCTGAGGAGCCCCACCAAATGAGGTTCGAGAATCTGAGAGGCCTCGTCGATGATGGCCAAGTCGAACTGCTTCACGTCGAAGAGCGAGAGTTGGGCGTTGAAGGCCGAGGTGGTACCTACAAACACCTGCGTATGCTTGATTAACGCCTCCACATCAGTCAGTTTGGCACACTGCCCAGCCCGCTCCGAAAGAAGGTGGGCGTGATAGGCCTCGGCCGACGAGAGGTGGCTGCCCAAGCGTAAGTAATCGATCTGCTCCTCTTCTAATTTGCTGCAAATTTCATCGACTGCCCGGTTGGTATAGGACATGAGTATGACGTTCGTGTTTGGCTCTAACAGTTGTTCCTTCAGGGTGTTGACAAGCCCGTAAGAGGTCTTCCCTGTACCGGGAGGACCTATCAGCAGGAAGAGCTCTTCGGCCTGTTTCACACGCAGGGCCAAGGAGTTGAAGGCTCCATAGTCGCCCCGCAACTGACGGTTGCCATTCACCCGGGGAGGACGTTGCAGAAGCAGCAGTTCCTGGCGTTCGACAGGGGTGGAGAGCAGAGCATGCATACCCCGATAGAGAGTCGTGAAGGAGGAGTCGAACAGATCGTGCTCGATGGCCCAGCATGCGTTTTTATAGAAGGAGAAGATGCGGGCATCACCCTGGGGATTGCGCAGGTGGAGCGTGATCTGTTCGGCCTGTATACGGGCAATGGAGGCACGCAGCACCATGGTCTGCGTAGCGTTAGGCTTGGTGCCGGGGGTGTAAGGATAGAGAATCACGATGTCGCCCACTCGGAAGTTGGAAAGTTCGTTGGCGGCATGGGGCGTATAGCGCAGTGTAACCTCGTCGATGGTTTTCCGTTCAGCGGGAGGCAACAGATCCAAGTCGGTGTATATGTCGCCCGTCTGCAACTTTTCTTCGACGGAACATTGCCACTTGGCCGCAAAGCCCGAACCATCCTTGGTAGAGCTACCTATCTTGGCCAGCAACTGTTCCAGCTCAATGAAGGTGAGGAAGCGGAAATAGTAGGCTTTTACCAGGGGGGAGGCTGTGCGGACAGGGCGTAGTATGGCTTCGAGCTGAGGCTTTTGGTAGTCTTCCCACAGGCGGCCGCCGACGTTGAACTCGTTTAGTTCGTCGGCCGTGAGCCGTTCTAAGGTGGGACGGATAGCCCCGTGGGCATAGGCTATCTCATTGGCGGCAATTCTGTTGCGCAGCTTCATGGCCTCGAAGAGAAGGGCTGGAGCGGGTCCTAATCCGAGCAGACTATTCTTATATCGTGAATAGAGCAGGAAGGCATGTAGCTCTCTGTTGTTGCGCAGGTAGTTCGTACGGTAGTTATAGCGCAGCAAGGCCATGTAGAGCAGCATCTGCACATAGTGCTTCTGTTGGTGTACGGGGGTGTCGGGATCGTGCTGTGGGAAGCCTCCCTTTCCTGCCTTTTGCTCGACCAGCACTCGTTGGTCAAGCTGTAAGAGATCCATACGCCCTTGCAGCCCCAGCAGTTCTGAGAAGAAGGTTGGCTCGACGATCGTTTCACGCAGGTCGAAGGGAACGTTCACCGGTAATTCTTCACGGATAGACTGCCGGATGTGGGTTCGCTGCAGCATGGCCTGCTCGTGGAAGCCAGGCTGAAGCCTGGCAGTGAGCAGGTTCAGTGCGTTGTTGCGAAAGAAGGCCTTCACACTGTCGGCATAGGAGCGTGCGGCGGAGTCGGCATGCAACTCCTCGTCGAGCAACTGTCCAGCGAAATTACCCAGCAGAATTGGCTCGTTGTTTGCGTTGGGCTGCAGCTTGCGCAGCAGATGGAGCAGGGGTGAATGGGCGTAGCTCTCCATGCATGCGGCAATAGTCGATACATCGACCAGGTAGTCGGGCTCGACGATGATCAGCTCAGGATAGAACACGCCTTCCTGAAGGCGGGGGCGCACCAAGTTAAGTTGTAGGCCGGGCTGGAAGTAGTCGCGCAGATAACTGCGGTCGAAACTGTTAGGCAGTGGTTCCTTGGGTTGGTAGCAAACACGGATCTCCACACCGGCCTCCTGCTCCGGCTCGCCATAGAAGAAATGGTTGTCCCAGCGGGTCACGACCAGGCGGATGCGATCGGCAATAGAAATCGCTTGCGCCTCGAAAGGCTTCTCTGTGGGAAAGCAATTAGCCAAGTCGGTGGGCACTTCCCGCCTAAAAAGAGTGGCAACGAGGAGGCAAAGGTGGCAACCGTCGTGGGCAAAATGCTCGGCCAACTCGGCTTCGCCTAGCAACTGGTCGCCGCTTTCCTTTAGGCGGATGCGTGTTTGATTAAGCCGTGCACGCAAGGCGGGAGAGGCGTGATGTGTCTTAAGTAGATAGTCGAGCTTGGCGAAAGGTCCGCTCAGCTTTAGTCGCTCGAAACGGGTCTGTTCGTTGAGTAAACGTTGAAATAAGGCGTTGAACGCCGTATAGGTCTGCTTCGCTGTAGGCAGTGCCATGGCGCTCCTGATTTCGTCGAAAAACTCGTCGGCAGTCTCGGGCCGAAAGCCAGGCGAAAGGTGTTGCTCTTCTTCGTGCTGCGTTGTCATAAAATAGGGTGTCGGTTCCTCGTTAAAAACAAACGACAAAGATAGTGATTTTTGCGATTCGATGAAAAACAGAACGGGTGAGGAGCGAAAGAGGCTTTGTTATTTTTAGCGTAAAAGATGGTTGAAATGTATTGAATTTAGGTTGGGCGCATTGCTCAGTAGAGATAAATTCGTATTTTTGCCTTCCGAATCTTACTTAAGATATTCTTATAATGATGGATGATTATACGAACTACATCTACTTGGCCATCCGCGCTGCGTTAGACGCCGGAAAGGCCATCATGGATATATATGACGACCCGAATTCTGATTTTGGAATCGAGCGAAAGGCGGACAACTCACCGCTGACCAGGGCTGACAAGGCAGCGCATCAGGTAATTGCGAGCATGCTGTCGGTCACTCCTTTCCCGTTGCTGAGCGAGGAGGGAGCCAACATTCCCTACGCAGAGCGCAAAGATTGGACAACCTTCTGGCTGGTGGATCCGCTAGATGGCACGAAGGAGTTCATAAAGCGCAACGGTGAGTTTACGGTGAACATCGCCTTGATTCACGAAGGTGTGCCCGTGGCGGGCGTAATCTACGTGCCAGTGCGTAAGGAGCTGTATTACGGCTCATGCCAAGCGGGTGCCTACGGATCAGGTGCCTACAAGCTATCTCATGTGGAAGGAGACGCCCAACCTGCGGCGACCGACATGCTCCAGCTGGCGCAGCGGCTGCCCAATGCGCAATGCCATCAAGGCATCGTGGTGGTGGCTTCGCGTTCGCACATGAACGAGGAAACGAGTCTTTACGTGGACGACTTACGTAAGCAAGGCCAGCCGGTGACATTAATCAGTAGTGGTAGCAGCCTGAAGATTTGCTTGGTGGCAGAGGGCTCGGCGGATGTGTATCCTCGTTTCGCCCCAACCATGGAGTGGGACACGGCGGCGGGCCATGCCATTGCGAAGGCGGCAGGCTGCGAGATTTACCATATTGACGAGAAAACCCCGTTGCGTTACAACAAGGAAGATTTGCATAACCCCTGGTTCATCGTGAAATGACAACAGAGATAGTGCTGGTTGTATTGGCGTTGACGGGGATGCTATCAGCCCTGGTGTGGGATAAGATGCGCCCAGGCATGGTGTTGCTTACCGTGGTGGTCTTTTTCCTCTGCGTAGGCATCTTGTCTCCCAAAGAGATGCTGGAGGGATTCAGCAACAAGGGAATGATCACGGTCGGTATGCTGTTTCTCGTGAGCGAGGGCGTGCGCCAGAGCGGTGCGTTGGGCCAACTGATTAAGAAATTGTTGCCCGAGAAGCCAACCTCCATCGTGAGGGCACAGATCCGGATGCTGCCGCCCGTGGCGTTCGTATCGGCCTTCCTTAATAATACGCCTGTGGTCGTGATCTTCGCCCCCATCATTAAGCGATGGGCGGACGCTGTGGGAATGCCGGCCACGAAATTCCTAATTCCGCTTTCCTATGTAACAATCTTGGGTGGTATCTGCACCTTGATCGGCACATCGACCAACCTGGTGGTGCATGGCATGATACTCGATGCAGGCTACGAGGGCTTTACGATGTTCGAACTGGGCAAGGTGGGTATCTTCGTGGCGTTGGCAGGCATGATCTATTTGTTTGCCTTATCCAGCAGGCTGTTGCCCGATCAGCGTGAGCTGCAGGAGGAAGAGGCGGAAGAGGGCGACCCTGGCCATCTGCATCGTGTAGAGGCAGTCTTGGGCGCTCGCTTTCCGGGTATCAATAAGCGGCTTGGCGATTTTAATTTCACACGCCATTACGGAGCGATCGTGAAAGAGGTGAAGAGCGGAGGCGAGCGATTTACACGCGACCTCGATAAGGTTGTGCTCCATGAGGGCGACACTTTGGTGCTCTGGGCCGACGACTCGTTTATCCCCACTTGGGGCGAATCGAGTGTCTTCTTGATGTTGGCCAACGGCAGTGAGCCGGAGAAGCCGGTGTCTGCCAGGAAACGCTGGCTCGCCTTGGGCCTTCTGATCTTCATGATCGTAGGAGCCACGGTGGGTGAGTTGCCTTTCGTGCGCGAGGCGCTACCAAACACTCGCCTTGATATGTTCTTCTTCGTCTCCATCACGACCATCATTATGGCATGGACTAAGATCTTTCCGCCGAAGAAATACACGAAATATATATCGTGGGACATCTTGATCACCATCGCCTGTGCCTTCGCAATCAGCAAGGCCATGGAGAACTCTGGCTTTGCGACCTTGATAGCCAGCCATATCATCAGCATGGCCGACAGCTTCGGCCCCTACGCTCTATTAGCGATAATTTTCATCATTACAAACATATTCACGGAATTGATTACCAACAATGCGGCGGCAGCGCTGAGTTTTCCCATCGCCTTGTCGGTGGCCACGCAATTAGGGGTGGATCCCACGCCTTTCTTCGTGGTGATCTGTATGGCAGCCTCAGCCAGCTTTACGACCCCGATTGGCTATCAGACCAACCTGATCGTGCAGGGCGTGGGAGGTTATAAATTTACCGACTTCGTGAAGGTGGGCTTGCCGCTCAATCTGCTCACGTTCGTAATCTCCGTGTTCGTAATCCCATTGATATGGAAGTTTTAACATCGAATCATATTTACCCCATTTTCGACCGTATGCTAGACCGCGGTTCGAAGGAACAACTGCTGGGGCAGCGCGGCCTGATGGTGTGGTTTACCGGGCTGAGCGGGTCGGGCAAGAGCACCTTGGCGATCGCTTTGGAACGCGAGTTGCAACAGCGTGGATTACTTTGCCGCATATTGGATGGCGACAATATCCGTAGCGGCATCAACAACAACCTAGGCTTCTCACCGGAAGACAGAGTGGAGAACATTCGCCGCATTGCCGAGGTGGGCAAGCTGTTCGTGGATACAGGCATCATCACGCTGGCCGCATTCATCAGTCCCAACAACCAGCTGCGCCAGATGGCGGCTGACATTATCGGGGCAGACGATTTCATGGAAGTGTATGTCAGCACTCCCTTGGAAACCTGCGAGCAACGCGACGTGAAAGGGCTCTATGCCAAGGCCCGCAAGGGAGAGATCAAGTCGTTTACTGGCATCTCGGCACCCTTCGAGGCTCCAGAGCACCCCGCTTTGTCGCTCGACACGACGCAACTCAATGTGCAGCAATCTGTACAGCGTCTGCTGGATATGATTTTACCAAAAGTGCAATTAAATAAATAGAAAACAAAGATATGTCAGATTACAAATTAAGCCATTTGCAGGAGTTGGAGGCCGAGAGTATCCACATCATCCGTGAGGTTGCGGCCGAGTTTGAGAATCCGGTCATGCTCTATTCGATCGGAAAGGACTCCTCGGTGATGGTCCGCTTGGCCGAGAAGGCTTTTGCCCCGGGAAAGGTCCCGTTCCCGTTGATGCATATTGATTCGAAGTGGAAGTTCAAGGAGATGATCTCGTTTCGCGATGCTTATGCGAAAGAGCATGGTTGGAACCTGATCGTAGAGTCGAACATGGAGGCATTCCATGCCGGTGTTGGTCCCTTCACGCATGGCAGTAAGGTGCACACCGACCTGATGAAAACAAAGGCCCTGCTGCAGGCGCTCGATAAGTATAAATTCGATGCAGCCTTTGGAGGCGCACGCCGCGACGAGGAGAAGAGCCGCGCCAAAGAGCGCATCTTCTCGTTCCGCGACAAGTTCCATCAGTGGGATCCGAAGAATCAGCGCCCAGAGTTGTGGGATATATACAACGCTCGTGTGCATAAGGGCGAGAGCATCCGTGTGTTCCCGCTCTCGAATTGGACGGAGCTTGACATCTGGCAATACATCCGCCTTGAGAACATTCCTATCGTGCCGCTTTATTTTGCTAAGAAGCGCCCCGTGGTGGAGATTGACGGCAACCTGATCATGGCCGACGACGATCGCCTGCCGGAGCAGTATCGCGACAAGATCGAGATGCGCATGGTGCGTTTCCGCACGCTGGGCTGCTGGCCGCTGACTGGTGCGGTTGAGAGCGAGGCCGATACAATCGAGAAAATCGTGGAGGAAATGATGACCACCACGAAGAGCGAGCGCACGACACGTGTGATCGACTTCGACCAAGACGCTAGCATGGAGCAAAAGAAACGTGAAGGTTATTTTTAAGCGTAAGAGAAAAAACAATATGGCAGAATCAGCACTAAATATAAAGGAGTTTTTGGACAAGGATGAGCAGAAAGATCTGTTGCGTCTCTTGACGGCTGGCTCCGTAGACGATGGCAAATCGACCTTGATCGGCCGATTGCTTTTTGATAGCAAGAAGATCTATGAGGATCAGCTGGATGCGCTCGAGCGCGACAGCAAACGAGTGGGCAACGCCGGTGAGCACATCGACTATGCCCTTTTGCTGGACGGATTGAAGGCTGAACGTGAGCAGGGTATCACTATCGACGTGGCCTACCGCTATTTCAGTACCAACAACCGCAAGTTTATCATCGCCGACACCCCGGGGCATGAGCAATACACGCGCAACATGATCACGGGTGGCTCGACGGCCAACCTGGCGATCATCTTGGTTGATGCTCGTGCGGGCGTGATCACACAGACGCGCCGACACACATTCCTTGTTTCGTTGCTGGGCATCAAGCACGTGGTGCTTGCAGTGAACAAGATGGACTTAGTGGGATTTGATAAGGCGACGTTCGATGGCATCGTGGCCGATTACATGCAATTCGTGAAGCCACTGGGCATTCCCGATATTACCTGCATCCCGCTTTCGGCCTTGGATGGCGATAATGTGGTGGAGAAGAGCGACCGCACGCCTTGGTACGAAGGTCCGGCTCTGCTCGACTTCCTGGAGACGGTGCCTATCGACCTGGATCGCAACTACGAGGATTTCCGCTATCCGGTGCAGTATGTGCTGCGCCCGAACCTTGACTTCCGTGGTTTCTGCGGCAAGGTGGCAAGCGGTGTGGTGCGCAAGGGCGACACCGTGATGGCCCTGCCTTCGGGTAAAACATCGAGGGTGAAAAGCATCGTCACCTACGAGGGCGAACTGGATTATGCCTTCCCGCCGCAGTGCGTTACACTGACCTTGGAGGATGAGATCGACCTTTCGCGCGGCGAGATGCTGGTACACCCCGACAACCTACCGATTTGCGCCCGCGACTTTGAGGCGATGCTTGTGTGGATGGACGAGGAGGAGATGGACATCAACAAGCAATTTTATATCAAGCAGACAACTAATACGACTCGAGCCCGTGTAGACAACATCCGTTATAAGGTGGATGTCAATACGATGGAGCACTCTGAGGTAGACAAGCTGCGACTCAACGAGATTGGCCGCGTTGTGTTCACGACAGGCAAGGAACTCTTCTTCGATCCCTACGCACGCAACAAACAGACAGGTGCCTTTATCCTGATCGACCCGATCACCAACAACACTTCGGCCGTGGGCATGATCATCGACCGTGTGGATGCCAAGGAGCTGGTAGGCGAGGAGGCATTGGCCACCCTTAATCTGCCGGAGTTGGGCATTGAGCCCACGCATTATGAGGCCATTCGCAAGGTTTGCGAAGCTTTAAAGGCACAAGGCCTGCCCGTTCAATGTATCACCGAATAAGAAACAAACAACATGGGATTATTAGAATTCAATAAATTACCGATCAATACGCTGGTGGGAGCCGACTGGGATACTTTCAAGAAGGTGACAGCCGGACAGCAGATCGACCCCGCTTTCAAAGGCAAGTATCGCTTGACAACGGCGGTAGGCCGCCTATTGAGCAGCTTGAAACCGCTTGAAGATAGTCGTTACAAGAAGATAGCCGATAAACCTCTGGAAATGGATCCGCTCTTTATCCTGGGCCATTGGCGCAGCGGAACGACTTTCGTGCACAATGTGTTTGCATGCGACAATCATTTTGGCTACACAACTACCTACCAGACGGTGTTTCCGCACCTGATGATGTGGGGGCAGCCTTTCTTCAAGAAGAACATGGCTTTCCTGATGCCTGACAAGCGGCCGACCGACAACATGGAGCTGAAGGTAGACCTGCCGCAGGAGGAAGAGTTCGCCCTCTCCAACATGATGCCTTATACCTACTACAACTTCTGGTTCTTCCCGAAGCGATGGATGGAATATTGCGACAAGTACCTCCTCTTCAATGGCATCAGCGAGGAGGAGCGCCAAGTGTTTAAGGAAACCTTCCTGCGCTTGGTGAAGGTGTCGCTTTGGAACACGAAGGGCACACAGTATCTGAGCAAGAACCCTCCGCATACGGGCCGTGTGAAAACGCTCTTAGAGATGTTTCCCAATGCGAAGTTCATTTACCTAAAGCGCAATCCCTACACGGTGTTTGAGAGCACACGCAGCTTCTTCACCAACACGATACAGCCGCTGCGCTTGCAAGAAATCAGTAACGAGCAGATCGAGACTAACGTACTGGAAGTGTATCGCCGCCTGTTTTATAAATTTGAGGAGGAGAAACACCTCATCCCAGAAGGTAATCTGATCGAGGTGAAGTTTGAAGACTACGAGCGTGATGCCTTTGCTATGACCGAGCAAATCTATCAGCAGTTGCAGCTGCCGGGATTCGTTGAGGCACGCGCCAGCATTGAACAATACCTCGGCAAGAAGAAGGGTTACAAGAAGAACCAGTATAAGTATGAAGATCGCACGGTGCAACTGGTGGAGCAACACTGGGGCATGGCGCTTGAGAAATGGGGATATAGCTTATGAGAACCCTCCTTCTACGCTCGTTGAGCCTGTCACTCTGCCTGCTGCCACTCTGCCCGCTGATGGCCCAAAAACAGCCTGAAGCAGGCACGGTGGAGCCGATTCTTTATGGACACATGGATCAGTGGGTGACCCGCGAGATCCATGAGTCGGGCATCATCGGTGGTCAGACTAAGTTGCTTTATGAACCGGGGCCGACAGCCAAGATCGTGGGCAACGAGGCCTACAAAAACCAAGGAGGTTCGCCCTGGGGCACCTCCAACGTGATGGCCAAGGTGGCAGGCATCGTAAAAACCAACCAGTCGGTCTTCCCCGAACAAAGAGGGACGGGCTATTGCGCCCGCTTGGAGACGCACTACGAGAGTGTCAAGGTGCTGGGCTTAGTGGATATCGAGGTGATTGCGGCGGGCTCGGTCTTCTTAGGCGAAGTGCGCGAGCCCATCAAGACCACTAAGAATGCGCAGTCGGCCGTGCAGTTTGGCATCCCGTTCACGAAGCGCCCTGTAGCCCTGCGCTACGACTACAAGGTAAAGGCCGCCCCTGAGAAGGATCGCGTGCGGAGCACCGGCTTTGGCCGGAAAAGCCGTGTGCCCGGTCAAGACTCGTTGTCGGTGGTCTGCTTCCTGCAGCAGCGTTGGGAGGATAAGCAAGGCAACGTTTATGCCAAGCGCATCGGCACAATGGTGAACCGCTACACGGAATCGACCAATGGATGGGTGAACGAAGCGAGCTATCCCATTCATTATGGCGACATCCGGAAGGATCCCTATTTCCGTCCGTTCATGCGCTTGAACGACGAGCCGCGCTACACGAGCAATAGCAAAGGCGAGAGTGTACAGATCCAAGAGATTGGCTGGGGAACGGGCAGCGAACAGCCCACGCATTTAGTTATACAGTTCGTGTCTAGCCACGGCGGAGCCTTCGTTGGTTCGCCCGGAAACACGCTTTGGATCGACAACGTCGCATTAATCTATTAATTTAAGTATGGATATTTTCGCTTCTAAAATACAAGAACTTAGGAAAGAGTTAGAGCGGCATAACTACAACTACTACGTGTTGTCGGCTCCCACCATCTCCGATTATGAGTTCGACCAGAAGATGCGTGAGTTGCAGGAACTGGAGCAGGCCTATCCGGCCTACGACGATCCCGACTCACCCACACATCGGGTGGGCAGCGATCTATCGAAAGAGTTTGCCAAGGTGACTCATAAATACCCGATGCTCTCGCTGGGCAACACCTATTCGCAAGGCGAGGTAAGCGATTTTTATGAGCAAGTGAGCCGCTCGCTCAACGAGCCATTCGAGATCGTGGCCGAACTGAAATACGATGGAACCTCCATCTCGTTGACTTACGAGGAGGGGCGCTTGGTCAGAGCCGTCACCCGTGGGGATGGGGTGCAAGGCGACGATGTGACCGCCAACGTGAAGACCATCCGTTCGATTCCCTTGCGCCTGCAAGGAAACGACTATCCCGCACGTTTCGAGATAAGAGGAGAAGTGCTGCTGCCCTGGGCTGAGTTCGACCGACTCAACAAGGAGCGAGAGGAGCAGGAGGAACCCCTTTTCGCCAACCCGCGCAATGCGGCCTCTGGCACATTGAAACAGCAGAATCCGGCAATAGTGGCCGCCCGTAAACTGGATGCCTACCTTTATTATTTGTTAGGCGAGGATTTACCGGCCGACACCCATTTCGCCAATATGGAGGCTGCCAGAAGCTGGGGATTCAAGATTCCACGGGTGATGAAGCTGTGTCATTCGTTGCAGGATGTGTTCGACTACATCGCCTATTGGGACACGGAGCGAAAGAACCTGCCCGTAGCCACCGATGGCATCGTGCTGAAAGTAAACTCTCTCAGGCAACAACGCAACTTAGGATTCACGGCCAAGAGCCCCCGTTGGGCCATTGCCTATAAGTTTCAGGCCGAGCGGGCGGAGACTCGACTCAACGCCGTCACCTTCCAGGTAGGGCGCACGGGAGCGATCACACCGGTGGCCAACTTGGAGCCAGTCTTGCTGGCTGGCACGATCGTGAAGCGAGCCTCACTCCACAACGCCGACATCATCGATGGGTTGGATTTGCACATTGGCGATCGGGTGTATGTAGAGAAGGGAGGGGAAATCATCCCAAAAATCGTTGGCGTCAACACTGATGCCCGTGATGAACAGCTTGGCGAGAAGGTTCGCTTCATCCAAGTCTGCCCCGAATGTGGCACACCGCTGTCGAGACCCGAAGGCGAGGCGACCCATTATTGCCCGAACGACACAGGATGCCCGCCGCAGATCAAAGGACGCATTGAGCATTTCGTAACGCGAAAGGCCATGAATATCAATATAGGTCCAGAGACCATCGACGATCTCTACGAGAAAGGATTGGTGAAGGATTGCGCCGATCTCTACACGTTAAACACGAACGATTTGCTGCGCCTTGAGCGATGGGCCGAGAAGAGCGTGCAGAATCTATTGGAGAGCTTGGCTATCTCCAAACAGGTGCCTTTCGAGCGTGTGCTCTATGCCCTGGGCATCCGCTATGTGGGCGAGACGGTCGCCAAGCGGTTGGCATTCGCTTTCCACTCGATGGAAGAGCTCAAAAAGGCCTCGATGGAGGAACTGGTGGCAATTGATGAGATTGGCGGACGAATCGCCCAAAGCGTGAGAGATTTTTTTGAGAATCCCCGCAATCAGGCCCTCGTTGTGCGTTTGAAGGAACAGGGGCTGCGGATGGAACTTTCGGAGGAGCACTTGGCGATTCGGTCGGAGAAACTGAAAGGGCTGACATTCGTGATCAGCGGCACCTTCGCAAAACACTCGCGCGACGAATACAAGGCGATGATCGAGCAGCATGGCGGCAAGAACAGCGGCTCGGTGTCGGGCAAGACCAGCTACATCTTAGCCGGCGAAAACATGGGGCCGGCCAAGTTGGAGAAAGCCGCCAAATTGAATGTGAAGATCCTACATGAAGATGAATTCCTATTGATGTTGAACGAATGATTACGAACTATTTTATCAAGAAAAGCGTGAAGAAGTGGGCTTCGGATGAAAACCGAGGCGCACGCTGTTCCGTCCCGTTCAGCCAAGTGAAGTCCGTCTTGGTGCTTTATAATAAGGAAGACCAAGAGGCGTTGCGCAAGGGGCTCGACACCTTGAAGGCTGAGGGGAAGGCACTTTATCAATGCATCTACGTAGATAACAAGGCGCAAAAGATAGAAGAGGAGCCAGGCGTGCTGTTTGTTGATAAGCAGTCACTGTCTCGATGGGGCTTCCCCAGCGAAGAACTGGTGAGTCAAGTGGCAGCCGTAGCAGTCGACCTGCTAATCGACTTGACTCGCCCGAGCTGTTATGCGATGCAATATGTGGCGTTGAGACACCCCGCTACATTCAAGGTTGGCATCAAATATCCTGAACAGGAGTGGTATGACTTGGGGGTTGTCAGAACGGAGGAAAGCGACATTGCATTTTTATTCGATCAAATCTTATTTTATTTGCGCGCAATGCATGCTTAAATGACAATTATTCGTTATTTTTGCGATGCTAAATAACAAAACGGAAGAATTTTCCCATGGCAGATATAAATTTAAAGGGAATGGGTGTAGCATTGATTACACCATTCAAGGAAGATGAAAGTGTAGATTATGAGGCTCTTGGTAGATTGGTAGATTATCAAGTGCAGAACGGCACAGACTATTTGGTCGTACTCGGCACAACCGCAGAGACGCCTACACTTACCGAAGAAGAGAAGAAAAACATCATAGATTTAGTGGTGACGCATGTGCGTGGCCGCATCCCTATCGTGTTGGGCGTAGGCGGCAATTGCACGCGCAACGTAGTGGAGCAGTTGAAGCATGGTAACTTCGAGGGGATCGATGCGATCCTATCGGTCGTGCCCTATTACAATAAACCATCGCAGGAGGGAATCTACCAACACTATAAGGCGATCGCCAACGCCACGAAGCTGCCCATCATACTTTATAATGTGCCCGGACGCACTGGCGTAAACATGACGGCCGAGACTACCTTGCGCATCGCACGCGAGTTCGACAACGTGGTGGCCGTGAAGGAGGCTTCGGGCAATATCACCCAGATGGACGACATCATCAAAAACAAACCGGCTCGCTTCAATGTAATCTCGGGCGACGATGGCATCACCTTCCCTTTGGTGACCTTGGGAGCCATCGGAGTGATCTCGGTCATCGGCAACGCCTTCCCCCGAGAGTTCAGTCGCATGGTACGCTTGGCGTTGGCAGGCGATTATGATAGCGCACGCACCATCCATCACAGCTTCACTGAGCTGTTCAGCCTGCTGTTCGTGGATGGCAATCCCGCCGGAGCGAAGAGCATGTTGAGCATGATGGGATTCATCGAGAATAAGTTACGTTTGCCGCTGGTCCCGACACGCATTGTCACCTACGAGAAAATTCGCGATGTGCTCCATCAGTTGAGCATCAAGTGCTAACCAACCGCATTGGAACTTTCTTCTTCACGCCTTACAACTCCTTTTTCAGCGTGAAGAAGAAAGTCACGCCTTCGCCAGGGCGGCTCTTGACAGAGATTTGCCCTTTATGGAAGTGCACGCTTTTCTTTACGATGGAGAGCCCTAAGCCTGTTCCGCCCATCTTGCGGCTTCTCCCTTTATCCACCCTATAGAACCGTTCGAAGATCCGATTGATGTGCTCCGGGGCGATGCCTACACCGTTGTCTGAAAAGCTGAAGTAATAGAACTTCGAATCCTCCTTGTAGCAATTCACCGTGATTTTCACGCCTTCGCCAGCGTAAGCGATCGCATTATCATAGAGATTGCGGAAGATGGAGTAGAGGAGCGATGTGTTTCCTATAATGGTGGGATTCCCGGGCAAAGCCAGCTCAGAGGTGATGTGCTTGATCTCCATTTCTTGCGAGCATTCTCGCTCGATCTCCTGAATCATTTTGACGATATCCACCTTCGACCGTTCGAACAACGAGGAAGCCTCGTCTAAGCGGTTCAATACCGAGATATCTCTCAGCAGCCCCGACAACCGCATACTCTGCGAGTAGCAACGTTGCAAGAAGAAGCTTCGCTGTTCGCCGTCCAACTCCGGATTGGCAAGGAGGGTTTCCAAGAATCCCTGAATGCTGCTCACGGGCGTCTTCAATTCGTGAGAGATGTTTTGGGTCAGCTCTCGTTTCATGCGGCTCTCTTCCTCTTGCCGGCTGATGTCGTCGATCGAGAGCTCATAGGTCCTGTCGATAAACAGGATACATTCCACTTGGAAGATCTTGCCATTCTTGTCGATCGTCAATGTGTTGCGCAGCACCTTCTTTTTCCGGTTGAATTCGGGATGGTCGTCATGTAAAAAGCTTTTGATGGGCTTTAGGTCGGGCATTTCGATTGCCTCTTCCACGTCATGAAGCTGCCTGTCGGAAATGATGTTCATAAACTGGATAAACAGGCTGTTCGACAAGATTTCGTGGCCATCCGCATCGAACATCGCAAAGCCCTCTTTGGCATACTGGAAGTGGTTCACCAGCTTTTCGCGTTCCATGGAAAGGGCATACTTGGCCCGCTGTTGCTGATGATACAGCGTAACGATATGCTGCGAGATGTCGCCAAGTTCGTCGTTTGGGAAGACATAATCCAGGTCGGGCATCTGTTCCTTCTCGGCCGTCCGGGCGAAATCGCGCAGGCGGGAGATGGTCTTGCCAATGCTGGTGGTGAAGTGGGAGAGGACAAAGAAGTAAATCACGGTCATCATCGACAAGAAATAAAGGAAATCCTTGTTTACCTTGAGCACCCCCTTCACATAGGGGTCATACGCCAAGGCGGAGCGATAGATGTAGCCGCCGATATTGGTGGCCGAATAGAAATAGCGTTTCCCGGTCGAAGCGGAGGAGCGGATGGCAAATCCCTCATGCTGCAACCGAGCCATTTTCACCTCGCTTCGGTCGTTATGGTTGTCCAGCTCATCGGCCACGCTGTTGTCGAATAGCACACGGCCTGTAGGGTCGATGATGGTGACACGAAGGTCTTGCAGTGGAATGTCGGCCAAGAACTCCTTGACGGTGGTTTGCACGTTGTCGCTCTTGATACATTTTCTGAACAACTGGTAATTGCAGGTGCTCAATACGTTGTTGAGTTTCTCTTCGTTGAACTCTTTCTCACGCTCGTATTGGAAAAGCAGAAAGCAAGCGATGAACCCCAAGAACAACGAGAAGAATGTCCAAAACAGCCGTTTGCTGAAGGGCATCCTATTGCGGTTGGTAGTCTCAGTCTTCATATTGATGGATCTTTTTGGTTTGAATTAGCACTCAAAGCAATAGCCGAAGCCAAGGCGGGTGACGATGTTCTTGCCATAGCGACCTATCTTTTTGCGCAGGCGAGTAATGTTGACATCGATCGTGCGATCCAGCACATACACCTCGTCATTCCACACGCGAGAGAGGATCTCTTCTCTCGAGAACACATCGCCCCGATGCTCCAAGAGCAGTTTCAGAATCTCAAACTCCTTTTTGGTCAGTGCCACTTCTTCGCCATCCACCGTGGTCTTGATGCGGCGCGTGTCCATTTGCAGCGTCTCGTAGGCGAGGAGTTCTTCCTTTTGCTCCTCCTTGACCGCATACGTGCGCCTCAGCACGGCTTTTACACGGGCAGCTACCTGTTTGATCGAGAATGGTTTAGATATATAGTCGTCCGCACCTAGATTGAAGCCTGTCAGTTGGTCGTTCTCCGTGTCTTTTGCCGTGAGGAAGATGATCGGAATCTGAGAGGTCAGTGGGTCTTGCCGCAACATCCGGGCCATTTTGAACCCCGAGATTTCGCCCATCATCACGTCGAGTAAAATCAAATGATAGGAAGGCAGCTCCAATTGAAGCGCCTCTTCGGCACTGTACGCCACGTTCACTTCGTAGCCATCTATTTCCAAGTTGAAGCGCAGGATCTCGCAAAGATCCTCTTCGTCGTCAACCACCAGAATGCGTTGTTTCGTTGAAGTCTCCATTTTTATTCAATTTTTATTTTCGACGCAAAGGTCAGCCTTTGCTGTTGCTTTGTGATGTAATAGGTATTACATTCGTATTACATCTCGAATATACTATTAAACATAATCGTAATTATGGAAAATATGCGTTCTTTTATTTGACTGGTTTGGTGAGTCACCGAGTCGGACCTGATATCGCAAAACGCTACATCAGGTCCGACATAGAGGAATCTTATTTTATTCCGCCAATCTCAGATGATCGGATTGCTGCCTGATCTTGTTTGATAGTTTAGCTGGATAGTCAGGATGATCGGCGAAGAATTGATCCACCATCTGTTTGGCTTCCGCCGAGTGATGCCCGCTCAGCAAAGCTCTCAACCAGTTTGTTGGGAAGAAAATGTCGCCCGTGCGTTGCACCTCCTGCAGCACGTCTAAGCCAGGACGGATATAATCCATCGATTCACGCTGGCGCTCAGCGCTGTTTAGCAACGAGAGCGCCGATGCTGCACAAGGCTCCACACGGCGATTCTCGGCGATCAGCAACGACTGGAACACACTATCTCTCACCGCCTTGTCGGGCGATACGGCAGGCGAAATGAATCGATATTCCTTCTGCCGATCCGGATTTTTTATGCGCTTCAGCTGGCTGTCTACGATCTGGTTGGCTTGAGCTGGCTTGTGGATGGCCAACTTGTATGACAAGGAGATGTAGTCGCTTTCGCTCAGGTGACACGATTGGGGTGCTTGCTGTTTTTCCCAGATGGCATAGAGCCGATCGATCGCTTGGGGCGAGTGTGCCACACTGCGATATAAGCGGAATGCCTGCAGGCATCGCGAATCGTCGGCATCAGTCATAACCATCTGCCAAAGAGCCTCTTCAACAGGCTCCGAATCCATTGCGAACAGGCTCTGACAGTTACCTAAATTGCCTAAAGCCATCGAGAAAAGCAGCGGATTCTGCTCCTTAGGTAGATAGGACAGCAGCAACGAGCGGAATGCCTCGGGAGCGATAGCCTTACGCCGCAAGTTCTCGAACAGCGTGATCAGCAACGAGCCTCGAAGCACCTCATCGTCTGAAGAAGCCAACGTTTCCCAGCAATGCTGGGCCATGGCCTCGTCTAAACGGAAGAAACCATACCCCCGCCCGTCTACATTGGGCAAGACACGCAAGGGGCTCTCTTTTAAGCCATGTTTCACGCGAACCTCTGCTGCATCGCTGTTCAGTTCCACAAGTCGGCTCTCGTTTTCGCCAGCCACCCTGTAGGCAAGCTGCTGCGGCCAGATCAGTCCTCTCCCGAAAGCATCACGCTGACGCACAACCAGTTCGTCGCCCTCTATGGTCGCCTCGATTTCGGGCATACCCTTCTCTCCTACCCACGCTTGGCTCCAGCTCTTCAGATCTACGTCGGTCAGTCTGTCCAAGATGTCGATCAACTCATCCCACGTAGCGTTGCCATAGGCAAACTTTCGCACGTAGGTTTGAATGCCTTCCCGAAAGGCCTCTTCGCCCAGCACACGGACAAGCATCTCCATGACCACCGGAGATTTGTCGTAGATGATGTTGCCATACACCAGCCCCGCATTGCGCAGGTTGTCCAGATCCTGCTGTATCGGGTTTGCGCCCAACGTGCGATCCTCCGCATAGGAAGCTGGAAGATAGTCGCGTATGAAGTTCAACCGATGGTTGATCTCTGGATAATGTGGACTCACGATGCGCGAGGCGAAATAGTTAGCGAAGACCTCTTTGGTCCAAACGTCATTAAACCAGTTCATCGTCACATAGTCGCCAAACCACATGTGCGAGGTCTCGTGTGCAATTAGCTGGCTGCGCCCCAAGCGCTCATTCAGCGTGGGATGCGAGTTGAGGAACATGCGCCGATCAGCATACAGAGTCGCCCCCGTGTGCTCCATGCCGCCATATTGGAAACCAGGCAGGATAATCAGGTCGTATTTCATGAAGGGATAGTCCACTCCCGTGAAGTCGGCCTGCCAAGCCAACGCATCGAACACCTCCTCGGCAATGGCGGGGCATTGGGCCGCCTTAGCTGGATCGGTCTCTCGGTGATAGATCGCAATCGTGCGGCCATCCCGCTCGAATTGCTCCTTCTGCAAACGGCCTGCCACAAAAGAGAACAGATAGGTGCTCAGTGGCTCCGTTGGCTTGAACCGGATCAAATGTCGGTTGGAGATCGAGAGGCTATCCACATCCTCCACGGCACCGTTGGCAACCGCTTGCCAGCTGGCGGGTACCTCCAGGGCCAACGTGAAGGTAGACTTCATGTTGGGTTGGTCGAAGCAGGGAAACAGCGTGCGTGCCCTGTCGGGCACGAGCAGTGTGTAAAGGAACTCATCCCTGCGATTGAGCGACTGGTCGGCGGGGGTAAATTGGATATCCACTCGGTTCTCGCCTGCGGCAACCCGCTCCTTATCAATAAGGATGTGCTCATCCTTCACGGTGTAATCCACCGCTTTGCCGTTGAGTCTCACCTGATGAACCTGAAGCGAGTCGCCCCTGAAATCGAGTATCAAGGGGTGAGGCTCGCTGATTCGGAACGCAATCTGCGCCACGCCCTCGACAGGCTGCTGTTTCAGCTCGGGAATAGAGAAGCGAAGCAGATAGCGCACATCGCTATAATTCGCCTTGCGGAAATTGGCCAGCTCCAGGCTAACACCCGGAACGGTCAATGCTTGTTGTTGATCCACCTGACCCGGTTGGCAAGCCATTCCGCCGATGAGCAAGCAACCTCCTATCCAAAATCTCCAGTTCATATAATTCTTCTATGTTTCTATGTCAAAAAAAAACTATGCCTCGTCGAAACGCAAATATTCGGCGATCGCCATGAAATTGCGTTCGAGCAGATACATCTTTGTCGCCATGAAGCTGAACATCTCGCCCCAATCGGTTCGGCGGTGCAAATCAAGTCCCTCTTTGGCCGCATAGATGCGCGCCACCTGCTCACCGTTTTCACGGATGAAGCAGATGTCCCAAATCAGCTCTTCGGGAAGGTCCTGCTCGATCTGCTCTTTATACCAGGTCAGCTTCTCAAACATCTCAAGGCGATCGGCCTCATTGCGATGGTTCACCTCCAGGATCACGTAGGCCCCCTTTCGGTTGGCGTCGAACTTCATCTCAACGCCTTTCACCTTTGTGTTATACAAAGTCCATATCTTACGCCGTCGCCGCAGGTAGGGTTGCACTTCGCAGTAAGCCGCGAAACTCTCCCAAAACTCCAGTTTCAACCTTTTCAGCTCTTCTTTGCTATACATCTATCGATAAATATCTTTTTTCTTCATTTGTACGATCTCTCCGAAGCGAGCCAAGCGTTTTAAATCCATCTGTTTCGTGTTGCCCACGATCGCATACGCCAGATGCCCCTCTTGAATGCACCGCTGGTAGAAGTCCATGATGTCGCTCATCCTGAGCGGCTCGATCACCTTCAGGTAGTCGCGGTTCGGATCGCTTTGGTAGCCCTCGTGCATCAGCCGGGCGATTTTCAGCGACAGTGAACGGCAGGAGGGATACTCGTTGTTCACCCAGTTGCGTATCGACCGCTTGACGCTCTCCAGCCGCTCGGGCCGCTCAGGCATGTTGCGCACCAGCTCTTGCAGCACCCCTATGGCGTCGGCCGTCTTATCGGCCTGCGTGGCCAATCGCATCACGAAACTGGCCGGACGCTCCACCTGGTTCAGGGGCGGATGGGCTAAGCGTGCGCTGACCTGGTAGGCGAATGAGCGGAACTCCCTGATCTCTTGAAACATGATCGACGACATGTCGCCGCCGAAATAAGAACTGAACAATCTCGACAGGTGGAAATCGCGCAGTCCAGACAGGGGCTCCAAATACATGTAGGCATAGACCACGCATTGGGTCATCTCCTTCATATGAAGCACATAGACCTTCGGCTCACCGGGCCGTTGCAGCTGACGCGCATGGTACCACGAAGAGGGTGTCTGTATCTCCTGCAGCGGCAACAGCTCGCTCAACTTGCGGGCTACCTCCCGCTCGGGCAGCGTGCCGCAATAGTGCACGTCGCACGCCCTGCGTTGGGCATCCTGAAACGCCTCGACCAGCGCAGCCCCCTTCATATGCTTCAGCTCGCTCAGGCTCAGTTTGGTCAGGTAGCGCGACTGGGCGTCGTATCTCACCTTTTCGAGCAGCATATCGGCCAGGCTGTCGCCCGACTTGAAAAGCGACTTCTCGATCACCTTCTCCTCGTCGATCAGCTGGCGCAGCCGTTTGTCGTCAGGTTCGACATGTCGCATAAATTCGGCCAGGAGTTGCACCGTCTCCTCGAAATGCGTGTCGAACCCGTTCAGTTGGATGCGGAAATCACTGTCGGTCGTGTCGAAACGCAGGGTGCTGCCCAGCTCTTGCAGTTTGCCCCTGAACGCCTCATACGACATGCTTTTGGTCGCCAGCAAAGGCAGGTAGGCCGTCAGCTTGTCCAGCTCGGCCCGCTCCAAGCGCCCTATCCCGTGGTTGAGCGTCAACGAGAAAATGTCGTTCACAGGATTGGCCACCGCATAGAGGTTCACCTCCTTCGAGAGGGGCAGGCGTTTCACGTCGTGGGCGAAATCGAGGAAGTGAGGCGTCATCTCCCGGGCGGGGAGCTTTTCCAGGTGCTTCACGTAGTCTGACGAGGCATCCGCGTTCTTGGGGATGATGGGCGCATAGGGCGGCTTCGGCAATGACAGCTTCGGGTATCGTCCCGTCTCCTTGGTCACAAACAGGTAGTTCTCCGTGAAATACCTCTGCGCCACTGCCACTACGTCCTCCTTCGTCAAGGCGTCGATATGGTTCACCTCCTCCAGGTAGTCCGACCAACGTTTCCCTTGCGAGAAGATGCGCATCATCACGTCGGCCCTCGACTGGATATTCTCCAACTTCGAGGCATACTCACGCTTCTGCTCCAGCTTCAGGCTACGGAAGGTCTCCTCGCTGAAGTCTCCTGCCTGCACGCGCCGGATCTGTTTCCACACCAGCTTCTCGGCAGCCCCGTAGGTCTGGAAAAAGAACTTAGGGAAGACCAGCAGGGCAAGCACCCCCGCCTCGTTCAGGCTCTGGTTGATGGCCAGAGCCCCCATCACCTTGTGCTCGACGGTTAACCGGTCAAGGAAGCCCGTGCCATTGCTGTTATTCAGCAGGGCCACCGCCACGTTTAGGGCCACCTGGTCGGGATGGTTGGCCGGCAAGCCTCTGAACGCCATGGCTAGCATCTTGACGAACGTCAGGGGCACGCGCACCTTTATCTTCTCCTTCCCGTTGAAGGGAGGCAGGGCGACAGCCTCCCTGCGAGGCGGCTTGCCCATGCGCAAACGCGAGAAGGCGGCCTCGAGGATCGGCATGATCTCCTCCGTGTCGAAATCGCCGCTCAGGATGAGCCCCATGTTGGAGGCCACATAATATCGCTCGAAGAAGCGGCGCATCTCCGACAGCCGGGGATTCTTCAGATTCTCGGCACTGCCAATGATGGGATAGGCATACGGGTGGGGATAGAAATAGCGTTCGATCACCTTTTCGGCGGCCATGCTGGCCATCTCGTCGCCATACATATTCTTCTCTTCATACACCGTTTCCAGCTCGCTCTGAAACAGGCGAAACACGGGGTTCATCAGGCGTTCGCTGTTGATCTCCGCCCACTGTGCGATATATTGCGGCGAGAAGGTGTTGAAATAGAGCGTATAATCGTAGGATGTTCCGGCGTTGAGTTTCGTCCCTCCGAAGCGAGAGATCAGCCTGTCGAACTCGTTCGGAATGACATATTCGGCCGCTTTCACGCTCAGGTCGTTGATGGCCTGCTGCAGTGCGGCACGCTGTTGGGGGTCGGTCGTCTCGGCCAGGCAGTCATACTTCTCGGCGATCGTGTCAAGCAAGACTTTCTCGGCCGCATAGTCAATCGTGCCGATCTTGTCGGTACCCTTAAACATCATGTGCTCAAAATAATGGGCGATACCCGTGTTCGGACAATCCCTCGCTCCGGCCTTCACGACAATGGCACCAAAGATTTTCGACTGGCTATGATCTTCGTTGAGCCAAATAGTCAATCCATTACGCAACGTATATTCCTTGACTTTTAAAAATTCTGATTCCGATATCTGCGTCCTCATGAGGGAACTCGTTCAAAAGAGTTGTTTGATTCAAACGCGAATATACATTTTTCATTTGATTTTTACACTATCTTTGCAGTGCGATTAGAAAAAAGATTTGACAACAAGCATGAAGAATATCAGAATATTTGCTTTGACCTGCGCGTTAGGTCTGACAGGCTGGGTGGGCTCAGCTCAACAGAGAGGTGAAGGACAGTTCTTTCATACGATCGAACGAGGACAAACGGTTTACGCCATCGCCACCATGTATGGGGTTAGCGTAGACGAGATCTACCAGCTGAACCCCGGTAGCAAAGAGGGCATCAAGGCGGGAGCCACCTTGCGGATCCCACAGCGTAGCGCCTCGGAGGCCGCCTCGACAAAGGCGAGCGACCCCTACACCTACCACACCATCCAAGGCAAGGAGACGCTTTACGCACTCTCCATCCGCTATCAAGTGCCTGCCACCGAGATCGTGGCCGCCAACCCCGGCCTCTCGGCCTCAACGTTTCAGAAGGGCAAAACGATACGCATCCCGCAGGCTCGCGACGCGGCTCAGGCCAGCACGCAGCAGACCAAGGCGACAGCCCCAAGCGGCAAGACCATCGCCTACACCGTCGAGCGCAAGGAGACGCTCTATCGCATCTGCCGCAAGTTTGGCATGTCAAGCACCGAGCTGATTTCGCTCAACCCCGAACTGCGTAACGGCGTGAGGGCGGGCATGGTGATCCAGGTCCCCGCCACGTCGGGCTCGAGCGGTGAGGCGGGTGCCGCACCAACGGCCCAGGCCGCACCCAGCGAACACGAGGTGAACGCCCTGCTGAACGCCCCAAAGCGCATCGACCAGATCCATCGAATCAGGATGGCACTGCTCCTGCCCTTCCAGGCCGACCAGCAGCCCCAGTCGGCCGCATCGGCTCGCTTCGTGGAGTATTACGAGGGCCTGCTCCTGGCTGTCGATAGCATCCGTAAGCAAGGCCACTCCGTCGAGCTATCGGTTTATGACACAGGAAGCGGCACCGAAAAGGTGAAGCAATACTTGAAGGATGATGCGCTGGCCAACGCCAACCTGATTATCGGTGCGGTGCAGAACGACCAGATTGCGTTGATCGCCGATTTTGCCCAAAAGCACCAGATAAAATACGTCATCCCGTTCACCTCGAAAAACGATGATGTGCTCTCAAACGCACAGGTCTACCAGGTCAACACGCCCCACTCCTACCTCTATTCGAAGGCGGCCGTGGCAGGATGCGACCTGTTTAAAGACGACAACATCGTCTTGGTGAACATCCCCGACAAGGAGGTGAAAACCGATTTCATCAAGGCCTTCAAATCGGAGATGCAGGAGCAGAAAATAGCCTATAAGGAGATGAACTACGACAGCCAAACGTTCGCCACCGATATCGAGGCGTTGCTCCTGCCCGACAAGCGCAACATCGTGTTGCCCACTTCCGCCTCGCTCGATGCGATCAACAAGATCAAAGGCCCCCTGCGCATGCTGACCGAACTGGCCGAGGAAGACAAGATTCCCTATCAGATCAGCCTCTTCGGCTACCCCGAGTGGCAGACCTACTCGCGCGAATGCCTGGAGGACTTCTATGCGCTGAACACCTATATATATAGCAACTTCTATGCCGACAACCTCTCGCACGAGGTGCACCAGTTCTATCACAACTTTAAGAATTGGTATAGCAAGTCGCTGATCAACACTTTCCCCAAGTATGGCATCTTAGGGTTCGACACGGGCATGTTCTTCTTGAGCGCTCTCAGCCGCTACGGATCGAACTTCGAAAACAACCTCGACAAGATTCATTACCAAAGTATCCAGACGGGGTTCGACTTCAACCGGGTGAACAACTGGGGCGGCTTCATCAACACGAACCTCTTCATCGTGCATTACCAAAGCGATTTCACGGTGACGCGCACCAAGGTTAATTAAATAAAAATTCAAACGCACCATGAAGCGAATAAGCATATTTTTAGCGACGCTCTTCCTCGGCCTCTGTTGCCCCCCGCCACTGGCGGCGCAGAGCCCCTTCAAGAAAGAATGGGCGGCCGGAGCCTCGTTTGGCGTAGATTTCGCCAGCGTCAGCTTCTCGCCCCGTGTGCTGACCACGATGAAGAAGGGCTACACGGCGGGAGCCACCGTGCGCTGGATCACCGAGTCACACCTGGGCTTGCAGCTCGAGGCCAACTACGTGCAGCTGGGCTGGCAAGAGCGGTTCGACAACAACCCCGAATACCATTACAGCCGCACAGTCAACTACATGGAGCTGCCCTTCCTGACGCACATCTATTTTGGCAGCCAGCGGTTCAGGGGCTTCTTCAACCTGGGCCCTCGCCTTGGATTTGCGCTCAACGAGCACACCGAGTCCAACCTGAACGGCAAGAACCCCGAGCCCAACCGCCCCGACGAGCAGCACAAGCTGGCCATCCAGAAATCGTTCGACTGGGGCCTCTGTGGCGGCCCAGGCATGGAGGTGCGCACCCCCGTTGGCTGTTTCCTGCTGGAGGGACGTTTCAACATGTCGTTCAGCAACATCTTCAACAGCCGCAAGGGCGACACTTTCTCCAAGTCGGCCAATCAGTTCCTGTCGGCTAAGTTGACCTATTTAATCCCGTTTTCAAGAA
This sequence comes from uncultured Parabacteroides sp., assembly GCA_934718155.1. Taxonomy (GTDB): domain Bacteria; phylum Bacteroidota; class Bacteroidia; order Bacteroidales; family Tannerellaceae; genus Parabacteroides. The sequence goes on along the minus strand of CAKUZF010000022.1, from coordinate 13,410 downwards.
AATAAGCCCATTCATTTATAAAACAACAAAACCGTATAAACGATGTTAGGAATTTATATCGCCAGTGGCGTGATAGTCTGCCTGGGCATTGCCATCGCAGTGTTCAACAGGATAGAGAAACTCAAAAGAACCATAGAGGCCAAGCAGGCCGACCTGGAAGAGGCGAAAGCCGAGTCGATCCGCAAGGAGAACCGATTGCTCGTCTCCTTCACCGAGCAATCGGCCGACTTCCGCAAGAAGATGGAGATGGCCGAAGACGAACTGCATTTCGTGAAAGACCAATACGATGAGATGCTGAAAGACCAAACCACCCTGACCGAGGATCGCGACAAATGGAAGGCCAAGGCCGAGGTGACTACGGCCGAGAACAACGACCTGAAGCAGACGAAAGACAGCCTCTCGCAAGAGCGCGATTCGCTGCAGCAAGCCCTGCAGACCGCACAGGCGCAAAAAGAGGAATGGGAGGAGAAATACACCGCCGAGAGCGCACGATGGGACGCGCAAAAAAGGGCCCTGGTGGGCCAGCTACGCCAAGGCGAAAGCTTCGAGGCTCCCCAGCTGGCTGCCCAAGCCGAGGCGACCGAGGTGGCCCCGAAGGGCGATCCCACCCGCTACCACCTGTGCGACGGCGTGATTATCACCTACGAGTCGATGGTCGCAGGCGAGCCCTCGCCCACCCATCCGTCCCAACTGACCAACACGCTCCTCTACGACGGCTTCACCACGATCAACCCGCTCTGCGGCAGTAGCCGCGACGAGCATGATAGCTATCCCGCCCTCATGCTGCCCCGCAACGGAGCGGCCGTCTTGTCGCCCGTGTCCATCCAGCGGGCGGCCGAGCATCCCCTGCTGACCGCCCTGCGCACCCGCCTGAAGGAGGCCTTGGCACACAAGGATGGAATCCGCCTGCTTGGCCCGCTGGCCCTGCCCGTCAGGGGCCGCACCTATGGCTATGTGGCCGACTTGGCAATCTACGTGCAGACAGCCAACCTCTACGTGTCCATCCAGATCGACGCCCCCTATACGCTATCCACCCGCCAGCCGCTCCACGCCATTGGCGGCGCCGACCTATTGCACGACCTCTATTTCGCCGAGAACGGCTGGGCCGTCTTCCGCATCGCCGAGCAGCAGCTGGCCGAGCATCCCGCCGAGGTTGACGCGCTGCTAATGCAGCAACTGGCGCTGATGGCTGGCCGCCTCGACCTCTATCGCGAAGCCGACGCCCAGGCGATCGGCCTCGACCGCTGGACGGCAAGCCAAGCCGACGAGATGGCGCAGGCCAAACAGAGGGAGAGCTATCTGCCCCAGCCGGCGCAAGCCGCCCTGCGCCAGCTGACCCCCACCCCCTTCGAGGGCGAAAGCCCCGCTGCCGACATCCTGGCGGCCGACACAGCCTCGCTCGACAAGCAGCTGAAGCGCATGAAGGGACACCCCTACACGAAAGTCAGCGTGCGCACAAACGATTATGAGTACCTCTTCATGACGGGCAGCGAGCAACCGACCACCCAGGGCTACGAGCGGGGCTGGCTCGTCACCGACATCATTGAAGAGAAGAAGGTGTTCATCCCCCTCTCCGACATCACCGCCCTCACCGCCCTCGACCAGCCGTGGCTCTATCCCGAGCTGACGATAGGCGACGAGCTCTCGATGGCCGACTGGGACCAGCTGGGCGCATGGCTCAAGGAGGCCGCCTACGGCTCACGCCCCATCTCCCTGCAATACAAGGAGGGCGACACCCTGACCGAGGCGCAAAACGTGCTCTACCTCACCCACCTCTTCACGCTGCCCCATAGCGACGAGACGGTCGGCTGGCAACAGGCCTCGGCCCTGCTCTTCTCGGTTGATTCGCTGAAAGACGATTTGCAAAACTTCACGGGCTACCTGCCGAAAACGGCCGAAAGCCGCTCCTTCAACGCCTACCAGGTGAAACGGATTGGCCTCTACAATTGCCATAAGCCCGCGGCGGACTACGGCATGGCCGACCTGCTCAACTGCGTGCAAACGGGGGCGACCGACGTGATGAAACTGCTCTACGACACGTGGGGCGTGGAGAAACGTTACAAGGCGGCCCTGCTCTGAGCCGCCCTGCCCCCACGCAGAGACGTATATACCATAATTAATATAACCTCAAATTAAAACACACAACACATTATGTGGAAGAAAATCTTATCGAATACCATTTTCAGGCTGCTGATGGCCGTAGCGATCGGCCTCGTGGCCGGCTGGCTGGTGAATGAGCCCCTACTGAAGGCAATCATGATCGTGAAGCAACTCTCGGGGCAAATCATCTTTTTCCTGGTGCCCCTGATCATCTTAGGTTTCGTGGCCCCCTCCATCGCCCGGCTCAAAAGCAACGCCTCAAGGCTCCTGCTTTTCGCCTTCGGCATCGCCTACCTCTCGTCGGTCGGGGCGGCCTCGTTTGGTGCGATCGTGGGCTACCAGCTCATCCCCTCGCTCCAAATCGAGCCAACCACAGAAGGACTGCGCGAGGCGCCCGCCATGCTTTTCAACATCGAGATCCCGCCGGTGATGAATGTCATGTCGGCCCTGGTGCTCTCCGTCTTCGTGGGCCTCTCTACCTCGTGGGTGCGCTCCGAGCAGATGGAGCGGCTGTTAGACACGTTCCAGCAGATGGTGTTGCGCCTGGTCGAGCGGGTGTTGATGCCCCTGCTCCCGCTCTTCATCGCCGCCAACTTCTGCGTGTTGAGCTATGAGGGTGCGCTCACGAAGCAGCTCCCCATCTTCCTCTCCGTCTTGGTGGTCGTGATCGGCTGCCACTACCTCTGGCTGGCGTTGCTCTACGGGCTCGCCTCGCTCTATTCCAAGCAGAACAGCTGGCGGGTGCTGCGCCATTATGGCCCCGCCTACCTGACGGCTCTCGGCACGATGTCGTCGGCCGCCACGCTGGGCACCTCGTTGACCTGCGCAGGCCGCAGCCCGCTGTTGCGCAAGGAGATAATCGACGTGATGGTGCCCCTCTTCTCCAACATCCATCTGTGCGGCTCGATCCTGACGGAGACCTTCTTCGTGATGACGGTTTCGCAAGTGCTCTACGGCTACCTGCCCGACCCGACCACGATGGCCGTCTTCATCCTCCTGCTCGGCCTGTTCGCCATCGGCGCGCCAGGCGTGCCGGGCGGCACGGTGTTGGCCTCGCTGGGCCTGATCATCTCGATCGTTGGATTCGACGAGGCGGGCACGGCGCTCCTCCTCACCATCTTCGCCCTGCAAGACAGCTTCGGCACGGCCTGCAACGTGACGGGCGACGGTGCGCTCACGCTCATTGTCGACACCTTCGAGAAGAAGTCAAACTAAAAAGAGAATGCCCCCTGATGTCGCATTTCGCTACTCCAGGGGGCATTACGTGTCTATAATTACCGCGAGGGCTCTCCGCCCCCTTACCTTATCGGTCTTTCTTCTTCACCGGCTCCGACGATAGGCCCACGCCCAGTTTCTTGAAGATCTTGCGATCCACGTCGCTCAGCATCACCGTCGTATGCACCTGGCAACCCCTCAAGCTGGGCAGCTGCTGCAACGCCTTCGAGCAGTTCTCGTCGGTGTCGCTCAGCACCGAAAGGGCCACCAAGACCTCGTCGGTGTGCAGGCGGGGATTCTTTCCGCCCAGGTAGGCGATCTTTGTCTTCTGGATCGGCTCGATCATGCTCTGCGGGATCAGCCGCACGCCGTGGTCGATGCCCGCCAGATGCTTCGTGGCGTTAAGCAGCAGGGCGGCCGAGCAGCCCATCAGCGGGCCGGTCTGCGAGGTGATGATCGTGCCGTCGCTCAGCTCGATGGCTGCGCAGGGTTGCGCACACTCCTTCCCGCGGTTCTTGGCCGCCGCCACCACCCGTCGGGTGTCGAGTGTGATGTTGGCCTGCGAGAAGAGCATCCTTATCTTGCTGATCTCCTCCTGGTTGCTGGCCCCGTCGGCGGCCTTGTTGGTCGCCTCATAGTAGCGGCGGATGATCTCCTGCCTTGAAGCCTGGCAGCACACCTCGTCGTCGCTGATGCAGAAGCCGATCATGTTCACGCCCATGTCGGTGGGCGACTTATAAGGGTTCTCGCCATAGATACGCTCGAAGAGCACGTTGAGCACGGGGAAGATCTCGATGTCGCGGTTGTAGTTGATCGCCACCTTGCCGTAGGCGTCGTAGTGGAACGGGTCGATCATGTTCACGTCGCCCAGGTCGGCCGTGGCGGCCTCGTAGGCGAGGTTCACGGGGTGCTTCAGGGGCAGGTTCCACACGGGGAAGGTCTCAAACTTGGCGTAGCCCGCACGCACACCCCGCTTCTGCTCGTTGTAGAGCTGCGAGAGGCACACCGCCATTTTGCCCGATCCAGGCCCGGGGGCTGTCACCACCACCAGGGGGCGCTCCGTGGCCACGAAGTCGTTCTGCCCGAAGCCCTCGTCGGAGGCGATCAGTTGCACGTTGTGGGGGTAACCGTCGATCAGGTAATGCAGGTAGGCCTTGATGCCCATGTTCTCGAGGCGTTGACGGAACGAGACGGCCGATGGCTGCCCGTTGAAATGGGTGATGACCACCGAGCCCACGTAGAAGCCTCGCTGCTGGAACTCAGAGCGCAGGCGCAGCACGTCCTCGTCGTAGGTGATGCCCAGGTCGGCCCTGACCTTGTTGCGCTCGATGTCTTCGGCGCTGATCACGATCACGATCTCGAGCGTGTCGGCCAGCTGCGACAGCATGCGCAGCTTCGAGTCGGGCTCGAAGCCCGGCAGCACGCGGCAGGCGTGATGGTCGTCGAATAGCTTCCCTCCCAGCTCCAGATAGAGCTTCCCGTCAAACTGTGCGATGCGCTCTCGAATATGCGCTGACTGTATCTTGCAATACTTGTCGTTATCAAATCCTATTTTCATCTGATTTCTTCTTCATGTTTTACGGATTGCAAAGATAAGCATTCTTTCACACACGTAAAAACCGCTTCCGAAGAAATTCTACTTATAGTCCTTCAGCCGCTTCTGCAACTCTTGGCGGGCGAAGAAGATACGGCTTTTCACCGTGCCCAGCGGAATTTGCATTTTCTCGGCGATCTCGGTGTATTTATAGCCGCTCACATACATGGAGAAGGGGATTTTCAACTCGTCGTTGAGCTGTTGGATGGCGGCCGTGATCTCCTGGATCTGGCAGGTGCCGTCGGGCGAGCCGAAGCCCGGGTCGCTGGGCAGGTCGAGGTTGTAGAGGTCGGCGCTCGGGTCGACCACGGTCTGCTGCCGCACGATTTTATGGTAGTTGTTGATGAAGATGTTGCGCATGACCGTCAGCACCCACCCCTTGAAGTTCACGTTGTCGGTAAACTTCTCCTGGTTGTCCAACACTTTCAGCGTCGTATCCTGCGTCAGATCCTGGGCGTCGTCGTGGTTCGCCGTGAGCGAAAGCGCGAAATTCATCATGTTTTCTTGCAAACTTAATAATTTTTGCTGAAATTGCAACGCGTTCATTTTATCTGTTATTTAAGTGATGCGCTCCCTTTGCGGCGCGCCCCCCCTCCAAACCGCTGGAGGGGACGGTGGCAAATGTAGGCATTAAATCGGATAAAGCAAGAGACGGGTAGTTAATAGATATAATTAATTCAAAATGAAAAGGTTTTTTAATACGTTATTGACAGTTATTTGCCTCGTGGGCTGTTTGCAGTGCGTAAACGCGACTGAGAGGCCTCTTGTCTACCAAATCGACATCAAGAAGCAGATCGACAACACCACGTGGCTCTACCTCAAGCACGGCCTTGCCGAGGCCGAGCGGCTGGGGGCCGAGGCGGTGCTGATCCGCATGAACACCTACGGGGGCCTGGTCGAGGCGGCCGACTCGATGCGCACCGCCATTCTCTACAGCCCCATCCCCGTGTCGGTCTTCATCGACAACAACGCCGCCTCGGCGGGAGCCCTGATCGCCATCGCCTGCTCACATATATATATGCGCAAGGGGGCCAGCATCGGGGCGGCCACCGTGGTGGGCCAGGACGGGCTGGCCATGCCCGACAAATACCAGTCGTATATGCGCTCCATGATCCGCGCCACGGCCGAGGCGCATGGCAAAGACACCCTCGTGGCCGGCCCCGACACGACCTTCCGCTGGCGGCGCGACCCGCTCGTGGCCGAGGCCATGGTCGACGAGCGCGTCGTGGTGCCTCAGCTGGTCGACAGCACGAGGGTGCTCACCCTCACCGCCGACGAGGCCCTGCGGTGGCGCTTCTGCGACGGGCTGGCCGAGACGGCCGACGAGGTGATCGTCCGCTACATGGGCCTCGCCGCCTACGACGTGGCGGCCTACCAGCCCTCCTGGCTCGACAACGTGAAGGGCTTCCTGCTCAGCCCCATGCTGCAAAGCGTCTTGATCATGCTGATCATTGGCGGCCTTTATTTTGAGTTGCAAACGCCCGGCGTTGGCTTCCCGCTGGTCGTCAGCGTCGTGTCGGGCATCCTCTATTTCGCCCCGCTCTACATCGACGGGCTGGCCCAGAGCGCCGAGATACTGGCCTTCGTCGTGGGCCTCTGCCTGCTGGTGGTCGAGATCTTCGTGATCCCCGGCTTCGGCGTGGCGGGCATCAGCGGCATCATCCTGGTGGTGGGCGGGCTGCTGCTCGGCCTGCTGGGCAACGACGGCCTCGACCTCAGCGCCGTCACGTCGGCCGATTGGGGGCGGGCGGCCCTGGTGGTGCTGGCCGGGCTGGTGGTCGGCGTGGGGCTGATCGGCTGGCTGTCAGCCAAGATCGGGCGCCGGGGCCCCCTCAGCCGCATGGCGCTCCACGCCGACCTGGGCGAGGCCCTCTCCGCCCCCGTCCACACGGAGCTGATCGGGCGCCGGGGCGTGGCCGCGACCGTGCTGCGTCCGTCGGGCAAGGTGCTGGTCGGCACGGAGGCGTATGACGGCATCTCCGAGTCGGGCTTCGTCGAGAAGGGCACGCCCGTGCGCGTCGTGCGCTGCGAGGGCGCCCAGCTGTATGTGGCGGCCCTGGCCGAAGATGAGGCCCCCGCCGAGGGCGAACGTATGGAATAAATGCCTACTTTTGCAACCCAGATAACGAACTTTAAAAAAAAACGCGCGTAAAGAAATGTCAGAGATAGCACCGCTCATCGTCGATCTGGCGATCATCCTCGTATCCGCCGGGGTGGTCACCCTGTTGTTCAAGAAGCTGAAGCAGCCCGTCGTGCTGGGCTACATCGTGGCCGGCATCCTGGCCGACCCCACCGTGAAGCAAATCTCGTCGGTGGCCGACGTGGAGAGCATCCACATCTGGGCCGACATCGGCGTGATCTTCCTGCTCTTCGCCCTGGGGCTCGATTTCAGTTTCAAGAAGCTGATGAAGGTGGGCGGCACGGCCGTCATCGGCGCCATCACGGTGGTGGTGGGCATGATGACGTTCGGCTACGCCACGGGCCTCGCCCTGGGCTGGGGGCAGATGAACAGCCTCTTCCTGGGCGGCATGCTCTCGATGTCGTCAACCACCATCATCTTCAAGGCCTTCGACGACATGGGCCTGCGCGACCAGCATTTCGCGGGCGTCGTGTTCGGCATCCTCGTGGTCGAAGATCTCTTCGCCGTCCTGCTGATGGTCTTGCTCTCCACCATGGCCGTGAGCCAGACTGTCGAGGGCATCGAACTGCTAGGCAGCGTGGTGAAGCTGGGGCTGTTTCTGCTCTTCTGCTTCGTGGTGGGCATCTTCCTGATCCCCTCCTTCCTAAGCAGGGCGAAACGCTTCCTCAACGGCGAGACACTGCTGATCGTCAGCGTGGGCCTCTGCCTGGGCATGGTGCTGATCGCCACGAAGGCCGGCTTCTCGGCCGCCCTGGGTGCCTTCGTGATGGGCTCCATCCTGGCCGAGACGGTCGAGGCCGAGCGCATCGAGCGGCTGATCAAGCCGGTGAAAGACCTCTTCGGGGCCATCTTCTTCGTCTCGGTAGGCATGCTGATCAACCCCGCCATGCTGTGGGAGTATAAGGTTCCGATCCTCGTCGTCACTGGGGCGGTGATGGCGGGTCAGGTGTGCTTCGCCACGCTGGGCGTGCTCCTCTCGGGGCAGTCGCTGAGGGTGGCCGTGCAGTCGGGCTTCGCCCTGGCGCAGATCGGCGAGTTCGCCTTCATCATCGCCGGGCTGGGCCTCACGCTGAAGGTGACCGACTCGTTCCTCTACCCCATCGTGGTGGCCGTCTCGGTCATCACCACCTTCTTCACCCCCTACATGATCCGCATGGCCGATCCCGCCTACCGCCTGCTCGACCGCCTCATCCCCCAGGAGTGGCGGCAGCGGCTGGCCAAATACGCCTCCGGCTCGACCACCATCCGCCAGAAGAGCACCTGGAACCGCCTGCTGAAGGCCCTGTTGCGCATCGTCGCCACCTACACGGCCGTCTCGCTGGTGATCATCTTCCTGATGCTGCAAGTGGCCCATCCGCTCATCCAGGCCTACGCCCCCGGCATCGAGGGCAACCTGCTCACGCTGGGCCTCTGCCTGCTCCTCATCGCCCCCCTGCTGCGGGCCATCATGATGAAGAAGAACCACTCCAAGGAGTTTCAGCAGCTCTGGCGCGACAACAAGTTCAACCGCGGCCCGCTCATCTCGCTCATCGTGATGCGCATCGTGCTCTGCGCCTTTATCCTGATGATCCCCGTGGCCCGGCTGGCTGGCGCGGCGGCGGGCCTCACCCTGGCCATCTGCTGCGTCCTCATCCTGCTCATGATCGCCTCCAAGCGGCTGAAGAAACACTCCATCCTCATCGAGCGGCGCTTCTTCAGCAACCTCAGCGCCCGCGAGGAGGAAGAGGAGCGGCAGGCCCCTGTCAACCAGCGCTTCGCCAACCACCTGCTTGAGCGCGACCTCCACCTGGCCAACTTCGAGGTGAAGCAAAACTCGCCCAGCATGGGCAAGAGCCTCAAGGAGCTCAACTTCCGCCAGAAGTGCAACGTCAACGTGGTCACCATCCTGCGCGGCGAGCAGCGCATCAACATCCCCGGTGGCAATGAGCGGCTCTACCCGTTCGACAAGCTGGTGGTGGTCGGCTCCGACACCGACCTGACCCATTTCCGCAGCTACATCGAGGAGCGCTACAAGCAATCGTCGGCCGAGCAGGCCTCCGAACGCCGCGAGGAGATGCGCATGGAGCAGATCCTCATCGCCGAAGGGTCGGGCCTCGTGGGTCGCACCATCGTCGAGTCGGGCATACGCGACAAGGCCGAGTGCCTCGTGATAGGCATCGAGCGGGGCGACCGCTCCATCCAGAACCCGCCCCCCACCACACGCATCGAGCGGGGCGACGTGCTCTGGCTCGTCGGCGAACGCAGCAAGCTGATCCGTCTGAGCGAGGGCAACACCATCGTATAAACCCGTAATTATTAATTCATAAAATATAGATCGAAGATGAAGTTCATTGGAATTATCCCCGCCCGCTACGCGTCGACCCGCTTCCCGGGCAAACCCCTGGCCGACATGCTGGGCAAACCCATGATACAGCGCGTGTACGAACGCGTGGAAGGCACGCTCGACGCCGTTTGCGTAGCCACCGACGACCCCCGCATCCACGACGCCGTGCGTCGCTTCGGAGGCAACGTGGTGATGACCTCCGACCAGCACCGCAGCGGCACCGACCGCTGCTACGAGGCCTACCAGAAGCAGGGCGAGGCCTACGACGTGGTAGTCAACATCCAGGGCGACGAGCCTTTCATCCACCCCGAGCAGATCCAAACGCTGAAAGACTGCTTCGCCGACACCCACACCCAGATCGCCACCCTGGTGAAGCCCTTCCAGGCCGACGCCGACTTCGAGAGCGCGCTCTTCAACCCCAACACGCCGAAGGTGGTCTTCAACAAGCAGCACGAGGCGCTCTATTTCAGCCGCTCCATCATCCCCTACATCCGCGGCGAGAAATACACCGAGTGGCTTAAGACCCACACCTTCTACAAGCACATCGGGCTCTACGCCTACAAGGCCGAGGCCCTCAGCGAGATCACGCAGCTGCCGCAATCGCCCCTCGAACTGGCCGAGAGCCTCGAGCAGCTCCGATGGCTCGAAAACGGCTACAAGATCAAGGTGGGCATCACCCAGCGCGAGACGATCGGCATCGACACCCCCGCCGACATGGAGCGGGCCCTCGCCTTCCTCGCCCAGCAAGAGGGATGAACCTTGCCGCCCAACCCGAAAACCCTTAATGACCTAATGACCGATGACCTAATGACCGGATCAGGCCCGACCAAAACAGAGAGAGGTGACCTGGTATAGCGTTTCGCTATACCAGGACACCTCTTTCCTGACTTCGTCATTGCGTCACCCGAGTTACTGTAAAGTAAATAAAAAAATAAAAACTTATCAGTACCACATAAGTGTTATTACGGTTTCAGTCAACTGAAACTCCAGTACCACCCGTGTGAAACTCCAGTACCAGTTAAGCACTCATAATTCCTCCTTCAGCTCATTGTATAAGTCCACAGGGCCCAGGTGCCAGTATTTCGTGCTTTCTGTCGCCAGCTTCTTGTATAGCTTCGAATGATAGATGCGGCTGAGACTCTCCTGTAGAGTGAAACCGTAATCATCGTGCAGGTATTCCACCAGCCAGCAAATTTTACCTGGCAGAAGCAGATGGAGGTTGTCTTGGTTTATCTGGAACATATTATTTCCCTATTTTAAATGCTTCAATGAAACGCAGTGTAGCCAATGCTTTTTCCGTATGAAACAAGTACTGGTCAACCAATTTGTAAGTTTTGAGTTCACGAATAAGGGTTTTTTGCGTCGTCGAACTCATATACGTTGACATAACCGCCATTGGCAATCTTTTCACGCATACGCCTTTCCACCCATTCCTTGGATTGTTGTTCTGAAGTCGTAGTGTAGAAACCTTTGCCATAATCCAGCAGGCGGGTAGGCTGGAGTATCATGGGATTCTCCACGACTTCTAAACCTCCGTGATATATCTTCATGATTCTCTATTTTTTCTGATTTCTATATACTCGTCAATCTCCTCTATCAGCCATTGGCGGCCTTGGGTATGAAGAACATCGTAATATTCGCTGAGATAGTCCACCAAGCCATACTTGGAAAACAAGTCAAGCGCTTGTTCACCGCTCATCCCTTTAGCCGCTCCGTATTCTTCTATGCAAAACGATACAAACATAGCTCTGTCTTGCTGATCTTTATTCCTCATCGCTTTTCTCCTTTCCTATCCGCAGACAAAATCCGCACATTTTACCCCTACAAAAATAATGTTTTATCGCGACATCCCATCATAAAGTGCCCTTAATCTAAAACTTGCAGTTGACCGCTACGGAACGGCTTATTATCCCAATCATAGGTGTAACTTTTCCTCATCATTTCCAAATCCGTTTCTGACATGCGCTCATATATAAACATGCAATAAACAGACTTGTAACCATTGCCACCACCACTCCTCACTCCTGATTTTCGCATCGCGTACATCAAAGTCTTACCATCCGACTCGTCAAGTTTAAGAATCTGCATGTATCTGTCTTCCGTTGTCAGCTCGTTGCTGCCAAACAGTATGAAGCCTTTGTCCGCGTCATAGCTCCATGACATACGCCTGAAACAAGAGGCAGGCAGAGCATCACTAAAAAAATAACTAAAAGCCTGCTCTGATGTCTCAAACCAAAAGTGCGTAGGGCCGCCACCATCTCTGTCTTTCCAATACTCCTCCTGGCTCAGCTTTCCGTTTGCCAGCACCTCGTAAGTGGCAATACATTCCCAACCATAGCCCTCGACCTTACTCTGTATCTCTCCTGCCGCTATGGGCTTACTCCCTTTTAGCACACAGCAGCCCTCATCATCGACAGTATAGGTTTGGCCGAATAGATTCATATCCAACTTACATGACCCAACACTCAAAACCTCCGACTTATCGCAACTGCCAAATACAACCGTGCAAGCTGCGGTGAGCGCGACTAACAAAAACCTCGTGTTCATAATAATCCAAATTTAAAGATTTTACATATAGACAGATTACGGATTCTCAGTGCTTCGAATTCCGCTGTCTAAGATAACTGGGTGTAAAGATACAAAGATATCCAACGTAAAGCGCAAAAATAAGACGTTGATTTATAAAAGGAACCCGAAAACCCTTAATGACCTAATGACCGATGACCTAATGACCGGATCACCCCCCCCGCCGGCCAACAGAGAGAGAGAGGCTGGGGTAGCGTAACGCTACTCCGGCCCCTCCCCCCTTTCTTTTTAACCCGCCTCGCTAAACCACGGCGGCGTGAACGCCCAGCGTGGTGCCGATGGCCGTCAGGATGGTGATCAGCGTCTGGATCACCAACTTCCAAACATTCTTCTTATCCATGATGCCTCATGCGTTTTTTAGGTTTCGTTTCTACGCAATAAAAATCCGAATTCACAATTCTCCCACGCCCCTTCACGATGCGCCCCCGTCGTCACGAGAGGGCCGAACAAGGCGGCGCTTCGGAGGGGGGGGCGGCTGGCTTACAGCTGGTCGGGGTTATCGCCCTCGTCGGTTCCCGATCCGCCCGAGGGGTTCGAGGGGTTCGACGGGTCGCCCTCGCCGGGGATGTCGGGCTGCGAGAGGTCCACGCTGGTCTCGCCCGCCTTGATGGCGCGCAGCACCTTCGCCTGCGCCGCGCGGCTCGCCACGAGGTTGAACTCCGCCTCCGAGAGCAGCGTCTTAAACTCCGTGCCCGGCTCCCACATCACCTTCACGTCGGTGATGTTCTGCGCCGAGAAAGCCTCCGCCTTGTCGGCCCCCTTCGAGCTGAGGTTCACGCTGAAGTCGCCCAAATCGCCCAGGCGGATCTTCTTGCCCTCCAAGAGCTGCTCGCGCATGCAGTCGACAGCCAGGTAGAGGATGGCGGCGATGTCGGCGCGATGATAGACGCTGCCGTGCGTGGCGATATGGCGGGCGAACTTGTCGATCGTCATCACGTCGGAATACTGGGCGATGGCAAACGCCTTCTGCCGCTCGGTAGCGAGAAGCTTGGTGTCGGCCTCGTCGGGCTTCTTGCCCTCAGCCTCCGCCCTCTTGACACGCGCCTTGGCCTGGTTGATCTCGAAAAGGTTAGGGTTCACGCTGCGCATAACAATGCTGTAGTTGATCATAGTGTAGGAAAGTTTTTGAAACTTCGTATCCGAAAAAAAGAGAAAAGGTTGTGATCACGAGGGCAAAGATACAACCCTTTCCCGAAATATGCAACATTTTTCTATATTTTTTTGCAATAATTTTCGCTGCGGAATCGACACCCCGCTCCCCCGCAAGCCCCCGGCGCAAGGGCACGGCCTCGGGCACACACACTCCCCCCATGGAAAACAGACAGGAACAAAGCACGCTGAAAAAAGGAAAGCGGTCATTAGGTCATCGGTCATTAGGTCATTAAGGAAAAACGGGGGGGAGACCCCTATAATATATAAAATATATATTTATATATATTATATATATTATAG
>CAKUZF010000021.1 GCA_934718155.1 uncultured Parabacteroides sp. | reverse complement strand
AAGATCGCTCCCTACCGATCCACAACCTGTCGTTGTTTCTCGATTGCGGGTGCAAAGGTACACCTATTTTTTGAACCTGCAAGCGCATCGGCAACTTTTTTCATAAAAAAAATCATCGTGACGCAGCAATGGCCTCATCCCGACAGCGGCATATATAATATGTACGCGCGCACGAGCGATGCCGCGGAAGCGAAAAATCACTACATGTAGTGATTGCCCACCTCCTGTTTTCCCTCTTACTTTGCAAACCGAAATAATGACTGCAAGAAAACTATGAGAAAATGTTTCAAACATGCGTGGATGCTTGGCGCAATTGTCGTTTCGCCCGCTTACGCATTCCATCACGCCCCGATCGAGAACGACACGATAAAGAACTACGTGATAGACGAGGTGATCGTCACCTCGTCGGCAAAAGAGACGAACGACCTAAAGGTTTTACCCGGAGCCGTCTCCATCCTGACACCCCAGCAGATCGCCAACCGGCAAATCGAGGCGTTGAAAGACATCAGCTCTTTCGTGCCCAACCTCTATATGCCCGATTATGGAGCCAAACTGACTTCGGCCATCTACATACGAGGGATCGGCGCGAGAAGCAGCGGGCAATCCGTTGGGCTCTACGTCGACAACGCCCCCTACTTAGACAAGAGCACGTTTGATTTTGAGCTGACCGACATTCAGCGCATCGAGGTCTTGCGCGGGCCCCAAGGCACGCTGTATGGCCGAAACGCCATGGGAGGCATCATCAACATCTACACCCTCTCGCCGTTCGACTTCCAAGGCAAGAAGCTTTCGGTCTCGGCGGGCAGCTACGGGCAATACAAGGTGAAAGCGTCGCATTACGCGCAGCTCAGCTCGAAGATCGGCTTCACCGCCGCTGCCTATTACGAGCACAACGACGGTTTCTTCACCAACGCTTACGACGGGAAGAAACTCGACAAATCAGACAACGTGGGCGGACGCTTCAAGATCGAAGGTCGGTTCAACCCCCATTTCCAGGCCTCCTACTCGTTTAGCGCAGACTACGTGAACGAAGGGGGCTTCCCATACGGCCGATTCACCGGATCGGGCAACACCAACCACCGGCAAATCGATCCCGTTTGCATCAACGACTCGAGCACCTACCGCCGCACGATGATTTCGCAAAACCTTTCGTTGAGCTATCGGACCGACCGCTTGTTGTTTATGAGCACAACTGGCTACCAATACCTGAACGACGACATGAAGATGGACCAAGACTTCTCGCCCAAATCCATCTTCACGCTCAACCAGAAGCAAAGGCAGCATGCCGTCAGCCAAGAGTTCAGCTTGCGCAACCAGAACAGCGGCAATTACCAATGGTCGTTCGGCCTGCATGGTTTCTACAACGACTTACACACCGACGGGCCTGTCACATTCAAGGAAGAGGGCATCCAGGAGATTCTTCAATCCACATTCGATCAGCTGAAGAAACACAACCCGAAAATGCCCTACCTGAAAATAATTGACAAGCAGCTCTATATCCCCGGATCGTTCGACACGCCCTCTTACGGCGTGGCGCTTTTCCACCAGTCTACCTACAACGACCTGCTCATCCCGGGCCTCTCGGTAACAGCCGGCGTCAGACTCGACTACGAGAAGCAGAAGATGCACTACGAATCCGAGGCCAAGATGAACCTGGGCATCGCCTTCAAGGCCGAAGGCCCCTACATGCCCATCGACAAGCTGATGCCCAACGCCATCCCGACCTCAACGATCGACGAGCGCGTCGCGCAAGATTTTTGGCAAGTGCTTCCGAAAGTTTCGCTCAAATACGCCTGCACGCCAACCACCTTCACCTACCTGTCGGTAGCGAAGGGCTACAAAACGGGCGGCTACAACGTGCAAATGTCGGCCGACGTGATGCAAAGCCAAATGAAATATGACATGATGAAAAGCTTCCAAGCCATGATACCCATGCCTCTGCCTGAGCCAACCCCCATCGAGGAGGTCGCGGCCTTCAAGCCCGAGCAAAGCTGGAACTACGAGATCGGCGTGCGCAGCGAGCTGAAGGAGGGACAGCTGGCGGCGGAGCTGACCGGTTTCTACATGGACATCCAAGACCTGCAGCTCACCCAATTCGTGAGCAGCGGAAGCGGACGCATCCTGACCAACGCCGGAAAGGCTAAGAGCTACGGCTTGGAAGGCTCACTGCGATGGCGCATCAGCCACGACTGGACAGCCGACGCCAACTATGGCTTCACCAAGGCCTCATTCCGCGACTACGACAATGGCAAACAAGACTTCGCAGGCAAAGCCATCCCCTACACGCCCCGCCACACCCTGAACGTCGGGGTACACTACACGCACCTCTTCAGCGGCGGCTGGATCGACCAAGTCACCGCCTCGGCTCAATGCAGCGGAGCGGGAAAGATCTACTGGACCGAGGCCAACGACACCTACCAGCGCTTCTATAGCACACTGAACGCCAAGGTCGGCGTGCGAAAAGGGGCCGTAAACGTGAATCTTTGGAGCCGCAACCTGACCAACACACGCTATGCGGCCTTCTACTTCGAATCGTTCGGCAACCCGTTCGTGCAGCTGGGCAAGCCCTTCCAGATCGGAGCGGAGGTCAGCCTGGCTTTCTAAGGAAGCGCATCGAAACAGGTGTCATCCCCGAAGGAACAGGTTATCTTTTCATAACATAAGCTGCGTCGAGGCATAGCAATCAAACAAGTTTATTGTTATCTTCGCGGCAAGCAAAGGCGAAGCGACGAGGGCCTTCCCCCCTTGCGCTTCGCCTTTATCACTCATAAAACAAAATGTAAGCATGGCACGCAGAAAAATAACCAACAGTCAAGCTGTATGCATCACGCTCCTTTGGGGCTTCCTTTGCTATATCCTCCTTTCAAGCAGCGAGAAGATCACGCCCGACATCGTGTTCACGCTCGTAGCCTCGGCGATCATCGTTTTCGTTCCCGTTTACAAGAACTTCAAGCACCGCAGAGAATAACATTTCGTTAGACAGAACGGAATAATATTACTATTTGCTATTTTTTAGAGTATTTCTTCTTACAAATTTTTGGATATACCAAAAATTCACTTACCTTTGCGCCATCTCATAAGAGTAAACACGCCGTAGGCAAAAAGATGAAACAATAAAAGCAACATTCTAAAAGAAAGAATCTATTATGAAGGCAAGTGAAGTTTTAGACAATCTGAAAAGAAGGTTCCCCAACGAACCAGAGTATCACCAAGCCGTGTCAGAGGTATTGGCAACTATCGAGGAGGCATACAATGAGCATCCCGAGTTTGAGAAGAGCAACCTGATCGAGCGCCTTTGCATTCCCGATCGCATCTTCTCTTTCCGCGTAACATGGATGGACGACAAAGGACAGATTCAAACCAACATGGGTTATCGCATCCAACACAACAACGCGATCGGCCCGTATAAGGGAGGAATCCGTTTCCACTCCTCAGTAAACCTTTCGATCCTGAAGTTCTTGGCATTCGAACAGACGTTTAAAAACTCACTGACCACACTCCCCATGGGCGGAGGCAAGGGCGGATCAGACTTCAGCCCTCGCGGCAAGTCGAACGCCGAGATCATGCGTTTCTGCCAGGCGTTCGTCTTGGAGCTGTGGCGCCACATCGGCCCAGACACCGACGTGCCCGCCGGCGATATCGGCGTAGGAGGCCGCGAGGTGGCCTATATGTATGGCATGTATAAGAAGCTGGCCCGCGAGAACACCGGAACATTCACCGGTAAAGGCCTCGAATTCGGCGGATCGCTGGTGCGCCCCGAGGCTACCGGCTATGGCAATGTGTACTTCCTGCTGCAGATGCTGAAGACCAAGGGCATCGAGCTGAAAGGCAAGACGGTCTGCGTGTCGGGTGCGGGCAACGTGGCCCAATACACCGTCGAGAAGCTGATCGCCCTGGGCGCGAAGGTCGTTACCATGTCCGACTCCGACGGCTACATCTACGACCCTGACGGCATCGACCGTGAGAAGCTGGACTACATCATGGAGCTGAAAAACCTCTATAGAGGACGCATCCGCGAGTATGCCGAGCAATACGGCTGCAAATATGTGCAAGGCGCACGTCCTTGGGGAGAGAAGTGCGACATCGCCATGCCGAGCGCCACACAGAACGAGATCAACGGCGAAGACGCTGCGAAGCTGCTGGCCAATGGCTGTTTCGCCGTGTCGGAAGGGGCCAACATGCCCTCAACCCCCGAAGCGATCAACGCCTTCCTGAACGCCAAGATCCTGTATGCGCCGGGCAAGGCCGCCAATGCGGGAGGCGTCTCCGTCTCGGGCTTAGAGATGACGCAAAATGCGCAGAAGCTGAGCTGGTCGAGCGAGGAGGTCGATCAGAAGCTGCAAAGCATCATGCAGAACATCCACGAGCAGTGCGTGAAGTATGGCAAGCAGGCGGATGGCTACGTAAACTACGTGAAGGGAGCCAACGTGGCCGGCTTCATGAAGGTTGCGAAAGCCATGATGGCGCAAGGCATCTTGTAAGAGAAGATTAATCATCATTGCATAAGTTAAGTTAAGAGAAAGAGGGCGACTTCCAGCAAAAGATCGCTCTCTTTTTTTGTTTCGCCTTCCTCACGGCGAGGCATGAGCCGGGCCTAAACAAAAAGAGGGTGTGTCGATCCATGCGACACACCCTCCTCTGTCTTTATATCCTCTTCGTTGGGGGATTCTATCTAATTACTTCACGAAGTCGGCCTTGTTCAAGAAGTCGTAGCTCTTCTGAACATCCTCCTGCGGAGTGCCATCGTAGCGCTCAACCTCTACATACCAATCCTTCACGCCGTTAGCGTAAGCCTGGTCGAAGATAGACTTGAAGTCCATCGTGCCGCTTGCGCCGATAGCCTTCTCGTCCTTGATGTGCAGGATCGGGAAACGGTTCGGATACTTCTTCAACAGCTCAACAGGATTCTGACCGCCGCGCATTACCCAATATACGTCCATCTCGAACATAACGTGGTCGGGGCTTGAGTTCTCCAACATCAAGTCGTAGATGGTCTGACCCTCGATCTGCTTGAACTCATAGTCGTGGTTGTGATAGCCGAACTTGATGCCAGCGCCAGCTGCTGCCAAACCAATCTGATAGAAATAGTCGCCGAAATACTTCTTCAACAGATCCAAAGAAGCCTTCTCGTTGATCGGAGAAACCGGCATAACCATATACTTCATACCAGCCTTCTTGTGAGCCTCGATAGCCTTGTTCCACCAAGCGAGGTCGGCCTGCATATCGTCAGTCATGAAGTGAGTCAAGTGAGCGCTGGTTGCACGCATACCCAGATCCTGGCAAATCTTCTTGAACTCAGCCGGCTCCAAATCGTAGATCTTACCATCGTCGCTATAACCTGCGGTCTCCAAGTTTACATAGCCCATCTTTGAAACGATCTCCAACACCTTCTTGATACCCAAGTCGTTGATATCGTCGCGCAAAGAATACAACTGAAGGCCAATATGCTTCTTAGCTACCTCCTCAGCTGAAGCTGAAGCCGCAGCTGAGCCATTACCACCACCGCAAGATGTCAAGAAATGCGGAGCAACCAAACCACCGGCAAGCATCATCGATGCATGCTTCAAAAAATCACGTCTGTTTTGCATTGTCTTATATTTTAATATAGTTGATTACAGATTTTCGGCAAAAGTAAACTTTATTTTCATTCGCTGTCCATCGTTCGTGTTAAATTCATTAAAAAACAGGTATCTTTTCACCAAATATTTAACCCACGGCCCATTGCTTCATCTCGTAAAGGTCGGCATACTCCTCCCAGTCCGGATCCATCTCGGTGTAAATCGAGATGGGCAGCAGCTCGAAAGGAGCCAACGCCTCGTTCAGCCGCTCGCCAAACACACGGGTCGTTCGCGTGTAGAATACCCACACCTTCTCGCCCCCTCCGGTGTAAACGCCTGTCAAGATAGCCAGCTTGTCCTTCTCCATCGCCTTGCGCAAAGCCGCCTCGACGGTCTCCATCCGCTCGGCCAGGGCCTCGCTGGGCAAGCCCTTCTCGTCAGACTCATACGGCCAGGTGATCTCCACCCGCTCCTTCAGTTTGCCACATGCCTTGAATTCCTGCAACCCATCGCGCCCCTGCACGG
Source organism: uncultured Parabacteroides sp. (assembly GCA_934718155.1). Classification (GTDB taxonomy): domain Bacteria; phylum Bacteroidota; class Bacteroidia; order Bacteroidales; family Tannerellaceae; genus Parabacteroides. Next base: position 36,284 of record CAKUZF010000021.1, on the reverse strand, counting down.
TGATGAGCTTTCCCGCCTCGTTTTCCGAGAGCGCCATAAACCATTCGTCGCTTAGTCTCATACTATCTATCTTGTTTGCACGCAAAAGTACAAAAAAAAGAGGAGCGAGGCATCAACCTCACTCCCCCAAACGTTATTTAGCGAACGAAATATGATCTATCGCTTTCCCAACTTATGATCTACGATGCCATAATGATGCTCGCCATAGGCCTTGAGCAGGTCGATCACCTCCTTGGCCGCACGCTCTTCCTCAACCTGCTCATGCACGAAGCCGAACAAGAAGTCGCGCGAAGCGTGGTCGCGATCCTTCTCGGCGATGTCCATCAAATTGTCGATCATCTCCGACACCTTGCACTCGTGGCTATAAACATGCTCGAACACCTCCAACGGAGAGCCCCAGCCTGTCGGAACGACATTCACCTGGCCGATCTCGACATTGCCGCCGCGCTCAATCGTGAAATTGATGAACTTGCTGGCATGCTCGTTCTCCTCCTCAGACTGCTTCTCCATCCAGTGAGCGCATCCATTCAAACCGGCTTTCTTAAAGAATACAGCCATCGACAGATACAAATTAGCCGACCACATCTCGGCATTCACCTGGGCGTTAAACGCCTCTGATAATTCTTTACTTAAACCCATACTATCAACAATTTAAATGGTTAATACTTGTTCTTCTTGCTAACGCCGCAAATATAGGAAAAAGCTATTCACGTTATTCTCCGACCGTTGTTTTTTTCGCATAAATTAAGACCTTGCGCAACTGATCCACGCCGAGCGCCTTCGCTTGAAAGAATGGGCGACATACGAGAAAAACTGCGTAACTTTGCCCCCATTGGATCATACATTCATTTAAACCGAAAAGATTATGAGAATCGACAAGCAACTACTCGACGCCCTCACCGAGGAGGCGAAGGCTTCGCCGCGGCTGAGGATGCACTACGATTTGCGCACCAGCGCCGACGACAACTCGCAGCGTATGCTGAACGCGCTCGAACCGGGCACCATCCTGCCCATCCACCGCCATCGCACGACGACGGAAGTGGTCGTGATCCTGCGAGGAAGCGCGACCCAGTATTTTTATGACGACAAGGGGAACCTGACGGAAGAGATGACCATCACCGCAGGCACCACAGACTGCGCCATGTCGATCGAGGCAGGCCGCTGGCATAAGATCGTCTCGCATCAGAGCGGGACGGTGATCTTCGAAGCGAAGGATGGAAAGTTTGAGCCGCTCGGCCCGGAAGACATCCTGAACGGATAGCCTATAAAAGAAAAAAGCCATCCATCACGGACAGCCAATCTCATCGTTGTTAACCTTAAATCTAATACCATGAAAAACACGATGCAAATATAGGGGTTTTATGTTACGCAGCATACTTTTTCAGCATAAATCGTTCCTCGATTAACACTATTTATACACAACGAAGCCTAACTGTTAAATTCCGCTTCGAAAACAAGGAAGCGAAAGGACCCGCCCGACTCATCCAGACAGGGCAGATAAGGATTGGGCCCGCTGTACGTAGGCACGACACGCGACGCCCGCCCCAGCGAAAAACGACGGCCATTCGCAAAAATTTCGTTGCCCGTCGTTGTAAATTTCCACGCCCATTTTTTCCTACGCCGACGGGCAACGTTTTTTACGCCGACGGGCAACGTTTTTCACAACGACGGGCGTGGGCTTCCCCGCCCTGTTCCGACTGAGCCGCAAAAAGTAGGATATTTGTCGCACTATTTGTATTTTCGCGTCCAGATCTCCCATAAAAGGGATAGATCTTACTTATTATATATGATGACGACAGAAACGAAACAGATACGTATGGAGGATTACGACTATCCTCTGCCCGATGAGCGCATTGCCAAATTCCCCCTGGCGAAACGAGACGAATCGAAGCTGCTGCTCTATCGATCGGGAAAGATCGAAGAAAGCCAGTTTAAGCACATCGCCGACTTCATGCCCGCCGACACCCTGCTGGTGTATAACAACACGCGGGTGATCCAAGCGCGCCTGCTGTTTCAGAAGGAGACGGGCGCCCGCATCGAGGTGTTCTGCCTGGAGCCCTATGCGCCACACGACTACGCCCTGGTGTTTCAGCAAACGGAGTCGTGCGCCTGGACCTGCCTCATAGGCAACCTGAAAAAGTGGAAGGAGGGCACGCTGCGCCGCCGCATCGCCATCGGCGAGGAGAGCGTGACGCTCTCGGCCGAGAAGATCGCCTCTCACGGCGACACCCACGAGGTTCGCTTCAGCTGGGATAACGCCCGCTACACCTTCGCCGACATCCTCGACGCGGCAGGCGTGCTGCCCATCCCCCCCTATTTGCACCGCGAGACGCAGAAGAGCGACCTGCAGACCTACCAAACGGTCTACTCGAAAATCAAAGGCTCAGTAGCGGCGCCGACCGCCGGATTGCACTTCACCCCGGAGGTGCTGGCCGCTATCGACGCGAAAGGCATAGGCCGCGAGGAGGTGACCCTGCATGTGGGCGCCGGAACCTTTAAGCCCGTCAAGAGCGAGACCATCGAGGGGCACGAGATGCACACCGAGTTCATCTCCGTGCGCCGCGAGAGCATCGAGCGGCTGAAGAGCCGCCTGGGGCACATCGTGGCCGTAGGCACCACCTCGGTGCGCACGCTGGAGAGCCTCTATTACATAGGCGTGCTTCTGGCGGCTCACCCCGAGGCCACCTCGGAAGAGCTGGTCGTGAAGCAATGGATGCCCTACGAGGCGGCCAACAACCGCCTGACCGCCGACGAGGCCCTGCAAAACATACTCGACTACCTGGACCGCCACCAAGCTGACAAGCTGGTGACCGCCACGCAGATCATCATCGCGCCGGGCTACTCCTTCAAGCTGGTGAAAGGCATCATCACCAATTTCCATCAGCCCAAAAGCACCCTGCTGCTGCTGATCTCGGCCTTCGTGAAAGGCGACTGGAAAACGATCTATGACTATGCCTTGGGCCACGACTTCCGCTTCCTGAGCTACGGCGACAGCTCCTACCTGCGCATGGACGCATAAAGAAACCGAATGTTGAACTTTCACACATAGCGAAAAAAAATGAAACGATATAACGGCTACAAATGGAGTGGGCTCCTGCTTCTACTCACCCTGTTTTGCGCCTGCCGCACGGCCAAGCTGAGCGACGCCGAGGAGAAGCAACGCATTGGCGAATACTACGAGGCGGCCGCCATCTATCGGAAGGTCTACACCAAGACCTCGCCCAACAAGCGCGACCTCAGAGGCTATATCGCTTTTCGCATGGCCGAATGCAACCGCCTGGTCAACAACACGGGCAAGGCCATAAGCGGCTACACCAACGCCATCCGCTACGACTATCCCGACAGCGTCAGCTACCTACGCCTGGCCCAGATGCAGCACAAGAACGGGCAATATGCCGAGGCGATCAAGAACTACGACATCTACTCGGAAAACGCCCCAAGCAGCCAGCTGGCGCTAAACGGCATACAGGGATGCGAGCTGGCGCCCGAATGGAAGAAGTCGCCCACCCGCTACGAGGTGCATCGCATGGATAAGTTCAATTCGCGCAGGGCGGAGTTCAGCCCGATGCTGACAGGCGGCAAATACGACCAGCTCTATTTCGCCTCCTCGCGCACGAAAGACAAGGAGGCGAAGATCAGCGCCATCACGGGGCAGAACAACAACGACCTCTTCGTCGTCAAGCAAGACGAGCGAGGCGCCTGGCTGGCGCCGCAAGTGCTGGAAGACGAGGTGAACACCGAGTTCGACGAAGGCACCCCCTCATTCTCGGCCGATGGAAACACCATGTATTACACCTACTGCGCGCAAGACCCCGAGGGGCCTCGCACGTCGGAGATCTACATCTCGACCCGCAGCAGCGCCAAATGGGGAAAGGGCACCCGCGCGACCATCGTGAAAGACTCGGTGACCGCCCTGGGCCATCCCTCCATCTCGCCTGACGGCAAATACCTCTATTACGTGTCAGACGCGGTAGGCGGATTTGGCGGGAAAGACATCTTCCGATCCAAAGTGTTAGGCAGCAACAGCTTTGGCCCGATGGAGAACCTGGGCGAAGCGATCAATACGGCCGGCGACGAGATGTTTCCCTACTGCCGCGACTCCGTCACGCTCTATTTCGCCTCGAACGGCCATCCCGGGATGGGCGGCTTAGACCTGTTTAAGGCCACCCAAGACAGCACGGGCAACTGGACGGTCGTGAACCTGGGCGCGCCGATCAACTCGTCGGGCGACGACTTCGGCATCACCTTCGCCGGACAAGCCGAGAAGGGCTTCTTCAGCTCCAACCGCAACGACGCCAGAGGCTACGACCATCTCTACTCGTTTGAGCTGCCTACGATTACGATCTCCATCGAGGGATTCGTGAACGACGTAGACGAATACCCCATCGAGGAGGCGACCGTGCGCATCGTGGGAAAGGACGGCTTGAACGTGAAAGTGCCTGTCAAGAAAGACGGCTCCTACCATGTGGAGCTGGAGCGAGACATCCGCTACGTGATGATGGCGAGCGCACGAGGCTACCTGAACCAAAACTACGAGTTGCAGACAGCCCCCGAAGAGAAGAGCGAGACCTATATCGTAGACTTCTTCCTCTCGCCGATCAGCAAGCCCGTCGTGATCGAAAACATCTTCTACGACTTCGACAAGGCCACCTTGCGCCCCGAATCGAAAAAGGCGCTCGACGAGCTGATCAAGATGCTGAACGACAATCCGAACGTAACCATCGAGCTGGGCGCGCATACCGACCGCAAAGGCTCCGAACAATACAACGAGCGATTGGCCGGACGGCGAGCGCAATCGGTCGTAGACTACCTGATAGCCGGAGGCATCAAGGCCGATCGCCTGGAGGCCAAAGGCTATGGCGAGAGCGTGCCCAAAACGATCAACAAGAAGATGGCCAAGGAGCACGACTTCCTGCACGAGGGCGACGTGCTGACCGAGGAGTTCATCCTGGCGCTCCCCCCTGAGCAGCAAGAGATTGCCGACCAGATCAACCGACGCACGGAATTCAAGGTGTTGCGCACCAACTACAACCTGTTTTAGATCCGCTTGTTCCGCCACTTGCCATACCGCAGGTAGAGCAAGCTGAACAAGAGAAGGCCGACGTAATAGATCACCTCCGATCCGAAGCAGAGCTCCACGGGGAAGCGCATCACGATGCCCGACCAATAGATGTAGAGGGAGTAGGAGATCAGGGTCAGCGTCTCGATCAGCAAGGAGGCGCTGGTGTTGCCCGTGCCCGTCACGCCGTTGAACACCACGAACGCGAACGAGGCGATGATCAACGCCGCGGCGATCATATAGACCGAGGGCGTAGAGGCCGCGATCAGGTCGGCATCGCTGGTATAGACGAACAGGATCGCCTCGGGGAATACGGCCACCAACGCCAAGACCACGGCCATGACGCAGAACGACCACGTCGAGACGCGGCGAATGACGGCGATCACCTGATCGGTGTGTCCCTCGCCGATCGTGTTGCTCACCAAGGTGTTAGACGTCATCGAGAGCGAGTTGATCGGGATTAATAGGATCATATAGATGCTGCGCACGATGTTGGCGATGGCCAAGGCGCGCACCCCCAGGTGCTCCACCACGACGAAGAGCATGAAATAGGTGGTCAGCGAGATGAAATATTGCAACATGGTGAAGATAGAGATGCTCAACACGCTGCGCAAGGTGGCCAGATCGAAGCGGCCGAAACGATTCAAGCCATACTTCGCGTAATCGACGCCCCAGCGGGTATAGGCCAGGAAAAAGAGAGTCGACACACCCTCGGCAATCACCGAGGCGATGGCCGCCCCTTGAATGCCCAGCTTGGGGAAACCGCCATGCCCGAAGATGAGCAAATAGTCTAACACGACATTCGTGCAGGCCATGATCAACGCTTGCAGCGTCAGCACCTTTGTGCGAGTGATGCCAATAAACAGCGCGCGGAACATCACATTGACGCAGATAAACAGAAATCCCCACACGCGATAATCCAAGAACTCCATCGTCGCCTGCCAGATCTCATCCGACGAGATCAAGAGGCGCATGATATCGCCGGCGAAACATTTCGAGAAGAGCACGAACAAGGCCGCCAAGGCAAACAAGAAGAGCACGCCTTGTATCATCAGCGGGCCTATCTGCCTGTAGTTGCGCTCGCCATTACGACGGGCTATCAGGATTTGCGCTCCGGTGCTGAAACCGAAAGCGATCGTAAACACACATATATAATAGAGTCCACCCATGCCAGAGGCGCCCAAGGCCACCTCGCCCACACGCCCCAAAAAGGCGGTGTCGGTCACGTTGATGATGTTCTGCGCCAGCAATCCCAAGAAGATAGGATAGGTCACTTGCCAAATACGTCGATCTATACTCCTCATTATTTTTATTTTTTGAGCGGCGAAGGTACAAAGTTATCGGCAATTAACAAGAATTCTCGCACTTTTTGGCTACTTTCGCGAAGGAAAACGACTAAAAAGTGTAAGAAAAAATAAGGAGAACAACAGGTATGAAAAAAATATTACTCTATGCATTGATCGGTTTGGTAGCCTCTTTCTCTCGAGTCATCGCTCAAAACAATCAGTTGATCACGAACCAGCTGATCCCTCAAAACCTGCCAACAACCGCAGCGCAAGACAGCCTACAAGAGGAGATTAAACCTTTCAACGAGAGTGAACTTGACAACCTGCCCACCCTTCAACAGCAGTTAGAGAAGCTAAACAGCACCTACACCCTGCAGAAGACGCTCGACGACGACCTGCTGCGCTTCTTGAAGAAGGACGAGCTGGAGCTTTCAGACGAGGTGCTCTATTGGGCGCATCTCGTGCGCGACGCCTCGACGCTGTTCGACTCGCACATGACCTTCCGCGACACGATCATCGTCAACCCGCTCTTCATGCCCGCGGTTTTCAAGGGCGACTACCTGCCGAAAGACGACGACTTGGTGTTCTACAACCTGGATTGCCTGAAAAAGCATACCCCCTACGACAACCTCTACCCGAAAGACTCCATCTTCAAGGATGAGTTGAGGCTATGGGCCATCGAGAAGGACGCACGCCGATACGTGGAGAACAACTTCCCGACCTACTTCCGCTACTCGCAGCGCGACCTGCCCAACGACGTGATCAAGCAGCACGTGATCCACAAAGACATCCACGAAGACACCCCCTTGCAGGTGGAGAACGAGGCGAACTTCGACGAGGTGGACGCCCCACAGAAGTTCATCCCCGAACGTCGCTACTGGACGTCGCATTTCGAGAGCAGCGTGCAGTTCTCGCAAAACTACATCTCATCCAACTGGCACAAGGGAGGAAGCAGCACGCTGAACCTGTCGAACCGCCAATACTTCGTCTACAACTACGCGAAAGACAAGGTGCAACTGACCAACTCGCTGGAATGGAAGACGAACGCCTACACCGCGCCCAAAGACACCTTGCGCAACTATAAGATTGGCGACGACGTGCTCCGCCTGCACACCAACTTAGGTTTCAGGGCCTACAGCAAATGGTTCTATACGTTCGACTTCACCTTCCAGACACAGCTGTTCACCAACTACCAAGAGAACACCGACAACAAGATCTCGGCATTCCTGTCGCCGTTCAGCGTCAACCTCGGTTTGGGTATGAAATACGACCTGGAGAAGAGCTTCGCGGGGAAAAAGCACAAGAGGCTGACGCTCGCCGCCAACCTCGCCCCGCTTTCCTACACCTATATGTATAGCACGCGAGACGACATCAACTTCGGCAAGCACGGTTTCCAAAAAGACCCAACGACCGATCAGTATGATCGCAGCTACAGCAAGTTCGGTTCGACCATCAACGCCACGTTGAACTTCCAGTTCAATCGCAATGTCAGCTGGTATTCGCGTTTCTACTACTTCACCAGCTACGAACGCATCCTGGGTGAGTTTGAGAATCGCCTAACGATGGCCATCAGTCGTTTCTTCTCGACCACCATCACGCTCAACTTGCGCTACGATGATGCGGCGCAGAAATCCGACGATTTCCTGAAGAATTATTTACAGATAAACGAATTGTTGAGCTTTGGCTTCAACTATAAGTGGTAAAACCGTTCATACGCACAAAAATATCATTGAAACGTAAGGTGGTAAATAAATAATCGTTACTTTCGCGTTGATTTTGCAAAGTCGAGTTTACAACGAAGAGAGCCATCATGAACGGAACCATCCATCATACAGGAAGAGTTGAGCGAATCAGTAGCGACACCGTATTCGTTCGCATCACGCAGCGTTCAGCCTGTTCGGGCTGCCACGCGCAAGCGATGTGTAGCGCATCCGAGCAAAAAGACAAGATCATCGAAGTGCCCGACCGCTCAGGCCAATTCGCGGTAAACGAAGAGGTCGTGCTGACCGGGGAGACCCGCTTAGGCATGGAGGCCGTGGTCTTGGCCTTTGTCATCCCCTTAGTGATTGTTGTTGCCATGGTAGCGATCGGCTTCTCGCTGGGATGGGACGAGAGCCTGAGCGGATTGATCGGGCTGTTGCTCTTAATCCCCTATTACGGGTTGCTCTATCTGCTTCGCGACCGACTGAAGCGAAGATTTGTGTTCACTTTAAGAAAACTAAATTCATAAACATATCATGATTTTAATTGCCGTTATTTCATTAGGAGCAATTGGAGCGATCGGAGCTTTGTTTCTCTATGCCGCTTCCAAGAAATTCGAAGTCTATGAAGATCCTCGCATCGCAGAGGTGCAGGCTGTGCTTCCGGGCGCGAACTGTGGTGGCTGCGGATATCCCGGTTGCGCGGGATTTGCCGGAGCATGCGTGAAGGCCGACTCATTAGACGGAATGCTCTGTCCGGTTGGCGGTGGCCCAGTGATGGCCAAGGTAGCCACGATCTTAGGGAAAGAGGCGGGGGCAACCGAGCCGATGGTAGCCGTTGTGCGTTGCAACGGAACCTGCCAAGCCCGTCCGAAAACAAACCAGTATGATGGTACAAAGAGTTGCGCCATCGCCTCCACGCTTTATGGAGGAGAAACCAACTGCTCATACGGTTGCTTAGGCTATGGCGACTGTGTGAATGCTTGTAACTTCGGTGCGATTCGCATCAATCCGGAGACGGGCATCGCCGAGGTGGATGAAGAGAAGTGCACCTCTTGCGGCGCTTGCGTGAAAGCTTGTCCGAAGAACATCATCGAGTTGCGCAAGAAGGGGCCGAAGTCTCGCCGCCTCTTTGTTGCATGCGTGAATAAAGATAAAGGCGCCGTAGCACGCAAGGCTTGCCAAAACGCCTGCATCGGCTGCGGTAAATGCGAGAAGGAATGTCCGTTCGGCGCAATCACCGTAACCAACAACGTAGCCTACATCGACTACACGAAATGCCGTATGTGTCGCAAGTGCGTGGCCGTTTGCCCCACAGGAGCGATCCATGAGCTTAACTTCCCGCCGCGTAAGGAGGCTGCCCCTGCCGCTCCGAAAGCCGACAGCGTGAAACCGGCAGCTCCCGCAGCACCAAAGGCAGAAGCTCCCGTTGCACCGAAGGCCGCTCCAGCACAGAAGGCAGAGGCTCCCGCAACGTCCAGCGCAAACGCAGAGGCACCGAAAGCCGCACCTACTAACGAATAAGTAAAAAAAACAAAAGATTAAAATCCAATAATATGCTAAGGACATTTCGAATCGGAGGTATTCATCCCCCTGAGAATAAGCTGTCTGCCGGGAAGAAGATCGAGGTGCTTGCCACACCGAAACAGGTGATCATCCCGCTTGGACAACATATCGGAGCCCCCGCCGTGGCAGAAGTGAAGAAGGGCGATCTGGTAAAAGTGGGAACACTGCTGGCGAAAGCGGGTGGATTTGTTTCAGCTAACATCCACTCTTCCGTCTCCGGCAAGGTTAACAAGATCGACAACGCACTCGATGCCAGCGGCTATCGCCGCCCCGCCATCTACATCGACGTAGAAGGCGACGAGTGGGAAGAGACGATCGACCGCACCGACACCTTGGTAAAGGAGTGCAACCTCTCATCCAAGGAGATTATCGACAAGATCGCTGCCGCAGGCGTTGTAGGTATGGGCGGTGCGACCTTCCCCACGCAGGTGAAGCTGATGCCCCCTCCTGGCAACAAGGCCGAGATCGTGATCATCAACGCCGTAGAGTGTGAGCCTTACTTGACATCCGACCACTCGCTGATGATGGAGAAGGCGGAGCAAATCTTGGTGGGCGTAACCCTCTTGATGAAAGCAGTGAACGTAAATCGTGCCGTGATCGGCATCGAGAACAATAAGCCCGACGCAATCGCTAAGATGCAGCAGTTGGCCGTCAACTATCCGGGCGTAGAGATCATGCCGCTGAAGGTGCAATACCCGCAAGGCGGCGAGAAGCAGCTGATCGACGCCGTGATTCGCCGTCAGGTGAAGAGCGGAGCGCTGCCTATCTCGGCCGGTGCGGTGGTGCAGAACGTAGGTACAGCCTATGCCGTTTATGAGGCCGTACAGAAGAACAAGCCCTTGTTCGAGCGTGTCGTGACCGTAACAGGCAAGGCGCTGGCCAACCCCTCGAACTTCTTGGTTCGCATAGGAACGCCGATCAACTGCCTGATCGAGGCCGCAGGTGGCCTGCCCGAGAACACGGGCAAGATCATTGGCGGAGGCCCGATGATGGGTAAGGCGCTGATCAGCGCCGAGGTGCCGGTATGCAAGGGTAGCTCTGGCGTGTTGCTGCTGACGAAAGAAGAGTCAGTTCGCAAGCCGATGCGCGATTGCATCCGTTGCGCGAAGTGTGTAGGAGCCTGCCCGATGGGCTTGAACCCGACGTTGCTGATGAGCTGCACGGAGTTCAAGAACTGGGAGTTGGCCGAGAAGAATCATATCACCGATTGTATCGAATGCGGATCATGTAGCTATACCTGCCCCGCCAACCGCCCGCTGCTGGATCAGATCCGCATGGGCAAAGGCAAGGTGATGGGCATCATCCGCGCGAGAAAGTCATAAAACAAGAGCAATATGGAGAATAGTTTATACGTATCGCCGTCGCCCCACATTCACGGAGGCGACAGCATCAGCAAAAATATGTATGGGGTACTGATTGCCTTGGTTCCGGCTTTCTTGGTATCACTTTACAGCTTCGGTTTGGGCGCACTGATCGTTACGGCGACCTCCGTCCTGGCCTGCGTGATCTTTGAGTATTTAATCCAACGCTTCCTGATGAAGAAGGAGCCGACGCTTTGCGACGGCTCGGCCATCTTGACAGGCGTATTGTTGGCCTTCAACGTTCCCTCCAACCTGCCGATCTGGATCATCTTGATCGGTGCGTTGGCAGCGATCGGCATCGGCAAGATGTCGTTCGGAGGCCTGGGCAACAACATCTTCAACCCGGCCCTCGTAGGACGTGTGTTCCTGCTGATCTCTTTCCCGGCGCAGATGACCACTTGGCCGATCGCCGACGTGTTCCCGATGACCTACACGGACGCACAGACTGGCGCGACAGTGCTCTCATTGATGAATGAAGGCGCTTTAGACCAGTTGCCCTCGTTTGTAGACATGATCGTCGGCCACATGAGCGGTAGCTTGGGCGAGGTGAGCGCGATCGCACTGCTGATCGGTTTCGCCTTCATGTTGTGGAAGAAGATCATCACCTGGCACATCCCGGTGTCCATCTTGGCTACCGTGTTTGTATTCACCGGCTTGCTTCACCTGATCAACCCGGTTGCCTATGCCAGCCCGTTCATCCACCTGCTTTCAGGCGGTTTGCTGCTGGGCTCCATCTTCATGGCGACCGACTACGTAACCTCGCCGATGAGCAAGAACGGTATGATTGTCTATGGCGTCGGCATCGGTTTGCTGACCGCCGTAATCCGTATCTTCGGTTCTTATCCGGAGGGTATGTCATTCGCTATCTTGATCATGAACGCCTTTACGCCGTTGATCAACAGCTATATCAAACCTAAACATTTCGGAGGAAAGTAAAGTATGGCAAAATTGAAATCAACATTACCCAATATGCTCCTCTCGCTGACAGGCATCTGCTTGGCCGCGGGAACTGTTTTGGCCGGTGTCAATCAGGTGACTGAGGCACCTATCGCCGAGGCCAAAGCGGCCACTTTGGAGGCTGCCATCAAGGCCGTAGCCCCTGAGTTTGACAACAAGCCGACCGAGGAGGCCTACATGGCAGCGATCGCCGAGAACGACTCCGTGAAGATCTATCCGGCAAAGAAAGACGGCCAAACGGTAGGTGGCGCCGTCGAGAGCAACTCGTCGAAAGGCTTCGGTGGCACAGTGAAAGTGATCGTCGGCTTCGACATGGAGGGAAAGATCCTCAACTACTCCGTATTGGAGCATGCCGAGACTCCGGGCTTGGGCGCGAAGATGCAAGAGTGGTTCCGCATGGAGAAGGGACAGCAGAGCGTCTTAGGCCGCACGATCCCCGACGGAGGCTTGAAAGTAACGAAAGATGGCGGCGACGTAGATGCCATCACCGCAGCTACGATTTCCAGCCGCGCTTTCCTGGACGCGGTAAATCGTGCGTATAGCGCATTCGCGGGAGTAGATGGCTTGACAGCGGCTACCCCCTCATCAACTGATAACAAATAAAGGAGGGCCAAACAATGAGTAATCTGAAAGTAATTTTGAACGGTATCATTACCGAGAACCCAACCTTCGTATTGCTGTTGGGTATGTGTCCGACTTTGGGTACGACCTCTTCGGCCATCAATGGCATGAGTATGGGTCTGGCCACTATGTTTGTATTGATCTGCTCTAACATCGCCATCTCGGCCTTGAAGAACGTAATCCCCGACATGGTTCGTATTCCGGCCTATATCGTCGTGATCGCCACCTTCGTGACCGTGGTGCAGATGTGTATGCAGGCGTTCGTTCCCGACCTCTACGCGACATTGGGCCTTTTCATCCCGTTGATCGTTGTGAACTGTATCGTGCTGGGTCGCGCCGAGGCGTTTGCCGCAAAGAACGGCGTGATTCCTTCGGCTTGCGATGGCCTCGGCATCGGTTTAGGATTTACCCTGGGCTTGACGCTGCTGGGCGCATGCCGCGAGCTGTTGGGCACAGGCAAGCTGTTCAACCTGTCGTTGATCCCCGAGGAGTATGGATCGTTGATCTTCGTGTTGGCTCCGGGTGCGTTCATCGTACTGGGCTATTTGGTAGCAATCGTAAACAAACTGCGTAAAGCATAATAACCGATCATTATGGAATATATCTTGATATTTATCGCCGCTGTTTTTGTCAACAACGTCGTATTGTCACAGTTCTTGGGTATCTGTCCCTTCTTGGGCGTATCGAAGAAGGTAGAGACCGCAGCCGGCATGGGCGCAGCCGTAACATTTGTCTTGACCATCTCAACGATTGTCACCTTCCTGGTGCAAAAGTATGTGCTCGACGCGTTCGGCTTAGGCTTCATGCAGACAATCAGTTTCATTTTGATCATCGCCGCTTTGGTTCAGATGGTAGAGATCATCCTGAAGAAGGTCTCTCCTGCCCTCTATCAAGCGCTGGGCGTTTTCTTGCCCCTGATCACGACAAACTGCTGTGTGCTGGGTGTAGCCATCATGGTCATCCAGAAAGACTATAACCTGTTGGAAGCGATCGTTTACGCAATCTCTATCGCTATCGGTTTCGCTTTGGCACTGATCATCTTCGCCGGTATTCGCGAGCAATTGGCCATGACCCACGTTCCCGAGGGCATGAAGGGCACGCCTATCGCTCTGATCACCGCTGGATTGCTGGCTATGGCTTTCATGGGATTCTCGGGCATCGTCTAATTCCGTAAACATACAGAAGCATGAAAAAGAAGATTTTAGTCGCAGGTGGAACGGGCTATATCGGCTCGCACACCTCCGTTGAGCTGATCAACGCAGGCTATGAGGTCGTAATCATCGACGACCTCTCCAACTCAAACATCGAAGTGCTCGATGGCATCGAGAAGATCACGGGCGTCCGTCCCGCTTTCATCCAGCTGGACTTGAAAGACAAGGAGGGCACACGCCAGGCTTTGGCGGCCCACCCAGGCATCAACGGCATCATCCTTTTCGCCGCCAGCAAGGCCGTGGGCGAGTCGGTGCAAAAGCCGTTGAAGTATTATCGCAACAACATCGTGACGCTTTTGAACCTGCTTGAGCTGATGCCCGAGTTTGACGTGAAGGGTATCGTGTTCTCTTCCTCATGTACGGTTTACGGACAGCCCTCTGCCGAGAACCTGCCTGTCACGGAGAATGCGCCGATCCAACCGGCTCTCTCTCCTTATGGCAACACGAAGCAGATCAACGAGGAGATCATCCGCGACACCATCCATGCGGGTGCCCCCTTCAAGAGCATCATCCTTCGCTACTTCAATCCGATCGGAGCGCATCCGTCGGCCGAGATTGGCGAGCTGCCCAACGGCGTACCTCAGAACTTGATCCCCTACCTGACGCAGACCGCCATGGGCGTACGCAAGGAGTTGAGCGTCTTCGGCGACGATTACGACACGCCCGATGGCTCTTGCATCCGCGACTATATCAACATCGTCGACTTAGCGAAAGCACATGTGATCGCTATGGATCGTATGTTGCAGGATAAGAGCGACGAGGCCATCGAGTATTTCAACCTTGGCACGGGCCGAGGCGTTTCCGTATTGGAATTGATCAACACGTTCGAAGAGACTACAGGCGTGAAGGTCCCGCACAAGATCGTGGGCCGTCGCGAGGGTGACATCGAGAAGGTTTGGGCCAATCCCGAACGTGCCAACAAGGTGTTAGGCTGGACCGCCCAGGAGACCTTGGCAGACACGTTGGCTTCCGCCTGGAAATGGCAACTTAAGCTGCGTGAGCGAGGCATCATGTAAGCTCAAATAGATTAAATAGATTAAATCGAGTAGGAGGAAAACGAAGTAGTTTTCCTCCTACTTTCGTTTTCCGACCTCTCATACCACCGTACGTGCCGTTCGGCATACGGCGGTTCTCTAATTGCGATGCAATTTGTTGTAGATGCCAACAAGCGTGTGGTAGCCTTGCAAGACAAGCCTTTCATTCGGAATGGCTGAGTGCATAATCCAACTGTCAGCAATGCGCCAATATCCCTTGCGAGTATTTGATATCAGTACCACTTTTAGTACCGCATAGCTGATACTGGAGTTTCATACGGGTGGTACTGGAGTTTCAGCTTGCTGACACTGGAGTGTTACTTGTGTGGTACTGACATAGAGCCCTACTTGCGGGTCACTCCAGACAAGGTCAAAGTGGCACGACCACCGGTTGCCTGATAGAAGTTTGGACGATCACCGTCAGGAGCACCCTGCTTCTCCTGATTCTTGATATCAGGGATGATTTGCTCCCAATAAATATCTGCTACTGGATCTTTAGTAATCACAACAATCAATCCTCGGAAATTCTTCTGCGACTGGGTATAGTCGGGCACACGAGGCCCATGTTTCTTAATGATATCTTCTATTGTAACGATCTGTTCTCCTTCAGCGAAAAAGGTTCCATCATCCCACATATCCGTCTGAGCGGACACGCCAGTGAAAACATGGATCGGCTCCACCTCAGAAGCAGGAATCAATCCCATCATGTACAATTCCAAAGGAGGATAATACATATTTGACATACCTGCTTCAGAAAAAGTCAGAGGATTTGGATTTCCCCATTGTACAACGGAGCTACATCCTGCTCGGTATTTCTTCGGATTGCCATCAACATTTCGCTGCAAGGTATTCAGATCAAAACCTCCTACAGTGCCATTCACGCTACTTACACCCCAGTGAGCATAATCTCCACCCGGTCCTTCGTCGTTCGTGCGCCATTGTCCTATATCCATTGCTCCCCAATAATGGAATGTTTCATGCAATAATGGGCCAGAACCATAAATGCTAGACCGACTGGTGATAATAATGGCATCCTTTAATCTGCCCGCTGAACCATAATCCGCCGAAATATCAAACGAATCATATCCAAGACCTGAAATATTAAACTTCACTCTGTATGAACGTCCCGCAAATGAACATGGCATACTTTCAGCATTGCAAATGAAATACACGAAGTCATAGTCATCTGGTAAAGATTTATAAGCTTCACGAAGGATCTTTTGCATATCCTTTTCAGTAGGAACCGACAAGTCCTTCATTCGATACTCCAAAGCATAGCCATCGGGATGAAGAAACAGATTCTCACCAATATTTATCATGCCTTCTGTAGCAGGGAAGATGAATCCATATCCAAATTGTTGAACCTGTACGAATCTTCTGAATGCATTATCAAAATTAGGCATGGCATAAATCTCCTTTGGGAATACACCAGACAGTCTGTTATCAAACAGATTACATGTCTCCAGATTGGTTAAGGCAACCCATTCCACTGGAACGTTCCCTTCTAGGTTATTATAAGACAAGTCCAGATACTTAAGATCGGTCAACTCAGCGAATCGAGGCGACAAGGTACCGACCAAATGGTTCTCACCCAGCATCAGATACATTAGTCCTTTCAGTTCAAACAAACTCTCAGGAATTTTTCCAGTAAGGTTATTACTCCTTAAATTTAAGTGGTACACATGTCCATTGTCTGTGGACACTCCTTCCCACTCCTCAAGAGGTTTATCTGAACACCAATTCGTCTGTCGTGCCCAATTGGGGCCACCCAAAGCGTTGTAAAAAGCGATGAGCGCTTCACGCTCCTTCTTCGCAGGCGATTCAACGACTTCAACATCTGGTTTCTCAGGCTGAGGTGGCTTTTGAATAACCTCGTCCTCGGAACAAGCCGTATAGCCTAACAAGGCTATCAACCAAAGCAATAATGAAAATTTACGCATAGCTGTTTAATTTTGACGATAAATAATTCTTTTTAGTTTCATCGCAAAGATACAAATTTAAACAGCACCACAAAATATCCGCAAGCTTTTTAATAAGCAGGCTTTGAATAACCGCAAAAAAACTCCCTGACCGACTAACCGTGGTTAGTTGATCAGGGAGTTTCTTATTTAATAGATAGTTGAGCGTTCTCTAACTAGTCCAGCTTATGGATTACCAAGCCTGAGCGCAACTTCGGCTCAAACCAAGTAGTCTTCGGCGGCATGATGTTGCCGCTATCGGCGATGTCCATCAACTGCTTCATCGTAACCGGATAAAGAGCCAACGCCACCTTCATCTCGCCACTGTCTACACGGCGTTTCAACTCGCCCAAGCCGCGGATGCCGCCCACGAAGTCGATACGCTTGTCGGAGCGCAGATCCTTGATGCCTAAGATCTCATCCAAAATCAAGTTTGAAGAGATGGTTACATCCAGCACGCCGATCGGGTCTTGATCGTTGTAAGTGCCCTCTTTCGCGGTCAACGAATACCACTTACCGCCCAAATAGAGCGAGAAGTTGTGCAGTGCCGCCGGCTTATAGATCTCCTCGCCCTTCAGCTCAACCACGAAGTGCTTGCGCAACGCCTCAAGGAACTGCTCCTCGGTAAGGCCGTTCAGATCTTTCACGACACGGTTGTAGTCGATAATCGTCAACTGATTAGCCGGGAAGCAAACCGCCATGAAATAGTTGTACTCCTCGTCGCCCTTATGAGCGGGATTCTGTTTCGCCTTCTCAGCGCCCACCAGGGCAGCCGCTGCCGAACGATGGTGTCCATCGGCGATATACAAAGCGGGCATAGCGGCAAACAGCTCCGTGATGCGAGCGATGTCGTTCGCATCATCGATCACCCAGAAGGTATGGCCGAAGCCATCGAGCTCTGCCACGAAGTTATACTCCGGCTCACGAACGGTGTATTTCGCTACGATCGCATCCAGCTCCGCATTATCGGGATAAGCGAAGAAGACCGGCTCGACGTTCGCATTGTTCACGCGCACATGCTTCATGCGATCCTCTTCCTTGTCGCGGCGCGTCAGCTCATGTTTCTTGATCACGCCGTTCATGTAGTCGGGCACGTAAGCGCCCACCACCAAGCCATATTGGGTCTTCCCGTTCATGGTCTGCGCATAGACATAGTAGCATTCCTGCTTGTCTTGCACCAACCAGCCCTTCTCCTGGAACTGTTTGAAGTTGTCGGCAGCCTTCAGATAGACAGCGGGATCGTGCTCATCCGTTCCCACCGGGAAGTCAATCTCAGGTTTAATAATATGATACAGGGATTTCTCATTTCCCGCAGCCTCAGCGCGTGCCTCCTCGGAGTTGAGCACATCATACGGACGAGAAACAACCTCCTCAACCATCTCTTTGGGAGGACGGAGCCCCTTGAAAGGTTTTATAACAGCCATAGTTTCTTAACGATTCACTTTAAACTTCTCGTTTCCATTCACGATAAAATCAACGATCTGGCTCGCAGCGGCAATACCCGCATTGATGTTAGCCTCGGCGGTCTGAGCGCCCATCTTCTTCGGTGTGCTGAAGTAGCGGCCAGCGAACTTCTCGGCCAACTCAGGATGGATGGCGGGCATCACGTCGGTCAGATACTTGAAGTCAGGACGATCGGCCAACACCTGTGCCAAGGCAGCCTCGTCCATCACCTCCTTACGAGCGGTGTTGACCAGGATAGCGCCCTTCGGCATAGCGCCCATCAGCTCGGCGTTGATCGAGCCCTTCGTCTCGGCGGTTGCCGGGATGTGCAAAGAGACAATCTGGCAAGTCTCAAACAGCGCCTTCGTTGAAGCGACAGCCTTCACGCCATCAGCCTCGATAGCAGCAGCCGGGCAGAACGCGTCGTAGGCATAAACCTCCATGCCAAAGCCCTTCGCAATGCGAGCCACGTTGCGACCCACGTTGCCGTAGGCCAAGATACCCAGTTTCTTTCCCTTCAACTCAATGCCCGATGTGCCGTTGTAGAAGTTGCGCACGCCAAACACCAACAGACCGAATACCAACTCAGCCACCGCATTGGAGTTCTGACCCGGTGTATTCATTACGCACACGTTGTGAGCCGTAGCGGCAGCCAGATCCACATTGTCATAACCCGCGCCAGCACGCACAACAATCTTCAACTGCTTCGCCGCGTCGAGCACCTCGTTATCCACCTTATCGCTACGGATAATCAATGCGTCCGCATCCTGCACAGCCGCCAACAGCTGCGCTTTCTCAGTATATTTCTCCAGAAGAGCCAACTCCATGCCAGCCTCTTCCACAACCTTACGTATCCCTTGGATAGCCACTGCCGCAAACGGCTTCTCTGTAGCAACTAAAACTTTCATACTATGTGTAAATTAGAGATTAATGAATAAAGGATGATGAAGTTTAGTGTTTTCTCTCAAACTCCTTCATGCAAGCAACGAGCGCCTCGACGCTGCTCTTCGGCATCGCGTTGTAGAGAGACGCACGGAAACCACCCACTGAGCGGTGACCCTTGATACCTACCATACCAGCCTCGGTCGCGAACTTGCTGAACTCCTCCTCCAACTCTTTATACTCGTCGTTCATCACGAAGCAAACGTTCATGATTGAGCGATCCTCGGGAACAACCGTGCCACGGAACAACTTGTTGCGGTCGATCTCGTCGTACAAGATCGCTGCGTTCTCGATGTCTTTCTTCTCCATAGCTGCCACGCCACCCTGAGCCTTATACCATTTCAATGTCTGCAACGCAGAGTAGATAGGCAATACGGGAGGAGTGTTATACATAGAATCCTTATCAATATGAGTCTTATAGTTCAACATCGTAGGAATAGGACGATCCACATGGCCCAATGCGTCAACACGCACGATAGCCAAAGTAACACCCGCGGGCGCCAAGTTCTTCTGCGCGCCGGCATAGATCAAATCGTATTTAGAAACATCCACCGGACGAGAGAAGATATCTGAAGACATATCGGCGATGAGGCGCTGCTTCACGTCTAAATCCTTGCGGATCTCAGAGCCGTAGATCGTATTGTTGGTCGTGAAGTGGAAATAGTCGGCATCCTCGGCGATTGTGTAATCCTTCGGAATGTAAGTGTAGTTCTTATCCTTTGAAGAGGCAACAACCTCAACTTCGCCAAAGAACTTAGCCTCTTTGATTGCCTTGCTCGACCACGTGCCGGTATCCAAATAAGAAGCCTTTTTGTTCAGGAAGTTATAAGGAGCCATACAGAACTGCAAGCTTGCGCCGCCACCCAAGAAAACAACCTCGTAGCCAGCGGGAACATCCAGCAACTCCTTGATCAATGAGCGAGCCTCGTCGACCACTGCCACAAACTGTTTACTTCTGTGAGAAATCTCCAACAACGACAAACCCATGTCTGCAAAGTTCTCTACCGCCGCAGCCGTATTCTTAATTGTGTACTCACTCAAGATTGACGGACCTGCATAAAAATTGTGCTTCTTCATACCATTATATTTTAAAAGTAATACTGTTTATCTATTTTCTCTCTAAGTCAATATCGGTCGCCCCATAGCGAACGCATCCGATCGATCAACTTCTGCTCCGCGGGGTTTGGTTGTCCTTTCCACAGGCGGCTCCCTTTCAGCTCCTTGGGCAGGTATTCCTGCTCAACGAAATGGCCGGGATAGTCGTGCGCGTACTTATATTCCTTGCCGTAGTCCAGCTCGGCCATCAGCTTTGTCGGCGCGTTGCGCAGATGCAAAGGCACAGGCAGGTTGCCTGTGCGGTTCACCAGCTCCAACGCCTCGTTGATCGCCTTATAAGCGGAGTTGCTCTTCGGACTGCAAGCCAGATAGACCGTTGTCTCGGCCAAGATGATTCGCCCCTCGGGCCAACCGATCTTTTTCAAGGCGTCGAAACAGGTATTGGCCAGCAACAGTGCATTGGGATTGGCCAAGCCGATATCCTCGGCCGCCGAGATCACCAAGCGTCGGGCGATGAACTCCGGATCCTCCCCACCAGCCACCATGCGGGCCAGCCAGTAGATCGCTCCATCGGGATCGCTTCCGCGGATAGACTTGATAAAGGCTGAGATGATGTCGTAATGCATCTCCCCTCCCTTGTCGTAGGCCGCGGGGTTCTCTTGCAACCGCTCCACCACTTTCGCATCCAATATTTCAATCTCGTTCGACTCTTCGGCCGAAACCACCAGCTCGAGGATATTCAGCAGCTTGCGGGCGTCACCTCCCGAATAGCGCAACAGGGCGTCGGTCTCCGTCAGCTTGATATGCTTCTCCTTCAGCACCACATCTTCCGCAAGGGCTCGATGGAGCAGGGCCATCAGGTCGGCCTTCTCAAGCGACTTCAACACGTAGACCTGGCAACGCGATAACAAAGGGCGGATCACCTCGAAAGAGGGATTCTCGGTCGTCGCTCCGATCAGGGTGACAACACCCGTCTCTACGGCATGCAGCAAGGAGTCTTGCTGCGACTTGCTGAAGCGATGGATCTCGTCGATGAACAAGATCGGCGAGACGGAATCGAAGAAGCGGTTGCTCTTCGCCTTCTCGATCACTTCACGCACCTCCTTCACACCCGAACTGATTGCGCTCAACGTATAGAAGGGGGCATTCAGTTTCTGTGCGACTATCTGCGCCAAGGTTGTCTTTCCCACACCCGGAGGGCCCCATAAGATAAAGGAGGGCACACGCCCCGAATCGATCATCTTACGCAACACCGCGTTCGGCCCAACCAAGTGCTGCTGTCCGATATAAGCATCCAGCGTTTTTGGACGCATCCGTTCTGCTAATGGTTGACTTATCATGAGGGCAAAAGTCGGAAGATATTTTCACTTGACAAAGAAAATGGGAAAAGAAATGAGCGAGATACGATATGTTTGAGAACATGGTTTTACGACAATATGTCAACAAACCAACCATAAACAAGCAGTGGAAAGCATAAAAATGTAACATTATGACAATTTACAGCCCAAAGAGGAGCCAGATTTAAGAAAAAGAGGGAAAGTGGAAACTTATGGAAAAAAAGAGAGGGACACCCCCGCGAAGGAGCATCCCTCAGTTATTATGATGAAAGAAGCTGATTAACGCTTACCACCAGCCCACCATACCGGCTCAGAGTAGATGTAGTAGCCATCACCGTAAGCCTCGGCAATCGTCGGGTTGTTCAGCACGCTGTCGCTTCCATAGGGCAAACGCATCGGCAGACGGTTCAAACCGCTCTGCGTGTTCATCGGGTTGGTCAGCTTAACCCAGTTCTCGCCCATAGCCTGGCAACGACGGATATCGTTGAAGGTCTCAACCTGCTCATCCACACACTGTGCCAGATACTTCTGCTCGAAGAGCTTCTGCAAGGTAGCTGCGCCCAACGACTCAGCGTAATCCTCAGCAACGCTCGCATCCTTGCCACAGATCGTCAAGATGTCGGCCACTGCCGACTCTACAGCATTCTGGAATGCCTCGGTAGCCTCCTTGCCCTGACGCAACTGCGCCTCAGCCAAGATGAAGTAAACCTCAGCCTGGCTCAACAGGTGAACAGGCTGTGAACCCAGGTCGAACCATTTGGGGTTAGAAGGAGACTCTGACAGCTTCGCAGCCTCGGCGTTGCCCGGAGCGTAAGCATCGCCACCATTCAGATAGAGTGCCAAACGGGGGTCGTTGTTCGCCTCCATCAGGTTAGCGACCGTTGCTGAACTGGCTGTATAAGCGCGGCTGAAAATGAACGCGCTCCAAGGGTTATCGCAGTTGATGCCGTTGAACTCGCTGATCAACATGCCGTTGAAGCCCAACTCGATGGCTTTTGCTGCGGCAGCCTCGGCGGCAGCATAAACGCTGTTGTCTACCGCAGACTGGTGAATCAAATAGCGAGCCTTCAAGCCGTAAGCCGCAGCCAACCATTTAGAAGGGTTGCCGCCATAAGCCAAATCCTGCGTCTCGGCGTTGTTGATGCCTTCGTCGGCAGCCTTCTGCAAGTTAGCGATAGCCGCGTCCAAAGTTGTCATCACCATCGCGTAAACATCCTTCTGCGCATCGAGCTTCGGCTGCAGGATCTCTGCGCCCTTCAAAGCCTCGCTGCAAGGGATGTCGCCAAACATATCGGTCAGGATGCCATAGTTCATGGCCTTCAAGACCTGTGCCATACCCAAGATATCCACCTGAGAACCTGCGCCAGCCACGTCTCCCTCAATCTTGTCGATCATCTGCTGAATGCTCATCAAGTTGCCATACGTGCTACCCCAAACGTTGTTGAACGTTGAAGAGGCCGACCACTCGATCGAGTTACGCAACTCAGCCTTCATCAGCTGGTTGTTGCCCGTACCAAACTCCTGCTCAGTCCAAGAAGAAAGGTAGAAAGCAAAATCGCCCGAAACCGTGCTAAAACCGGTTCTCATGATAGCCTCACTCAACTGCAACTTGGCAGGAACCACCTCGGGCTGCGGATGGAGGGTATCCTTATTGATATAGTCCATCGTGTCCTCGCTGCATGCTGTGAAACCCAGCATGGCTACCGACAGAGCTACAAATATATTTTTCTTCATAATTGAAAGTCCAAATTTAGAATGTTAACGATTAGAATGTAACTGTCAAACCACCGCCAAAGCTGGAGGTATTAGGCACAGAGAAACGCTCGAAGTAACCACTCATGTTGCCGTTACCCTGTGAAGACTCCGGATCGAAGTTAGGCAGATCAGCCCAAATCAGGATGTTGCGAGCGAAGCCATAAACCGACATCTCGACGCCACAGAACTTCGGAACCTGATAAGTCAGCGTCAAGTCGCGCAACTTCACGAATGAAGTGCTGTAAACGCCGGCCTCTGTCACGTCGTTGTAAGACATCCAGTAGTCCTGCTTGCTAACCTCTACGGTGTTCTTCTGACCCGTAACCTCGTCGATACCCTCGGCCACCATCGTGCCCTCGTGGTAAGGCAAAGACTCCTTCGTTGCACCGAAGTAGTTCATCGTCAAATTAGTACCGTGATACATCTTACCGCCCTGCTGCCAGCTCCATGTGGTTGACAAAGAAAGACGCTTGTAGCGACCACCGAAGTTGAAGCCTGTCGTGAAGTCGGGGGCACAGTTACCCAAGTTTACGCTCTCGCCCGTTGCCTGTGGCAGACCATCGAGCAACAGCAAGTTGCCTGCCTCGTCGCGCTTGAAGGCGTTACCATAGATGTTCGGGTAAGTGCAGCCTGCCTGCGCACGGATCTGCGGCTCAACGAAACCACCCAAGAAGATCGACTCAACACCCTCGGCCAACTCAACAACCTTGTTGTTTACTTTCGTGAAGTTAATGCCCAGGTTCAAGTCGTAGTCCTTAGCCTGCAGGATGGCGAAGTTCAGCGAGAGCTCGTGTGCCTTCGTCTGCATCTTACCGGCGTTGGTCATCATCTCGCTATAGCCCGTTGTTGCGTCGACAGGAACGGCGAAGATCTGATCGGTTACGTTCTGCAAACTGTAGGTATACTCAGCCTTGATGCGTCCACCGAAGAACTGCAAGTCGGTACCAAGCTCCCAGTTGGTCGTGTTCTGCGGCTTCAGGTTCGGGTCATACAGCCTGTCCGACGGAGCATAAGCAGAGACACCGCTTGGCAACGGATAAGTCACCGGTGTGTACGAGTAGAAACCACCACCGTAAACCGGCTGTGTATAATAGGTTTTGTAGTATGTACCTGCCTGGCCTACCTGTGCGAAAGAGGCACGCAACTTACCATAGTTGATCACGTTGTTGTGCTCCTCCAACCAAGGCAGCTTCGTGAACTCCCAGCCCAAAGAGACAGAGGGATAGAAGAAGCTGCGGCTACCGCGCGGCATGGTTGACACATAGTCGTTACGGCCTGTCACCGTCAGATACAACTGGCTCTTCCAGTCTACCGACGCGCTGGCAAAGAAACCAACCGTACGCTCCTGGCGGCTATACTCTTCAGCTGAATAGCTGGTCGCGTTGGAGATGGTAGGCAAGCCATAGAAGTTGAAGTTCGTACCGACGTAATCCCATTTACGGTAATTCTCGTGGTTCACCTCGTTACCCAAGACTACGTTTACGCCCCACTCTTGCTCGTCGCCGAACTTACCATCAAAGTTGGCCGTGAACAAGTTGTTGAACACATTGTGTTGCGCACCTAAGTTCTCGATCTGGCCCTTCGTGTTGGCAGCCGAACCAACCTCGGCGATATTGGTGTAATCAGAAGTCCAGATATCCAAACCGGCCTGCTCGCGGAAACGCAAAGACATGTTGTCGCCCCAGTTCAATTTCGGCTCATACTCTACGTAAGCGTTACCAAAGGCACGGTTCGTGTGCTGGCGATACTCATCGTTCTCGGCCCACCAATAGGGGTTGTTGAAGTTGGTCGAACGGAATGATATCTGAGAAGTCGGATCGCCCGGAACGTGGTTAGGAATGCCCTTCAAGTCGTACTCCGACGGAGCAGAGTAGACTACGTTCATGATACCTGAGTTCGCACCCGGAGCAGAAGTGATCTTCGAAGAAGAATAGTTGGCTGAGAAACCAGACTTCCACTCATTGTTGATCTTCCAGTCTACCAAACCACGTGCGCCCCAACGATCCATACCTGTTGAAGGAATGATACCCTCTTGGTGAGAATTGTTGATACCTACTGAGTAGTTCACGCCGTTCAAGGCCTGAGAGATGTTGAAGTTGGTGTTCTCGGTGAAACCAGTGCCGAAGAAGTCGCCTACGTTGTCATAGATCTGCGGCGTAGTCCAACCATCCAAGCCTGCCAACGCACGCTTCGTGTTGTAATACATGCCGTCGTGACGACCGAACTGCTGGGTGTATTTGTTGTCTACGTTACCACCGTAATTCTTATCGTTAGGAAGGTCGACGATCTTCGGACCCCAGCTCATCGAAGAGGCGGGGCTATAAGCCTCTACGCTGTTACCCTGTGCATACGTGCTCTGGCGGTCGAACTTGCGAGACACCTTCTCGGCGCTCAAGTTGGTAGAAACCGTTACTTTCGGACGACCCATAGCCTGGTTGTTACCACGCTTTGTCGTGATGACGATCACACCGTTAGAAGCACGGATACCATACAACGCTGAAGCGGCCTGACCCTTCAAGACGTTGATCGTCTCGATGTCTTCGGGGTTGATATCGATCGAGCGGTCGGCGTAGTTCGCACCCGAAACGGAAGAGAGGGTCGAGTAATCGGCCTGCGTGTTGATAGGCATACCATCGATTACATACAACGGCTGGTTGTTGCCATCGAAAGAACGCGCACCACGGATGGTGATCTGCGAAGAGGCACCCGGCGCACCTGAAGACTGGCGGATCTCCACACCCGTCAACTTACCTTGGATTGCGCTGGCCAATGAGGTCGTACCGGCCTTGTTCAACTCGTCAGACTTCAAGTCCTGAGCGGCATAGCCCAAAGCCTTACGCTCGCGCTTGATACCCATCGCTGTTACAACCACCTCGTCGAGGTCTTGCGTGTCAGCCATCAATTTTACGCTCACCTGCGGCTTAACGGCAACCTCTTGGCTCTTCATACCAATGAAAGAAATCACCAAATGCTTGCCCTCGGCAGGAACATTCAACGAGAAATTACCGTCGAAGTCGGTCACGGTACCTACAGTCGTGCCCTTAACGATAATGGCCGCGCCGATAACCGGCTCACCATCCTCACCAATTACCTTACCGGTAACCTTAGAAGTCTGTGCTGAAACGACTCCTGCGCTCATCGCGAGAAGCAGAAGTCCAGAAGTCAACTTGTTCTTCATAAACACACTCTATAAATCTATATTAATACTTATTTCGTTTTCCCTATACAGTTAAACACGGTTACAAAAGTATTAATAAAGCATGAATTAAACAACAATCTGTTATTATCAACCACATTCATGTTTCATTTAATAGAAATAAGCATTATCGAAATGCTATATAACAGCATTGAAAAGCAGAAAACAGGCCGCCATAGGGAATGCGAAATGGCAGAAAGCGGCCTGTTTCCGTTCAAAGTGTCAAAAATAGCCCTAAATAGTTTATATTATTTTAACACACTGCGTTAACAATAAAAAGGGGAAGGGAAGCGTTTTCACGCCTGTTTCGACAGTTCGTAATGCCTGTCCACACACGAAGGGAGCTCGTGCGGATAGTGAGTGACGTAGATCAACGTCTTGCCCGGGCGCTCGCAGAAACGCTGAATGAGAGCCGCCGCCAGCTTCTTTCGGCTGACGTCTAACCCATGCAACGGCTCGTCGAGTATGATCAAATCTGGATCCTTCACGAAGGCACGCGCCAAGAGCACCAGCCGCTGCTCACCGCTCGACAGCGTCTGGAAAAGCCGATCGCGCAAATGCGCCACGCCCAGCACCTCCATCCAGCGAAGAGCCAAAGCCTCCTGCTCGGGGCTGCACTTCTGATAAAGCCCGATCGAGTCGAAAAAGCCAGAGCCTACGATCTGCAAGGCGGGCGCATTCTGCCGATAATAGAGGTGCATCTCGGGCGAAACATAGCCGATGCGCCTCTTGATTTCCCAAATGC
The DNA here is from genome assembly GCA_934718155.1 of uncultured Parabacteroides sp. Lineage (GTDB taxonomy): Bacteria > Bacteroidota > Bacteroidia > Bacteroidales > Tannerellaceae > Parabacteroides. The sequence continues at coordinate 9,057 of CAKUZF010000021.1, read as the reverse complement.
TCTCGCCCGTGCCTCGCTTCTTGTCGAAGAGGTAGAGCGTGTTGGCATACGACTGCGGATTGTCGGCATAGACCAGGCTCAGCAGGGTGGACTTACCGGAGCCATTCGGCCCGCAGAGCGACCACTTCTCGCCATTCCTCACCTCCCAGTCGATGTCGCGCAAGATCACCCGGCTGCCATAGCGCACCTTCACCTTCTCCATGCGGAGCGTCACGGCGTGGGTGGCCGGCTGCTTATCGGCCTCGACGGGCAGCTCGGGCAGCTCGACGGGCCGGCCAGCCGCCTCGCCCTCAGTAGGGAAAAGCCGCTGGATCAGCCGCTGATCGGCCAAGAAGTCTTCGCGACTCATCGCGGGCAGCAATCGGCGCTCCAAGACGGGCAGCACCCGGTTGACCATCGGCGGAATATCGGCGGGATTGCACAGCAGCAAGATCACCTGCGTGCCCTGCAGCTGCGCCATCCGCTGCAGCATCTCGACCAGCAACGCCCGCGAAGGGGCATCCAGCCCGATGAAGGGATTATCGAGTATCAACAGCTTCGGCTGCTTCAGCAGCGTGCGCACGATCAAGAACTTGCGCAACTCGCCGCTGGAGAGGTAGACCAGCTTCTTCGGCAGCAACTCGCTGATGCCGAAAAGCGTCATCAGCTCCTCCTCCCTCGCGTCGGCGCCGCCATGCGGAAGCAATTCCGACACGCGGGGCACGTCGTCGTTCTCGGTGGCTTGGAAACGCTGCTGGTAGTAGGTGTTTCGGCAGTCGGCCATCGAATAGATATCCTTGAAGGCAATGCTCTTCACGAAGTCGGCCACGGAAGCATTGCCCGCCAAGCGCACCTCGCCCTGCTTGAGCGAGAACTTGCGTTGCAACAGGTCGGCGAGCAACGTCTTGCCCGCCCCGTTCGGGCCAATCACGGCCCATTGTTCGCCCTTGCGAAGGGTCCAATCTACCGGGGCCTCGAAGGCCAGTTCGGGCAGACGGGGCACGGCACCCTCAATCTGCGCAAGGATGGGTTGTACATTTTCCATTGTTTCTTTCTCTGTTTTGTTTCATCATTATATATATGTACGCGCGCGAACATATATAATATACACGGTCTAAAAAAAAAATGAGACAGGCAGGGGTCAATGCACCCGTGTGCCCGTTCCTTTATGGATGTCGGTGGCCTGCGTGATAATCACCTGGCTAACGCCCGCATCGATCGCCTGATAAGCGTTCTCCAGCTTGGGGATCATACCGCCCTGAATAACGCCTTCGGCCACATAGCGGCGGAAAGCGTCGCGGTCGATCTCGGCGATCACGCTCTCGTCGTCGTCGGCATCGCGCAGCACGCCCTTCTTCTCGAAGCAGAACATCAGCGTCACATCGAAATGCTTGGCCAAAGCCTTCGCCGCCTCGCCGGCGATCGTGTCGGCGTTGGTATTGAGCAAGTGGCCCTGCTTGTCGTGGGTCAAAGGAGCCAAAACGGGCACGATGCCCTGGCTAATCAGCGAGGCCAACAGGTCGGCATTCACCTCTTTCACGTCGCCCACGAAGCCATAATCCACCTCTTTCACGGGGCGCTTGTCTGAGCGCATCAGGTTCATGTCGGCACCTGTCAGGCCCAAGGCATTGACGCCTACCGCCTGCAGTCCAGCCACGATGTTCTTATTCACCAATCCGCCATAGACCATGGTTACGACACGCAGCATGGCCTCGTCGGTGATGCGACGGCCGTCTACCATCTTACTCTCGATGCCCAGCTGGGCCGCCAGCTTCGTAGCAGAGCGTCCACCGCCATGCACCAACACCTTATGCCCCTCGATGGCCGCAAAATCGTTCAGCAGCTGACGGAGGGTCTGCTCCTCCTCCACGATCTTGCCGCCTACTTTCACAACGATTAACTTTTCCATATCTTTATCTCTTCGCTTAAATTTTAGCCGTCAAAATTAAGAAAAAAAGAAATATTTGCCTACATTTGCAGCGGTTAATGCGGCAGTAGCTCAGTTGGTAGAGCATCAGCTTCCCAAGCTGAGGGTCGCGGGTTCGAGCCCCGTTTGCCGCTCGAATGAGAATCAGATAGTTATCTAAAGGATGGCTATCTGATTTTTTGTTTTTAGGCAGTGCTGGTTTAGCGTGGTTTAACCGTGTGAGTTAAATTAACTATTTATATTTGCAAGTACGCAAATAAGTACATACCTTTGCGTTATAGAAAGGAGAACTTATGATAACAGCCAATTACACAGATTTAAGAGCCAACCTTAAAGGTTATATTGACTCAGTCATTGACGATTGCGACACAGTGGTTATCAATCGTGGTAATGGCACAGGAGTAGTCATGATTTCATTGGAAGAATATAACTCTTTAAAGGAAACTGAATATATTATGTCGTCTGAACAGACCATGAATGATATTCGTAAAGGAGAAGAAGATTTAAAGGCAGGTAGAGGAATAGAAGTAAAATTAGACGAATTATGAAACTGATATTTACTCCTATTGCACAAGAGCATTGGGAATATTGGAAAAAGAATGACCCCAATATAACCAAACGCATTAAGAAACTGCTTGCTGATATATTGGAACATCCTTACATGGGAATAGGTAAGCCAGAACCCCTCAAATATGAATTGGCAGGTAAATGGTCAAGACGAATCAATTCAGAGCACAGGCTTATCTATTCTGTGCATGATGATATGATAGAGGTTTATATATTCTCTATGAGATATCACTATTCCAAGAAGTAACCACATTATTACATTTAATTAGAAGGACATCTATTAAGTTAGGTGTCCTTTTTCTGTTTAAGCAAATAGTTTATATAGTGTGTGTTTCGGGTGTCCGCCCTACAGGGGCAGCAGGAACACAAAGTGTGTGTTTCTTTTGCTCTTTCAGAGCGATAGAACTGACATATTCTTGTTCCCCAGGGCGTTGCTCTGGGCTGAGTGCTTTTGCCCTTTCAGGGCGTATTCGCATGTCGCCGCCTGTTTGCCCATTCGGATAAATTTTGTTGCCCGTTCGGATAAATTTCGTTGCCCATTCGGATAAATTTTGTTGCCCGTCGTTTTTTACGCCGTTGCCCATCGTTTTTTACGCCGTTGCCCGTCGTTTTTTCATGCAGGCAGAGGTGGCTCCCTCTACCTGCAATCAACGCCGCCTCGGCTCAAGGCTTCATGACAACACCCAGACTGCGCTTGCCATCCATCTTGATCACTATGGGCTGCTCGAAACGCACATGACGCAGAAAGTCGGTCTCCTCAACCGCCGGCTGCGCGTTCAGAAACGCCTCGTCGAACCAACCATCGCCCTTGAAGGGGTTGATCGTGAAGTAGCCCACACCGAAAGAGGTGAGGTTTTGGAAGAAGTGCGTGCCCTGGCTGGGATCGACCCGATAGTTCTCAAGGCCACACTCCACAATCACGCGGGCATTGCTGATATGCGGCCACTTGACGGGCACGCCCAGCCACGGATCGCTACTGCCCCAACGGCCGGGGCCGACCAACACATAGCCCTGCTCGCGGTCGGTAAAGCCACGGTTGATCCGCTCGATCTCGTAGGCAATGGCTTGCGTGTTGGATGAATTGAAGGAGCCCGTCTTGACATACACCACGTCATACACGTCGCCCACAACGCCATGACCCAAGACGCTGGTGGAGGAAAGCAGCGTATCCTCGTTACGCACGAGGCTCAAATCCTCATCCATCACCTCCTTATTGTCAACGATCGGACGGATTTGCAACAGATAGAAGGTGGCCCGCTTCGGGTCGGCCTGATCGATATTGACGGCGAACTCGATCTCCACCGGGCGCCCCATCTCCTTCTGGCCGATGCCCAACAGATAGTCTAACGTAGAGGCCAGGGGGAAAACGTCGTGCTGCAAGATGTTGCAAAACGAAAGGATCTTTCGTCCGCCGGGGTAATAGCCGTCGCGAATGATCTGGTCGTAGGGATCGAAGGTGGAAACGATATAACGCAAAGCGCCATCGGCATCGGCATCTTTCACGCTTAGCTTCAACAGGTTGAAGGCATCATCCACCGAGAAACGCTCGGCCAGGTTCTTCAGGTCGAGCGCATAGAAGCGCGTCTGCGTTTCGCGCAGGGCAAGATCCATCGTGCTCATCTGCAAGATATTGTGCGGATGGCGAGGCGAAAAGCGCAAGGTCTGCCCCCCATCTACGATATACTTGCCCAAGCCCAAGGCGATGTTGGCGATGCCATCTTCGGCCTTCTCGTTGCCAATGGGATAGAAGTTGAGCGAGCGGGCCACGCCCGACAGGGTCGGGTAGAAATGGTCGCCATAGCGCGAGCCCACCACCTCTTGCAACACCACGGCCATCTTCTCTTGGTCGATCAGGTTGGAAGTGGCGGTCATGTAGGCCTTGCTATCCCGAAAGAACACCGAGGCATAGACCGCCTTGATCGCGTCGCTCACGGTGCGCAACATGTCGTATTTCTCTTCGATCTTAGGCACCATATAGGTGGAGTAGATGCCGGCAAAAGGCTGATAATGCGAATCTTCGAGCAGGCTGGACGAGCGGACGGCAATCGGCCCCTTCACGACATCGAAGAAGGCCATCAGGTCTTCGATCAGCTTCGAAGGGAGGCTGGCCCGCAGGAAATAGCGAAGGATTGTCTCGTCGTCGTTGTCGCTCAACGCCACGGGATAAAGTCCGTTGGTCTCCATAAACTCGTCGAAGATGTCGGTACAGACCACGACCGTCTTGGGGATCGTGACCATGAAGTTATCGTGCTCCAGCTTCGGATAGCGCTTCACCATCGCACCAATAAAGGCCAGGCCGCGCCCTTTGCCTCCCAACGAGCCGTCGCCGATGCGGGCGAAGTTGCTATACTCGTCGAATCGGTCCTTCTGATAGACCGCGACGACGCCCGAGTTCTTCATCCGGCGGTATTGCACGATCAGGTCGAAGATCAGCTGGCGCGCCTCGTTCATATCCTTATAGTCGCTCACGTCAACATGCTTCAGCACCTCGGCGGGCGGGAATATGGCGCGGGAATAGAAGAAACGAGAGAAATGGTTGCGCGAGAGGTGGAAGACCAGCGAGTCGTCGGGGATCTGAAACACCTTCGTCTGCAAATCCTTCAAGTCTTTGATGTGCATAATCTCCTGCTTGGTGTGCGGATCGATGATCACGAAATCGCCAAAACCAAAGCGGCGCATGATGCTCGCCCGCAGATCCTGCGGATAGCTCTTCGAGTTCTTATCGATGAACGAGGCGTTCAGCTCCTTGGCGTAGACCGCGTTGCTCGACTCGGAAGACTCCAAGACAAGCGGAATGATCAGGCCGGTCTTTCGCACATACTGCCCGAACTTATAGCCCGCATAGGGATCTTTCGCCCCATCACGCATGAAGCTCATGTCGGAGATGATGCCCAGCATGTTGTCGCGATACTGGTCGAAGATGCGCACCGCCTCCTCGTAGGTGCGAGCCAGCTTGATCTTTGGGCGGCCACGCATGCGCAACATGCTCTGGTGTTCGTTCAGGGCCTCCTTGGCGAACATCTGGCTCTGCTCTAACACGAACTTGTAAAGGTGCGGCAAGGCCGAGGAGTAGAAACGCACGGAGTCTTCGACCAAGAGGATGATCTGCACGCCAACGCTGGCCGTGTCGTCGGGGGCGTTCATCTTATCCTCGATCAGCTTGATAATCGCCAGCAGCAGCTCCGAATTGCCCAGCCAGCTGAACACATAGTCGATCGCGCTCAGATCCTCGTTTGCCATGCGCTTCGAGACCTCCTTCGAGAAGGGGGTGAGCACCACGATAGGGATGTTGGGATAATGCACCTTGATCTCGGTGGCCGCCGCGAAGATGTCGCGGTTGTCCATGTTGGGCATACAGATGATCAGCTCGAAGTTGCGATTCTTCAGTTCGTTCAGCGCCTCCTCTTCGGTAGTCACCTGCGTGAAGCGGGGCGGATAACGCAGGCTCAAGGAGGTGTACTCGTTGAAGATTTGCTCGTCTACACGCCCGTCGTCTTCGAGCATGAAGGCGTCATATTTCGTTGCGATAAGCAATACATTATAGATACGCTTATTCATCAAATTGGCGAAAGGAGTGTCTCTAAACACCAAATCCTTCAAATTAGGGATACCACTCATAAATGATTCTATCGTATTTGTATGAGCCAAAAATAGATAAAATTTCGTATAATTGGAACAATAAAATGAAGGGCATGACTTAAGTCGGGAAAACAATGCGATTTTTTGAAAATAAGTAAGCAAATAGCTTGCCCGTTCAAAAGAAATACCTACATTTGCCGTCAGAATGTTATCCTTTTTAATTAGCACATGCTATGAAGACAGAAGTAATTTTACAAGCGCTTGAGGCAAAGCACCCGGGCGAAAAAGAGTATTTGCAAGCCGTTAAGGAAGTGTTGTTATCCATCGAAGAGGTCTATAACCAACACCCTGAGTTTGAAAAAGCAAAGATCATCGAGAGACTCGTTGAGCCTGAGCGTATCTTTACTTTCCGTGTACCCTGGGTAGATGACAAGGGCGAGATCCAAGTCAACTTAGGCTACCGTGTACAATTCAACAACGCGATCGGCCCGTACAAGGGCGGTATCCGTTTCCATCCCTCAGTGAACCTTTCAATCCTGAAGTTCTTAGGTTTCGAGCAGACTTTCAAGAATGCGTTGACTACATTGCCTATGGGCGGTGGTAAGGGTGGTTCTGACTTCGCACCTCGTGGCAAGAGCGACGCTGAGATCATGCGCTTCTGCCAGGCATTCATCCTGGAGTTGTGGCGCAACTTGGGTCCGGACCGCGACGTTCCCGCTGGTGACATCGGCGTAGGTGGTCGTGAGGTTGGCTACATGTATGGCATGTATAAGAAATTGGCTCGCGAGAACACAGGTACTTTCACAGGCAAGGGCATGGAGTTTGGTGGTTCTATCCTCCGTCCGGAAGCAACTGGTTTCGGTGCGCTCTACTTCGTACACCAGATGTGTGAGACTCACGGAATCGACATCAAGGGCAAGACGGTTGCTGTCTCTGGCTTCGGCAACGTGGCATGGGGCGCCGTAACAAAGGCTACCCAGTTGGGCGCAAAGGTTGTTACGATCTCTGGTCCTGACGGTTATGTATACGATCCGGATGGTATCTCAGGCGAGAAGATCGATTATATGTTGGAGTTGCGTAGCTCAGGCAATGACATTGTAGCTCCTTACGCAGAGAAGTTCCCCGGCGCAACCTTCTTCGCAGGCAAGAAACCTTGGGTACAAAAGGTGGATATCGCTTTGCCGTGCGCAACTCAGAACGAGTTGAACGACAAGGACGCACAGATGCTGATCGACAACGGCACATTGTGTGTTGCTGAGGTATCTAACATGGGTTGTACGGCTGAGGCGGTCGACCTGTTCATCCAGCATCGCATGTTGTTCGCTCCGGGTAAGGCAGTGAACGCTGGTGGCGTGGCTACTTCAGGCTTGGAGATGACTCAGAACGCTATGCACATCTCTTGGACAGCTGCCGAGGTTGACCAGAAGTTGCACCAGATCATGAGCGACATCCACAACCAGTGCGTATCTCATGGTAAAGAGGGCGAGTACATCAACTACGTGAAGGGTGCGAACATCGCAGGCTTCATGAAGGTGGCTAAGGCTATGATGGCTCAAGGCATCGTATAAACAAGACTGCCGTTTATAATTAAGAATATGGATTATGAATTCAGAATGGTCCGCCCATTCTGATTCATAATCCAATTTTTTTTGTTAGGCGCATGACCCAGGCTTTTATCGGCTTCGCCGGTTGGGATTCTTCTGGATGAAGTCTTTCCAGTCGGTGTATTTCTTTTCGCTAACCGGATTGCTGCCCTGGAAGAAATGACACATGGCGACCGCCAAGGCATCGGTCGCGTCAAGCTTAGCCGGCATTTGCTCGTCGGAAAGCTTCAAGTAACGCTGCAGCATGCCCGCCACCTGCTCTTTCGACGCATCACCATTGCCCGTCATCGACAGCTTGATCTTCATGGGCGCATACTCGAAGATAGGGATGTCTCGCTCCAAAGCAGCGGCCATCGCCACGCCTTGCGCACGCCCGAGCTTCAGCATACTCTGCACATTCTTCCCGAAGAAAGGCGCCTCGATGGCCAACTCGTCGGGGTGATACTCGTCGATCAGCATCGTGACCCGCTCGAAGATCTTCTTTAAGCGCAGGTAATGGCTCTCATACTTATCCAGCTTCAAGACACCCATGACCATGAGCTTGGGCTTGCGATCCTCAATCTTCAGCAGCGCATAGCCCATCACGATCGTTCCCGGGTCTATGCCCAATATAATGCGTTCCATACGGCTGCGCTATTTACAGCTCGATCTCTTCGAGCAACGTCGAGAAGCCTGCCACCTTCTCTCTGAAACGATTCACCAAGTCGTTCTGCAACGAGCGGCCCACCTTTTGCGACCAGTCGTTCAGCGTCTCCACATCCTCGACATGAAACTGTACGCAATAGCTCTCGCCCTCCTCGTTCTCCGAACTCAGCACGCGACGCAGATAAGGGTTGGACAGCAAGCCGCCCTCAACGGCACGAGGAATGTATTGCGTGCGCAAATAGCCCAAACAGTCCGCAAGGACCTCCTTATGAATATGGAAAGTGGTGTTATAAACAATCATTGTAGTTCTCCTCCTTCTTTTTAGTTCGACACTCGATAAAACAAAAAAAGCAGAAACCTTTTCGATTTCTGCTTCTTTTGAGTCGGGATGAGAAGACTCGAACTTCCGACCTCCACGTCCCGAACGTGGCGCGCTAGCCAACTGTGCTACATCCCGATTCTTTCGTTGTAATCGTATCGTTTTCGATTACGGGTGCAAAGGTACACCTATTTTTTGAACCTGCAATACCTACGACCATCTTTTTTCAAGAAAAGTGCATTTTTCTTCCACAATTGGCTTTTTACGGCCAAAGATTAAAAAAAGTGCAAGAAACGCTTGCCAGTTTAAAAATAATCCCTACCTTTGCACCCGTAATCGAAACAACGATACGACAAACATGATGGTGCCATAGCTCAGTTGGTAGAGCAAAGGACTGAAAATCCTTGTGTCCCCGGTTCGATTCCTGGTGGCACCAC
>CAKUZF010000020.1 GCA_934718155.1 uncultured Parabacteroides sp. | reverse complement strand
AAGTGCCTTATAACATATTCTATAAATGGTACAAGGACACACGAGGGAAATTGGTGGAAGTAAAGGTGGATGGTCTTTCCGACTCGGCTCACGAGGAATTAAGGAAGGACGGCCGTCCGCAAGCTGAATCGTCTGCTTCGGCGACCTCACCAGTGAGAATGCTGGTATGCCAGAAATTGAGAGCTTACAAAGGTTATGCCACAAATAAAGAGCTTACTACAAAAGAAATGAAAATCCTTTTGTTTTGCACCATAAAGTCTCTATATTCGCGAATAAATAGAAATGGAGGGAATGATGGAGCGTATAAGAAAGAATACTAAATCGAAGAAGCAGTTACAAGCTGAGATGGAGGTGCGCTTTAGCTACTTGTCTGATGCAGAGCGATACAAACTCATCTATGGCGATGTGTTTGTGAAAGTGCCTTCAGAGGAATTAAAGCGATTGAAGATTAATGTCTATCCTTATCTGATGTGATGGAACTTCCGCATTATCCGTACCGATTTGTGCAACGCTTTGATGAAGAAAGCGGTTCGTTGTCTTTTTTAAGGTATAAATTGTTGTATACCTTTAAATCTACGAGGTCGCATCAATGGTACTGGGTATGGGTAGAAGCGTATGATCTTGATTTTTATGCGATAAAATTTCATCTCAAAGCCCATAGGGACAGTGAGAACAAATATAGATTGCTGACAGGACTGAACGAAGCTCGCCCTGTTATTTACACATGTATGGCTATTTTGAACGAAATAGCAGAGTCAAGCCCTCAATCTTCTTTTGGATTTATAGGAGCGAATTTGTTAGAAGAATCTACATTTATGACAAAACGTTTCCGTGTGTATAGTTCTTTCATGGCAACTTATTTCACTGAGTCTGTTTTTGAGCACTATATGATGATTGACAAAAGTGCTTATTTGCTGGTTAGGAGGCAAGCTTTGAAAGATAATCCCGATTTACTTACTACGCTTAGTAGTAAGTTCAATGAAATGTATGAGTTTTTCGATTGAGAAAGAGAAGAATACTCGCTGTTTAGCCAGCGAGATTGTATGAAATCAGAAGCGAAATCCATACGAGCTATCGGTGCGCAAGCGCATGGCGAGGCTACCGACAACAGGCTGCTGCGCAAGAAACACCTCGCTCGTGACGAGCGGGCTGAGGAGCTCAGATTTCAACGCTCGCTTGGCAGCTAAGCAGAATGAGATAAATCAGTTGAAAGGCATATCGGATTGGCAATCAGCCAATAGTTAATAAACAAGTCAAATTTTTAACAACTCAGCCATAAGCACTAGTAAAAGTGCTTATAAAAAAGGTATGCCCTAAATTGAGTGCTTACAAGCCGAATGGCATCTCCATTGAACAGTTCTGTTTACGTAATAAAGTACCTTATAACATATAACATATATAAGCACCCGTAAACGTGCTCATATAAAGGGGTATGCCCGAATTTGAGCGCTTACAGTGCTTACAATATAAATTCTAATATAATCAAAGGAAATCCAAACATGACGTATCTTATTATTTTCGTTCTGCTCCTTGCGGCGGAACTGGTCTATTTCCGCATTGCGGACAAGTGTAATATTATCGACAAGCCTAACGAGCGTTCGTCGCACTCGACGATTGTGTTGCGTGGCGGTGGCATCATCTTCCTGATTGGTGCTTGGGTGTGGAGCGCATTCTTCGGATTTGAATATCCGTGGTTCTTAGCGGGATTAACACTCGTGGCTGGAGTAAGTTTAGTGGACGACATTCGTTCGCTGCCTGACTCGGTGAGGTTGGTGGCGCAATTTGCGGCGGCAGCCATGGCATTCTACCAGCTGGATATTCTGCACTGGGAGATGTGGTGGATGGTGTTGGTGGCACTAATCGTTTATGTGGGGGCTACCAATGTCATTAATTTTATGGACGGTATCAATGGCATTACGGCGGGATATGCGCTGGCGGTTTTGCTTCCATTGGCGGCTGTAAATGTTGATGGTGAGTTCGTTGAGCAATCGCTGATCATTACTACGATTATTGCGGCGGTCGTGTTCTGCGTCTTTAACTTCCGTCCGAAGGGCAAGGCGAAGTGCTTTGCTGGCGATGTCGGGTCGATTGGTATCGCGTTTATCATGCTGTTCTTGCTGGGGAATGTGATCATGAAGACGGGCGATATTACTTGGTTGATTTTCCTGTTGGTCTATGGCGTGGATGGCTGTTTGACGATTATGCATCGCATTATGCTGCATGAGAATTTGGGAGAGGCTCACAGGAAACATGCCTATCAGATCATGGCGAACGAGCTGAAAATTGGCCATGTGAAGGTGACGTTATTCTATATGGCTATGCAGTTGGCTGTATCGTTGGGATTTGTCTACGTATGTCCTAATACGGTGTTGTGCCATTGGATGTATTTCGTGGGGGCTTTGGCGGTATTGGCCATCGCATACGTGTTGTTCAAGAAGAAATACTATCACTTGCATGAGGAGTATTTGGCCTCGATTGGCAAATAAATATTAGTATGACTATGGAATTGAATAAAGACTTTTTAGATAAGCTGTTTGAGCAAGCCAAGGAGAATCCTCGGTTGCGTCAGAACTTTGACTTGCGTACGTCTGCCAATGATAATTCGCAGCGTATGCTGAATGCGTTGTTGCCGGGTACGGTTGTGCCTATTCATAGGCATCCACAGAGCACGGAGAATGTTTTTCTCTTGTGTGGTAAGCTGGTGGAGGTGGTCTATGACGAACGTGGGGATGAGAAAGAGCGTATCTTGCTTGATCCCGCTGCTGGTAATTATGGTTGTGTTGTGCCGCAGGGGGCATGGCACACCGTGGAGGTGCTGGAGCCATCGGTTATCTACGAGGCAAAGGATGGAAAGTATGGTGAGGATGGAAGCGAGACGTTTGATGCGTTCAAGGCTAAGGAGGCCGAAGAGAAGGCTCCTGCCGCCGCTTTTCACAACAGCCTCGGCGACCTGAAAAAGAACATCGAGTATTTGATTGGCATGGAGCGCCAGTCGGGTAGCATGGATGTCATCACGCCGCTCTATGTCTCACGCATGCTGAATGTGCCTCTGGAAGAGGTGGAGAAGGTGATGGGGGAGATGTGATGAGCAGAGTCAAGCTCGCTAGAACTATGCCATGGCGAGAAATGGTACAAGGACACACAAGGGAAATTGGTGGAAGTATGGATGAAATTGCTTATGGAGATATTTGCGAGTGTGAAAGGTGTTCTTTACCTTTGCAATAAAGCAAGATATATTCATAAAGAAAGCTAAGGGAATGAAGAAATTGACAATCCATCATATTGGTCCTATTAAACATGTGGAATTGACGCTGAAACGCATCAATGTAGTTATTGGTCCTCAGAGTGCAGGAAAGAGCTGCATCTTGAAGATTGCGTGTTTCTGTGCTTGGGCGGAAAAACGAATTCAACTGGAGCAGGGCAAGAACGGCTTCGCTGATTTTGAATATGTAAAGGAAAACTTGCTCGTGTTTCATAAGTTGAGCTGCTTTTTGCATGAAGACAGCCGCATTGAATATAAGAGTGATTTCTTGAGTTTCACTATTGATTTCGCAAAAGAAACGTTTAACTTGCGATGGGGTAATGCTCAAAATAGGTTTAACTATAAGCGTCCACGTGTCTCGTATATCCCTGCTGAGAGAAACTTGGTTTCTTCCATCCCTAACTGGTTTGATGTCAAAATGGACTCCACCAACTTGAAGAACTTCATCGCAGATTGGGCTTATGCCCATAAATTGTGTGGTGACGGGGCGGTGTTACCTGTTTTGAATTTGAATGTCGGTTTCTTCTATGACAAGCAGACTGATCATGATTACATCTTGTTGGGTGACGACAAGAAAATGGAACTGTCTGATGCTTCAAGTGGTCTGCAGTCTGTTATACCGATGTGGGTATATTTAGATTATCTTTTCCGCAAGCAGTATAGCCCTAACGAAATGTTGAGTTCGAAGACGGAAACAGAAAACGAAGAGATTGCCCAACATATTTATGAGAGCAAGTTTAAGAATGCCGCTAAACAGGCTGGAGAAGAGGGGAACGTTTTTATTGGCAAGTTTGGTTTAACGAAGCGCGTATTTGCATCGAAGGAGGATTTTGAGGAATTCAAGCGGCTTGTTTCTGCATATACTCAAACGTCACACTCGGATGTCTATTTGGAAGAGCCGGAGCAGAACCTCTTCCCATTGACTCAGGTGGAATTGGTGTATGAGTTGCTGAAGAATGCCGCATTGCATAATGACAACTTGTTTATTGCTACACACAGCCCTTACATACTCTATGCCCTCAACAACTGCATGTTGGGATATAAGGTTAAGGATAAGATACCTGCAGCTGTTTCTGAGTTGAGAGAACATGAAAGCAGCTGGGTAAATCCTAAAGACGTGGCTGTTTGGGAAATACATGACGGAGAATTCTCGTCGGAGGTTGATAAGAAGAATATGACTCTTCAGGATGCGGACGGCCTTATTCGTGGTAACTATTTCGACCGAGTGATGAAACTTATAATGACGGACTTCTCAAATTATTCAACGTTCTATGACTAAGATTGAAAGTACATTCAATGACGTGAAGGTCTGTAATGGAGATATTTGGATAGCAGACTATACGGAGAAGACCAAGGCTTTTCCTAAAGAGGAACGAAAAGGGGTGACCATTCAGGAGAAACCTTTTGACGACATCGATTCTTTCCATCTACAGAATAAAGAGGGTATTGATATTCTTGCAGTGAACTTTGAGCGAAACAAGGGCTTTTTCCCACAAGGGGTACACGATTGTGAATGTATGTGCAGACCTAAAGATGTAGGAAAGGGATGGTTATTGCTTTGTGAATTGAAATATTGCAAGTTTGACAATATCTGTGATAATGCCAACAAGGCATATATCCAACTTATTGATACATGGAAGTTACTTGATGGTAAGGGCTTTTATGATCGTAAACATTGCAAGGTCTACTTGAACATATCTGTACCAGAACATGAATATGACTTGACTCCTTTTAGTAGTTTTACAGCTAACCAAGATGAACATTTGAAATTTAGAAAGAAATATAAACTGTACCTATTAGGTATTAACAGTGTGCTTGCTGTGAACTCTGGCATTCTTCTAGCTGTAAAACCTAAGATTTAATGGGCGGCTGCGCTTGTGAGGAGTAAGCATGACCGAGAAGACGGAATCTATGAATCATGAAATAACGAAAGGGATATGAGAATGAAACTTTTAGGACTGAGTTTATTGGCGACGGTATTCCTCGCCTCGTGTACTGGCGGGAAGGAGGTGCCCTCTTGTCAGCTGCCTGGCTATCAATTGGTGTGGAACGACGAGTTCGACCAAGGTTCAACGCCCGACCCCGACCGATGGGTCTATCAGGAGGCCAAGGCGGGATGGGTGAACAATGAGTTGCAGACCTACGTGAAGGGGGCCTCTCCCGAGGGGCGGCCTGTGGCGGAGGTGAAGGATGGCAAACTGCTGATCCATTGCTTCGTCGAGGGCGACAAGGTCTATTCGGGGCGGCTGTATGGCAGTCGCAATGAGGGATGGACCTATGGCTATGTGGAGGCTCGCATCAAGTTGCCGGCAGGAAAGGGCACATGGCCTGCCTTCTGGATGATGCCTGTCCGCTTCACGGCGTGGCCCGACGACGGCGAGATTGACATCATGGAGGAGGTGGGTTGCAATCCCAACTATGTTTCTTCGAGCTTGCATGCCAAGGGGCATTATCACGTGGAGAATACGCAGGTGACGCACGAGTGTTTCTTGGAAGGGGCGGAGGGCGACTTCCATGTCTATGCGATGGAGTGGACCAAAGATTATATCCAGACCTATGTGGACGGCGAGAAGCAGCTCTTTTATGCCAATGATGGAAGCGGCAAGCGCAACTGGCCCTACGACTCGCCTTTCTACGTGATTCTCAACTTGGCTTGGGGTGGCAACTGGGGAGGCATGAACGGGGTGGATCCTACGGCCTTGCCCATCACGATGGAGGTGGACTACGTGCGTGTGTATCAGAAGAACAAGTGATGGGGACTTTGGCGGGCTGCCGGGGCGTGCCGCTACAGCGTGTAGCCCTGGGCGGCTGCGCTTGTGAGGACCTCTTTTCGTTTGGCGACGGGCAGCTTCTTCACCACTTCGGCGTAGCTGTGGCGAATGAGTTGGCGAATGAGCTCCTCGGGCAGGGCGCCGAAGAGGTTCAGCTGGTTCCAATGCTTCTTGTTCATGTGCCATGCGCCACGGATCTCGTCGTAGCGATCGCGCAGGTCGATGGCGTAGTCGGGATCGCATTTCAAGACGAACCACTCGGTGTTGTCTAAGTCGATCATGGCGAAGATCTTCCCTTGCACACGGAAGGCCAGCGTGGTCTCGTCGAAGGGGAAGTATTCGTCAGCCAACGGGAGCGAGAGGCAATAGGCCCGGATGTCTTCTACGTTCATAGGTTTATAGTTTTTTCGGGCAGCAAATATACGTATTAATTCAAGATGTCATCCATCTCGGCCGGTAGTTTTCCACCGGTCATGGATCGGAAAAGAAACGACACCCCCTAAACGGACAGCGATGTCTGCTTAGGGGGTGTTTTGTTTGTAGGGCCTTCGGGGCGGCTATTAGATCTTATCGAGGGCTTGGCTCAGGTCGGCCAAGATGTCGTCGATATGCTCCACGCCGATCGAGAGGCGGATGGTGGAGGGCGTGATGTGCTGGGCGGCCAGCTCGTCGGGGCTCATCTGTGAATGGGTGGTGGTGTAGGGATGGATGACGAGCGACTTCACGTCGGCCACGTTGGCCAGCAGCGAGAAGATCTGGAGCGAGTCGATGAATTTCCATGCCTCCGCTTGCGATCCTTTGATCTCGAAGGTGAAAATAGATCCTGCTCCATGCGGGAAGTAGCGCTGATAGAGCGCATGGTCGGGATGGGAGGGCAGCGAGGGATGGCTGACGCTCTTTACCTTCGGATGGTTGGCCAGGAAGGAGACCACCTTGAGCGCATTGGCTACATGCCGCTCGATGCGAAGCGGGAGCGACTCGACGCCTTGCAGAAGGATCCAGGCGTTGAAGGGCGAGATGGTGGCTCCCGTGTCGCGCAGGATGACCGCACGTATGCGGGTGACGAAGGCGGCCGGGCCCGCTACGTCGGCGAAGATGGCTCCATGATAGGAGGGGTCGGGCTGCGTGAGGGTGGGATAGCGCTGCGACTGGGCTTTCCAGTCGAACTTGCCGCTATCTACGATGACGCCTCCCAGCGAAGAGCCGTGGCCGCCGATAAACTTGGTGGCCGAATGGACAACGATGTCGACTCCATGCTCGATGGGGCGGATCACGATGGGGGCGAAGGTGTTATCGACGATGAACACGATGCCATGGCGGTGGGCCACCTCGGCTACGGCCTCCAGATGGGTCACGTCGCTATTGGGGTTGCCGAAGGTCTCGGCATAGATCACCTTGGTGTTGGGCTGGATGGCCGCCTCGAGCGCCTCCAGGTTGTTTACGTTCAAGATGGTGTTGCTGACGCCCTGCGTCGTGAGGGTGTGGGTGATGAGGTTGAACGAGCCGCCATAGAGGTTGTCGGCTGCGATGATGTGGTCGCCCGCCTGGAGCACGTTTTGCAACGCATAGGTAACGGCGGCTGCTCCGCTGGCCACGGCCAATGCGGCTACGCCTCCTTCGAGGGCGGCGATGCGCTGCTCGAACACCGCCTGCGTGGAGTTGGTCAGTCGGCCATAGATGTTGCCCGCGTCGCGCAGGCCGAAGCGGTCGGCGGCATGCTGGGCGTTATGAAACACGTAGGAGGTGGTTTGATAGATGGGCACGGCTCGTGAATCGGTGGCGGGATCGGCCTGCTCTTGTCCGACATGAAGTGCGAGTGTCTCGATGTGATACTTGTTTGTTGCCATAATGCTTATTCTTTTTTTTAAGTTCTACTTCTGTTTGTTCTTTTCTGCTCGCAAAGATGCGACAGATGGTGTTTCCAACCAAGATAATCTCGAAATTCAGAAAAAGCCACTATATTTGCCGCCATGAACGGAATAAATGAAACGTAACAGTTAGAAAAAGGCTATGGAAACAGAATCATATCGGTTAGACGAAAAAGACATCGAGATCCTGCGTGCGCTTCAGCGCAACGCAAGGCTCACGAACAAGGAGCTGGCGGCGCAAGTGCACCTCTCGACCACGCCCACCTACGAGCGCGTGAAACGACTGGAACGGCAGGGGTTCATCAAGCAGTATGCCACCGTGTTGGATGCCAATAAGCTGAACAAGGGGTTCGCGGTGTTTTGCAGCGTGAAGCTGCGAAGGCTGAACAGCGATTATGCCTTGGCCTTCACGGAGATGATCAAGCAGGTGCCTGAGGTGACGGAGTGCTACAACATCTCGGGCAGCTTCGACTATTTGCTGCGCATCCAGGCGGCCGACATGAAGTCGTATCAGCAGCTGTTGCTGAACGTGATTGGCAGGCACGAGAACATCGACTCGCTGGAGAGTACCTTCGTGATGGAGGAGGTGAAGTATTCTTATGGCGTGTGCGTATAATAAATAGGTAGGGCCGTGGCGAGAAGAGAAACGCCACGGCCCTTTTTGCCTTGCTGGCCGCCTATGCCTTTAAGGCGGCCAGTAGCTGATCGACCGCCTCGGCGATGGAGGGCGCGTCGTGAAGCAGCTGAACGAACTTGCTGCCTACGATGGCTCCCGAGGCATGGGCGGCGGCCGCCTCGAAGGTGGCCTTGTTGCTGATGCCGAAGCCTACGAGGCGGGGATTTCGCAGCCCCATGCCGTCGATTCGGCGGAAGTAGGCCTGCTTCTGCTGGTCGAAGCTTTGCTGGGCACCCGTGGTGGCGGCACTCGATACCATATAGATGAAGCCGCTGGTGTGGGCATCGATCTGGCGGACGCGCTCCTCGGCCGTCTCGGGCGTGATCAGCATGATGACTTTCAGGTCGTAGCGGTCGGCGATGGCCTTATAGTCGGCCATATAGTCGGCATAGGGCAGGTCGGGGATGATCATGCCATCCACGCCCACTTCCGCGCAACTTTGGCAGAACGCCTCGAAGCCATATTGCATGATGGGGTTGAGATAGCCCATCAGGATGATCGGCATCCGCACGGTGTCGCGAATTCCCTTTAGCTGCTGGAAGAGCAGCCGCAGCCGCATGCCGTTGCGCAGGGCGATGGAGCTCGACGCCTGGATGACGGGTCCGTCGGCCATCGGGTCGGAGAAGGGGATGCCCACCTCGGCCATGTCGACCCCTTTCGCCTCCAGCTCCCGCAGGATGGAGGCCGTGTCGTTTAACTGCGGATAACCCGCCGTGAAATAGACGGACAGGATGCCCGACTTCTTTGTCTGAAACAAGTTTGTGATACGATTCATAGGTGTAATGATGAATTTTGAGTGATGAATGTTGAAAGAATAGCCGCGTCTTTCTCGCCCGGGGCGACCTCGAAACCGCTGTTGAGGTCGTAGCCGGCAAGGCGAGGATGCGCGAAGGCCTTCAGCGCGGGAAGGCTCTCGGGGCGGATGCCCCCGCTCAGCAGGAAGGGGGTCTCGCCCGTGTAGTGGCTCAGCAGGTTCCAGTCGAATGATTGCCCGGAGCCTCCGTGGCCGGCACACTTGGTGTCGAACAGGAAGTAGTCGGCCCGGTCGGCATAGTCGGCCGTGCGCAGCAGGTCTTCGGCCGTAGCGACGGCGAACGCCTTGATGAGGGAGTAGCCACGCTTTTGCAAGGCGTGGCACAACTCGGGCGACTCATGGCCATGCAGCTGGAGATAGTCCAACCGGAAGCGGGTGGCCAAGGCCATCATCTCGTCGGCCGATTGGTCGACAAAGACACCCACTCGTTTCGGCTGGAAACGGTCGGACGTGATCAGCCGCCTCACGGCTTCCGCCTCATCGGGGTCGCGAAGCAGGCAGCGGGGCGAGGGCGCATAGAAGATGAACCCCATCCATTGCGCCCCTGCGGCGGCTACGGCCTGGATGTTGTCGGGGTGGCGCATGCCACACACTTTCATGATCCGTTTCATCGCAGCTGGTTGATGAATTGACGTAAGGTCTCGCCGGGGTGAGCGGTTTTCATGAAGGTCTCGCCAATCAGGAATCCCTTGAAGCCCGCCTCACGCAGCTGCTTGACGGTGTCGGCCTGCGAGATGCCGCTTTCCGAGACGAGCAGCGGGGCGCACCCCTTGAGCCGCTCGACCAGGGCGAAGGATTGCTCCACATCGGTGTGGAAAGTGCCCAAGTGGCGGTTGTTGACGCCCAGCAGGTCGATATGCTCGTTCACGTGGTCCAACTCCTTGGCATCGTGCACCTCTAAGAGCACTTCCAGTTGCAGGCTATGGGCCGTCTTGGCCAGTTCGGCACACTGCTCCGGACTGAGGCAGGCGGCGATCAGCAAGACGGCGTCGGCCCCGATCACCCGGGCTTGGAAGAGCTGGTAAGGATCGATGATGAAGTCTTTGCGCAGCAAGGGGAGGCTGACCCGCTGGCGAGCCTGCTGCAAGTCGGCAATCGCACCGCCGAAGAATTGGCTGTCGGTCAGGATCGAGCAGGCCGCTGCTCCCGCCTCGGCATAGAGGGGCACGACATCGGCCACCTTCGCCCCCGGATGCAACCATCCTTTCGAGGGGCTTTTCCGTTTGAACTCGGCAATGATGCCTGTCTCCGAAGCGGCCAAGGCCTCGCGCAAGGAGCGTGTGGGGCAGTCCATGCAGAGGTCGGCCAGCTCGATCATCGTGGCGAGGCTGACGGCCTCTCGCTGCCGCTCCACCTCCTGCTGCTTATGAGCAATGATTGTCTGTAGAATATCCATCGTAGTTGTAATGTTGAGTGATGAATGCGATTCGAAATCATAACGGTCGATGCGTCTCAGCTGTTGAGCGAGACATATTTGCGCAGTGTGGCCAACGCCTTTCCGCCTTCCAAGGAGGCTTGCGCCTCGGCGATGCAGGCCTCGATTGGTTTCTCGGGGCAGATCACCTGGATGGCGAACGCTGAATTGGCGATCACGCAGTTGCGTTGCGCCTCCGTTGCCCGGTTCTCAAGCACGGCGTCGAAGATGCGGGCGGCCTCCTCGGGGGTGCTGCCTCCGTCGAGGTCGGCCTCGGTGCAGCGGGCGAATCCCAGCATCTCGGGCGAGTAGATCTTCTCTTTCTCGGGCATGGCCACCTTGAAGTCGGCCGTCAGCGAGATCTCGTCATACCCATCGAGGCTATGCACCACGGCGAAGCGGGTGCCGCTCTCTTGATAGGTGTAGTTGTAGAGGCGGAGCAGCGGGAGGTTGTAGACGCCCAAGAGCTGGTAGGTGGGCATCACGGGGTTGACCAGCGGGCCCAGCATGTTGAAGAAGCTGCGCACGCCCAGGCTCTTGCGCACGGGAGCGACGGCTTTCAGGGCCGGGTTGAAGAGGGGCGCATGCAGGTAGGTGAAGCCGCAACTGTCGAGGTTGCGACGGAGCTGGTCTACGTCGCTCGTGAATTTCACGCCGTGCTGCTCCATCACGTTGCTGGCTCCGCTGACGGAGGTGGCCCCGAAGTTGCCATGCTTCACGACGGGGTAGCCCGCGCCCGCCACCACGAAGCAGGAGCAGGTGCTGATGTTGAAGGTGTTCTTGCCGTCGCCCCCCGTCCCCACGATGTCGATGGGCCGATAGGCTTGCAAGTCGACGGGCACACGCATCTCGAGCAATGCCTCGCGGAAGCCGGTCAGCTCCTCCACGGAGATGCTGCGCATCAGGAAGACCGTGATCAGGCTGGCGATTTGCGCGTCGGTGTAACGCCCTTCGGCGATGTGCTGAAGGATGACGCGCGCCTCCTCCTTGCCTAAATATTGATGTTCGAACAAACGATATAAGATGCTTTTCATAACACGAACTTTTTTAGAATGGTTTCCTAGCTGTTTATAGTAGGGTGACGAAGTTTTTGATCAGCTCCTTGCCTTGGGGGGTCAACACCGATTCGGGGTGGAACTGGATGCCTCTCACGTTGTATTGCTTGTGGCGCAGGCCCATGATCTGCCCCTCCTCGCTGTCGACGGCCGTGATTTGCAGGCAGCCGGGCAAGTTCTCCTTGGCGACCACCCACGAGTGGTAGCGGCCCACCTGCAGGGTCGGGCCCAAGCCGGTGAACAGGGGGTCGTCGGCCACGATGCGCACTTCCGAGCAGACCCCGTGGTGCACCTCCTTGAGGTTGATCAGCTCTGCGCCGAAGGCCTCGGCGATGGCCTGCTCGCCCAGGCAGACACCCAAGATGCTCTTCGTGGGCGCATAGCGGCGGATCAGCGGGAGCAGGAGGCCCGCCTCCTCGGGAATGCCCGGACCGGGCGAGAGCACGATCTTGTCGAATCGATCGACCTCGTCGAGCGAGATCTTGTCGTTGCGAAACACTTCCACCTCAGCGCCCAGCTCTTTGAGGATGTGCAACAGGTTGTAGGTGAAGGAGTCGTAGTTGTCGAATAATAAGGTTTTCATATCGTTGTATCTTTCTTTTTTTGCGGTGATGTTGATTAGTTGATGAGTTGTTCGGCCAGGTCGATCGCCTTCTTCAGCGCGCCCAGCTTGTTGTTCACCTCTTGCAGTTCGCGTGCGTCGTCGCTCTTGGCCACGATGCCCGCTCCGGCCTGGTAGTAAAGCACGTTGCCCCGGCTGACGAAGCTGCGTATCGTGATCGCCTGGTTGAGGTTGCCATCCAGGCCGATGAACCCGATGCAGCCGCCATAGGCCCCTCGGTTGTGCCGCTCGATGTCGGTGATCAGCTGCATGGCCCTCACCTTCGGCGCGCCGCTCAGGGTGCCGGCCGGGAAGGTGTCGATATAGGTCTTCACCGGGTTGCTCTCGGGGTTGATCTCGCCGCTGACGCGCGAAACGAGGTGGATCACGTGGCTATAGTATTGCACCTCCTTGTAGAAGTCCACTTTCACCTGGCTGGCGTTTCGGCTCAGGTCGTTGCGGGCCAGGTCGACCAGCATCACGTGCTCGGCGTTCTCCTTGGGGTCGTTCACGAGCGCCTCGGTGCGCTGCTTGTCCACCTCCACGTTGCCCGTGCGGAAAGCGGTGCCGGCTATGGGGTCGATGCTGGCGTGGCCGTTCGTCACCTTGCAATGGGTCTCGGGCGAGGAGCCGAAAATGCGGAAGCCGCCAAAGTCGAAATAGAACAGGTAGGGCGAGGGGTTGATGCTGCGCAGGGCCCGGTAGACCTTGAAGTCGTCGCCCTTGAACGGCTGCTCGAAGCGTCGGCTGAGCACGATCTGGAACACGTCGCCCCTGAGGCAATGCTGGATGCCCTTCCTCACCATCGAGCGGTATTCGTCGTCGGTGATGGGCGAGGTCTCCGGCCCCACGGCCTGGAAGTTGTATGAGGCGAAGTTGCGGTTCTCGATCAGGGTTTGCAACTCGTCGAGCCCGTTCTTCTCGCCCTCGGCCTGCAGCTGCACCAGGGTCAGCTCGTTCTTGAAATGGTCGAAGGCCAGGATATACCTATATAATATATAGAGCATGTCGGGGGCGTCGTTTTCGGCATGGTGCGCCTCCATGACGGGGATCCGCTCGAAGTAGCGAACGGCGTCGAAGGCCGTGTAGCCGAAGAGGCCGCATATCTGGCTGTTCGCCCCCTCCACCTTGAACCGCCCGAGGAAGTCGTTCATCGCCTCGGCCACGCCCCGGCGCTCGCTGAGCGGCGTCACTTCCTGATGGCCGTCGGGGAAGGAGCAAGTACACTCGTTGTTGTTGATGCCGATGCTGGCTATGGGGCAAAGGGCGATGTAGGAAAGGCTGTTCTCGTTGCCGTGGAAGTCGGAGCTCTCCAGCAGGGCCGACTCGGGATAGATGTCTCTCACCTTCAGGTAGAGGCTGACGGGCGTATGCAGGTCGCCCATGATCTTTTTACTGATGGTCTGATAGGTGTACATAGTAAGTCTGTCTTTATTTTCCTTGTTATTTGTTGCGAAGTTGGTAGTCGATGTAGGTGGGCATATCCTTGTCGCCTCGTCCGGAGACGGTCAGCACCACCACGTCGGTCGGTTTGAAGCGCATCTTCCGAAGGGCACCCAAGGCGTGGGCGCTCTCCAGGGCGGGGATGATGCCCTCCAGACGGGTCAGCTCGAAGGCGGCGTCGAGAGCCTCGTCGTCGTTGATGGCCAACACGTTTGCCCGCTTCGTGGCCGACAGGTGGGCATGCAGCGGGCCGATGCCCGGATAGTCAAGCCCGGCCGAGATGGAGTAGGGCTCCTCGATCTGCCCGTCCTCGTCTTGCATCACGAGGGTGCGTGCGCCATGGATGATGCCCTTCTTGCCCAGGTGGATGGTGGCCGCGCTCTTGCCCGTGAGGATGCCCTCGCCGCCCGCCTCGGCCAAGACGATCTTCACCCGCTCGTCGTCGAGGAAATGATAGATCGTGCCGGCGGCGTTGCTTCCGCCGCCCACGCAGGCCATCAGGTAGTCGGGATGGTCGCGCCCTTCCTGCTCAAGCAGCTGGCGCTTGATCTCGGCGCTGATCACCGACTGCAAGCGGGCCACCATGTCGGGATAGGGGTGGGGCCCGACGGTCGAGCCGATGATGTAGTAGGTGTCGGAGGGGTGGCAACACCAGTCGCGGATGGCCTCGTTGGTCGCGTCTTTCAGCGTCATGTTGCCCGAGGTGACGGCCACGACCTTGGCCCCCAGCATCTGCATCTTCTGCACGTTGGCGTGCTGCCGCTCGACGTCGGTCTTTCCCATATAGACCACGCACTCCATGTTCATCAGGGCGCAAACCGTTGCGGTGGCCACGCCGTGCTGTCCGGCTCCCGTCTCGGCGATGATGCGCTTCTTGCCCATGCGGCGTGCGATCAGTATCTGGCCGATCGTGTTGTTGATCTTGTGCGCGCCGGTATGGTTGAGGTCTTCCCGCTTCAGGTAGATCTTGCAGCCATATCGCTCGCTCAGCCGCTTGGCGAGGTAGAGGGGCGAGGGGCGGCCCACGTAGTCCCTCAGCAGCTGGTCGAACTCCCGCTTGAAGTCCTCGCTCTCGATAATCTGGAGGTAGTTCTCGCGCAGGTTCTCTACGCACTGATGCAAGATTTCGGGGATGTAGGCGCCGCCGAACTCGCCATAAAAACCATTCTGGTCTACTTGATACGTTTCCATTTTCTTTTAGTTTCTACTTCTTTTTGTTTGTCTTTTTCCTGTTTGTCGCTCTCTCTCGACGAGCCGGCCTTCGTAAAAAAAGAAAGAGGCCTGCCGCAAGTGCGACAGACCTCTTTACGTAACCATTTAATTTATCATGTGAAAATACATACGGCCTTCGTCCCTTACGACTTTTTGAGTTGTAAAGTGCGCCACCACCAATATGTATATGCGAATGTGCTCATCGTTGTTTGTTCTTTTAATACGGCAGCAAATGTAGCGTATTTTCGATAAACTGCAAATGAAAACTCATTTTTTTTGAAAAATCTTTTTTTCAGCGTCGTTGCGCCCTGCGGAATTTCGCCTCCATGTCGCCAAACAGCAGGCGGGTGTCGACGGTTGGCTGGTCATAGCGAGCCTTTACCTATCGTGTGTTGTAAAACATATGCGATTTCCGTAAAAGATGCGATAAAACATATAAAAAAACTTGTCTTACGTCAAGAAAATGTGTATGAGTTTGGCGCGAAAGAAAGTTTACCATTATCTTTGCGGCGTCGGAAGGGCGTTAAAGGGTCTTGTGAGAAGACTTTGCCCTTTGGTCAGGTGAGGGGGCGCCCGTCGATAGAGCGAGGGCTTCCACCCCGATCAAGAAGAGGAGGCTGAGGCCATCCCCCGGCGTATGTTTAACGAAATTTGAAGAGTATGAAGGTAAGAGCTTATGTGCTCATCGTGTCGGCCGCCCTCTTGGGCATCTCGGCCGGATCGAAGAAAGCCGCGCTCACGGAGGGTGTCAACCCCGGTGACCTGGCTCCGAGCATTGAGTTTTTAGGAGACGGTAGCCAGTCTATCCGTTTCCAGAATCCGTCAGGGCGTTACACCCTGGTTAATTTTTGGGCCGCGTACGACGCGGAGTCGAGAGCGCGCAACGTGCTTTTGGCAAACAAGGTGGCTAAGATGGGATCAGACAAGATCCAGCTGTGCGCCATCTCGCTTGACGAACGAGAGTCTATTTTCTCTGAGACGGTCAGGATCGACCGCTTAGACAAGGCTCATCAGTATCATATGGCAGCGGAGGCAGCCGCCCGGGTGAGCGGAAAGTATCACCTGGGGGAGGGGCTGCGCAACTTCCTGATCGACGATAAGGGCGTAATCATCGCCACCAACGTGAGCGCCGATCAGCTGGAGCGCAGCTTCATGGAGTAGAAGAAAAACAGCCGCCTCGTGCGGCTGTTTCTTTTATAATCCTTAACTTTGCGGGCGATTTTAACTTGATAATCGTTCTATAAATGGGTTTATTTGTAAAAAAGAGTTTGGCGTCGCTGATAGCCGAGGCGAATGAGTCGGGCGACAAGACGCTGAAACGTGTGCTCGGGCCGTGGAGCCTGGTGGCCTTAGGCGTAGGAGTGATCATAGGCGCGGGGCTTTTCTCAATCACAGGGGCGGTGGCCGCCGGATATACGGGCCCCGCCATCACGCTATCATTTGTCATCGCGGCCATAGGCTGCTGCTTCGCGGCGCTTTGCTATGCGGAGTTCGCCTCGATGATCCCCGTGGCGGGCAGCGCCTACACCTATTCATACGCCACGATGGGCGAGCTGATCGCCTGGATCATCGGGTGGGACCTCGTGTTGGAGTATTGCGTGGCCGCCACGACCGTCAGCATCAGCTGGAGCCGCTACCTGGTGGTCTTTCTCGAAGGGTTCGGCGTGCAGCTGCCCCACGCCCTGACGGCCTGCCCGTGGGACGGGGGCATCGTCAACGTGCCCGCCTTCCTGATCGTCGCCCTGATGAGCGTCTTCCTGATCCGCGGCACCGAGGGCAGCTCCATCTTCAACGGCATCATCGTCTTCCTCAAGGTGTCGGTGGTGTTGGTCTTCGTCGTCCTGGGCTGGAAATACATCCGCATGGAGAACTACACCCCCTACATCCCCGCCAACACCGGCACGCTGGGCGAGTTTGGCTTCTCGGGCATCCTGCGCGGGGCGGCCATCGTCTTCTTCGCCTTCTTAGGGTTCGACGCCGTCAGCACGGCGGCCCAGGAGACCAAGAACCCCAAGCGCGACATGCCGATCGGCATCCTGATGTCGCTCGCCGTGACCACGGTCTTATACATGCTCTTCGCCCACGTGATGACGGGAGTGGTACACTACAGCGCCTTCGACGGCCAGGCGGGCATCGCCCCCGTGGCCATCGCCATCGACCACATGGGCCGGGCGGGAGCCGACGGGCTGATCCATCCCGACTACCCCTGGCTGAACCGGGCCATCGTGCTGGCCATCCTGATGGGCTATTGCTCCGTCATCATGGTTACGCTGCTGGGCCAGAGCCGCGTGTTCCTCAGCATGAGCCGCGACGGCCTGCTGCCGCCCCTCTTCTCACACATCCATGAGACCTATCGCACGCCCGCCCGCAGCAACCTGCTCTTCATGGTGCTGGTCGGCCTCCTGGCGGCCTTCGTGCCCGCCAGCGTAGCGGGCGAGATGTGCAGCATCGGCACGCTGTTCGCCTTCTCGCTGGTATGCGCCGGGGTGCTGATCGTTCGCCGCACCATGCCCGACGCCCCCCGCTCGTTCAAGACACCCTGGGTGCCCTTCGTGCCCATCGGCGGCATCATCACCTGCATGGTGATGATGGTCTTCCTGCCCGCCGACACCTGGATCCGCCTGGTGCTCTGGATGCTGATCGGCCTCGACATCTACGTTCACTACGGCATCAAGCATAGCAAGCTGGAGCCGATGCAGGCCCACCGCAAGGGCGAGACGGCCCTCAACCTGATCGGCATCGCCCTCTCGGTGCTCTGCGTCATCACGGGGCTTTGGCATCAGCAAACGGTCGGATGGGACGAGAGCAAGGTGCTGCTCGGCATCTCCTTCGTCTTCGCCTTCACCCACATGGCCTACTTCCTGCGCCGTCTTCACCATTCGCATTAGGCCCGTTTTCCCTCCCTTTGTGTAGGGGGGGAGTGGCGACACCCCCAAAAAAAAGACCCTGGTATAGCGAAACGCTATACCAGGTCCCCAACCCCGCCGCCGCCGTTCATCCAAAATCCTTAATGACCTAATGACCGCTTTCGGCACAGTCGGAGAGGTGAGTAACAGAAAACAACATGGTTATGAACTTACAAGTTTCATACCGACCACCTTGTGCGCTAAGCCTGGTGGGGGCAGCGCAAAATTTACCTTATGGCGTTTGTGTAATTTTCGTAGCCCGTCGTCCTAAATTTCGTTGTCCGTGCCGATAAATTTCCATCGCCGTGGTTTTATACAACGACGGCCGTGGTTTTTCACTACCATCACCATGGTTTTTCATGCCGACGGGTGCGGTAGATTTCGGATCAGGTTCGGGCGTATTTGCGGGGATAGGTGAAGAGGATGCTGACGAGGGCGCCGGCTCCCAGGAGGTAGGGGTAGTAGAGATACTCCATGATCTCGATGGGCGACACGTGGCCCAGCCCCGAGGCCATCAGCATCTGGGCGCCATAGGGGATGATGCCTTGCACGAAGCAGCTGAAGATGTCGAGCAGGCTGGCGCTGCGACGCGGGTCGACATGGAAGCGCTCGGCGATGTCGTGGGCGATGGGGCCCGCCATGATCAGGGCGATGGTGTTGTTGGCCGTGCAGAGGTTGGCGAAGCTGACCAGCGAGGCGATGCTGCATTCGGCTCCCTTGGTGGAGTGGATGTGGCGCGTCAGCTTCAGGATCAGCCAGTCGATGCCTCCGTTGTAGCGGATCATCTCGAGCATGCCTCCGGCCAGGAGGGTGACGATGATCAGCTCGCCCATGCCCGTGATGCCGCCGCCCATCGAGGCGGTCCATCCCCAGAGGTCGAACCCTCCGGTGAGGATGCCCACGAGGCCCGACAGCAGGATGCCGATCAGCAGGACGAGCGTCACGTTGATGCCGCAGATGGCGGCCACCAGGACCATGAGGTAGGGGACGACCTTCGGCCAGGCTATCGCCTCGGGCTCGTAGCCGCTGGCCAGGCCATGGCCCATCCACACGTAGATCAGCCCGGTCAGGAGGGCGATGGGGAGGGCGATGCGGATGTTGACCTTGAACTTGTCGGCCATCTGGCAGCCTTGCGTGCGGGTGGCCACGATGGTGGTGTCGGAGATGAAGGAGAGGTTGTCGCCAAACATGGCGCCGCTGATCACCACGCCCAGCATCATCGCCACGGGCAGGCCCGTCTTCGCGGCTATGCCGACCGCCACGGGCGAGAGGGCCACGATGGTGCCTACCGAGGTGCCTACCGAGATCGAGATGAAGCAGGCGGCCAGGAAGATGCCCGCCGCCAGGAGGTTCTCGGGCAGGATGGCCATCGCCAGGTTGACCGTGGCGTCGACGGCTCCCATCTCCTTGGCGGTCTGGGCGAAGGCTCCCGCCAGGATGAAGATCAAGACCATCAGCATGATGTTGCTGTTGGCCGCTCCGCGGCAGAACTGCTCGATGCGGTGGCTGAGGTTGCCTCCCTTCGAGCCCGCTATGGCTACGACCGAGGCCAGCACGAAGGCGACCGTGATGGGCATCTTATAGAAATCGCCCGCGGCGAGCGAGACGACGAGGTAGGCCAGCAGGAAGACGGCCAAGGGGGCCAGGGCCTTGACGTTGGGCGAGTGGTGTAAGGCGTAGCCTTCGGGGGTATGTTCTTTTCTCATCTTTTTTTTTATTTGTCTGCGGGTTTATAAAGGGGGTTAGAAGGAGAAGCGCAACGCGATGCGCACGCCTCCTTTCTTGATCTCGGGGTGGTCGAGGTAGGTCAGGCGGCGGTAATAGTCGACGCGCAGGATCTTGAAGATGTTCTCGATGCCGACGCTGCATTCCAGGTAGGGGGTCTTCCCCATGGCCGAGGTGCCCTCGGGGAAGCGATAGAGCCCCAGGGGGTTGAGGTCGGGGTTGTTTTTGTCGGTCAGGTTGCCCCACACGCCTGCGAGCGAGACGACCTCGCGCAGCTGCAGCCATTTGACCACGGGGATGCGGTTGAGCAGCAGGCCCTTCATGTAGTAGGTGAGGAAGAACGAGGCGTACTGGTCGTTGACGAACTCCATGGCGCGCATCATGTGGAACGCCTGGGGCTGGATGGTTACCGACTGGTTGGTGTTGGGCAGGATGAGCAGGGGGAAGGGCACCTTGTTCCACACCTTCCCGGCGCTGACGAGGGCGTCGATGTGGCCGAAGGAGGAGAGCCAGATGCGTTTCTCGGCGCTCAGCTCCGTGTGGTGGTAGTTGAACTGCCCGCCAAGGGCCTTGAAGCCGATTTGGTGGGAGAGCTTCATCACGGGGGCGTCTTTCGAGATGTTGAAGATGGAGCTTTTTCCCTCGCGGCTGTTGAAGGCGCGCTCGCCGGGGGCGAAGCGGAGTTGCAAGCCCCATTCGGTCTTCTTGAAATCCTTCCGCTCGCTGAGGGTGCCGTTTTTCTGGAACTGCTCGTAATGGAGCGTCCCGGCGGCCTCGTTTTTCTCGTTGCGGATCCACGAGGTCAGTGTCAGCCCGTTGAGCCATTCCTTTTGGTATTGCAGCATGCTCTTGCGGATGTATTGCATCTTGGTGACCGGCTCGCCCACCTTCCAGGCCACGAACACGTTGTCTTTGCTGGTGAAGAGGAAGTCCTGTCCAGGGGTGTAGAGGTCGTACTCCTGGATGAGCGAGAGGTTGTTGACGGGGCTCTCGCCCTCGTGGTATTTCTTCTTGTCGAAGCTGTAGGTGAGCCGGGCGTTGTATTTCATGCGGCGGTCGTTCACGCCATAGGCCATGTAGCCGCTGGCGAACCAGTGGGGATGGAGGTTGGCCGTGGTCATTCCGCCCACACGCATGCGGAAGCCTTCGACCTCGTTGACCGAGAAGGTGGTGTTCATCGGCCCGAAGTCGAACTTGCTCCGGTCTTTGTCTTGCTGCGTGGGCACGTAGCCGGTGATGAGGATCTCGGCCGTCTTGATCATGACGTTGAAGACGGGCACCTTGCGCAGTTGCGCCAGCAGGTCGTCTAAGGCCGACTCCTTCTCCTTCAGCGGCACGTGGCGGTTTTGCTGCCAGAACTCGTCGGTCTGCTTCTCGGCGTCGGGCATGACGCGGGTGGCCCCCAGGAGGCCGAACACGGAGTCGCGCCCCTGGATGCCGAACTGGTAGTTGTCGTAGTTGCGCAGCTGGTGGGCGTAGAACTGTTGCGAGCCCTTCGTGATCGCCAGGTTGGCGTAGGTGTTCTCGCTCTTGATCACCCAGGTGCTGTCGGGGGTCAGCGTGAACTCTTGCTCGATGCGCATCTTGCTGACGAAGTTGAGGTTGATGTTGGCGGGCGTGTCGAGGCGCACCTTCTTGATGGCGTATTTCCCGTCGAGGGTGACGTAGAGCCGGCCCGTGAAGCCGTAGCTTTCGCTGTTGACGGGCACGAAGCCGAGGTCGACGCAGCGGTCGCCCGCCACGTCGAGCGTGTCCATGATGTAGTACTTATAATAGGAGGTGGCCAGGGCCGACGAGAGCGGGCTGACGAAGCGGTTGAGCAGGATGTTGATGTTGTTGTCGAAGATGTCGACCCGCTGGAAGATCTCCTCGAAGTTGGCGGTCAGCGAGCCGCCGTCGTCGAGCGCCTTGTCTACGCCCTGCTGCCGCTTGGCCTTGGTGATGGTTTTCTCGGCTTTGGGATGCTTGCGGAAGTAATAGTCGGAGAGGGTCTCGCGCACGGAGAGCGTCAGGATGGGCTTGCCGTTGAACTCCGAGGTGTCGAGGTAGTTCTTGATGAAGCTGAATTTCTTGCCCAGCTTGCTGTCGAGCTTGGGGTTGAAGTCGTCGAGCGAGAGGGTGAGCTTCTCATACATCTCGGTCTGATACTCCTCCTTGGCCTCGACGCGGTTGTCGCTCTTATGCTCGATCACCCGCTTGATCAGCTCGACGGCGGGGTTGTTCTTGCGGCTGTAGCGTTCGCGCTTGGGTTTCACCACGACTTCCGAGATCTCGAAGGCCGTGGGGCGCAGGTCGATCTCAAGCAGGTCGTTGGGGCTGTCGGCCTTGAGGCTGACGGCCTTGGTGTCGTAGCCCAGCGACGAGACGACGAGCGTGGTCAGCCCCTTGTCGTTCTGCAGTGAGAAGGCTCCGTTGTCGTCGGTCATCGCGCCGATGGTGGAATGCTCGAACATCACGGAGACATAGGAGAGGGGCTCGCCACTGACCGAGTCGCGCACGATGCCCGAGGCGGCCGTGACGCGCTGGGCGCGAAGCGCCGAGAGGCCTGTTATGCATTGTAGCGTGATGAGCCAGAGGAATAGGCGGAAATGGTTCATGTCCTTTTTTTCAGTTGGGGTGAAACAATAGCGTGCAAAGTTACGAATATATTTTTAGTTCTTCATCATCTCTTGCAATACGTCGCAGGCCTTCTCGACCGTCGGCACCGGTTTGATCACGATGCTGCGCTTGCCGTTCTGCTCGCGCAGGTTGCACTCCCTGGGGTGGTTTTGCAGGTAGGCGATCAGCTTGTCGAAGGCCTCGCTGTTGTAGTAGGGGCTCTCGGGGTCGCTCACCAGGAAGAGGTTCATCTGCTCTTTTTTCAAGACGACCTTCTCCATGCCCAGCTGCTTGGCCATGCGGCGGAGGCGCACGATGCGTATCAGCTCCTTGCCCTCTTGGGGGATTTTGCCGAACCGGTCTTTCAGCCGCTCGGTGAAGGAGAGGATGTCGCGTTCCTCCTCCATGTTGTCGAGCTCGCGATAGAGGGCGACGCGCTCGGAGTCGCTCGGGATGTAGGTGGGCGGGAAGAGCAGTTCGAGGTCGCTCTCGATGTAGGTCTCGCGCACATAGTCGGCGCCGCTGTTGCGCTGCCCCTTCTTCTCGTCGTTGTAGAGGTCGGCAAACTCCTCGGTCTTGAGCTCATCCACCGCCTCGGCCAGGATCTTCTGGTAGGTCTCGTAGCCCAGGTCGGCGATGAAGCCGCTCTGTTCGGCTCCCAGCATGTTGCCGGCTCCGCGTATGTCGAGGTCTTGCATGGCGATGTGGATGCCGCTTCCCAGCTCGGCGAAGTTCTCGATGGCCTGCAGGCGTCGGCGGGCCTCGGCCGTCAGGGTGGAGAGCGGGGGTGAAAGCAGGTAGCAGAAGGCCTTGCGGTTGCTGCGGCCCACGCGCCCTCGCAGCTGGTGAAGGTCGCTCAGCCCGAACTGTTGGGCGTTGTTGATGATGATGGTGTTGGCGTTGGGCACGTCGATGCCGCTCTCGACGATGCTGGTGGCGATCAGCACGTCGTATTCGTAGTTGACGAAATCGAGCAGGATCTTCTCAAGCAGCGCGGGCTCCATCTGCCCGTGGCCCACGACGACGCGCGCGTCGGGCACCTCGCGGCGCACCAGGGCCTCGAGCTCATAGATGTTCTGGATGCGGTTGTTGATGAAGAACACCTGTCCGTTTCGGCTCATCTCGAAGTTGATCGCCTCGCGGATGATGTCGGGGTTGAAGCGTTCTACCTCGGTCTGCACCGGATAGCGGTTGGGGGGAGGCGTGGTGATGCTCGACAGGTCGCGGGCGCCCATCAGCGAGAATTGCAAGGTGCGGGGGATGGGGGTGGCCGTCATGGTGAGCGTGTCGACGTTCACCTTCAGCTGGCGCAATTTCTCCTTCGTCGAGACGCCGAATTTCTGCTCCTCGTCGATGATGAGCAGCCCCAGGTCCTTAAACTTCACGTCTTTGCCGACGATGCGGTGGGTGCCGATCAGGATGTTCACCTCGCCGGCGGCCAGCGCTTTCAGCGTCTTGCGGATCTCGGCCGCCGTGCGCGCCCGGCTGATGTAGTCGATGCGGCAGGGGAAATCTTTCAGGCGTTCGCTGAAGGTCTGGAAATGCTGATAGGCCAGCACGGTGGTCGGCACCAGCACGGCCACCTGCTTGTTGTCGGCCACGGCCTTGAAGGCGGCGCGGATCGCGACCTCGGTCTTTCCGAAGCCCACGTCGCCACACACCAGGCGGTCCATCGGCCGCTCGCTCTCCATGTCGTGTTTCACCTCGGCCGTCGCCCGCATCTGGTCGGGGGTGTCTTCATAGATGAAGCTGGCTTCCAGCTCATGCTGCATGAAGCTGTCGGGGCTGTAGGCGAATCCCTTCTCCTCGCGGCGCTGCGAATAGAGGCGTATGAGGTCGCGGGCGATGTCTTTCACCTTCGCCTTCGTGCGCTCCTTCATCTTCTCCCAGGCTCCCGTGCCCAGCTTGCTCAGCTTGGGTGGGTCGCCGCTCTCCTTTCCCTTGTATTTCGAGAGCTTGTGCAGCGAGTGGATGCTGACGAAGATGATGTCGTTGTTTTGATAGATCAGCTTGATGGCCTCTTGGATCTTGCCGTTCACCTCGGTGCGCACCAGGCCGCCGAACTGGCCTACGCCATGGTCGATGTGGACGATGTAGTCGCCCACGGTGAACTGGTTGAGCTCTTTCAGCGAGAGCGTGATCTTGCCGCCCCGGGCTTGGTCGCTCTTGAGGCTGAACTTATGGAAGCGGTCGAAGAGCTGATGGTCGGTGAAGAGGCATATCTTCAGGTCGGCGTCAGAGAAGCCCTCGTGGAGCGTGCGGCCCACGGCCGTGAAGGGCAGGTTGTCGCCCCGGTCCTCGAAGATGGCCCGGATGCGATCGGCCTGCTTCGCCTGGTCGCTGAGTATATATAAGGTATAACCCTGCTCGATGAAGTCAGCGAACGCCTGGCTCACGAGGTCGAAGTTCTTGTGGAAGATGGGCTGCGTTTGCGTCTGGAAGATGAGCGTCGCCTCGGGGTCGCCCATCGGGCGCGTGCCGATGTGCACCCTGCGGAAATCGAGCGCCTCGCGAAGGAACTCCGTGTCGGTCAGCAGCTTCTTGCGCATGCTGGCCTGGTCGGCAAACGACTCCTCGTCGCCCACGACCGGCTCCTCGTTCCAGATGCCGCCGATGCGCTCCTTACACCAGGCCAGATCCTTGGCGACGATCACCGTCTGCCGGGGCAGCGAACGCAGCAGGGAGGCGCTTCCCGTGTCGCCTTCCGACAGCTCGGGCACGATGTAGACGCTCTCAAACTTTTCCTTGCTCAGCTGCGTCTCGACGTCGAACGAGCGGATCGTCTCGATCTCGTTGCCGAAGAAGTCGATGCGGTAGGGGAACTCGTAGGCGAACGAGAAGACATCGAGGATGCTGCCTCGCATGGCGTATTGCCCGGGCTCATACACATAGTCGACATGCTCAAACCCGTATTGGTCTAACACGTCGGAGACGAACATGTTGTCGACCTGCTCGCCTACGCTCAGCTTCAGCGTGTTGTCTTTCAACACGGCTCGCTCGACGACCCGCTCGGCCAGGGCGTCGGGGTAGCTCACGATGAGGCAGGGGGCCTCGGTGTCTTGCAGGCGGCTCAGCACCTCCGTGCGCAGGATCATGTTGGCGGGGTCGGTGTGGCCGTATTTGATGTCTCGTCGGTAGGCGGAGGGGAAGAAGAGCACGGCGCCGTCGGCCGTCAGCTGCGTCAGGTCGTGATAGAAGTAGCCTGCCTCCTCCTGGTCGTTGAGGATCGCCAGCAGCGGCTGGGGCTGGCGCTTGAAGAGCGAGGCTACGACCAGCGCGCCCGCCGAGCCGTTCAGCCCCTTCAGGCTGATGTTTCGCGCCTTTCCTTCGCTCAGTAATTTCTCGAACGCGGCCACTCCGGGATGGGCGGCATAGAGTTCCAATAATGCTTGTATATCCACTGTTGTCATTTTACCTTTCCGCGAAGATAAGGAGGAATATTGAGCTGGCAACAAATGCGCGCACTTTTCGTTCGACACGAAACCATAAAAATGTTATCTTCGCGAGATAACAAACTATATAAATTGAAAGACTAAGCATGAAACGTTATTGTCAGACCTTGGATTTGAAAGACAACGAACAGCTGATTCGCGAATACTGCCACTGGCATTCGCCGGAGCACATCTGGCCGGAGATTCCCGCCGGCATTCGCGCGGTTGGCATCCTCAACATGGAGATCTATCGCCTGGGAAACAGGCTCTTTATGATTGTCGACACGCCCGACGATTTCGATTGGGACGCCGCTTTTGGCCGCTTGGCCACGATGGATAGGCAGGCTGAATGGGAAGACTTTGTGGGCAAATACCAGCAAACGGCCCCGGGCAGCACCTCGTCGGAGAAGTGGCGGATGATGGAGCCGGTCTTCAAGCTCACGCAGCCAACGAAACGGGAGGACTGACCGATGGAGAAGCCAACGAAACGGTCGCTCGTGGCGGCCCCGGGAGGCGGCTCCTACCTGCTGCCCTTCATCTTGATTACGAGCCTTTTCTTGCTGTGGGGGTTTGCCCACGGCCTGCTCGACGTGTTGAACAAGCATTTCCAGGGCGTCTTCACCATGACGAAGGCCGAGAGCGGCCTGGTGCAGTTTTCCACCTATATCGCCTATTTCCTGATGGCGCTGCCGGCGGGGGCGTTTATGCGTCGGTATGGCTATCGCATGGGCATCATCCTGGGGCTGACGCTTTTCGCCCTGGGTGCGTTTGGCTTCATCCCGGCGGCCTTCCTGCATAGCTCGGCGCCTTTCCTCGTGGCGCTGTTTGTGATCGCTTGCGGACTTTGCATCCTCGAGACGGCCGCCAATCCCTACGTCACCGTGCTGGGCCCGGCTGAGGGCGCGGCGCGAAGGCTCAACCTCTCGCAGTCGTTCAACGGGTTGGGCTGGATCTTAGGGCCCTTCGTGGGCGGATGGCTCATCTTTGGAGCTCCCGAGGGCGACGCGATGGCTTTGGCCAAGCCTTATATATTGGTGGGAGGCATCGTGGTGGTGGTGGCCCTGCTCTTTGTGTTCACCCGCTTGCCTGAGGTGAAGATGGGCGACGAGGAGCCTGCCGGGGCGGCCGCTCCAGCCGCTGAAACTCCCTTGTGGCGGCAGGGGCAATTTGTCCGCTCGGTGGTCGCCCAGGGGTGTTATTGCGCGGCGCAGACGGGCATTTTCAGTTTCTTCATCAACTACGTGACGGAGGCCGACCCCTCCATCAGCAACCTCGCGGCTTCGCGCATCTTGGCTTTTGGGGGCATGGCGCTCTTCATGATTGGCCGCCTGACGGGTAGCTTCACGATGGGCTGGCTGGCGCCTCGCCGCCTGCTGTCGGCCTACGCCCTGCTCAATGTCGTGTGTATGGCGTTGGTGATCGCGTCGTTGGGCACGGTGTCGCTCTATGCGCTCTATCTCAGTTTCTTCTTTATGTCGATCATGTTTCCCACCATCTTCGCGTTGGGCTTGGAGCGGGTTGGAGCCAACCAGACGAAGCGCGCGTCGTCGTTCATCGTGATGGGCGTGGCGGGAGGCGCGTTCAGCCCGATGCTGATGGGGCTTCTTGGCGAGGCGACGATGGCCGTTGGCTTCGTGGTGCCCCTCGTCGCCTTCCTCTATATCCTCTATTTCGCCATGCGCTGCAAGGGGTGAGGGGCGTATGCTTCGCATGCCGCCCGCCCCGTTCTGGCAGGCAGGCGGAAGCCCATGGGGGAAAAGCGGTCATTAGGTCATTAGGTCATTAAGGATTTTGGATGGCGGGGCGGGCCTCCACATGGAGTTACCACCCCCTGGCATAGCGAAACGCTATGCCAGCTCCCATCATCCTTGAAAATCATTCAGCATTCAGAAGCGGCTGATGGAGCCACCTCCGCCAGAGCTGCCCCCGCCCCAGGAGCCGCCGCTAAAGCCTCCGCCGCCACCGAAGCCACCGCCGCCACCCATGATGATGGGGCCTCCGCCGCCCGAGCGGCGAATGCGTGGCGTGTTGTGCTGATGGCGCTCCGTATAGCCGCAACGCTTGCAGCGATAGACCTCCTCGCTCAACCCCTCGGCCAGGGTCGTGGCCTTGCGGATCACCTTGTCTCCTTCGTAGGCGAACGCCTTTTGGCCGCATTGCGGGCAGATGCGCTTGCGGTATTTGAGGGCGGCTATCGCCAAGGGCAGGCCGATGAAGCCGAGCAGGAAGAGCAGCGCGACCCCGACGGCAATCCAGTCGTCATCGTCGTCGCTCTCGCCCAGAAGCTCGCCCCGCTCGTAGTCGCTGCTCAAAAGATATTGGCTGACAGCCTCTACGCCCTGCAGCATGCCCTGGCTGTAGTTCCCCTCGCGCATGGCGGGGATCATGTAGCGTTGTTGCAGGCGGTAGCAGATGGCGTCGGGCAGGACGCCCTCGATGCCATAGCCCGTTTCGAACACGACGGAGCGTTGCTGCGGCTCGGTGACGAGCTGAATCAGCAGTCCGTTGTCGCGTTGCTTCTGTCCCAACCCCCAATGCTTGAAGAGGTCGGTGGCAAACTCGCGGGCGTCGTTGTCGCCAATGCGCTCGACGGCCACCACCGCCACCTCGATGCCGAGGCTGTCTTCCAGCAGGTTGAGCCACTGGTTGATGCGTGTCACGTCGGGTTGGCTCAAGATGCCGTCGGGGTTGCTCACGTGGTTCGACCTGTCGCTGAGCCTGACGTTGGGGATGGTCTGCACCGTGTAGTCCGTGGCCGCCCATAGGGGCACGAGGCTCATGCATGCGAGCAGCAACATCACCGCACCCCGCAGGGTGTGTTGTCTGAAACGATTATCCATATTAAAAAGTAGAAAGCGCATGAAAGGGTCGGGCCTTAAAACTCTACTTTGGGAGCCTTCTCAGCGCCAGCCTCCGCACTGAAATAGGCCTTCGGCAAGAAGCCGAACATGCCCGAGAGGATCGTGTTGGGGAACTGACGGATGTAGGTGTTGTAGCTTTGCGCCACCTCGTTGAAGCGCTTGCGCTCCGTAGAGATGCGATTCTCGGTGCCCTCCAGCTGCGCTTGCAGTTCCTTGAAGTTTTCGTTGGCCTTCAGCTCGGGGTAACGCTCCATGACGACCATCAAGCGGGAGAGGGCGCTGCTCAGCTCGCCCTGCGCCGACTGGAAGCGCTTCATCGACTCTTCGGTCAGGTTGGAGGGGTCGATCGTGGTCTGCGTCGCCGCGGCACGTGCCTGAATCACGCCTTCGAGCGTCTCTTTCTCGTGCGAGGCATAACCCTTCACGGTGTTTACCAGGTTGGGGATCAGGTCTGAACGGCGTTGATACTGGTTCTCCACTTGGCTCCAGGCGGTCTTTACGCCCTCGTCTTGCGTTACCATATTATTATATACACCCTTCACCCAGAAGAACAGCACCGCCGCAACGGCGATGACGATCCACATTGTTTTGTTCTTAAACATTCTCTTTTCGTTTTTTTAGTTAGTTGATTGCGCAAACATACGGAAATTCTTCCTAATCTCAAAAAAAAGTGAGAGTCATAATGGGCTCGCTCTCAACAAAGGTTACCTCGGGGTAACTAACAGCGCTTGAAGTGCCTTCTTGCACGGATGAGATGGCAGCTATATCTTTGTGGCATAAAAAGATAGAAAATGCCTTTATGAGGCAGACAGGTTCATAAATGATAAACTTAAAACAGATGAAGCGTAATTTTTTTGCAGCAGGTTTGTCGCTCCTTCTCGTGGCGGGGAGCGGATGTGTAGGAAATGCCAATAGGGCCGATAAGACTGAGGAGTCAGACCGAGCGGCGATCGAGCGGCTGGTTGGTCGATACATCGAGTCGATCAACACTTGCGACACGACGATCGTAAACGATATATGGTCGCATGCCGACCATGTGACGTTTATCGCCCCTTCGGGCTAT
Source organism: uncultured Parabacteroides sp. (assembly GCA_934718155.1). Classification (GTDB taxonomy): domain Bacteria; phylum Bacteroidota; class Bacteroidia; order Bacteroidales; family Tannerellaceae; genus Parabacteroides. Next base: position 14,002 of record CAKUZF010000020.1, on the reverse strand, counting down.
TACAAGACCTACAATGAGATTCGAGACAGCTTGGTGATTGGGTTGTTTGGGAGCGTGTTTACGGAGAGGCATTTGCAAAGGGATCAACTGAAACTCTCTATGAATGAGAATAGCGCCTGGGCGGAGTTTGCTTGGACTTTCAGTGCCGTGCGAAAAGACGGTGCGCCGCATAACACAAAGGGCCTCGAAACGCAGGTGTTTGAGAAGGACAGCGCAGGCGTTTGGCATTTGGTTCATATCCATTACTCCGCCGCACGATGAACCGCTGAAAAAAAAACGAGGGGCGAAAGGAGGCCGTTGTGCGCTAAATCAGCTATATTTGTAGCCTGCGTCGGGTTTTTCTCACACGTGAGAGAGAGGGGGCGTGGGCTTTTTTTGAGTTTGAGCGTTATGGCAAAGATTTTAATAGCGGAAGACGAGGCGAACATCGCCTCCTTTATAGCTCGTGGATTGCGAGAGTTCGGCCATGAGGCGGTGGTGGCCTCGGATGGCGAGCGTGGATGGGCCTTGGCCGAGGCGGGAGGCTTCGATTGCCTCTTGCTCGACGTGGTGATGCCCGGGATGAGCGGCTTGCAACTGTGCAAGCGCTTCAGGGAGCGGTTTGGCTATCTAACGCCCGTCATCATGCTGACCGCCTTGGGGTCGACCGACGACATCGTGGCCGGCCTGGATGCCGGAGCCGACGACTACCTGGTGAAGCCGTTCAGCTTCAAGGAACTGCAAGCGCGCATACAGGCCATGCTGCGAAGGGTGGGGCATGCGGAGCCGGGCGGGCTGCGCTGTGGAGACCTCTCGCTGGATGCCGCGAGCCACCGGGCGATGCGCAACGGGCAACCCATCGAGCTGACCCTGAGGGAATATAGGTTGCTGGAATGCCTGATGCGGCATGCGGGCACGGCCGTCAGCCGGGGAGACCTGCTTCGCATGGTGTGGGAAAAGGAGCCCGACGCCCACAACACCAACGTGGTGGATGTCTACGTGAACTACCTGCGCCAGAAGGTCGACAAGGCTTTCGAGCGGAAACTGATCCACACGGTGACGGGCGTGGGCTATCGGATGGAGGCATGAGCGAGGAGCTGCGCATAGTGCGACTTTTTCGCCAGCGGCTGGGCCGTTTGGCGATCGGCGTCGGCTGCTTGGGGGGGCTGCTGTTTGGCGGGCTGGCCGTGGGGCTGGGCCTTTCGGCCGGGGCGGCTGTCGCCCTGCTGGGCGTATGGGGCGTGCTCTGCGGTGTGACGGCATGGGCCGTTGGCCGGCTGGCGAGGCGGGCCTCCGAGGCCTTCATGGAGCGGGTCGACCTGGCCCGGCAGAGCGAGAGGGCTTTCATCAGCAACGCCTCGCACGAGCTGAACAATCCGCTGACGGCCATCCAGGGGGAATGCGAGATCACGCTGCTGCGCGAGCGCTCGGCCGAAGAGTATCAAGACTCCCTGCGGCGCATCGCGATGGAGAACCATCGTGTGATCCAGCTGATCAAACACCTGCTCTTCTTGGCCCGGGCCGACAAGGCGGAACTGAAAGGGGCGGTAGACACCTTCTGCCTGGCCGACTACCTGATGCAGTTCACGTCGGAGCGCGTCTCCTTCTCGCCCGACAATTTCGCCTTCCAGGTGGAGGCCAACCCTTATCTCTTGAAGCTCGCCATTCAGAACCTGCTGAGCAACGCCTGCAAGTATTCGGGCGACAAGCCCGTGGAGATGCGTCTGCGTGGGAGCGTGCTGTCGATTGTAGACCAGGGCATTGGCATTCCGCCCGATGAGCTGGAGCGGGTGATGCAGCCTTTCTATCGGGCCAGCAACGCCCAGCCCTATGCCGGGCATGGGGTGGGGCTGAGCCTTAGCGGGCGCATCTTGCGCGTGTGTGGGGCGGAGGTGAATATCGCCTCGCGGCTGGGCGAGGGCACCACCGTGTCGATCGACTTCAAGCCTTGAGCGCGCTAAATCTCCTCCTTGAGCATGCGCCCGGCGATGCGTGCCGATTCGGCCACGAAGCGCGCGCAAGGGCGCTGGGCGTAATAGTCGGCCGTGCGTGCCGAGGGGGCCGGGTCGGTGGCGGCTGCCTGCTTTGCCCCTAAGAGCTCGCGGCAGACGATGGAGCCATATTTCTCGCGGAAGAGCCCCGCCATTTTCTGCACCGTCGCGTAGTTTCGGGTGCGTGCCGCCTGATCCTTGGGGTCCTCGACGGGATACTTGAATCCGGCCAGCATGGCCATGCCGCTCACCGTGCCGCACACCTCGCGCAAGCGGCCCATGCCTCCGCCGAAAGAGACCGACATCTTCTTGGCCAGCTCCGTGTCGAGGTCGAACAGGTCGGCATAGGCCAGGAACACCGACTGCGCACAGTTATAGCCCGACATGAAATGGAGCACGGCACGCTCCACCCGCTCGTCGATATCAAACGGTTTCATAATCCACGCAAGCTCTGTCGGCCTTTACGGGGCCAATGATGTTTTTCGCCACCGCCACGTGCTCGGGATGGTTGGCGTAGGTGTTTACATCCTCCAGGCTGTCCAACTCCGTGGTCAGAATCAGGTCCCACGTCTCGGCGGGATTGATGTTGAAGTCTACCCGGATGCCGCGCAGCACCTCGATCTTGTCGATCAAGGCCTCCAGCTTTTCTTTGATCTCTTGCAGCTTGGCCTTCTTCTCGGCCGCTGTCTCAAACGGTTTCAGTTTGAACATTACGATGTGTTTGACCATAGTCATTATATATTATTATTAGTCGATATACGAATCTTTGTAACCTAAGAAATAGAGGATGCCATCCAGTCCGATTGTCGAGATGGACTGCTTGGCCGTTGCCTTCACCTTGGGCTTGGCGTGGAAGGCGATGCCCAGTCCGGCCACGCTGATCATGGGGAGGTCGTTGGCCCCGTCGCCCACGGCCACGGTCTGTTGCAGGTCGACGTTCTCCACCTGGGCGATCAGTCGGAGCAGCTCGGCCTTGCGTCGGCCATCGACGATGTCGCCCACGTAGCGGCCCGTCAGACGGCCGTCCTCAATCTCCAGCTCATTGGCATAGACATAGTCGATGTTGTATTTCTGCTTCAGGTAGTTGCCGAAGAAGGTGAAACCACCCGACAGGATGGCGATCTTGAAGCCCACCTTTTTCAAGACGCGCATCAGGCGATCGACGCCCTCGGTGATGGGCAGGTTTTCGGCGATCTCCTGCATGACGGAGACGTCGAGCCCCTTCAGCAGGGCGCAGCGCTGCTTGAAGCTTTCGCAGAAGTCGATCTCGCCGCGCATGGCCGACTCGGTGATGGCCTTCACCTGGTCGCCCACGCCAGCCCGCATGGCCAGCTCGTCGATCACCTCCGTCTCGATCAGGGTCGAGTCCATATCGAAGCAGATCAGTCGGCGCATACGGCGATACATATTATCCTCCTGGAAAGAGATGTCCATCTCCAGCTCGTTGGAGAGGCGCATGAAGTCGGCCTTCATCTTCTCCTTGTCGGCCGGGTTGCCACGGGTGGAGAACTGCACGCTGGCTTTCGGCGTGCGCTCGTTCTCGTCTAAGGGGATGCGCCCCGTCAGGCGCTTGATGTCGTCGATGTTCATGCCTTGCTGGGCCACGATGCGCGAAACGCCCGCGATCTGCTTGGCGGTCAGCTTGCGGCCCAATATGGTGATGATGTAGCGATCCTTGCCTTGCATGTTCACCCATTTGCTGTATTCCTTTTCGTTGATGGGGTTGAAACGGATGTTCACGTCAAGCTCGTAGCTCTTGAAGAGCAGCTCTTTCAGGATCTTGCCCGAATTCTCCTCGGAGCATTGAAACAAGATTCCCAGAGCCAGCTGGTTGTGGATGTCGGCCTGGCCGATGTCTAAAATCACGGCGTTGTTGAGCGCCAATATTTCAGTAAGGGTAGCCGTGACGCCCGGCTGGTCCATTCCGTTGATCGAGATCAGTATGATTTCATTCTTTGGTGTCATATGTAGTGTCTCTTCTATTACGGAGCAAAAGTACATAAACTCTTACAAATATCCCGTTTTATTCGTTACTTTTGCGGTTACCAATGTGATTAAAAAGAGACATACTAAAAAATTAATTCTAAGAATATGAAGAAAATCAAAATGTTAGGCATGGTGTCGGCCGGATTGTTGGCGGTGTCACCACTCCTTGCCCAGACCGAGAAGGGCGATTGGGCGCAGTTCGGACGTTACGCCGAGGCAAACCGCAATGTGCAAATCCCGGCAAACGTAGTGTTTATGGGCAACTCCATCACCGACGGATGGTGGCCTGCCGACTCAACCTTCTTCAAGGAGAACAACTTCGTGGATCGAGGCATCAGCGGACAAACCACCTCGGAGATGCTGGTGCGCTTCCGCCAAGACGTGATCAACCTGCATCCGAAGGCGGTCGTGATCCTGGCCGGCATCAACGACATCGCCCACAACAACGGCGTGATCTCGCTCGAAAACGTGTTTGGTAACCTGGTCTCGATGGCCGAGCTGGCGAAATGCCATGACATCCAGGTGATACTCTGCTCCGTCTTGCCGGCCTACGACTTCCCCTGGCGACCCGGCATGGAGCCGGCCGGCAAGGTGATCCGCCTGAACGAGATGATCAAAGACTATGCCGACAAGCAGGGCCTGACCTACGTGGATTACCATTCGGCCATGAAGGACGCACGCAACGGATTGCCTGAGAATCTGTCGAAAGACGGCGTTCACCCCACGCTTGAGGGCTATAAGATTATGGAGAAAATCATTCTGGAGGCGATCCATGCCACGGTGAAATAAAAGAGAAAAACTAACGTTTTATTTGTAGATTACGTTGAAATCTTTACCTTTGTCGCCATTGAGAAAGAAAAAACATAAAATTATCATGAAAAGACTTTTGTTAGGAGACGAGGCCATCGCCTTGGGAGCCATCCACGCCGGCCTGAGCGGCGTGTATGCCTATCCGGGCACGCCCTCTACCGAAATCACAGAGTTTATACAAGCAGACCCCCTGGCCAAGGAGCGGGGCATTCATAGCCGTTGGTGTACGAACGAGAAGACAGCCATGGAGGCAGCCCTGGGTATGTCGTATGCCGGCAAGCGCGCGCTGGTCTGCATGAAACACGTAGGCATGAACGTCTGCGCCGATGCCTTTGTCAATTCCGCCATCACGGGCGTGAAAGGAGGCTTGGTGGTGCTGGCGGCCGACGACCCCTCGATGCACTCCAGCCAGAACGAGCAAGACAGCCGCTTCTACGCGAAGTTCGCCCTCGTGCCCACTTTCGAGCCGAGCAATCAGCAGGAGGCCTACGACATGATGGCCAGCGCTTTCGCGCTCTCCGAGGAGCTGTGCGAGCCGGTCGTTCTGCGTGTCGTCACCCGTTTGGCGCATAGCCGCGCGGCGGTAGAAATCGGCGAGCCCCAAGCCCAAAAACCGCTGGATGTTTGCACCGAACGCTGGGTGTTGCTGCCCGGCATCGCCCGCAAGCGCTACGAGGCGCTGATCGCCAAGCAGCCCGCCATGGAGCAGGCCGCCGAGCAGTCTATATATAATAAGGTAGAACAGAGCGACGAGGCCCCGAAACTGGGCGTCATCGCATGCGGCATCGCCTACAACTACGTGAAAGAGGTGGTGGGCGACAAGGTCAACCTGTTGAAAGTGAGCCAATATCCGTTGCCCGAGAAGGCCATTCAGGCCTTGGCCGCCGCCAACGATGCCCTCCTTGTTGTCGAAGACGGTCAGCCCGTCGTAGAAGAGCAGGTGAGGGGGATCCTGGGAGCGGGCTACCCGATCAAGGGACGCCTCACCGGCGACCTGCCTCGCACGGGCGAGCTCACGCCCGACTGCGTGGCGAAGGCGTTGAACCAGCCCGGCGGCCCCGTGTTCGCCCCGGCGAAGAACCTGGCGGCCCGTCCGCCGCAGCTCTGCCAGGGATGCGGCCATCGGGATGTCTATACGGCCCTGAACCAAGTCTTGGCCGACTATCCCACCCACCGTGTGTTTGGCGACATCGGTTGCTACACGCTGGGCGCGTTGCCTCCCTTCCAGGCCTTGGCCAGCTGCGTCGACATGGGCGCCTCCATCACGATGGCGAAGGGAGCGGCCGATGCCGGCCTTTACCCCGCCGTGGCCGTGATTGGCGACTCGACTTTCACGCACAGCGGCATGACGGGCCTGCTCGATGCCGTCAACGACCATAGCCCGATCACGGTGATCATCTCCGACAACCTGACAACGGGCATGACGGGCGGACAAGACTCGGCGGGCACCAACAAGTTCGAGGCCATCTGCCTGGGCCTGGGCGTAGAGCCGGAGCACTTGCACGTGGTCGTGCCCCTGCCCAAGAACATGCCCGAGATCACGCGCGTCATCCGCGAGGAGATCGCGTATAAAGGCGTATCAGTGATTATCCCACGTCGTGAGTGCATCCAAGTGGCCGCTCGCCACGCACGTGAGGCCAAAAAAGCAAAGGAGGAACAGCAATGAAGAAAGACATCATACTTTGCGGTGTGGGAGGACAAGGCATCCTCTCGATCGCTACCGTGATAGGCGAGGCGGCCACCGAGGCCGGCCTCTACCTGAAACAGGCCGAGGTGCACGGCATGAGCCAGCGTGGCGGCGACGTGCAAAGCAACTTGCGCCTCTCGACCAGCCCCATCTGGTCTGACCTGATCCCGCAGGGCGGGGCCGACCTGGTGATCAGCATGGAGCCGATGGAGAGCTTGCGCTACTTGCCCTACCTGTCGGAGGGCGGGGTGGTGGTGACCAACGACAAGCCCTTCATCAACATCCCCAACTACCCCGACCAGCAGGCGCTGATGGCCGAGGTCGAGGCGCTTCCCGCCGTGGTGAAGATAGACATCGAGCAGCTGGCCCGTGAGGCGGGCAACCCGCGTGGCGCCAACATGGTGCTGCTCGGCATGGCCGCCCCCTCGATCGAGATCTTAAGTGTGGAACAACTGCGGCAAGCGATCGCCACCATCTTCGCCCGCAAGGGCGAGAGCGTGGTAGAGGCCAACCTGAAGGCCTTCGACCGCGGCGTTGCCGTCAACACCGAAAAAGCTGAGAAAAGATGAGCAAGTTTATTCCGGAAGACTCCTCTCCCTACTTCAACAGGGAGATGGAGACCCTTTCGAGGGCAGAGATCGAGGCGTTGCAGCTGCAGCGGCTGAGGCACACCGTGGCCCACTGCATGCAATCGCCCTTCTATAAGAAACGTTTCGAGCAGGCCGGACTGAAACCAGCCGACATCCAAAGCCTGGCCGACCTGCGCAAGATTCCCTTCACCACGAAGCAGGACCTGCGCGACACCTATCCCTTCGGGATGGCCAGCGTGCCCCTGCGCGACTGTGTGCGCCTGCATTCGTCGAGCGGAACGACCGGCACGCCCACGGTGATCCTCCACACGCAGAACGACCTCGACGAGTGGGCCAACCAAGTGGCCCGCAACCTCTGGATGGTGGGCCTGCGCCCCAGCGACGTGTTCCAAAACTCCAGTGGCTACGGCATGTTCACCGGAGGCTTGGGCTTCCAGTATGGAGCCGAGCGGCTGGGCATGCTGACCATTCCCGCGGCGGCGGGCAACTCGCTGCGCCAGATCAAGTTCATGACCGATTTCGGCACGACGGCCCTGCATGCCGTCCCCTCGTATGTGACACGCTTGCGCGAGGTGATGGACAGCGTCGGCGTGGATCCGCGCCGCGACACGAAGCTGCGTGTGCTGGCGATCGGCGCCGAGCCCCACAGCGAGGAGCAGCGAAAGCGCATCGAGGAGATGATGGGCGTGAAGGCTTACAACTCCTTCGGCATGTCGGAGATGTGCGGCCCCGGCGTGGGCTTTGAGTGCCCCGAGCAAAACGGCCTGCATTTCTGGGAAGACTACTACATCGTCGAGATTGTCGACCCCGACACCCTCGAGCCCGTGCCCGACGGCCAGGTGGGCGAGCTGGTGCTGACCACGCTCTGCCGCGAGGCGATGCCGCTGCTGCGCTATCGCACCCGCGACCTGACCCGTGTGCTGGGACGCAGCTGCCCCTGCGGGCGCAACCATGTGCGCCTCGACCGCATGCGTGGCCGCTCCGACGACATGATGGTGCTGCGCGGCGTGAACATCTTCCCCATCCAGATCGAGAAGATACTGATGCAGTTCACCGAGCTGGCCAGCAACTACCTCATCACCTTGACGACCGACGACGACAACGACAACATGACCGTCGAGGTGGAACTGGAAGACCTCTTCACCGACGACTACTCACGCCTGCAGACGCTGCAGAAGAACATCCAGCGCGCGCTGAAAGACGAGATCCTGCTAACGCCCCACGTCAAGCTCGTGCCGAAAGGCTCGCTGCCCGTGAGCGAGGGCAAGGCCGTGCGCGTGATCGACAAACGTAAAGTGTATCAATAAAGCTATGACAATCAAGCAACTTTCCATATTCATCGAAAACAAGGGCGGGACGCTCATCAAGGTGTTGGAACTCCTGAGCCAAGCCGGCATACAGATTATCGCCTCGACCGTGGCCGACACGCAAGACTACGGCATCTACCGTTTGCTATGCGACCAGCCCACGCAGGCCTACCTCGTGTTGCGCGAGAGCGGCATCAACGTGCAGCTGGCCGACGTGCTGGCCCTCAGCATCGACAACGAGCCCGGACGGGCGGCCCAGGCCATCCGCACCCTCTCGGCGGCGGGGGTCGACATCCTCTATATGTACTCCTTCCTGTGGAGGGGCAAGGGCGTGCTCGTGATGCGCACCTCGCCCGACGAGAAGGCCCGCGAAACCGTCATCCTGAACAAGCTCTCGTTTCTGACCGAGGCCGACTTCGCCAAAGAGAAATAGAGACCCATGTAATTCAAAAAAAATAACTAAAAGAGAAAACTCATGATTCACAACCCCGCCATGGAGTGCATGCCGCGCGAAGAGATGCGCAAACTCCAGTCAGAGCGATTGGTAAAGACCGTAAAGACCTGCTACGAGAAGGTGCCTTTCTATAAGAAAAAGATGGACCGGATGGGCATCAAGCCCGACGACATCAAGTCGATCGACGACATAACGAAACTTCCCTTCACCACGAAATACGACCTGCGCGACGAGTATCCGTTCGGCATGCAGGCGGTCCCGATGAGCGAGATCCGCCGCATTCACGCCTCGTCGGGCACGACGGGTAAGCCCGTCGTAGGAACTTACACGCAGAACGACCTCGACAACTGGGCCGAGTGCGTGGCCCGTGTGCTGGCCGTGGGCGACATAGGCCCCGGCGACGTGGTGCAAGTCTCTTACGGCTACGGCCTCTTCACCGGAGGCCTCGGCGTGCACGACGGCGTGGCCAAGGCGGGAGCCATCCAGCTGCCCGCCTCGTCGGGCAACTCTGAGAAGCAAATCATGCTGATGCAAGACTTCGGCACGACGGCCCTCTGCAGCACGCCTTCCTACGCCCTCCACCTGGCGGAGTGCATCGAAAACAGCGACGTGGTGAAGGCCGAGAACCTCAAGCTGCGCGTGGGCTTCTTCGGCGCCGAGCCCTGGACCTGGGGCATCCGCCGCGAGCTGGAGAAAAAGCTGGGCATCAAGGCCATCGACATCTACGGCCTGACCGAGATGTCGGGACCCGGCGTGGGCGGCGAGTGCCAATACCAAGACGGCACGCACGTGTGCGAAGACATGTTCTATCCCGAGATCATCAACCCCGAGACGCTGGAGCCCGTCGCTCCCGGCGAGCAGGGCGAGCTGGTGTTCACCTCGCTTTGCAAGGAGGCCATGCCCATCCTGCGTTATCGCACGCGCGACCTTACCCACCTGATCTACGAGAAGTGCCGTTGCGGCCGCACCACGGTGCGCCTGGGCAAAATCCTGGGCCGTTCCGACGACATGCTCATCATCCGCGGCGTGAACGTCTTCCCCAGCCAGGTGGAGTCGATCCTCACCGAGTTCCCCGCCTTCTCGCCGCAATACTTCATCACGGTCGACCGCAAGAACCACGAAGACACGTTCGACCTCGACGTCGAGCTGCGTCCCGAGTTCTTCTCGCCCAACCCCGCCAAGCAGATGCCCTTCATCAAGCCGCTCTACGACCGACTCTGCTCGGTGATGGGCATCAAGCCGAACGTGCACATCCTGCCGCCCAACAGCATCAAGCGCTCGACGGGCAAGGCCAAGCATGTGAATGACAAACGAGATTTCTCGAATTGGAAATAAGGGAAAGAAAGAAGAAAACGTATGCAGATATTTTCGAATGAATTGGTGGCCGAGGCGGCACGTGTGAACCACGTGGCCGACCTGAGCCACGCCACGATTGGCGAGACGCTGCTCGTGGCGCAGTATTTAGAGCAAAAAACAGGCATCCCCTTCATCCGCATGGACCAGGGAAGCCCCGGCCTGCCGGCCAACCGCTATGGCATCGAGGCCGAGAAGCGAGCCCTCGACAGCGGCATCGGCAGCCAATACCCCGCCGCGGCGGGCGTCAAGGAGCTCAAGGAGGCGGCCAGCCGCTTTGTCAAGGCGTTTATCGACATCGACATCACGCCCCGCTCGTGCGTGCCCACGGTGGGCTCGGTGGCGGGCAGTTTCGGCGGATTCATCGCCTGCTGCCAGCGCGACCCGCTGAAAAACAAGGTGCTCTTCATCGACCCCGGCTTCCCCATCCAGAAGTCGCAGCTGCGTGTGCTGGGCATCGGCTGGCGCGAGTTCGACATCTATCCCTACCGTGGCCAGGCGCTGCGGGCGAAGCTGGAGGAGGAGCTCTCGGCGGGCGACATCGCGGCCATCATCTACTCCAACCCCAACAACCCCGCCTGGATCTCGCTCGAGGAGGAGGAGTTGCGCATCATCGGCCAGCTGGCCACCCGCTACGACGCGATCGTGATGGAAGACCTTGCCTATTTCGCCATGGACAGCCGCCACGACCTGTCGCACCCCTTCGAGCCCCCCTACGTGCGCACCGTGGCTCGCTACACCGACAACTACCTGCTGATGCTCTCGTCGTCGAAGATCTTCTCCTACGCCGGCCAGCGCATGGCGCTGCTCTGCATCAGCGACAAGCTGTTCGAGCGCCAGTTTCCCGCCCTGGCCGAGCGCTATCACGACTCGGGCATCTTCGGCCCGACCCTGATTGCCAGCATCCTCTATATGATCACGTCGGGCTGTACGGCCTCCACGCAGTATGGCTACGCCGAGATGCTGCGCCTCTCGGCCGACGGCACGATCAACTTCGTGGCCGACACTAAGGCCTACGCCGAGCGTGCGCGTCGCATGAAGCAGATCTTCTGCGACAACGGTTTCACGATCACCTATCCGCACGACGTGACCGAGCCGATCGGCGACGGCTTCTTCTTCTCGCTCTCCTATCCGGGCCTGACAGGCGGCCAGCTGGTGACGGAGCTGATGCACTATGGCGTGTCGAGCATCAACCTCGATACGACCGGCTCGCTCGAGCCCGGCGTGCGTGCCTGCACAAGCCGCATGCGCCCCGAGCTGTATCCCGTCTTGGAGGAGCGCATGAAGCAGTTCCATGCCGACCACCCCGTGGCGCCCTAAGAAAAAAAGGCCTGGTATAGCGTTTCGCTATACCAGGTCTCCCTTAGGCCTCCGCCGCCCTGACCATCCGCTTTTCCTTAATGACCTAATGACCGATGACCAAATGACCGCTTTCGCCCTTCCGCCATCAGAGGGCCGGATGTATTTTCTTATTGCCGTATATAATAAACTACACTTTCTGGAAATAATAAAGGCATACCCTTCTTCTTGATTTTGAACGAATAGGTATCGCCATGTCCACTTGGACGGCAAAGCAGCAAGTCAACAGTTATAATATTCTGTTCAAGAAGCATATCAAATTGACCAACATTGGGATTCTTTGTATGCTCAATTTGCTTGTAGCGAAAGTATTCCTTGCCATTGTTTAACTCGTTTTCGACTTCAATCCAGAAAGTTTCACGATGTTTTATTTGCAAGCGTTGGTGCAACTTTACCAACCTCCAAGCTGCAACATCTTCGACTTTTTTTCTCTCCGCTTGTAGCTCAAGATGTTCGTTTGCATGGTTGACATTCAAGAACAACATTTGGCTGTTGGGTGGTGTACATTGAACGGTGTTTTGGTAAGTCTTGAAACCATCTTCATTGATATAGCCGTACTTATCGACAATTTCTCGTCCAGACTTCAATTTACTAATTCCCCAATCTGGCGTTTGAGTAAATAGTACATTCTTCTTGCTGCTTCGTTTATCTCGATGACTTTTCAATTCTATTCCTTTGTAATCAGGAGTTTTGTCACTATTCATACTGATTCCAAGGAATGATTCTATTGTTCTGCCGATTCCTGTATCAGCTGTTACTTCTGACTCAAACCACTGGTCTTTAACAGCACGGAAACGCCCAAGAAGTTCCTCAGAAACCGAGTTTCCCTCTTGGTTGATAGCTTTCAAAACTTCCTGCATAGGTGTAATTATGGCGGAGTTGTAGCATTTTTCAATATCAATGTGAGTGATATTGATGCTATATAATGTTTTTTCATGCCAAAACAGTACATGAATGTCGTTACCTTCTGTATATGAACCAAAGCCGTAAACCCACATTCGAGGGTCACCTTTCTTTGTATTAGGACGATAAAAGGAGACCTTTGTAAAGAATTGAGTCGTGTCTGTAAGAATACATGCTGCTTTAATCTGCTTATGTTCTTGACCTTGAAGTTGTTCTTCATAGTTATGAATATCATTTTCAAGGAAATAGGCTCGCATAGGAGCAGTAGAGTCAAGAATACCCTTACCTAAACCAGTAGGGGTAATCTCAACTTGTGTAAACTTAACATTGTGGTTTACAAGAAATTTCAAATTCTTCTGCTCAAAAGCGGTAAATGGACGCATATTAACCATATGACAGCCTTTCTACTTTATATGTTTCAACAATGTATTGGCGATAGCCCTTGCCATTAGTGGTGGAACGGCATTGCCAACAAGTGTATATTGAGGTATCTCTTTTTGGCGATTGTTACCACCTGTCTGACGTTTCCCTTGAAATACAAACGAATCATCAAAGCTCTGCAGACGAGCCATTTCACGAACAGTCATAGGACGATAAGCGGCATAGTGAATAAAGTCATCAGGCATTGTACAAACAGTAGGACTTTGCCCGAGAGGATTCAAAACTGCATAGTTTCGTTTCTGAGACTCCAGTCCTTTCTTTTTTAGTTCAGTCTTTGCGTCATCATAATCCCCATGTGCGGCAATAATTCGCAGTCGCTCACGAACTTTTTCGTTCTGCTGACTTGTTTGGTGATTGAACAAATCCATGTGCTGATATTTCTGAGGTCTATCCAACTCGTTCATATTCAATACATAGAACGGTTCCTTGTCGAATGTGAATCGATGCCCCAAGCGACCAATTCTTGACCATTCAGAAAACAAAAGTCCACGTTCATCCGGCTCACCTTGAATAGCTCTTTGAATTTTTGTTTCTTCAAATTTCAGGTTCAACTTTGGTTTCTTATACGAAGTTACTGTTTCGCCATTTCCAATCATATCCAAATCCCAAAGTGCTTCATAAACTTTCACTTTCTCGCTACCACTGATGGTGGCAGGAATCTCTTTAATAACCTCTTGGTCATTTCTGCAACCAATAAAAACTACTCGCTCACGATTTTGAGGAACACCATAGTTTGAAGATAAAAGGACGAATGGTTCTTCAATATTGTAAAGCCGAATTCCCTTCATCATCTCATTAAGATGATTGAGGAGGTCTGTTTTACCTTTGAGTTGCTCTTGAATATATTCTATACACTCATCAAAAGTAGATGTTAGTATTTCCAAAGACTTCTTTAAGGACTGCGCATCATCTGCACAATCTCCCATTTTTGCCACTTTGTCAACAGCATCTAAAGTCTTTTCAAGAATCTGCTCATCAGAGATTGTCTCAATTATAGCATTGTAGCCATCCATAAAAGTGTCATTGTCAATATGGGCACTGGTTTTCAATTGAATGACCTGTTTGCGGATAGAATCTCTTTGCTGTTTCATTTTTAACAACAAAAGTCCATGACGAATAGTATTTACACTTTCGTCACTCTT
>CAKUZF010000019.1 GCA_934718155.1 uncultured Parabacteroides sp. | reverse complement strand
GCGTTTAGCTCAGCTGGTTCAGAGCATCTGCCTTACAAGCAGAGGGTCGGCGGTTCGAATCCGTCAACGCCCACTTTCATACATCATACATCATTCCTCCTATTCGGGCGTTTAGCTCAGCTGGTTCAGAGCATCTGCCTTACAAGCAGAGGGTCGGCGGTTCGAATCCGTCAACGCCCACTTCTGCAAGAGACGTATCAATCTTTTTGATGCGTCTCTTTTTTTGTCTCCACCCCCACCTTCTCACGCCGCACAGAAGCAGTTTTTTATGCCAACCTTATTGTAAAAAAACGGTTTTGTGGAGGCCGCCCAGCTATCAGATATGGATTTTTATTTTTTTACATGCGTATATTACAATACGCATGCAAAACAAAAAAAAATCAATATGCTCGCAATTTCGAGATACAAATAAGGTTTGTTGTAAATATTTCGATGTCCGTTTCTCAAAAATTTACGATATCTGTTGTTCCCAATAAAATCACGCTGCCCGTTGCTCCCAAAAATCAAGTCGCTGGTTGCTCTAAATCCCGTTGTCCGTTGTTCAAAATTCCGTTGCCCGTTGGCGTAAATTCCGTTGCCCGTCGTTATAAATTTTGTTGCCCGTGGTTTTCCAAAACGACGGGCAACGAAATTTACGCAGATCACCATGGTTTTTCACGCCGACGGCCGTCGCCTTTCGCCGCTTTCGTCGAACGGATTGCCCCGAGCCTTGGCGTTTCTGACGAAAGTTGCTATATTTGTCCACACGTAACGAACAAGGTGAAACTATCCATAGGCATATGCTGGACTTAGACAAAAGATCGATCACATACCTGCCCGGAGTCGGCTCCAAACGGGCCGAGATCCTGCAGAAAGAGGTGGGCATCTCCTCTTTCGAGGATCTATTGTTCTATTTCCCCTATAAATACATCGATCGCAGCCGCTTCTACACCGTCAGCGAGGTGAATGGCAACATGCCCTTCATCCAGCTGAAAGGAAAGATCACCCTGTTCGACACCTTAGGCGAAGGCACCGCCAAGCGGCTAATCGGGAAATTCAGCGACGGCACGGGAGTGATCGACCTGGTTTGGTTTAAGGGCATCGCCTACGTAAAGGGAAAGATCAAGACCGACACCGAATACATCGTCTTCGGCAAGCCCACCCTCTTCGGATCGACCTGCAACATCGTTCACCCCGACATCGACACCATCGAGCAGGCCGACCAGGTGGCCAAGGGGCTGACCCCCTACTACAACACGACCGAGCGGATGAAGAAGGCCTTCCTGCCCTCGCGGGCCATCCAAAACCTGCAATACACGCTGCTCAGCTCGCTCCATTGGCAATTGCCCGAAACGCTCTCGGCCGACGTGCTCGACCGCATCCACATGCCCTCGATGAGCGAAGCCATTCGCAACGTCCACTTCCCCGAGTCGGTCGACCAGCTGCGGAAGGCGCAGCTGCGCCTGAAGTTCGACGAGCTGTTTTTCATCCAGCTCAACATCCTGCGCACGGCAGGCCTGCGGAAACGCAAGCTGCAAGGCATCGTGTTCCCCACGGTTGGCGACTATTTCAACACCTTCTACAAGGAGCATCTTCCATTCGCCCTGACCAACGCTCAAAAGCGAGTCGTCAGGGAGATTCGCGCCGACATGGGCAGCGGCAGGCAGATGAACCGGCTGCTGCAAGGCGACGTGGGCAGCGGGAAGACCCTGGTGGGACTTTTGGCGATGCTCCTGGCGCTCGACAACCATTGCCAAGCCTGCCTGATGGCGCCAACCGAAATCTTGGCGGCGCAACACTACGCCACGATCAGCCATTTCCTGCAAGGCATGGAGGTGAAAGTGGCCCTGCTGACAGGCTCCACCCGCAAGAAGGAGCGCGAGAAACTCCTGCCCGCCATCGCCAGCGGAGAGATACAGATCGTGATCGGCACGCATGCGCTGATCGAGGAGTCGGTGCAGTTCCATAGCTTAGGCTTGGCCATCATCGACGAGCAACACCGCTTCGGCGTGGAGCAACGCTCGAAGCTATGGACCAAGAACAGCGAGCCGCCCCACGTGCTGGTCATGACGGCCACCCCCATCCCTCGCACATTGGCCATGACGCTCTATGGCGACCTTGACGTCTCGGTGATCGACGAGCTCCCGCCGGGCCGCAAGCCGATTCGCACCCTGCATCGCTACGACAACAAGAAAGCCGAACTTTACGCCTTCCTGCGCTCCGAGATCCAGAAGGGCCGGCAGGTCTATGTGGTCTATCCGCTCATCGAGGGCAACGAGAAGCTCGACTACAAAGACTTGGAGGCGGGCTTCGAGACCTTCAAGGAGGTGTTTCCCGAATACAAGGTCTGCATGGTGCACGGGCGCATGAAAGCCGCCGACAAGGAGCGCGAGATGCAGTGCTTCGTCAGTGGCGAAGCTCAGATCCTGTTAGCCACAACCGTCATCGAGGTGGGCGTAAACGTGCCTAACGCCTCCGTGATGGTGATCGAGAGCGCCGAGCGATTCGGCCTCTCGCAGCTCCATCAGTTGCGGGGCCGCGTGGGCCGCGGCGCCGAGCAATCCTATTGCATCTTGGTGTCGTCGTACAAGCTGAGCAACGACACGCGCAAACGGTTGGAGATCATGGTGAACAGCAACGACGGCTTCCGAATCGCCGAAGAGGACCTGCGCCTCCGAGGGCATGGCGACCTGGAGGGCACACGCCAAAGCGGCGAGGGAATAGACCTCAAGATAGCCAACTTGGCCACCGACGGCCAGATCCTGCAATATGCCCGGGAGCTGGCCCAGGAGGTGCTTGACAAAGACCCCGACTTAATGAGCGAAACACACCGGATATTGAACGAAAGGCTCAAAACGCTCTTCGCCAAGAAGAAAGATTGGAGCCTAATCAGCTGATATGTTGTGAAACATGTTTTCTTATACGTTTTTGAATATCTGACGTTTACGCCGGCCTTTTGACTTTCGTTCTCATTCGTTACACGTTTTTTTCACCAACAGATTTGGCTGTTTTTCCTAAAATTCCGAACTTTGACCATCTGTCATCGAGACAGATATGCCTTGCGTTGGCATGATATAATACATCTAAAGCACGAAATTCAGCTGGAAAAATGAGTATAAAAACATTCTTATACACCTGTTGCGCTGCCCTCATGGTAGCGAGCGCAGACGCAAAAAAGCCTGTGAAGATTGTTCCACCCTCAAGCCCCGTTCAGCACGAGCAAACCCACCAATTGATGAATCAGCAGGTCTCTGAGCTGATGGCCGACCGCGTTGGATTCAAGAAGGAGTTGAGCGACAAACTGATCGAGATGGAAGAGTTGGAAGAGCTGGAGGCAAACGAGGAACTGATGTTCCCCGCCGACGAACTCTACGGAGAATGGACAAACGAATGGGTCAACCCCTTCCGAGGAAAGAAGATCGACATGCCAGACTCCTGCCTGATCGATTGCTCCACCTTTGTCCTTCCGTTGGACACCATGACACATATCACCTCTAAATATGGCCCTCGCCGTCGCCGCATGCACCGAGGCATCGACCTGAAAGTGCAAAAGGGAGATACCATCCGCGCCGCCTTCTCAGGCAAGATCCGCATCCGCAACTTCGAGCGAAGAGGCTACGGCTACTACC
Organism: uncultured Parabacteroides sp.; assembly: GCA_934718155.1. Lineage (GTDB taxonomy): Bacteria > Bacteroidota > Bacteroidia > Bacteroidales > Tannerellaceae > Parabacteroides. The sequence goes on along the minus strand of CAKUZF010000019.1, from coordinate 42,583 downwards.
TGGTGCTGCGCCATCCGAATGGATTGGAGACGGTCTATGGCCACCTCTCGAAGTTCTTGGTGAATGTGAACGACGTGGTCAAAGCGGGTCAGCCGATCGGACTGGGCGGAAACACCGGACGCTCAACGGGTTCGCACCTCCATTTCGAGACGCGTTTCTTGGGCCAAGCCATCAATCCAGCTGAGATTATCGATTTCGAGAATAGCACACCCTATCAAGACACCTATGTGTTCCGCAACGTGAAGATCAGAGGCAAGAAGACCAACATCTATACCTCTTCGACCGACCAGATGGTCTATCACCGGGTGAAATCGGGCGATACGCTGGGCAAGATCGCACGCATGTATGGCACGACGGTCAACCAGCTGTGTCGACTGAACGGGCTGAAAAGCACCTCCACCCTGCGGATTGGCCAATCCATCCGTTGCAGCGCAGGCATAGAGCCCGACCCGAAACCTGCAGCGCAAAAGGCCACTAAAGCCGACGCACCCAAAGCCGTCGCTTCACAACGCACCATCACCGTCAAGGCCGACGCATCAGCCTCTTCCGCCTTGGGCAAGGGCGAGAACCGCTTGGCCAACGACAACGCGGTGGAAAAGGGCATCATCTATCACCGAATCAAGTCGGGCGACACGCTGGGCGCCATCGCACGCCGCTACGGGACGACGGTGCAAAAGCTCTGCGAGCTGAATGGCATCACCAAGACGACCATGCTGAAGTTGGGCCGTTCGCTCCGCTGTTCATAACCAAAAAGAAGAAAGGGTAGAGAGAAAAGTATGTGTACGAAAGAGACTGCCCCTACGGGCATGGCAACAACGATTGAGCAATTCGAGCAGGTAATCGCGCTATGCAGAGACCTCTATGCCAAGAAGCTGAAAGACTACGGCGCCTCTTGGCGCATTATGCGCCCTCAGTCGGTCACCGACCAGATCTTCATCAAGGCCAACCGCATCCGGAGCTTAGAGATCAAGGGGGTCAGCCTGGTGGGCGAAGGCATCCGCCCGGAATTCATCGGCATTGTCAACTACGGAATCATTGGGCTAATCCAGTTGGGCCTCGGCTTCGCCGACAAAGCCGACCTCACCGAAGAGGAGGCCTTGGCGCTCTACGACAAGTATATGACCCAGACGAAGGAGCTTATGTATGCCAAGAATCACGACTACGACGAGGCTTGGCGCCTGATGCGCATCAGCTCCTACACCGACCTGATCCTCATGAAGCTGTTCCGCACCAAGCAGATCGAGAGCCACAACGGGCTGACGCTGGTTTCAGAAGGCATAGATGCCAATTATATGGACATGATCAACTATGCGCTTTTCGGATTGATTAAATTAGAATTTGGCGAAGATTGCAACCGCCCATGAACCTCAACAAGCTCAAGAAGGTATTCATCGAGTTCTGCCGGCTATTGCTGGGAATAACGTTTGTTTTCTCGGGCATCACCAAAGCGATCGACCCGGTTGGAGGCGCCATCAAGATCGCCGACTACCTGGTCGCCTTCAAACTCGACGCGCTGAAAGAGCTCTCCCTCTTCCTCTCGGTCAACCTCTCGGCCTTCGAGTTCACCTTAGGCGTATGCCTCTTGGCGGGCGTCTATCGCCTCTACACGGCTTGGGGCGTGTTGCTCACCATGGGCTTCATGACGCCTTTAACCCTCTATTTGGCCCTCTTCAACCCCGTGTCGGATTGCGGATGCTTCGGCGACGCGTTAGTCATCAGCAATTGGCAGACCTTTGCGAAGAACGTCGTGCTGCTGGCGGCCTCCCTCGTCTTTTGGCGCCACAACCAGCATGTCGCACGCGGATTCTCCCGGCGGGCCTACTGGTTCGTGCCGCTTTGGGGCTACCTGTTCGCCTGCGGCTTCGCCTGGCACAACTACCAGCATCTGCCCCTCATCGACTTCCGTCCGTATAAAATAGGTGTCAACATCCAGGCCGAGCGCACGATTCCCGCCGACGCTCCCCAGGATGAATACCGCTACGCCTTCATCTACGAGAAGGACGGGGTAAAAAAAGAGTTTGGCCTCGAAGAGGCGCCTACGGCCGATAGCACCTGGACCTTCGTCGAGTCGAAGACTGAGCTGGTCAAGCCCGGCTACGTCCCTCCCATCCACGACTTCGTCATCCACACGCTGGAGGGCGAAGAGGTGACCGACCAGCTCCTCGAAGAGCCTCGCCCGTTGCTGCTACTGATCGCTCCCCACCTGGCCGAAGCCGAAGACCACCACATCGACAACATCAACAACGCCTACGACTACAGCCTTGAACACAACATCGGCTTCTACTGCCTGACCGCCTCCACCAACGAGGAGATCGCCACGTGGGAAGAACTGACGGGGGCCGAATACCCCTATCTGCAAGCCGACGCCACGCTGCTCAAGACCATGGTCAGGGCCAATCCCGGCATGATGTTGCTGCAAGAAGGCACGATCTTGATGAAGTGGCACTCCAGCGATATTCCCGGCGAAGAGGAGTGGCCAGCGCTGCTTTCGAGTTATTCCGAGGGAAATCCAACCGCTAAAACGCAAGAAGAGCGACGACTTTTAACCAACATATTGACTTTTACCGTACCTTTGTCGCTGGTTTGGCTTTATGACCTTTTTCGCCATCGGCTGCGAGCCCGAAAATGCGAGGAGCAAAAGAAAGCGGAGACAGAGATTGATTAATCAGATTATTTACATATTAAATTTTTAAGTTATGAGAAAAAACATTGTTGCAGGCAACTGGAAAATGAACACCACCCTGGCTGAGGGTATGGCTTTGGCAACAGGCTTGAACGAGGCCTTGAAGAATAAGACTACGAATTGCGACGTAATCATCGGTACGCCGTTCACTCACTTGGCAAGCGTTGCCGCTGCGATCGACACCAACAAGATCGGTGTAGCCGCTGAGAACTGCGCCGACAAGGAGAAGGGCGCTTTCACAGGCGAGGTTTCTGCCGCTATGGTTGCTTCAACAGGCGCTAAGTATGTCATCCTGGGCCACTCAGAGCGTCGTGCATACTACCACGAGACTCCCGAGATCCTGAAGACTAAGGTGGAGTTGGCATTGGCTAACGGTTTGACTCCTATCTTCTGCATCGGCGAGGTATTGGCAGAGCGCGAGGCTGGCAAGCACTTCGAGGTAGTTGACGCTCAGGTTGAGGGTTCATTGTTCAACCTCTCTGCCGAGGACTTCGGCAAGATCATCTTGGCTTACGAGCCGGTATGGGCTATCGGCACAGGCAAGACAGCTACGGCTGAGCAGGCTGAGGAGATCCACGCACACATCCGCGCTACTTTGGCTGCGAAGTATGGCAACGAGATCGCCGACAACTGCACGATCCTCTATGGCGGTAGCTGCAATGGCGGCAACGCGAAGGAGTTGTTTGCTAAGCCGAACGTTGATGGTGGTCTGATTGGTGGTGCCTCTCTGTCAGTAGAGAAGTTCATGCCGATTATCGAGGCTTTCGACAAGTAATCGCAAATTAAATGAATCACAAGGGGAATGCTCCAGTCAAACGGTGCATTCCCTTTGATTAAAATAGACACCGACATGAAAAGATTTCCTTGTATCGTTCTGCTGTTCTGCCTCGCTTTTGCGACCCATGCGTTCGGGCAGAATCGTTCCACCATCTTCGATGCCCTGAGCCGCCAGGAGGCAGGCATGGGCGAAGTCATCGTGCATCAATCGGCCGCTGTCGAGCAACTGATAGGTGAGCGGATGGCCGGAGCCAACGTAGAGACGACGGATAGCGTTGCCTATCTGAAGATACAGGGCTATCGCACACAGGTATTCTCTGGCAATAACCAACGGGCCTCCAAAGACGAAGCATTCAGCAAAGAGAAGGAGATCAAAGAGTTATTCCCTGACATTCCCACCTATGTCTCCTACACGGCTCCCTTCTGGAAACTGCGCGTTGGCGATTTCCGTTCGCACGAGGAGGCCTATCACATGATGAGACAACTGATGGCCGCATTCCCCAAATATGGCAAAGAGATGTATATCGTCAGAGAAGAGATCAAAATACCTCTAAACGAAGAGTAAAGAATGGAAGTAAACGAAGACGTGCTGCAAGCACGCGCAGCGTTAGCTACGCATTATAAAGAAATCTTAGGTTTGCTGGGCGAGGATGCCAGCCGAGAAGGTCTGCTTAAAACCCCTGAGCGTGTGGCAAAAGCCATGCAGTTTCTCACGAAAGGCTACCACGAGGATCCCGAGGCCATACTGCGCTCGGCGATGTTCCAGGAGGAGGACTACAAGCAGATGGTTATCGTGAAAGACATCGACTTCTACTCGCTTTGTGAACATCACATGCTTCCCTTCTTTGGCAAGGTACATGTTGCCTATATCCCGAAGAACCACATCACGGGTCTGAGCAAGATCCCTCGCGTGGTGGATGTGTTCGCACGTCGCCTGCAGATCCAGGAGCGACTGACAAAGCAGATCAAGGATTGCATCCAGAAAACACTCGATCCCGCGGGTGTCATGGTGGTCATCGAGGCCCAACACATGTGTATGCAGATGCGTGGCGTGGAGAAGCAAAACTCTCTGACGGTCACTTCCGACTTCTCCGGGGTATTCGAGCAGGCGGAAAAGCGCGAGGAGTTCATGAACCTGATCAAACGCTATCAGTAAGCACACGTCCCAACGCCTTTGGGGCTCTAAAACAATGTTAACAATCCGGTTTATACGAAACAAATCCCCGCTACGTTGTTTATATATATAGAATGAATAGATAGTAAGCGAGCAAGATATGGCAGCGAAGGTTGACAGGGTACTGTGGGCAGACGACGAGATCGATCTCCTGAAGCCACACATTTTCTTTTTACAAGACAAAGGCTACGAGGTTGTCCCCGTTGTCAGCGGGCAAGATGCGATCGATTGCTGCAAGGAGCAGTCGTTCGACATCATCTTCCTCGACGAGAATATGCCCGGACTGACCGGGCTGGAAACACTCGCTTTGATCAAAGAGATCGACCCCAACGTGCCCGTCGTGATGGTGACGAAGAGCGAGGAGGAGAGCATCATGAATCAAGCCATCGGCAACAAGATCGCCGACTATCTGATAAAGCCGGTCAATCCCAACCAACTGCTTCTATCCATCAAAAAGAACGTTCATAAGAACGTCATTATCTCGCAGACCACCACCGTAGGCTATCAGCAAGAGTTCGGTCGGATCGGCATGCAGATCAACGACTCGCTCACGACCGACGACTGGATGGAGGTCTATAAGAAACTCATCTACTGGGAGCTGGAGCTGGAGAGCAGCCAGGTGGCCATGACCGACATGCTGCGCATGCAGAAGCTGGAGGCCAACAACGCCTTCGCCAAATTCATCAAGCGTAACTACATCCATTGGATACAGCATCCCGAAGACCGCCCGTTGATGAGCCCCGACCTCTTCAAGAAGAAGGTGTTCCCGCTCTTAGACGAAGGAGAGAAGGTCTTCTTTGTGCTGATCGACAACTTCCGCCTCGATCAATGGCGCGTGGTGAAAGATCTGTTGGCCGAGTATTTCACGTTCGACGAGAACCTCTATTACAGCATTCTCCCGACGGCCACCCAATACGCTCGCAACGCCATCTTCTCGGGCTTGATGCCCCTCCAAATCGAGCAGATGTTTCCCGACCTGTGGGTCGACGAAGAGAGCGAAGAGGGCAAGAACCTCAACGAGGCCCCTTTGATCCAGACCCAGATCGACCGTTTTCGCAAACGCTACACGGTCTCTTATAATAAGGTGCACGACTCGCAATATGGCGAGAAGCTGTTGGGCATGATTCCCTCGCTGACCAAGAATCAGCTGAATGTCATCGTGCTCAACTTCGTGGATATGCTCTCGCACGCCCGCACCGAGAGCAAGATGATTCGCGAACTGGCACAGAGCGAGGCGGCCTATCGCAGCCTGACACGCTCGTGGTTTCAGCATTCAACCACGCTGGAGCTGTTTAAGCGCATCGCCCAACGAGGCGCCAAGGTGATCCTGACCACCGATCATGGCACGATGCGTGTGAACGATCCGCTCAAAGTGATCGGCGACAAAAACACAAACACGAACTTACGTTACAAGGTAGGCAAGAATCTCAACTACAACCCCAAGGAGGTGTTCGAGATACGCGAGCCGCAGAAGGTGGGCCTTCCCGCGCCCAACCTCAGCTCGAAGTATATCTTCGCCACGGGCGAGGACTTCTTTGCCTATCCCAACAACTACAACTATTACGTCTCCTACTATCGCAACACCTTCCAGCATGGAGGCATCTCGATGGAGGAGATGTTGATTCCGTTTATCACGCTCAATCCGAAATAAAGAAATAGACAAGATAACAACTATGCAAACCATTCAAATCAAGAGTTTAGAGACAATCCGCGAGGCGGCGAAAGCCTTTATCGCAGCGATGGACGATCGCACCGTGTTTGCTTTCTATGGCGCTATGGGTGCCGGAAAGACCACCTTCATCAAAGCCCTCTGCGAGGAGCTGGGCGTAGAGGATGTGATCAACAGCCCGACGTTCGCCATCGTCAATGAGTATCGCAGCGAAACAACGGGCGAGCTAATCTATCACTTCGACTTCTATCGCATCAACAAGCTGAGCGAGGCCGAAGACATCGGCACGGAAGACTACTTCTACAGTGGAGCGCTCTGCTTCATCGAATGGCCAGAGAAGATCGACGAGTTGCTGCCCGGCGACGTGGTGAACGTTCGCATCGCCGAGAACGCCGATGGTTCACGAACCGTAGAGGTAGACTAAGCCATGACGCCTTCCGAATACTTCATCTTCGCCCTCTTCATCGGCTTAGGTGTCTTCTCGATGGTCGCAGCCCTGCTCGACCTGGAATGGTATTTCCAGACGAGCGGCGCACAGACCTTCGTCCGCTGGTTCGGGCGCAAGGGCGCCCGCGTTTTCTATGTGCTCCTGGGGCTGGGACTGGTCGCTTGCGGCACATTGGCCATCCTCTGTTACTGACCCCTACCCGCCAAGGGGAAATATAGCCCTTCGAAAGCGGCTATTGAAAAACAGAATGCGTACCTTTGCCTGCAACTAATATCGGTAAATAAACAAGCGACATGAGAAATTGCAGACTTTGGGCCGTAGCGTTGATCGCGCTCCTGCCCTGGGCGGTCGAAGCCGCCAAGGTAGATAGCATTCAAGTGAAGAGTGCGGGTATGAACAAAGAGGTGAAGGTGGTGGTGGTCGCCCCCGACCAGGCTGCCACGAAGCCCTGCCCCGTCATTTACCTGCTGCATGGCTATAGCGACAATCAAAACGGATGGATCGAGATTAAGCCCGACCTGCCGCAGATTGCCGACGAGAAGGGGATCATCTTCGTTTGCCCCGACGGCAAGAAAAGCTGGTATTGGAACAGCCCGATGCAGGCCGACGTGCGCTACGAAGACTTCATCTCCAAAGAACTGGTCTCTTACATCGACTCCCACTATTCAACCATTGCCAACCGCGACGGCAGGGCCATCACCGGCCTGAGCATGGGCGGCCACGGCGCCCTGTGGAACGCCATTCGCCATAGCGACGTGTTTGGAGCGGCGGGCAGCACCAGCGGCGGCCTCGACATCCGCCCCTTCCCGAAGAACTGGGAGATTAGCACCCAGCTGGGCGACCAAGAGAGCCATCGCGAGAACTGGGAGAGCCACACCGTGATCAACCTGGTGCCTACGCTCCAGAAAGGGCAGCTGGCCCTGATCATCGACTGCGGCGAAGACGATTTCTTCCTCGAAGTAAACCAGAACATCCATAAGGCATTGCTCAAGCAGGGCATCGATCACGACTTCATCACCCGCCCCGGCGCACACAACCGCACCTATTGGAGAAACGCAATAGACTATCAGATCCTGTTCTTTCAGAAGCATTTCTTGAAAAAATAAGGCTTTTTTCCTACTTTTGCGTTCTGATTCTTGAAAAAGACGAACAATATGAATGATCGAATAAAGGCACCCCGTGGGGCAATCAAAGCCTCGGTAAAGCTTCCCTCTTCAAAAAGCATCAGCAACCGCGCCTTGATATTGAATGCGTTGAGCAATAGCTCCTTTGGCGTGACGAACCTTTCCGACTGCGACGACACCAACCTGATGGTGAATGCGCTTCGCTCCGAAGGATGCGACTTCAACGTGGGCGCAGCGGGCACAACCATGCGCTTCCTGACGGCCTTCCTCGCCCAGCGTGAGGGCCAATGGACGATTACCGGCTCCGCACGCATGAAGAACCGGCCCATCAAAGTGCTGGTAGAGGCCTTGAACGCCTTGGGAGCGCATATTGAGTATATCGAGAAGGAGGGCTTCCCTCCGCTGCGCATCGCGGGCTGCCCCTTGCGAGGGGGCGAGATCTCCCTGCCGGGAGACGTCAGCTCGCAATACATCTCGGCCCTCCTCATGATCGCGCCTTTCATGCGGCAAGGGGTGACGCTGCATCTCGTGGGCGAGATCGTGTCGCGCCCCTACATCCACATCACCCTGCAGCTAATGAGGCAGTTCGGGGTGCAATCCACCTGGGCAGACCACACCATCAAGGTTTGGCCGCAGCGCTACCAGCCCGTCCGATTCACGGTGGAGTCCGACTGGAGCGCCGCCTCCTATTGGTATCAGATCATGGCCCTCTCGCCCTCGGCAGAGATCGAGCTGCTCGGACTGTTCGAACAGAGCCTTCAGGGCGACGCCGCAGGAGCGAAGCTGTTCAGTCAGCTGGGCGTAGAGACGCTTTTCACCGAGCGGGGCGTGCGTTTGCGCCACAACGGGAAGCGCTGCCAGCGGTTAGACTACGACTTCGTCAACGAGCCCGACCTGGCACAAACGTTTGTCGTCACCTGCGCGTTGCTGAATGTGCCCTTCCGCTTCACCGGTTTGCAATCGCTGAAGATCAAGGAGACCGACCGCATCGAGGCGTTGAAAAACGAGCTGCTCAAGCTGGGCTACGTGCTCCACGACGAGCAAGACAGCATACTCAGCTGGGACGGCGAGCGCTGTGACCCCGAGGCGCACCCCGTGATCGCCACCTACGAAGACCACCGCATGGCGCTCTCGTTCGCTCCGGCCGCCCTGGTGCGCCCCGAGGGCATCGAGATTGCCCATCCGCAAGTGGTCAGCAAGAGTTATCCGCACTATTGGGACGACCTTCGTGCGGCAGGTTTTGAAGTAGACGAAATGGAAGAAGCAAGAAGATGAATTTGACTATTATGTGGTATATTCTGCTTAGTTTGCTACTCTTAGGGGTAGCGGCGGCCATAGCGGGTGTCGTCCGCAACCGCAAGTTGCAGCGTCAGCTGGAGCGGGGCGAGATCGACGCCATTCCCGAGCCGCAAGAGATCCAAGAGGAGTGCTGTGGCCAGCACGAGACTTGCGAGCGCGACAGCCTCTTGGCGGCGGTCAGCAAAGAGATTGAGTATTACAACGACGAGGAGCTGGATCGCTACCAAGGGGTAGAGGCCGACGCCTACGACGAAGCGGCGATCGAGGAGTTCAGCGAAGTGCTCTACACGCTGCAAGAGGTAGAGGTGGCGGGATGGCTGCGCAGCTTGCAACTGAGAGGCATCAACCTGCCCGACGCGATCAAAGACGAGGCGTTCTTGATCGTGGGCGAACGACGCATGCACTAAAACCGATCTTCAGCATGGACCTTCTACAATACACGTTCTTTCAACATGCCCTGTGGGGCAGCTTGCTGACGGCCACTGCCTGCGGCATAGTCGGCACCTACATCGTGGCCCGCCGACTGGTATTCATCAGCGGGGGCATCACCCACGCCTCGTTTGGCGGCTTGGGATTGGGCTTCTACCTGGGCGTCAACCCCATCTGGATGGCGCTTGCCTTCGCCATCCTCTCGGCCTTCGGCGTGGAATGGGTCAGCAAAAGCCAGGATGTGCGCGAAGACTCCGCCATTGCCGGCGTGTGGTCGTTGGGCATGGCGCTGGGTGTGATCTTCATCTTCCTTACGCCGGGCTACGCGCCCAACCTCTCGGCCTATCTCTTTGGCAACATCCTGACCATTACGACCGCCGACCTCTGGGCCATGCTGGCCTTGGTGGTGGGCCTCAGCGCGCTGTTTCTGCTCTTCCTGCGAGAGATTGTCTATGTGGCGTTCGACCGTGATTTCGCGCAGACCCAAGGCCTGCCTGTCAAGTTCATCGAGTATGCCTTGATGTGCTGCGTCGCCACCACCATCGTGCTCTCCATCCGCATGGTGGGCATCATGCTGCTGATGAGCCTACTGACGCTTCCGCAGATCACCATGAACCTCTTCACGTCCGACTTCAAGAAGATTCTTTGGGGCAGCATACTCATCGGGTTCACGGGGTGCATCAGCGGCCTGCTGCTCTCCTACTACCTGAATGTGCCCTCGGGGGCCTTCATCATCCTCTTTTTAGTGGTCGTGTTTTTGGCATTAAAAGCAATAAAAGCGTTTATCGTTCCGTTAAAAAAAGAATGAAAAGAGGGTATTGTCTTATCGGGATCATCGGCATGATGCTCTTGCTTTGGTCGTGCAGCACGAAGAAGAACACCAAAGCGAGCCGTTTCTATCATGCCTTCACCACCCGCTACAATATCTATTTCAACGGCAAGCAGGCCTTCGACGAGGCGCTCAGGAGCCAGCAGGAGGGGTATAAGGAGAACTACTCCGAGCAGATCTTCATGTATCCCATCAGCGCGCAGCCCAAAGACAAGGCGGAGACGGGAGGCCCCTTCGACCGAACCATCGAGAAGAGCAACAAGGCCATCAAGCTCCACTCCATCCAAGCCAAGCCGGCCAAGAAGCCCGGCTGGAAGAACAACCCGAAGCTGGTGAGAGAGCAGGCCAAGGAGGAGTATAATCCCTTCTTGAAAAACAGCTGGCTGCTCATGGGGCAGGCGCAGTTCTACAACGCCGACTTCCTGCAGGCCGCCGCCACCTTCTCCTACATCGCCCGCCATTACGCGCAAGAAGAGGAGGTCGTGGCCGAGGCTCGCCTGTGGCAGGCACGCTGCTACGCCGAGATGGGCTGGCTCTACGAGTCGGAGGATATCTTAGACAAGCTCAACAAAGAGGGCATCCCCGCCGCCAACCTGAAGCAATACGCCGCCGTCAACGCCGACTACCTGATCAAGAACAAACAGTATGAGGAGGCCATCCCCTACCTCAAGACCGCCATCAAGGCCGAGAAGAACCGCAAGCAACGGGCACGCATGAAGTACCTGTTGGGGCAGCTCTACATCGACCTCGACCTGGGCAACCTGGCCTATAAGGCGTTTGCCGAGGTGATTCGCATGAATCCGCCCTATGAGCTGGAGTTTGCCGCACGCATCCGCCAAAGCGAGGTGTTCGCGGGCAGCAACTACCTGAAGGTGGTGAAGATGCTGGAGCGCATGGCGAAGAGCCAGAAGAACAAAGACTACCTCGACCAGGTGTATTACGCCCTAGGAAACATCTACCTCAACCGGGCCGACACCCTCAACGCCATCCTCAACTACCAGCTGGGCATCGACAAGAGCACCCAGAACGGAATGGATAAGGCCATCTGCCAGATCCGGCTGGGCGACATCTACTTCACGCAGCGCGACTACGTCAAGGCGCAGCCCTGCTTCAGCGGTGCCCTGGCTGGCATCCAGAAGGAGTACAAGGAGTATCCCCGCGTCTCCAAGCTCTCGGCGGTGCTCGACGAGCTGGTGGTGCACGTCGAGGCGGTGCAGCAGCAAGACAGCTTGCAGGCCCTGGCCAAACTGCCCGAGGCGGAGCGACTGGCCATCATCGACAAGAAAATCGAGCAGGTGAAGAAAGAGGAAGCGGAGGCCAAGGCGCAAGCCGAGAAAGAGGCCTACCTGGCCGAACAGGAGGCCAAGGGGGGCGGCATCGACCGTCCCGGCACGGAGACCAACACCGTGCTGATGCCTACCACGGGCGGCTCCTCCTTCTATTTCTACAACCCGCAGACCGTGGCGCAGGGCAAGACGCAGTTCCAGCGCAAGTGGGGCCGCCGCCCGCTGGAAGACAACTGGCGCCGCCGAAAGAAGGAGCTGACCACCTTCGACGACCCGCTCTCCGACGAGGCGCAGGCGCAAGCCAACGCACAGCCGCAAGTGGGGGCCGACGGACAGCCCTTACCCGCCGACTCGCTCGCGACGGGCGACCTGCCAGCCGTAGCGGCCGACGATCCGCACACCCGCGAATACTACCTGCAGCAACTGCCCTTCACGCCCGAGGATGTGGAGGCGTCGAACGTCATTATCGAAGACGGGCTCTACAACATAGCGATGATCTATAAGGACAAGCTGGAGGATCTGCCGCTCTCCATCGAAGGGTTCGAGACCTTGGAGCGTCGCTTCCCCGAAAACTCCCACCGCCTGGAGAGCTACTATCAGATCTATCTCATGGCGCTGCGCCTCGAAGACGAGGCCTTGGCAGCGGCCTACAAGACGAAGCTGATCAACGCCTTCCCCGAGAGCGACTATGCCGTGGCGATTGCCGATCCCAACTATGCCTACAACATCCGCATGATGGATCGGGTGCAGGATTCGCTCTATCAGCAGACCTACGACCGCTATTTGGCGAACGACACGGCGGCGGTGCGCCGCAGCTTCCGACAGGTGGGCGCCAAGTATCCCCTGGCCGATCTGATGCCTAAGTTTATGTTCCTCGACGCCTTGACCTATGTGCAGGCGGGCGATGCCGAGGGCTTCAAGGGGGCACTGCGCGCCTTGATCGAGAAGTATCCGAAGGCCGACGTGAGCGAGTTGGCGGGCGAGATGCTGAAAGGGGTCTTGCGAGGCCGGGCCTTGGTGCAAGGCGATGTGAAAGGCATGAGCTGGAACCTGCGCTTTGGCGTGGGCGAGGATGGCCTGTTGTCGGCCGAAGACAGCGCCCGCGTGTTTACCCCCGAGCGCAACACGCCTCACCAGCTGCTCCTCGTCTATCCCTCGGGCAGTGTAGACCAAAACCAGCTGCTCTTTGCGGTGGCAGCCTACAACTTCGCCAACTTCATGGTGAAGGAGTTCGACTTGGCCTTCGAAGAGGCGGGGCCGATCTCGATGCTGACCATCAAGGGATTCTACAACCTCGACGAGGTATTGCAATACTACAAGATGATTCACACGGCCGACGGCTATGCCGAGGCGCTGCATAAGGGAGTGGCTTTCCTGCCCATCTCCGAGGCCAACCGCGAGACGTTGCTGCGCGGAAAGACGCTGGACGAATATATCGCCTTCTTCGACGAGCAGTTTGGCGACGAGCTCCCCGAGCTGGCCGCCCGCTGGAAAGCTCGCTTAGCGCGCAACGCCGCAACGCCTGCCGAGGAGGCCGCCGAAGAGCCTGCGGAGCAACCCGACGATCAGCCTGAGCCTACGCAGCCCGACGGCCAGCCCAAACCTACGCAGCCCGAGCCTGTCGTAGCGGAGCCTGCCCTTCCCGACAGCGAGGTGGAGAAGCCACAAGCCGCAGCCCGCCCCGACAGCGTCACAGCGCAACCCGACTCCGTTCCTGCCCTGCGGCAACCCGCCGAAGAGCCAGGCCTCACGCTCAAAGAGATCGAGGCGATCCGCAAGCAGGAGGCGGCTGCCGAAGAGGCGAAGCGCGTCGAGGCCCGCAAGGCGTTCGAGGCGCAGCAAAAGGCCGACGAGGCATTGCGCCAGCAAAAGGCAAAGGAGCAGGAGGCAATCCGCAAGCAGCAAGCGGCCGAGGAGCAGGCGCTCTTGAAGGCGAAGGCCGAGCGAGAGAAGCAACTCGAAACCGACCGCAAAGCCAAGCTGAAGCAGGCCGAGGCCGATCGCAAAGCCAAGCTGAAAGCGCGCGAGCAGCTACGCAAGGAGAAGGAAAAGGCCTACAAAGCGCGGCTGAAGCAGAAAGAGAAGGAGCGCAAAGAGAAGGAACGGGCCTACAAGCAGAAGCTGCGTGAGAAAGAAAAGGCTCGCCGCGAAACACAGCGAGCCAAAGAGCAAGCGGCCAAACAGCGACGATCGGTCAAGCGCTAAGAGCGGACCTATATCTCATCCGATCTCTTCCATACGCAACAGCTCCCAACCCACGAACTGCATGACGATCTTATGCAGCTGTGTGCCTTGGCGCAAGGCCTCCACCCGCGGAGCGACGGCATAGCGATTGATCTGCTCCACCGCCTCACGCCATTGCGTCTCGGCCTTGGCAGCCTGATCGCCCTTCGAGAGATACTTGATCTCCACGATATAGCTGTGTTTGGAGGCATAGTGGGTCAAGTCGGGCAGCAAGAAGAAATCGCAGAAGCCATGCGCCAGCTCCAACTCCGGAGCCGTCAGGTAATAATCGTTCAGGCTGAGATAGGCCAAGAAGAAGCCCTGAATGTTGCGCTCCCCCTCGATGGTGTCTCTCACCGACGAGCAGCGTTTGTAGGCCTCAGCGATGTAGCGCAAGGCGCCCTGCCACTCTCCTTCGAAGGCCATCTGCGTGAAGAAGGTCTTCAGCTGAGACAGGCTCACATCGCTCATCGGCTGATAACTCTCCAGCAAATACTCATAATACTGCTTGCGCACATTATTATTAGGTATGCCTAAAACCAGTTGCGAACCGTAGGTGCCCACAATCGTCAGCATACCGTAGTAGAACAGCAGGCTGGGGAAGATCTCGGGGTTGGTCAGCTCCCTCGCCGGAAACGAGAGCACCAAGTCGCGCACAATCTGCCCCTCCTCGGCAATCTTCATGAGCAGCCCCTTGCGGTCGCCGTCGAGCTTGTCGAACTGCAGCAGGCGGCGCAGCTTGTTGTAGTCGGTCTTCGTGTTGGGGTCGAGCATCTGCTTGGGTGGGCACCCGCTGCTGGCGTAGTGGCTTAGGTAATAAAGCACCATGTCGCAGTTGAACACCCGTATGTCGCTGTTCAGACACTCCTCGGCGAAGCAATAGTTGTCATACCAAGGCTTCATCTCGTCGATCGTCGCCTCCACGTCGCAATCGGCGGGCAGGCGGCCCGCCGCCTTGTAGTAGGCAAACATCTGGCGCACATCCTCGGTGCTGAAGCCCAACATCTTGTCGAAGCGGGGATTGGTGGAGATATGCCAGCCGATGTTGAAGCCGCTTGTCAGGTCGTCGAGCGTCACGGGGCTGACCCCCGTCAGGAAGATCCGCTCAAACATCCCCTTAAACAGCTTGAATGTGTCGCGATAGAAGCCGTCGGCATGCGTGATGGCGTGATACACCGCCTCGCCCTGCTCGTTGAGCACGATGTTGGTGAAGTTGTCATACTCATCCACGATGAGGTAGAGCGGATGGCGCAACCGCTGTGCGTAGTTGTTGAGCAGGTTGAACTTATAGGTCGACTCGTCGTAGCGCAGAAACTCCTCCACCATCTCGTCGGGATAGTCCGCCCGGTAGGCCCGGATGAACTCGTCGAGCCGTTGGCAGCAATAGGTGTTGAAGTTCTCCTCCAGCCGCTCCATGTTGCCGCCCGCCCGCGAGAAGTCGAGATAGAGCACCTGGTAGCGGTTCTTCAGGGGCGTAGGGTGCTGCCCCACCCAGAGGTCGCCAAACAGGCTGTCGAAGTCGGCAGCCATCAGCTTGTCGTAGTAAGCCCGCATCATGCTGATGAAAAGGCTCTTCCCGAAGCGCCGGGGGCGGATAAAGAAAAGGTTGGAAGGCTGCTGCTCAAGCTCCTCCAGATACATCGTCTTATCCACATAATACATGTTGCGCTCCCTCAGCGAGAGGAAGTCGGCCACGCCATAAGGTATCGGTCTGATTGTGTTCGTCATCTGCGCTCCTCCATCATTTTGGTTGCATACAGCAAATGTAAGGATAAACGGCGGATTAACAGCGGTCCGCACGAAGAAAATTATGCGCTCCTGCGCGCGCGTACTATATAGTATAGGGGGATGGCTGGGGGAAGGAACGAGCGGAACTGCTCCGAAAAAACGTCCGTTTACTTTGAGCACAAAGGTACGCTTATTTTTCAAACCTACAAGATTCGTATTTAGAAAAAACTATTCTTTCGCAGTTTTCTGAACCATCTGTCCGTTTTAGCGGACAAAACCGCCTCTTTTACTAACAAGAGCAATGAACAGTTATTCACTTGCCCCGCCCCTTTTTAAGGTATTTCAATAAGTTTCAGCCCCATTGCGCATTCACGCCGCCCGCCTTGCCCGGCCGAGAACACTCGTTTCGCCGCCTCCCAACGAGGCTTTCCCGCCGTAAAGTCCAACCGCTGCCGCTTCCCGATGCGCCACGTACCGCCTCGCGACGCAACGCCGCCGCAGCCTCCACCACCTGCTCCGAGAAAAGGGACGTTTTTTCGGAGCAGGTTCGCCCTTCCGAGAAGATTCCGAGAGATTGAGACAAATTATTTTTATACATATTATTAATCTAAAAGTATTATTTTATGAACAAAAGGTTTTTTACTTTGATGGCAGCGGTGATGCTCGCAGGCGCACCGTTATGCAATGAGGCCTTCGCAGACAATGTTGCATATAAACCTGCTAGTGGTAGTACTGCTGCGGTTGCTGATGTAAAATTGGAGAACGGCGTAAAGTTCATCCTTGACAATTCTGGTGCTGCCGTTAAGGCTGATTCTGAAACAGATGCTACCAGCAAGAAAACTTATATGATTGCGTCTAGTGCAGCAAGTGCTAAGGTTGCAGTCTTCGAGGTAGTAAATGTGCAGAAATCAGCATTGGGTATTACCTTCGGCTTGAAGGTTGATGGTAAGACTTTTGCACACAAAGTAGGTACAGGTGCAACAGCTAAGTATTACACGATCTTCTCAGTAGCAGCAGATCAGGCTTCGCTGGCAAAAATCGAAGCTATCGATGCCTATTTGGAAGATGGAACAAAAGCTAACTCAGGTTTGGTAGCAGCTACGGGTACTCCAGTTGTTGCTACAACAAACAAGGACTACAATGCTGATGCATTGAACGACTTCAACGCTAATTCAACTACTTTCAGCTTCGGCGAGGGCGTTGAGGGCAATATCTTCTCTAATTTGACTCCGATTACTGTTTCTGGAAAGACTTACTTCGTATCAGGTAAGACTGATGACGTAAAGGCCTTTAAGACTGCTTTAACTACTGGTTCTGGTTCTTTCTCTGCTTCTGGTGTTGAGGCTGCTGCTAAGAAGTTGTCTTTCGCTGCTGTAACTGCTGAGGCATGGGGCTTGAACACAAGTGTTGACGGTGAGGGTTATAAGTTGGCCATGGTTAATGGTGCTGCTTTCTATGCTGACGAGCCTTTGGACTCTGCTAACGCTGCATTTACTGGCATCAAAGAGGCTGACCAATTGAACGCTGAGGGCGAGATCGAATTGACGATCAAGCCTGTTATTAATAAGGCTGATGGTACTTCTGTAGTCACTGGTGCGACGACATTGGCAATTAAGTCAGTTAAGGCATCTGCTTCTGACCCGAAGACTTATGTAACTACTGTTGATCCTTCTTCAACTTTGTTCTATAAGACAAGCAACCCTGTGTTGGGTGCTAACACTTTCTTCGCTGCTACCAACTTCTTGAAGGCTGGCGAGGTTAGCGCATTCAACGTATTCTTCACAAGCGGTAAGGCTCAGCCGGCAGGCGTACAGCCCCAGGAGTATGGCCGTTATTTGTCTGCTGTGTCAGATGGCGCTGCTTATAAGTTGCACGCAACTTCTCCCGACAGCACAATGGTTGACGCACCGTTGTCACAGTGGATCGTTTCAAACTTCGACGGCAGAAATACGGTAACACTGACGAACCGTGAGGCTAAGACATCTTTGAACTTGAAGCTCGAGGCTACGAAGAATGCTGGTGAGTACAATGTTGTTGGTGGCACAAACGCTACTACTACAATTAATAACATCGTAGCTGGTACAGTTGCTGCTCCGACGAACCAGTTCACGGGCAAGACCATTAAGTTGATCCCGACTACATTGACGAAGAACGACGGCTACGTAGTTCTCTCTAAGGAGGATATGGCAGGCACAATCGGCGTAAGCTTCTCTGGTAAGGACGCTATCAAGGGCAACCAGACTTACTACATGCAGTTTGAGAAGCCGGCAACTGGTGCTACAACTACTAAGTTCGTTCCGACTTTGAAGGCTTCTGACGCTGTTGAGGTGAACTTCAAGTTGAACGAGGTTGATGATACAAAGGATTTGGTAATCAACAACTATGCATATTTGGATAAGGAAGGTAGAATCTTGACGGATGCTGCTGATACATTGGCTATTCCTTCTTATACCGTATCTTATACGTATGATAAAAAAGCTTATTATGTAACAAGCGGTGATCTTGATCTTACTACAGCTGCATCTGCAACTGCCGCTAATGCTAGTAGGGTTGTTTTGAAGAAACACTTCAATGGTACTTATGGTTTTGGTGCTAAGGGTAACGCAAAATCTGCAGCAGGAGCAACCTCTGCAGCCACGAAAGCAGTAACAGGTGCATTTGCTAACTCAGCTATGATCAACGCTTTGAATGATGCAGACTTTGCATACGCTTCATTGAGCTTGCAGGATATGAACGACTATGAGACACTGAAGGCTGTTTCTCGCCACGCTACATTCGAGGCAGTAAACGTTGCAGGTGGTGTTTCTATGCAGGAGAACAAGAACGGCATCTTAGAGGGTATCATCGGTGCTGACGCTTTGACATTCTGGTTGGATACAGCCGATTCAGAGAAAGCAACTCCGTCATTCTATATCTCTAAGGGTATCGCTAAGGCTGAGGAGACTAAGGCTTACAACGACGAGGTTCGCAACTTCTTGTTCACCCCGACTGATTCAGCTAAAATCTACAACGAGGGTTCTGCAACAGCAGCAGTTGACAAGAAGTATATCCTCGAGGGCACTGAAAGCAACTTGAAGGCTATCTTCCGTCCGGCAGCTTTGATCGCTGAGGATACGATGACAACCGTTGTTGATGGCAAGGAGTTAACTGTAGTTACTAAGGACGCTGACGCTGACAAGGCTCAGGTTAACGGCTTGAATAACTTCCAGTATGGCATCAGCTTGGCTGATAAGGACGTTGCTAACGAGTACATCATCAAGTCAAGAGGCAACGGTCAGTATCTCTACAACTTGAACGGTAAGCTCGGCTTCACTTCTGACAAGCAGCAGGCTTTGGTTGTAACTCTTGGTGAGGGCGACGCAACAGCTAACGAGGCAATCGCAGCTGAGAACGTAGCCGTAATCGCTGGCGAGGGTGTAGTAACCGTTAAGGGCGCAGCTGGCAAGCAGGTAGTTGTTTCTAACATCCTGGGTCAGGTGATCGCTAACAAGGTAGCTACTTCTGACGAGGAGACTATCGCAGTTGCTGCAGGCGTAGCAGTTGTTGTAGTTGACGGCGAGGCTACTAAGGTAGTTGTTAAGTAAGTAAATTACCGAATAACAATATAGATAGAATAAACTCTACCCGTGCGGCCTCCAAAGGCCAAGTAACTTGCGAGAGCGAACAAGCGGGAATGAGAATTATGTTATAAAAATAAAACCAACTAAGCTCGCGAGAGTCGAAAGGTGTTCACAACAAGAAAGCCGCTGGGGATTCCCCAACGGCTTTCTTTTTTATATACATTCCCCTTTTCCCTGCCAAACAAACAAGTCTGTAACTAACAAAGTTGTTACTTACAGACTTGTTAGTTTTCCCTCCGTTTCGCAACAACACCAACAGCACGCCACGTATTGCATGTTCGGAAGCAAGAAGGCCTTCCCGATTCGCGTAAATTTCGTTGCCCGTTGCGTTGATTTTCCACGCCCATGGTTTTATATTTCCACGCCCATGGTTTTCTACAGCGACGGGCAACGTTTTTCACAACGACGGGCAACGTTTTTTGCGTTCGTCGGCAAGGTTTTCCCAGCTGTTTTTCCCTCTCCAAATGAATAACTGTTCACTTCTCAACTCGCAAGCATGCGACTACCCCTACTCGCAAGCTTGCGGCTCAACCTCCCGTAAGTTTGCGACTTAAACACACACTAAGCATTTCTATTGCCCCTGTAGGGCGACACCCTCTATATCCCTTACCCCCAGGGCGTTGCCCTGGGCTGAAGAGCAGATTGGGCTTTCAGCCCGCATCTTCCAAACGTTGCCATCACGCCCTACCGACCGCATACACCGCCACACGCCCCATGAGGACAGCAACATGAAACACGCCATGAAGAAAGAACAACACACAAACACGCCCCGATGAGGGCAACGACATGCAACACGCCCCGATGAGGGCAACGACATGCAACACGCCCCGATGAGGGCAACGACATGCAACACGCCCTGAAAGGGCAAAAGCACTCAGCTCAGGGCAACGCCCTGAGGAACAAGTATATCCCAACCCTATCGCTCTGAAAGAGCAAAAGAGACACACACTAAGCATTTCTGTTGCCCCTGTAGGGCGACACCCTCTATATCCCTTACCCCCGCATTGCCCTGGGCTGAAGTGCAAATTGGGCTTTCAGCCCGCATCTACCAAACGATGCCACCATGCCCGATAAGCGCAAGAATGGGGCAAACCAGGGCGCTTTACGAAAAAATTTGAGTAGAGAGCGGCAATATATTTCGCTAACTTGGAAAACTTTACTACATTTGACCACAATTTACAGCAATAAAACAATTTAAGTGCTATGAGCGATACGAAGCAAATCATCAAGGCTGGCGAGGAGAAGATGACCTTCGCCATTGAATATTTAGACGAGCAACTGTCTCACATCCGTGCTGGTAAGGCCAATCCGAAGATCTTGGATTGCGTCAAAGTGATGTATTACGGCGCACCGGTGCCCCTCACCAACGTGGCAACCGTCACCGTGCCCGACGCACGCACCATCATGATCACGCCGTGGGAGAAGAAGATCATCCGCGACATCGAGAAGGCCATCTTGGATTCGCCCGTAGGCATCACGCCGGAGAACAACGGCGAGGTGATCCGCCTGGGTATTCCTCCGCTGACCGAGGAGCGCCGTAAGCAATTGGCTAAGCAGTGTAAGAGCGAGGCCGAGAGCGCGAAGGTGAGCATCCGCAACGCACGCCGCGACGCCATCGAGGCGCTGAAGAAGAGCGTGAAGAACGACGGTGTGCCCGAAGACGTTGAGAAAGACGCCGAGGCAGAGGTGCAGAAGATCCACGACAAATACGTAAAGAAGGTGGACGAGCTGTATGCCGTTAAAGAGAAAGAAATCATGACCGTCTAAGCACTGGCATGAAGGGACTTGTCATTAAGAACACGGGCAGTTGGTATACCGTCCGTACAGACGATGGACGCGACATCGAAAGTAAGATAAAAGGCAATTTCCGTCTGAAAGATATCAAGAGCACCAACCCGATTGCCGTGGGCGATCGGGTGGTGATCGATATTAACTCGGAGGGGACGGCCTTCATCACCGCCATCGAGGAACGCAAAAACTACATTATCCGACGTGCCTCCAACCTTTCCAAACAGGCACATATCATCGCCGCCAACTTAGACCAGGCGATGCTGATCGTGACCGTGAACTATCCGATCACGACTCCCATCTTTATCGATCGCTTCCTGGCGACCGCCGAGGCCTATCGTGTGCCCGTGAAGCTGGTGTTCAACAAGATCGACCGCTACGAGGAGGACGACCTGCGGCAGATGGAGGAGATGATCGAGCTCTACACCTCGATTGGCTACCCCTGCGCCAAGCTGTGCGCCACGAAGGGCGACGGACTGGAGGCGCTGCAGAGCGAGCTGAAAGGGCGCATCACCCTGCTGTCGGGCCATTCGGGCGTGGGGAAATCTACGCTGATCAACAAGCTGGTGCCGGGCGTAAACCTGCGCACGGGCGACATATCGGAATATCACAACAAGGGTATGCACACGACCACCTTCTCGGAGATGATCGCCCTGCCCAACGGGGGCTACCTGATCGACACCCCGGGCATCAAGGGCTTCGGAACCATCGAGATGGAAGACGCCGAGATCTCGCACTACTTCCCCGAGATCTTCGCGGAGTCGGCCGACTGCCGCTTCAACAACTGCACCCATCGGCATGAGCCGGGCTGCGCCGTGCTGAAGGCCGTAGAGGCGGGCAAGATTAGCGCCTCGCGCTATCGCAGCTACCTGAACATCCTGGAAGACAAGTGGGAAGGAAAATACAGAGAGGAGTTTTAAACGGCCGGTAGACTCATGCCCGTGATCTTGCGATAGAGGTCGAGGGCATAGACGTCGGTCATGCCCGAGATATAGTCGAGCACACACTGGATCTTGCCATACGTGGTGGGCGCATTCGCGTCGTATTGCTCGGGGATGCGCTGCAAGAGGAGCTTGCTGTAGGCATGGCGGGGATTCATCACCGCCTCGGTCAGCACGTCGATCAGATGGCTGAAGATGCGATAACCCGAGAGTTCGACATCGAGCACCTCCTTGGCCCGATAGATCTTCTTGTAGGCCGTTGCGGAACAGGCTTGGTAGGCCGCCTTGGCATGCGGCTGGATGCACTCGATCAGCGGCTCATGAAACGATCCGCCCAGGATGCCCTCCTCATTCTCTAAGAACACCCGCGAGCATTCCTCCACCAAAAGGCCGATGATGCAGGAGCGCAGATAGGCGATGCGCTCGTTGATGTCATCAACAATCGTCATGGTGCGCTCGACATGCTCCAGCTTCTCCCCCTCGAAGAAGCCCAACAGCAGGCCGATGGCCTCGTCTTTGGTCAGGATATGGAGCTTGTAGGCATCCTCGATGTCCATCACCTGATAGCAAATGTCGTCGGCCGCCTCGACGAGATAGACCAACGGATAGCGCAGGAAGCGCGTGGGCGCGTCGGGCTGCCGCTCGATGCCGAGCTCTTGCACGATGCGCATATAGCCCTCCTCTTCCGACTGGAAGAAGCCGAACTTCCCCTTCGGGCCGGTATAGATCGAGGCGTAGGGATATTTCACGATCGAGGCCAACGTGGAATAGGTCAGGGCGAAACCGCCCGCCCTTCGGCCTACGAACTGATGCGAGAGCAGGCGCATGGCGTTGGCGTTGCCCTCGAAGTGGACGAAGTCTTCCCAGCGTCCGCCCTCGCGGCGAACGGCCTCTTCGAGCTTCTGCCCGTTGCCCTCGGAGAAATAAGAAGAGATAGCTCGCTCGCCCGAATGGCCGAACGGGGGATTCCCCATGTCGTGCGCCAAGCAGGCGGCAGAGACGATGGAACCAATCTCGGGGAAGTTGACGCTCCCCTCCTGGTATTTACGCATCAGCCCCTTCGAGACGTTGTTGCCCAAAGAGCGCCCTACGCACGAGACCTCTAAGCTATGGGTCAGACGGTTGTGGACGAAGATGTTTCCCGGAAGGGGAAACACCTGCGTCTTGTTCTGCAACCGGCGGAAGGGCGACGAGAAGATCAGCCGATCGTAGTCGCGCTGAAAATCGGTGCGCTCGTGCTTCCGCTCGTGATAGGCCTCCATGCCGAAGCGTTTGCCAGATAGAAGTTGGTTCCAGTTCATCATGCCTCCGTCGGGGTGTGGATTAGATCAGATGCTCTAAGTCCTTCAGGTTGTTGGCCACCTCCTCGTCGGTCACCACATAGTTGGTCAGGTCGCCCGCCAGATACTGGTCGTAGGCCGCCATATCGATCAAACCATGGCCGGAAAGGTTGAAGAGGATGGTCTTCTGCTTGCCCTCCAGCTTGGCCTGCTCGGCCTCGCGGATCGCGGTAGCGATGGCGTGCGACGACTCGGGAGCGGGGATGATGCCCTCGCACTGCGCGAAGAGCGTAGCCGCCTTGAAGGTCTCGAGCTGAGGAATATCGACCGCCTCCATCACCTTGTCTTTCATCAGCTGGCTGACGATTGCGCCCGCGCCATGATAGCGCAAGCCGCCCGCATGGATATTGGCCGGGGCGAAGTTGTGGCCCAAGGTGTACATCGGGATCAGCGGCGTATAGCCCGCCTCGTCGCCAAAGTCATACTGGAACTGGCCACGCGTCAGCTTCGGGCAGGAAGCCGGCTCGGCGGCGATGACGCGCACCTCTTTGTTCTCGACCAGCTTGTGGCGCAAGAAGGGGAACGAGATGCCCGAGAAGTTTGATCCGCCACCGAAGCAGCCGATCACGATGTCGGGATACTCGCCCGCCATCTCCATCTGCTTCTCGGCCTCGAGGCCGATCACGGTCTGATGCAGCATCACGTGGTTGAGCACGCTGCCCAAGGTGTACTTACAGTTCGGGGTCTGCATCGCCAGCTCTACCGCCTCAGAGATAGCGGTACCCAGGCTGCCCTGGTAGTTGGGATGGTCGGTCAGGATCTTGCGTCCAGCCTTGGTGCTCATACTGGGCGAAGCGATCACCTGGGCGCCGAAGGTCTGCATGATGGAGCGACGGTAGGGCTTCTGGTGGTAGCTGACTTTCACCATATAGACAGCCAGCTCCAAGCCGAAGGCCTTCGCCGCATACGACAGGGCCGCACCCCACTGGCCGGCACCCGTCTCAGTGGTGATGTTGGTCACGCCCTCCTGCTTGCAATAGTAGGCCTGCGCCAAGGCGGAGTTCAGCTTGTGAGAGCCAATCGGGCTGACGCTCTCGTTCTTGAAATAGATATGGGCCGGCGTGTCGAGCACCTTCTCCAAACCATAGGCACGCACCAACGGCGTGGGGCGCCATACCTTATATAAGTCGCGCACCTCCTCGGGGATCTCGATCCAAGCGTCGGTCGTGTTCAACTCCTGCTTAGAGACACCCTTCGAGAAGAGATGCTGAAGATCTTCTTCCGTAATCGGCTGCTTAGTGGCCGGGTTCAACATGGGGCGGGGCTTTACTGGCATATCTGCCATGATGTTATACCATGCGGTTGGTATATCCTTCTCTGACAATAAAAATTTCTTCGTATTCATTGCATTTACGGTTAAACTGTCCTGTTACCAAACTGTCTTCTGAATTTAAGACAACTTGCAGGCAAAGGAACAAATAATATTTCTTTTCTTCAAGCTGAATCGGCTAAATTATATACTTTCGCGCAGAGAAAGCAGATCACAAAAAACATTTAGTGTATTTTCAATCATGAAACAACCCCTTATTCTCGGGCTGTTGCTCAGCATAGCCCTCCCTTTGTTCGCACAAAAGAAAGCCTTTACCTACTCGTTCTACGGACAAGTAAGAGGCGACCTATATGTGGAATCGCGCGCCAGCCAGGAGATTGTGGATGGCCTTTTCTATCTGTATCCCAAAGATCACGCCTACGACGCCGACGGCAACGACCTGAACGCCGCCGCCTCGGGCAACTTCTACCTGCTCTACTCCCGCTTGGGGCTCGACGTGAAGGGGCCCAACATCGGCTCCGCCCAAAGCTCGCTGAAGCTGGAGGTGGACTTCCGCGGGTCGGGATCGAACTGGGCGACCTTGCGCATCCGCCACGCCTACGTCAACCTGGACTGGGAGAAACACGCGCTCTTGGCGGGCCAGACGTGGCATCCGCTCTTCGGCGATGTGTTTCCTCAGATGCTCAACCTCTCGACAGGCGCGCCCTTCCAACCCTTCAACCGCAGTCCGCTGGTGCGCTACCGCTTCCAGCCGCAGGGTTGGCAGCTGACGGCCGCCGCCGTGTGGCAGCTGCAATACCTCTCGAACGGCCCGAACGGGAAGAGCGAGGAATACATCAAGAACAGCTGCGTGCCGGAGTTCTACCTCGGCATCGACCGCAAGGGCGACGGCTGGCAAGTGGGAGCCGGCGTCGACGTGCTCTCGCTGACCCCACGCAAACAGACCACCATCGACGGGCAGATTTTCAAGGTGAGCGAGCGGGTGACGGGCGTCACGGGCGAGCTGCACGCGAAGTATCAAGACGAGAACTGGTTCATAGCCGCCAAGACCCTCTACGCCACCAACCTGACCCATACGTGCGGGCTGGGCGGCTTCGGCGTGACGGCGATAGACAACCGCACGGGCGAACAGCAGTACGCCCCCTATCACCACTCGGCCACTTGGCTGAACATCGTGTATGGCAAGAAGTGGCGGCCGGGCCTCTTCGTGGGCTACCTGAAGAACTTGGGCACCCACAACCCGATCGTCGGGCAGACCTACGGCACGGGGTTGGACGTCGACCAGCTGGTCAGCACCAACTGGCAGCTCTCGTATAACCTGCCGCACTGGCGCTTCGGCGTAGAATACACGCCCTCTACCGCCTGGTTTGGTCAGGCCGACAAGGCCGACGGGGGCCGCGTGAAGCACACCCACCACGTGAGCAATCATCGCGTGGTAGGCGTGATGGTCTATACTTTCTGACGGCTCACCGCTTAGCCGATCGGCTGGCGGCGCGATGCGCCCGCCAGCCGAGCCACTTGTCGAGCGTGGTGAAAAGGAGGAAGCAGGAGAAGAAGGTGGCTATCGTAAGCACGACGGGAAGGTGACTCACGAGGGCGGAACAGCCCGGCAGGGCCTCCGAACGGGTCGGGTCGCTCAGATACCAAAGCAGCGCACCCGCCAACGCCAGATAGGCCACGATGCCGCATAACAACCCTTGGGGCGTGAGCCACGCACGCACCGTATAGACATAAACCTTGCGACGCTCTTTCATCAAACGCTCCATGACTCGGGCGTTCAACGCAGCGGAGGGCCGCTCCGCCGTGTCGGCCATCAGTCGAGCCGTCAACTCGTCGCGCTGTATGTTTTCCTTTTTCATAACAAATCGGTGGTTTGATAATTCATTTTCTCTTTAATAATGGTGTAAAGATGCTTGCGAGCCCGAAAGAGCTTCACTTTGATGTTCGACAGGGTGTAGCCCGTGATCTGGCTGATCTCCTCTTGGCTGCTCTCCTCCAGGTAGAAAAGCGTCAGGAGCAACGCCTCGTCGGGCGGTAAACGCCTCAAGGCCTGCCGCACGACCTCCTTACGGTCTTCGCGCTCTAACAGCGAGGTGGCCGAATCCAGCTCGTCGGTGGTGAGTTCGGCGCAATGCTCCTCCACGTCGTCGGTGACGTGCGCCCCCTTGACGGCTGTCAACGCCGTGCGATAGACAATGCGATAGAACCAAGTGGAGAATTTGCTCTCGAAGTGAAAGTCGGGCAGGGCACGATACATCTTGAGGAAAGCATCTTGGGTGACCTCCTCCGCCACTTCCCGGTTTCCAACAATCCGGAAAGCGATGGTGAAGGCCATCCGCTCATACTTCGCCATCAGGCAGGAGAAGCTTTGCATATCTCCCGCCAAGATGCTTGCGATCCATTGCCGCTCGTCCATGCGTTCAGACTTCAATTTAATCGTTCAACGGCAGGTGCGACTCCTCATCACGCG
The DNA here is from genome assembly GCA_934718155.1 of uncultured Parabacteroides sp. Classification (GTDB taxonomy): domain Bacteria; phylum Bacteroidota; class Bacteroidia; order Bacteroidales; family Tannerellaceae; genus Parabacteroides. The sequence goes on along the minus strand of CAKUZF010000019.1, from coordinate 15,485 downwards.
CTTTCTCTTCCATGCCACGCGCCAAGAAGAAATAGCCTACGAAGCCTATGCCACCCAACAAGACAATCATCGTGGGGACAAACAGCCAACTCCACTCGGTCTCTAACGTCAGGTTGCAATCGATCGCGATGCCCAGCAACGCGCCCACGGCCATGCTGGCCATCAAGATGCCATTGCGCAGGGCAATGAAGCGATTGGGGTTGGCCTTCCGTGCCCCTTCTTGCGGCACAATGCCATGCTCAATCAGCGCCATACGCTCGCGGTGTCTGCCCGTGAGCATTAAGTAACAAATGTAGACCGCACCTGCAGTGGGTAACACAAACAGGGAAATAATCCCCAAAACCGGAATTAAATTATCCATAATCAATCAATTTTAAAAGGTTTAACTACTTAACTTTTGCTTATAGGACGACCCAAACTGGAAAGAGGTTACATCCGCCGCGCAAAAAAAGAGAGGGAGATCCTCCTAAAAAGAAAGACCTCCCTCCTACTGATATGATCACTAATCGAACAAGCCGATTAGGCAAATTCGCCTCTTACGATCGCCTCCTTGTCGGGATCCCAATACATGGTGCGCCCCTCCAAGTAAGCACGTGTACCCATGTGGGCCGTCATGGCCTCCTGGAACGCGGCGTCGATGTTACAGCTCGGAGTCTTGCCCTGGCGGATACACTCGAGCCACTCGCGGATGTGCAGGTGCGTCGTGTCGAAACGCTTACCATTCACATAGGTATAGAGCAAACCACGCTTCGCAAAATACAACTCCGTGGGCGAGGTCATAGAGTCTGAACTGTTCTGACCCGGCACGTAGGTGTAGAACGGAGAGTCGGTCGGGATGATGCCCTGCTTGATCTTCTCCTCATAACGGGTTGAGTTCTGGTCGACCGTGACGGAGAGGATGTTCGACACCTCCATAGAGGCATCGTGACCCATGAACACCTTACCACGGTTGCGGCTGCTGGCCAACGTCGCGCTATACAACATGGTCAGGTCGCGGTCGGGCCACTCGAAGGTGGTCTGCAGCACGTCGGGCACGGTACGGCCATCCTTGAAGAAGTAGACGCCACCCGACGAGGTAGCCGAGTGCGGGATGCCTACGTGCATGATCTGGTTGACCGCGTCGTACTCGTGAGTCAGCAAGTCGCCCGACAGACCCGTGCTGTAGTCCCACCAGCAACGCCAGCGGAAGAAACGCTCCAAGCTGAATTTGCTACGCTCGTCTGGACCGATGTAACGCTCCAGGTGGTTAGAGGTCATGTAGTTCATATACTCCTTCACACGCTCGGGATCGCCCTCGAACTGTTTCCAGTCGATCGTGTCGGGATTAGAGCCCTCGATGATGTCGTAAACCCAAGCGCCGTTGGGCGAGTTGCGGTTGGTAGTCACCTCGATCAGGTTGACCGGGCCCAACAGACCGTTGCCAATGATCTCCTCGGCTTTCTGGTAACAGTCGGTCTGACGGCCCTGGTGGCCCAGCTGGAAGACAACGCCCGTCTCCTTGATGGCCTGGCGAACCATATAGGTCTCCTCCACCGTCCATGAGAGCGGCTTCTCGCAATAGACATGCTTGCCCGCACGAGCGGCGGCCATAGCGATGGTGCTATGCCAGTGGTCGGGAGCGGCGATGATCACCGCATCCACGTCGGGAGCGGCCACCAGCTCTTGGTAGGTCTTGTAAATTTTGGGTGCGGGGCCGAACTTACCATCCGAACCCTCGCGATGGATGTTGGAGCCGGCGAGCTGCGCACGCTTCGCATAGACATCGAAGATGTCGCACACGGCGGTGATCTCGATGTTCAGGTCGTCTTGCTCCATATATTGCTGATAACGTGTATCCTTGCTATTCTCTTTGTTGGCTTGCTTCATCTGGTCGATCCAAATAGGCTCGGCGAAACCTGCGGCACGCATCAACTGCTTACCACGGATACCGAAGCCAACCAAACCGATGCGGATCTTCTTGCCATCGCCTTGCGGCTCCAGATAGACAGCCTGCTTGTTGCTGACCTGGAAGACGTCGGAGATGTTTCGACCTCTTAAAGCCTCTTTCTTTCTTTGATAAACGCCATACGCCAAAGCGCCCAGGATAGGCACCGTAGCCAATGTCTTCAATGCGTCACGACGTCCCTTGTCAGGAGTCTGATCCTGAGAAGGAGTTTTCTTAGTATCTTCTGTTGCCATAGCGAATCAAATGAATTTAAGTTTATGCAGAATCGGGCAGGCACGTCCCAACATGCGGTCGAAGCCAATGATCTGCGAAGTGGGGAATACACACAACAAACCTAACGCAGCCAGCTCGACGATGTTCTTGTCGATCCAGAGGTAAGAGCCCTCGAAAGCCTGCATATAGCTCGCACCAATGAACGAGGGGTGCGACAAGGTGTACATGGCCAGCAAAAGCATGCCGCCAACAGAAGACAAACGGAAAAGACAACCCAATGTCAGGCCTAAACCGACTAACAACAAAGCCCACTCATTGGCGAAGTTGACTAACGACATCAGGGTATCATCCTGAGTTAATTTCACGAAAAATGCTGAAGCCGGACCTTTCGAGTCGAGCAGGTAGGGAAGCGCCGTCCATTTCGGATTGAGGATCTTCACCATTCCCTCAAACATAAAGTGCCAGCCGATGAAAAGACGCAACAACATGAGCCATGTCATCTGCGCTTTCGTATAACTGTGTTCCATATTACTATATTACAATTTGTTTGGTCTAAAAATTGATTCTTAAAACGAAGTTTTTCATAGTAGAAAAGCGCCCGAAGCTAAAATCAAGGATTTTGGCCCCGGGCGCTCTTTATGTTACAAAAATGATGTCTACTACACGAAGTAGCAGGTCAGGATATTAGTCCAACACTTTCACAGTGATGTTACGATACCATACATCATCTCCGTGGTCTTGCAGACCGATGAAGCCCTCGTGGTTCTCGCCACCGCAGTTAGACAGCAACTCGTAAGCCAAAGGCCACTTCTCCTTGCTGAACTTGCTCTTCTGCAGCAACTCGTCCCACTGCGGAGTCCACAAGTGATACTCCACAACTGCCTGGTCGTTCTGATAGTGAACTACAGTACCCTTGTAGCACATGATCTTCACCTTGTTCCACTCACCGTAAGGCTTAGCGTTCTGCGGCTTAGCCGGGATCATGTCATACAAAGAAGAAGACTGGCGGATACCCAGCTCAGCGCCCAACTTAGCGTCGGGGTGGTTCTCGTTATCCAACACCTGACACTCAGGAGCTGAGATATAAGCCGGCTGATCCTTCACCTCTTGTACCAAGTAGAAGATACCAGAGTTAGAACCCTTACCAACCTTCCACTCCAACTCGAGCTCGAAGTCTTTCACCTTGCTCATGAAGATCAAGTCGCCACCATTCTCAGCGCCAGCCTCGCCTCTGCCTGAACCATTGATCTTGATGCAGCCATCCTCGATTGTCCAAGCACCGGGAACGTTCTCCTTGTCATAACCTCTCCAACCGTTGAAGGTCTTGCCATCGAAGATTACATAACGACCCTCGCTATCCTGCGGGAAAGTCTTAATGTCAACCGTAGGCAAGTTGTTCATCAACTCATAAGTAGGAGCTGCAGCCTCTGCGGGAGCTGCCTCCGCTGTTTGCTCTGCCTTCTGACCGCCACATGATGCGAATACACCCATCATCAAAGCAGCACCAGCAAATAAAACTGTCTTTTTCATTTTTTTATTGAATGTTTAAAACGGATTATCTCGGCATATCAACCAACTTCCAACCCTCGCGGTAGTTGTGCTTGATCATCTCCTGAGCGAATGCCTGTGCATTGATCGGATCAGTAAAGATCTTGTTGAACTTCGGATCACCATCAACGATCTTGAAGTCGTCCTTCTTCAGGATGCGGATCTCCTCGTTAGCGCCGATGTTGGTGAACTTCATGTTCTGGCCGTCCCACTCCAACTCCTTGTTCAGAGTCTGCAAACGAACTGCCAATACACCCATGTCGACCATCTCAGTGAACGGACCTGCTACACGGAAGTCTGACTTACACGGAACACGGTTAGAACCAGCCTTGATCTGAGCGATCCAGTCTTGCTCGTGACCACCACCCATTGCGTTAGGCACACGACGAATTGTCTTAGGAGCGTTAGGCACACGACCTGACATCAATCTCGGCTTCTGGCCGTAGCAACCACAAACCAAAGTATCCTTTGTACCATGGAAAATGGTGATACCACCACCCATGCCCATCATATCCTCGCCGTCGGGGAAACCAACAGGACGATCAGGCAACAAGCCACCATCATACCAGTGGATCTCAACCTCAGGCATAGCGATCTTAGCCATGTTGTCGCGAGCCGGATAGATCAAGCGAACGTGCTCAGCCGTCGGAGCGCAATCCTGCAACAACATCGTAGAAGAAGCCTGAACGCGAGTCGGGTAGGTAAGCTTCAAAGCCTGGAACGGCTGATGCAAGATGTGGCAAGCCATATCACCCAAAGCACCTGTACCGTAATCCCACCATCCACGCCAGTTCCAAGGATGATAAGTCTTGTTGAACGGTCTCATCTTAGCAGGACCTGTAAACAAATCCCAGTTCAAAGTAGAAGGAATCTTGTCAGCCTTCTCAGGAGTATTCAAACCTTGCGGCCAGATAGGACGGTTGGTTGCGCAATCAACGCGAGTTACCTCACCGATCTCACCATTCTGGATCCACTCCGTTACCAAGTCAGTTCCCTCAGCAGAAGAACCCTGGTTACCCATCTGAGTAACAACGTTAGGATTAGCCTCAGCCAACTTCGTCAACAAACGAGCCTCGTAGATAGAGTGAGTCAACGGCTTCTGCGTATAAACGTGCTTGCCCAAAGTCATGGCGTCAGCCGTGATGATGGCGTGTGTATGGTCAGCCGTAGCTATCATAACAGCGTCGATTGAGCTACCCATCTCGTCGAACATCTTACGATAGTCCCAGTACTTCTTAGCCTGCGGATGACGATCGAAAACGGGCTTTGCGTATCTCCAGTCGATATCACAGAGAGCGACGATGTTCTCAGTCTTCTCCATGTTCTTCAAGTTAGCGTTACCCATACCGCCGATACCAATACCGGCAATGTTCAATTTATCCGTAGGAGCAATGTGTCCGTGTGCCTTACCCAGCACTACATTGGGGACAATTGTCAACGCAGCAGCAGCTGCTGTTCCTCTTTGAAGGAATGATCTTCTTGTAATGTTTGACATAGTAATAATTTTTTTATGAATTAGCATTTAGCAATAAATTCTTGTCAGTTCATTGGCCCTAAGACCAACAAATTGTCGCAAATATAGACAATAGTGCATGATTGACAAGGTGAATGTTCATCTTTCTTGTTTTTGATAGGCATTTTTAACATTGCGGTGCGACCAATTTTATATTATCATAAATAATATCCCCGTTTATCAAGGTTCTATTCAAATATTATCGTTACATTTGTCCGCATCGCTTAAGAATAAGCGAGACGATTTAGAGTAGTTGTATTAAATCAAAAGAACAAAGATGCCATGAAAAGAGGCTCCTTTCTCTTACGGGTATTCCAATTCTACGCGGAGGGCTTCCGAGAGATGCGATTGGGCAAGACGCTTTGGCTGATCATCCTGCTGAAGTTGTTCATCATGTTCTTGGTCTTAAAACTATTCTTCTTCCCCAATTTCCTGGGGCAATTCGACACCGACGACGAGAAAGAGGAGTATGTGTCGAACGAATTAATCCACCGAATAAGTAATCCTTAAAACTAATATCAAGTATGATTGCAACTATTGACACTTCGTTGATCGACTGGTCGAGGGCGCAGTTCGCACTCACAGCGATGTATCACTGGCTATTCGTGCCGCTGACATTGGGCTTGGGCGTGATCCAAGCGATCATGGAAACACTCTATTATCGGACAGGCAACGAGGCCTGGAAGAAGACGGCGCAGTTCTGGATGAAACTCTTCGGCATCAATTTCGCCATCGGTGTGGCCACCGGACTGATTCTTGAGTTTGAGTTCGGCACCAACTGGTCGAACTACAGCTGGTTCGTGGGCGACATCTTCGGCGCTCCCCTGGCGATCGAGGGCATCGTGGCCTTCTTCATGGAATCGACCTTCATCGCAATCCTGTTCTTCGGCTGGGACAAGGTGAGCAAACGCTTCCACCTGATCGCCACTTGGCTGACCATCATCGGCGCCTCGATCTCCGCGCTATGGATCCTGATCGCCAACGCCTGGATGCAATATCCGGCGGGCATGGCGTTCAACCCCGACACCGTGCGCAACGAGATGCTCGACTTCTGGGCCGTGGCCCTCTCGCCCGTTGCGATCAACAAGTTCTTCCACACCGTTCTCTCCTGCTGGATCGTAGGAGCCCTGTTTGTCGTAGGCGTTAGCTGCTGGTATCTGCTGAAGCAGCGCAGCCGCACGTTTGCCCTGCGCAGCATCAAGGTGGCGGCCATCTTCGGCCTCGTAGCCTCGCTGCTGACCGCCATGACGGGCGACGGCTCGGCCTATCAAGTGGCGCAGAAGCAACCCATGAAGCTGGCGGCTATGGAGGGCCTCTACGAAGGCGGACAAGGCGTGGGCCTGGTGGGTGTCGCCCTGCTCAACCCGCAGAAGACACACTACAACGACGGCGTGGAGCCTTTGATCATGAAGATAGAGATCCCCAAGATGCTCTCGTTTTTGGCCGAACGCGACGCCGAGGCCTATGTGCCGGGCATCGTCAACCTGATTGAGGGCGGCTACACCTTGAAGGACGGCACGACAGCACTCTCGGCCAAAGAGAAGATTGCTCGTGGACAACTGGCCATTCAATCGTTGGCCTACTACCGCAAGGCGCTGAAAGAGGGCGACGCGCAGGCAGCCGCCTTCCATAAAGCCACCCTCATGGAGCATTTCGACTACTTTGGATATGGCTATGTGAAAGATCCCGCCGAACTGATTCCCTCGGTGGGCATGACCTTCTACTCGTTCCGCATCATGGTTCTGCTGGGCGGCTACTTCATTTTGCTCTTCCTGGTGGCTCTCTTCCTGGAGCGGAAAGACAAACTCGCCGATTGCCGCTGGATGCAATGGATCGCGCTGCTCTCTATCCCGTTGGGCTACATCGCCGGGCAAGCGGGCTGGATCGTGGCCGAAGTGGGCCGTCAGCCTTGGGCCATCCAAGACATCCTGCCTACCGGAGCGGCCATCTCGAAACTGGAGCCCGCCTCGGTGCAGACCACCTTCTTCCTCTTCTTGGTTCTTTTCACCCTTTTGCTGGTGGCCGAGCTCCGCATCATGGTGAAGGCAATCCAAAAAGGGCCGGAGGCTTAATTCACATTCATCAACCTAACACGTAGAAACATGGACAATACATATATATTATTACAGCAATATTGGTGGTTCTTGGTCTCCCTGCTGGGAGCCTTGCTGGTCTTCCTGCTCTTCGTTCAGGGCGGGCAGTCGCTCCTCTTCACCCTTGGGAAGAATGAGACGCAACAGAAAATGATCATGAACTCGACAGGGCGGAAATGGGAGTTCACCTTCACGACCTTGGTGACGTTTGGCGGCGCCTTCTTCGCCTCCTTCCCCCTCTTCTACTCCACCAGCTTCGGAGGAGCCTACTGGGTGTGGATGCTGATCCTGCTCTGCTTCGTACTGCAAGCGGTCTCTTATGAGTATCAATCCAAGAAAGGGAACCTTTTAGGGAAGAAGACCTACCGCGTCTTCCTGATCTTGAACGGCGTGTTGGGGCCGCTCTTGCTGGGCACAGCCGTGGGCACCTTCTTCAACGGTGCGGAGTTTATGGTCGACAAAGAGCAGCTCTCCGAGATCGCGATGCCCGTCATCTCCCGCTGGGCCAATCCCCTGCACGGACTGGAAGCGGCGTTCAACCCGTGGAACCTGCTGTTGGGACTGGCCGTCTTCTTCCTCTCTCGCATCTTGGCGTTGCTCTATTTCATCAACAACATCAACGACGCGGAGATCAACACACGCAGCCGGAAACAGCTGCTGAAGGAGACCGTTCTCTTCTTGCTGTTCTTCCTGACCTTCTTGATCCATTGGGCCATCGCGCCGGGCTTCGCCGTACATCCCGACACGGGAGAGGTCTATCTGGAGCCCTTTAAATATGGTTTGAACCTGATCCAGATGCCTCTGGTGCTCGCCACCCTGCTGATCGGCGTAGTGGGCGTATTGTTTGGCATAGGCAAGAGCCTTTGGGCGGCCACTTGGAACAAAGGCATCTGGTTTGCAGGAGCAGGCACGGTGTTGACCGTCTTGGCGCTTTTGCTCTGCGCCGGCTGGAACAACACGGCCTATTATCCCTCTTTAGTCGATCTGCAAAGCTCGCTGACCATACAGAACAGCTGCTCCAGCCCCTTCACGCTGAAGGTGATGAGCTTCGTCTCGCTGCTGATCCCGTTCGTACTGGCCTACATCTATTACGCATGGCGCGCTTTGGATCTACACAAAATAGACAGTCAAGAGATGGAAGAAAGCCATCATACCTATTAATTATATAAGAAGATGACAGACGACAAACTGATCGATAAAGCGTATGATGTAATCATCATCGGTGGAGGAGCGACCGGAGCCGGCACTGCCCGCGACTGCGCCATGCGTGGCCTCAAGGTCTTGCTGCTCGAACGCTTCGATTACACCTCGGGAGCGACCGGCCGCAACCACGGCTTGCTGCATAGCGGAGCGCGCTATGCCGTAAACGACAATGAGTCGGCCGCCGAGTGCATCAAAGAGAATAAGATCTTGAAAAAGATCGCCAGCCATTGCGTAGAGAACACCTCGGGCTTGTTCATCACGCTGCCCGAAGACGACCTGAACTACCAAGGCACCTTCGTCGAACGATGCAAAACAGCCGGGATCAACGCTTACGCCATCGACCCCAAAGAGGCCATCCGTATGGAGCCTTCGGTCAACCGTTCCCTAACGGGGGCGGTGGTCGTGCCCGATGGGGCCATCGATCCGTTCCGACTGACCATCGCCAATGTGCTGGACGCCCGTGCGCATGGGGCCATCACCTTGGTCTATCACGAGGTGATCGGGTTCGTGCGCGAGCAAAACCGCATCATTGGCGTAAAGACCTTCAACCACAAGACCAAGGAGGAGCGCCACTTCTACGCCGAGGTGATTGTCAACGCGGGCGGCATCTGGGGGCACCACATCGCCGAGCTGGCGGGCGTGCGGGTAAACATGTTTCCCGCCAAGGGCGCCTTGCTGATCTTTGGCCACCGGGTGAACCGGGTCGTACTGAACCGTTGCCGCAAGGCGGCTGATGCCGATATCCTTGTGCCCGGCGATATGATCTGCGTGATCGGCACCACCTCCAGCCGAGTGCCCTACGACGAGATCGACCATATGTATGTCACCGCCGCCGAGGTGGAGCTGCTGCTTCACGAGGGAGAGAAACTGGCCCCCTCGTTGGCCACCACACGCATCCTTCGCGCCTATGCCGGCGTGCGCCCCTTGGTGGCCGCCGACAACGACCCCTCAGGGCGCAACATCAGCCGAGGCATTGTCTTGCTCGACCATGCCAGCCGCGACGGGCTGGATGGATTCATCACCATCACGGGCGGCAAGCTGATGACCTACCGACTGATGGCCGAATGGGCCACCGACCTGGTTTGCAAGAAGCTCAACATCCATAAGCGCTGCGCCACCGCCACCACGCCCCTGCCGGGCTCGCGCGAGCTGAAGAAGAAAGACAGCGAGGGGATGAAGGCTGTGCCTGCCAACATTCTGCGTTCGGAAGTGGACCGCCATGGCGAACTGGCCGCACGTATCGCCCGCAAGAACCCCTTCGACCACAGCTTGGTCTGCGAATGCGAGAACGTAACCGTGGGCGAGGTGGAGTATGCGTTCAACGAACTGGCGGCCGACACCCTGACCGCTCTTCGCCGACGCACCCGCATCGGCATGGGCACCTGCCAAGGAGAGCTTTGCTCATGCCGGGCCGCCGGATTGCTCAGTAGAGCGCACGACTGCTCGGAGCGAGCCAAGGATGAGCTATCCACCTTCCTCAACGAACGCTGGAAGGGCATGTATCCCATCGCATGGGGCGAATGCCTGCGCGAGAGCCAACTCTCGGCATGGATATATAATAATGTATGTGGATTGAGAAGCTATAACCGAAAGAAGGAGACGAAAAAATGAAATATGATACACTCATTATAGGAGGAGGACTGGCGGGCCTGGTCTGCGGCATTCGCCTGCAAGAGGCCGGACAACGATGCGCCATCCTGTCGGCAGGACAAAGCGCATTGCACTTCTCTTCGGGTTCGTTCGATTTGCTAAACCGATTGCCTTCGGGCGAAGAGGTGATTCATCCGCTGGATGCCATCAGCTCCCTGCCCGCCAAGCATCCCTATCGGCTGATTGGAGAAGATCGCGTCAAGCGCTACGCGGCGTGCGTGCCCGAATGGTTCAAGCAGTCGGTAGGTGTCGATCTGCACGGCGAGGTAAATCGCAATCATTATCGGCTCTCTCCGATTGGCATCGCCAAGCAGGCCTGGATGTCGTTCGACGAGTTCACACCCGTCTTCGAGCCCAGCGCCGTGCCCAATGAGAAGGTCCTGCTGGTCAACTTCGAGGGCTTCCTGGATTTCTATCCCAAGTTCATCACCGACTCGTTGATCCAAAACGGAGGGCGATGCTGCGTGAAGCTGGTCAACCTGCCCGCCGTGGAGAAGCTACGCGTCAACCCCACCGAGATGCGTGCGACAAACATCGCCCGTGTGTTTGAGTCGCAGCGGCAACTGGAGAAGCTGGTCGTAGAGATCAACCGTTCGATCACCGACGAAGAGGCAGTCATCCTGCCTGCCACCTTCGGACTGACCACCACGGAGCCCATCGAGTTCCTGCGCTCCCACTGCCATAAGCCCATCTATTTCATCCCTCCCGTGCCGCCTTCGGTGTCAGGCATACGCACGCAGCAGCGGCTGCAAGATCGCTTCATGGCCTTAGGCGGCACCTTCCTCTTGGGCGACCGCGTGGAAAACGCGCTCTTCGACGAGGAGCTGATCAGCGGCTTGCATTCGCACAACCATGGCGACATCCTTTTTCATGCGAAGCACTATGTGCTGGCTACCGGCAGCTTCTTCAGCAACGGCATCATTGCCCGACCCGACACGATCTACGAGCCCGTATTGGGTGCGGATGTCGCCTTCGACGCGTCGCGCGACGCGTGGTTCGACAAGAACATCTTCCAGCCGCAGCCCTACATGTGCTACGGGGTGAAGACCGACGAGGCGCTGCACCCCCTGCGTGGAGGCAAACCCATCTTAAACACCTATGCGGCAGGCTCCATCCTGTCGGGCTACAACCCGCTGGAGGAGGGATGCGGCAGTGGCGTAGCCATACTGACGGCATTCGACATTTCGGATAAGATTCTCTCTTCAAAATAGTCAAGCACGATGAATTTACAGCAGAACAACCTCAGCGAGAACAATTTTGAGCAGTGCATCAAATGCACGGTATGCACGGCCTATTGCCCCGTCATCCCGGTGAATCCCAAGTATCCCGGGCCGAAACAAGCCGGCCCCGACGGGGAGCGATTCCGATTGAAGGATCCCGACTTCTTCGACCCCTCCCTGAAGTATTGCCTCAACTGCAAACGATGCGAGGTGGCCTGCCCCAGCGGCGTGCATATCGGCGACATCATTCAGGCGGCACGCATCAAGTATAACCACGAGCGCCCCAAACTGCGCGACCGCCTCTTGGCGAATACCGACTTCGTAGGCCGACTGGCTACGCGGGTGGCCCCATTGGTCAACCTCACCCTGTCGATGCAGCCCGTCAAGCTGGCCTTGGATGGCCTGTTCGCGATCGACTACCGCCGGAACTTCCCAGCCTACTCGCTGAAGACGTTCGAGCAATGGTATCTGACGGAACTGACGGAGGAGAGCCAAGAGGCTTTCCCGCACCACGTCAGTTTCTTCCATGGCTGCTACGTGAACTACAACTTCCCCCAGTTAGGGAAAGACCTGGTGAAGCTGCTCAACGCCATCGGATATGGCGTACACCTGCTGGAGAAGGAAAAGTGTTGCGGCGTGGCGTTGATTTCGAATGGCCTAATCGACAAAGCTCGCAAGCAGGGCGCGCACAACATCGACATCATCCGTCGCACGATCAAGGAAGACGACCGAACCGTAGTGGCCACCTCCTCCACGTGCGCCTTCACCCTGCGTGACGAGTATCCCAATCTGTTGGGCATAGCCAACACCGACGTGCGCGACCGCATCGAGCTGGCCACCCGCTTCGTGTATCGCTTGATCGAGGAGGAGAAAATAGAACTGGTATTCAAGGAGGGCTATCGGAAACATATCGCCTATCACACGCCGTGCCACATGGAGAAGTTGGGCTGGGGCATCTACTCCACCTCGCTGCTGCAAATGATTCCCGGCATACAACTGCGCATATTGCCATCGAACTGCTGCGGCATCGCAGGGACATACGGCTTTAAGCGCGAGAACTACCAAACGTCGCAAGAGATTGGCAAATCGCTCTTCCGAGCCATCAAGACGGCTAATCCGGATGTGGTGGCCACCGATTGCGAGACCTGCAAGTGGCAAATCGAGATGTCGACCAACTACAAGGTGATGCACCCCATCTCCATCTTGGCGGAAGCGTTGGACGTGGAAAAGACAAAAGAGAGGAATAGGCGCTAAAAAAAGAATGATTTATAACTTATGATCGCCTGTTGATGGCCCTCAAGAACCATCCCCGCCAATCATAAATTATAAATCATTTATAGGTAAAACACGCGACGTGTTTCAAACATCAGTTTCTTGCCATGCGCTTGCGCTCCAGCTCGTCGAGAACGATCTTACGCATACGCATACTGTTCGGCGTGATCTCTACATACTCATCGCCCTTGATGTACTCCAGCGCATCCTCCAAGCTGAACACAACGGGAGGAGCCAAAGAGACCTTGTCGTCTGATCCGGAGGCACGCATATTGGTCAACTTCTTCGACTTCGTAACATTCACCACCAAGTCGTTGTCTTTCGTATGCTCACCAACCACCTGGCCCGCATAGACCTCCTCGCCCGGAGAGATGAAGAAACGACCGCGAGACTGCAAGTTGTTCAAGGCATAGGCAAAAGCCTGGCCCGTCTCCATCGCAATGATAGAGCCATTCACACGACGCTCGATGTCGCCCTTCCAAGGCTGATACTCCAAGAAACGGTGCGCGATGATCGCCTCGCCCGCTGATGCGGTCAACACCGCGTTGTTCAAACCGATGATACCGCGAGAAGGGATGTTGAACTCCAAGTGCATACGTCCGTTCTTGCTCTCCATCATGGTCATCTCGCCCTTACGACGCGTCACCATGTCGATGATGCGGCTCGAACACTCCTCGGGCAGGTTCACCGTCAATTGCTCGATCGGCTCGCACTTCACGCCATCAATCTCCTTGATGATAACCTGCGGCTGACCCACCTGCAACTCATAGCCCTCGCGGCGCATCGTCTCGATCAAGACAGACAAGTGCAACACGCCACGGCCATAGACCAACCATGAATCGGCCGAGTCGGTCGGCATCACACGCAACGCCAAGTTCTTATCCAACTCCTTTGTCAAACGCTCGAAGATATGGCGAGAGGTCACAAACTTACCATCACGGCCAAAGAACGGCGAGTTGTTGATCGTGAAGAGCATCGACATGGTCGGCTCATCAATCGCAATCGTAGGCAAAGCCTCCGGCTCAGCCGCGTCGGCAATCGTCTCGCCAATCTCAAAGCCCTCGATACCAATCAAAGCGCAGATATCGCCCGATTTCACCGACTCCACTTTCGTGCGGCCCAATCCCTCAAACACGTCCAGCTCCTTGATCTTCGACTTCACCATCGAGCCGTCGCGCTTACAAAGCATAATATCCTGTCCCTCGCGCAGCTCACCACGGTGTACACGACCAACGGCGATACGGCCTACATACTTGGAGTAGTCCAACGAGGTGATCAACATCTGCGAAGCGCCCTCCAGCACCTGCGGCTCGGGGATATACTTAACAATCGCATCGAGCAACGCCGTGATGTCCGTAGTCGGCTTCTGCCAATCCTCCGACATCCAGCCCTGCTTAGCGGAACCATAGATCGTGGGGAAATCGAGCTGCTCCTCGGTCGCGTCGAGGCTAAACATCAAGTCGAACACCATCTCCTGCACCTCCGAGGGGCGACAGTTGGGCTTATCCACCTTATTGATCACCACGATCGGCTTCAATCCAAGCTGGATTGCCTTCTGCAACACAAAACGAGTCTGCGGCATCGGGCCTTCGAACGCATCTACCAGCAACAGGCAGCCATCCGCCATGTTCAAGACACGCTCCACCTCACCACCGAAGTCGGCGTGACCCGGCGTGTCGATGATGTTGATTTTATAGCCCTTGTAATTAATGGACACATTCTTGGCCAGGATCGTAATCCCTCGTTCACGCTCCAGATCGTTGTTATCCAAGAACTGATCTGGTTCCGCTTGTCCCTCGCGGAAAATTTTTCCTGCTAATAACATCTTATCCACGAGCGTCGTCTTGCCGTGGTCAACGTGTGCGATAATCGCGATGTTTCTTATCTTCTGCATCTAAGACTAATTTATTGGCCGCAAAAATACAAATAAACTATGAAAAACGGTGATACATTGGCGTTAAAACGGCCTAAGAAGAAGAAAAAAGCGCCTTATGGCATTGCCAATCCAAAAAGAATGCCTACTTTTGCACCCGCTTAGATAACATAGTATTAATTTATTAAAGTAAAAAGAATCATGTATTTGGATTCAGCAAAGAAAAAAGAATTGTTCGAGAAGTATGGTAAGTCAGCAACTGATACGGGTTCACCTGAGAGCCAGATCGCTTTGTTCTCAGTTCGTATCTCTCACTTAACAGAGCACTTGAAGAAGAATCACAAGGATTTCGCAACTGAGAGATCTTTGAAGATGTTGGTAGGTAAGCGTCGTCGTCTTTTGGATTATTTGATCCGTGTTGACATCAACCGCTATCGTTCCATCATCAAGGAGCTTGGTATCAGAAAGTAATCAACATATCAAGTATAATCGAATAGGAAGAAAACGAAATCGTTTTCTTCCTATTTTTGTTTTCAGCCCCTCCTATCAAGCCTATCGCGCAACACGACGCGCAGTTTCACGACGGGAATGGCCTTTAACGCACATCATCCCGAAGGGAGGCGTTGCTCCTCGGGGTAATGGCTTCGATCTCCTCGGCCGACAGCCCCGTGATGGCGGCGATGGTGGCGGCGGGGATGCCTGCCGCTTTCATACCAGCGGCATTTTTGAGTCGCTCCTCTTCCTTGCCGAGGTTCCTACCTTCTTCCTTGCCCTTTTCCACGCCAAGCGTCCAGCCTTCGGCGCGACCCTCGGCACGCCCTTCGATGCGGCCCTCCTCCTTGGCGGAGTCGATCTCGTCGTTCTGCACCATCTGGTCCAGCAGGTGCGCCCGGTAGGCCGCCTGCTCCTTCTCGGGCATGGCGTAGTATTGCAGCTTCTTGCGCGCCTCACGCAG
>CAKUZF010000018.1 GCA_934718155.1 uncultured Parabacteroides sp. | reverse complement strand
TCTTGGGATGGTTATGCAAATCACAGCAGGATGCTACATCCTGTTTATTTCTAATTCGTAACCTCTTCTTTTTATGAGATAAAAACTTATCTCATTCTCAATCACTTATGAAAAATACGTACTTTCAGCCGGAATAATGGTAGCTCAGCTTTGGGAGATTATACCTATTTTTGTGGTCATAAGCATACTGCATGCGAATGTGGATGCTTGGGTGAAATCGCAAAAATAAATGTATATATAAATAAGGTATAAGGTATGAAACGAGTAGTGGTGATTTCGACGAGCCTGCGTGCTGGCTCAAATAGCGACATGTTGGCCGATCAGTTTGTGGCCGGAGCGAAGGCTGTCGGCAACGAGGTGGAGAAAATCTCTTTGGTCGGGAAGGAAATACGCTTCTGCAAAGGATGCATGGGCTGCCAAAAGATCAGCAAGTGTGTGCAGAAGGACGATGTGAACGATATTATGGCCAAGGTGCTGCAGGCCGATGTGGTGGCATGGGCTACACCTATTTATTATTATGAGATGAGCGGGCAGATGAAAACCTTGATCGATCGCATGAATGCGATGTACAGGATGGATTATCAATTCCGCGATGTTTATCTGCTGACGACAGCGGCCGAGGACGAGCCGGAGACCCCGCGGCGTGCCGAGATGGGCTTGACAGGATGGATTGATTGCTATCCCAAGAGCCGCCTTGCCGCAACGCTTTTCTGCGGAGGAGTGGACGAGGCACGAGCTATCACCGGCAACGCCAAGCTGAAAGAGGCTTATAAGCTGGGAGAACAAGTGTGACATAGAGCTGGACAGACGGTCTGCGCGGGAATGAGCGGGATAGATGCGTGCGGATGTGGAGAAAATGTGTAATTTCGCACGCAAAAAGAGAAACTAAGGAGCTATGAACCGATATTTTATTTATCTCGCCTATAATGGAGCCGCCTACAACGGATGGCAAGTGCAGCCCAATGGCATGACCGTTCAGCAGCGGCTGGAGGAGGCCTTGGCCCTGCTGCTGCGCCAACCGGTCTCGATCGTTGGGGCGGGTCGGACGGATGCGGGTGTGCATGCTCGCCTGATGGTGGCCCACTTCGATTGGGAGGAGCACATTGCCGATTTGGCTTTCTTGGCTGAGAAACTGAACCGGGTGCTGCCGAAAGACATCGCCGTCTATCGCATCGTGCCGGTGAAGCCCGATGCGCATGCCCGTTTCGATGCGACCTCGCGCACTTACCAATATTATATAACAACCCGTAAGGATCCCTTCACGCATGAGTTTGCCTATAAGCTGCATGGCAAGCTGGATGTCGCGGCGATGAATGAGGCTTGCCAAGCGCTTTTCGATTATATCGACTTCACCAGCTTCAGTAAGCTGCATACCGACGTGAAGACGAATAATTGCCGCATTATGCATGCCGAGTGGACTGCCGATGGCGAGGGACGTTGGGTCTTCACGATACAGGCCGATCGCTTTTTGCGCAATATGGTGCGCGCCATTGTTGGTACGCTGCTTGAGGTGGGGCGCGGACGACTGACGAAAGAGGGGCTGCGGAAGGTGATCGAGGCGAAAGATCGCTGTCGGGCTGGTGTGTCGGTCCCGGGGCAGGCGTTGTTTTTGGTGAACGTCACCTATCCAGAGGCTATCTTCGAAGTGGAAGAGAAGGAGGTTGAGGTATGTGGTTAGCACTTGCCTTTTGCTCGGCTTTCTTGTTGGGCTGTTATGATGTAAACAAGAAGCTGTCGCTGAACGGCAATGCCGTCATCCCCGTGCTCTTTATGAACACGTTGTTCAGCAGCTTGCTGTTTGTTCCCTTCATTATCCTGTCGTTTTGCACCGATTGGCTGGATGGCACGATGGTCTATGTGCCGCAGGCTTCGATGGAAACCCATTTGCGTGTCTTTGTGAAGGCCATCATTGTGCTTTCGTCGTGGATCTCGGGCTATTTCGCTTTGAAACATTTGCCGCTTACGTTGGCGGGGCCGATCAAGGCAACGCAGCCGGTGCTGACATTATTGGGCGCTTTGCTGATCTTTGGCGAGCGACTGAATGGCTATCAATGGGCCGGAGTGCTCTGTGCCTTGGCCTCGTTCTACCTGCTCTCGCTCTCGGGCAAGAAGGAGGGGATTCGCTTTGCGCACAACCGCTGGATCTTCCTCATGTTCCTTTCCATCATGATGGGCGCTTTGAGCGGACTGTATGACAAACATCTGATGCGAAGCCTCGACGTGATGACAGTGCAGGTATGGTTCAATATTTATCAGTTGGCGATCATGTTGGTCGTGCTCCTCACGCTGTGGTATCCCAATCGCAAGAAGACCACTCCTTTCCAATGGCGCTGGAACATCATTTTCATCTCGGTGTTCCTCTGCATGGCCGATTGGATTTATTTCTATGCCCTGACCTTCCCCGACTCGATGATCTCTATTGTCTCGATGGTTCGACGGAGCAGTGTGTTGGTGACATTCACGGCTGGAGCGCTTTTCTTCCATGAAAAAAATTTAAAGAGCAAAGCTCTCGACCTACTTTTGGTGTTGTTAGGAATGATATGCCTATATTTGGGCACGAAATGATAAGCATTATAGAAAGATGATCAGAAAAGGAATCTTAAGTCTGTTGGCTTTGCTGGTGCTTTGCGGATTGCGGGCACAGGATATGGCGAGCGTGTTCACGGCTATGCCGAACCAGTATATCCCGCAGCTTGACGACGCTTGGCGAAAGGATCTGGTGGATTTGTTTCGCTCGGGCAAGGAGGCTCGCTTGAAGAATACGATGAATGGCTATTCTACGTTGGAACAGTTGACCGACGATTACCTCTGCCTGCGTGCGACGGAGCGAAGCGTGGTTGAGATGAAGTTGCTCCCCTTGGTGAACAACACCCATGTGATCTGCATGGTGACCACGGTGGAAGCCCCGGTGGCTGATAGCCGTGTGGCTTTCTTCACGACCGATTGGACCGCTTTGCCCACAGCCGACCTCCTGCTCCTGCCCGATGAGGAGTGGTACTTGGCAGAGGGAGCCGCCCAGAATGAGGCTTTCCTCGCCCTGAAGGGACAGTTGGACATGGATCTGTTTCGTTACCGCTTGAGCGGAGAGGAGCCAGTCTTGACGGTCGCCTATACGACCCCCGACTATTTGGATGCCACAACCAAGAAGAAATTGCTGCCCTACTTGCGCAGTGAGCCACTGAACTTGCGTTGGCAACATGGTCGGTTTTGCCCGTCATAAGCCGGCGATTGCGCGTCAACGGATGGTTGTTTGATTAAAAAATGATAGAATAGTATGCGCAAAAGAAGAAATTAGTATCTTTGGGGCGTATAGCATTAACATTCCTATATCATGAGCGAACAAATACAGCAAATAGCGGCCCGCTTAGCAGGCTTGCGCGAGGCTTTGGATATAAGCGTCGAGGAGATGGCGCATGTTTGCCAGCTGTCGGCAGAGCAATATCTGGAGTTGGAGAGCGGAAAGGTGGATATTTCTGTCAGTCTGTTGCACCGTGTGTCGCAGGCGTATGGTGTCGACCTGACCGCATTGATGTTTGGCGACGAGCCCAAGATGAATAGCTATTTTGTTACTCGCTTGGGCAAAGGGGTCTCGGTGGAGCGGACGAAGGCGTATAAATACCAAAGCTTGGCAGCAGGCTTCTCGGGTAGGAAGGCCGATCCGTTTTTAGTGACGATCCACCCCAAGCCCGATGAGGAGCCCGTCTTCTTGAACACGCACGCCGGCGAGGAGTTTACGTTTGTACTCTCAGGTCGCATGTTGTTGCGCATTAATGGGAAGGACTTGATCCTAAACGAGGGTGACAGTGTTTATTTCAGTGCGCATTTGCCACATGGAATGAAGGCGTTAGACAATAAGAAAGCAAGTTTTTTGGCTATTATAATGTAGCTTTTCTATAAGGTTAAGTGAAGATAGAGTGGAATTTATGTTCACTTAAACACAGTTGTTATGTTGGAAAGATTTCTGGATCAGACGACCTTTGAGTCGCAGTCGGATTTCATTCGAAATTTGAAAATAAAGGTGCCGGAGGTGTTTAACTTCGGCTATGACGTGGTGGACGCTTGGGCGGAGGAGGAGCCAAACCGCAAGGCGTTGTGCTGGACAAACGACCACGGACAGCATGTGGATTTTACGTTTGCCGACATGAAAAGGTACACGGATCAAACGGCCTCCTACTTCCAGTCGTTGGGTATTGGCCATGGCGACATGGTGATGCTCATCTTGAAACGTCGGTATGAGTTCTGGTTTTCCACGATTGCTCTGCATAAATTAGGAGCGGTGGTGATACCGGCTACTCACCTGCTGACGAAAAAAGACATTGTTTATCGGGCGAATGCCGCTACGATCAAGATGATTGTCTGCGCAGGCGAGGAGGTGATCTTGAAGCATGTGCAGGATGCGTTGCCCGATTCTCCCAGTGTGGAGAAGGTGGTTTCGGTTGGCCCAGTCGTACCGCAGGGATTTGAGAATTTCCAACAGGGCATAGCACATGCCGCTCCCTTCGAACGCCCGGCCCATGTCAACACCAACGACGACATCTCGTTGATGTATTTCACGTCGGGCACGACGGGCGAGCCAAAGATGGTGGCACACGACTTTACCTATCCGTTGGGGCATATCGTTACGGGAAGCTTTTGGCACAATCTGCATAAGGACAGTCTTCACCTGACCATCGCCGACACGGGATGGGGTAAGGCCGTTTGGGGTAAACTTTATGGGCAATGGATAGCTGGCGCTACGGTGTTTGTCTATGATCACGAGAAGTTCACGCCTGCCGATATGCTGCAGATGATTCAAGACTACCACATCACATCGCTTTGCGCACCGCCTACGATCTTCCGCTTCTTGATTCGTGAGGATTTAACGAAGTACGATCTCTCTTCCTTGAAGTATTGCACGATAGCAGGCGAGGCGTTGAATCCGGCTGTTTATGAGACCTTCTATAAATTGACAGGCATCAAGCTGATGGAGGGATTTGGCCAGACGGAGACGACGTTGACGGTAGCCACCTTCCCTTGGATGGAGCCAAAGCCCGGTTCGATGGGTGTGCCTAATCCGCAGTATGACGTTGACTTGCTGCGTCCCGATGGTACACGTGCGGAAGATGGCGAGCAGGGGCAGATTGTGGTACGTACGGATAAGGGGAAGCCTTTGGGTCTCTTCAAGGAGTATTATCGTGCTCCGGAGTTGACACATCAGGCCTGGCACGACGGCGTGTATTACACGGGCGACGTGGCTTGGCGCGACGAGGATGGCTACTATTGGTTTGTGGGCCGCGCTGATGACGTGATCAAGAGTTCGGGCTATCGTATCGGCCCGTTTGAGGTGGAAAGCGCGTTGATGACTCACAAGGCCGTGGTGGAATGTGCCATTACTGGCGTGCCCGACGAGATTCGTGGACAGGTGGTGAAAGCGACCATCGTGTTGGCGAAGGAATACAAAGCACAGGCGGGAGAGGCGCTGATCAAAGAACTGCAAGACCATGTGAAAAAGGTTACGGCTCCCTATAAGTATCCCCGCGTGGTGGAGTTCGTCGATGAACTGCCGAAAACAATCAGTGGCAAGATTCGACGTGTAGAAATACGAGATAAAGATAAATAATGAAGCGGATCGCAGTTAAAATAGGAAGCAATGTGCTGACACGCAAGGATGGGACACTGGATGTCTCCCAAATGTCTGCCTTGGTGGATCAGCTGGCTGCGCTGCATCACGAAGGGTATGAGCTTGTCTTGATCTCCTCGGGGGCTGTTGCTTCGGGTAGGAGCGAAGTGAAGGTGAGCAAGAAATTGGATGCGGTCTCTTCTAGGCAACTGTATTCTGCGGTGGGGCAAGCAAAGCTGATCAATCGGTATTACGAGCTGTTTCGAGATCATGGGTTGAGATGTGGACAAGTGTTGACCACCAAAGAAAGTTTTGGCAGTCGAATTCACTATCTGAATCAGAAACATTGTATGGAGGTGATGCTCGAGAACGGCGTGATTCCGATTGTGAACGAGAATGACACAATCTCCGTCACGGAATTGATGTTCACGGATAATGACGAGCTTTCGGGGTTGATTGCCACCATGATGGGGATGGATGCCTTGGTTATCTTGAGTAATGTTGATGGCATCTACACCGGAAATCCGTCTGACCAGAATGCGCGGCTCATTTCAGTCGTCGAATCCACAAAGACCGATTTGTCGGTTTATGTGCAGGCTAGTCGTTCCTCGTTTGGTAGAGGTGGTATGTTGACGAAGTGTCGCATTGCCCAAAAGGTGGCCGATGAGGGCATCTTGGTGATTATCGCCAATGGTAAACGTCCGAACGTGTTGTTGGAGTTGCTGACTGAGGACTCGTCTACGCCATGCACGCGGTTCTTGCCTTCGAGCAAGCCCGTAAGCAGCGTGAAGAAATGGATAGCCCATTCGGAGGGATTTGCGAAAGGAGAGATCCGCATCAATAGAGGCGCTGAAGTGGCATTGTTGGCTCCTGAAGCGAATAGCTTGTTGCTGGTAGGAGTCACAAAAGTAGAAGGCGAATTTGAAAAGGATGATATTGTAAGGATCGTGAATGAGGATGGGAAGAGCCTGGGGCTTGGGTGCGTGGGCTATAGCAGCGACGAGGCCCGCCGCTTGATTGGCAGTCGTGACCGTAAGCCCTTGATTCATTACGATTATTTATATATGGAATAAATCTGATTGCGAAGAATGAATATGAAGATCGAAGCGTTGTTGAAGGAGGCGACTATCGCCGCAAAGCAATTGGCAGCTTTGCCAGAAGTGGAGGTGGCAAGCATCTTGTGTCAGACGGCCGAATTGTTGCTGGTGCGTCAAACGGAGGTGTTGGCGGCTAATCAGCAAGACTTGGCGCGTATGGATCCCTCTAATCCTAAATATGATCGGTTGAGATTGACTCCTGAGCGCTTGGTCTCGATTGCGAATGACATGCGGAATGTAGCATCGCTTCCTTCTCCATTAGGGCGAGTGTTAAGCGAGGTGGTTCGCCCTAATGGGATGGTGATTCGTAAGATCAGTGTGCCTTTTGGCGTGATAGGTGTCATCTACGAGGCGCGTCCGAATGTAACCTTCGATGTTTTCTCGCTTTGTTTTCGGAGTGGTAATGCTTGTGTCTTAAAAGGAGGATCAGAGGCGGATTGCTCTAACCGTGCACTGGTGGACTTGATCCAAATCGTGTTGAGAGAGCATGGGGTCAATCCTGCCGCTTGTGTGTTGCTGCCACCCGAACGGGAGACGACTTCGCAGCTGTTGAATGCGGTCGGACTGGTTGATTTGATTATTCCGAGAGGTAGTGGCTCTTTGATCCGTTTCGTGCGAGACAATGCTCGCGTTCCTGTGATAGAAACGGGGGCGGGAATTTGCCACACTTATTTTGATCGTGCGGGTGATTTGTCGAAAGGCATGTTGATAGTGAACAATGCGAAAACTCGTAGGGTGAGTGTTTGCAATGCGTTGGATTGCCTGCTCGTCCATAGAGAGCGATTGGCAGATCTCCCCCGGCTGTGTAGTTTGTTGGAAGCGCATCATGTTATGATTTATGCCGACGAGGAATCCTATGCGGCATTAAAGGGACATTATAAGCAAAGTCTGTTGATGGAGGCTACGCCCGATAGTTATGGCACAGAGTTCTTGGATTATAAGATGAGCATCCGTACGGTTGCCTCTTTGGATGAGGCTTTGGCACATATCGCTCAATATGGGTCCAAGCATAGTGAGTGTATTGTTAGTGAGGATGCGGCTGCTATTCGACGTTTCCAAAGAGACGTGGATGCGGCTTGTGTCTATGCGAATGTGTCAACGGCTTTTACCGATGGTGCGCAATTTGGTTTTGGAGCGGAAATCGGTATCAGTACACAGAAGTTACATGCGAGAGGCCCGATGGCTTTGCCGGAGTTGACTACCTATAAATATATGATAGAAGGAGAAGGACAAATACGAAACAAATAATATACGAAAGATATGAGACATTTCACTTGTGTACAAGATTTAGGAGACCTTAGGCAGGCTCTAAATGAAGCTTTCGAAATCAAGAAAGATAGATTTCAGTTCTGTGAGTTGGGAAAGAATAAGACATTATTAATGATCTTCTTCAACTCCAGCTTGCGCACGCGTCTTTCAACGCAAAAGGCGGCGATGAACTTGGGCATGAATACGATTGTGCTGGATGTGAACCAAGGGGCATGGAAGTTGGAAACGGAGCGTGGCGTGATTATGGATGGCGATAAGCCGGAGCATTTGCTTGAGGCCGTGCCTGTCATGGGTTGCTATTGCGACGTGATAGGCGTTCGCTCGTTCGCTCGTTTTGAGAATAAAGAAGACGACTACAACGAGAAAATCCTCAATCAGTTTATTAAGTATTCCGGCCGCCCTGTGTTTAGCATGGAGGCTGCTACTCGCCATCCGTTGCAGAGCTTCGCGGATTTGATCACAATCGAGGAATACAAGAAATCGGCTCGTCCGAAGGTGGTTATGACTTGGGCTCCCCATCCTAAGTCTTTGCCGCAAGCCGTTCCAAATAGTTTCGCTGAGTGGATGAATGCGACCGATTATGAGTTTGTCATTACTCATCCCGAAGGCTATGAGTTGGATCCGAAGTTTGTTGGCAATGCCCGCGTTGAGTATGACCAAAAGAAGGCATTCGAGGGGGCAGACTTTATTTATGCGAAAAACTGGTCGGCCTACAAGGATCCTCATTATGGCCAGGTGTTGAGCTTGGACCGCTCTTGGACGGTTGATGCCGAGAAGATGGCGCTGACGAATAATGCCTATTTTATGCATTGCTTACCTGTCCGCCGAAACATGATTGTAACCGATGATGTCATCGAGAGCCCACAAAGCATCGTGATTCCTGAAGCGGCAAACCGAGAGATTTCTGCACAGACTGTATTGAAAAGAATTCTCCAAGGATTGTAATATCCCGTCGGATACTTTCTCCCTATTCATAGAATAAATTAACCCCTTGTTGTGAGAGGTGAGAGGCTGTGCCTTTCTGCTGTTCTTGCTTCAAGGGGCGTTTTGTTTGTGTAAGGAGAATAATGTTCATAAGTTCTACGTGTGAATGTATTGTAAATAATGTTAAATACAAGAAAGTTAAAAGGCCATATACCTTGTTGGTAAAAGATAAATATGTACCTTTGCACCGATTTAAGAGCGGATTGTGACCATGTGAAAACAATGTACTGAAAATGAGATTGTAAAGCAGGGTTGTGCTCTTGAAAAAGAAAGTAAGAATTAGAACATTTAATACACATTCAAAGTTTAAAAGAAAAAAAAATGCCTACAATTCAGCAATTAGTTAGAAAAGGAAGGGAAACTTTGGTGGAGAAGGGTAAGTCACCCGCATTGGACGCTTGTCCGCAGAGACGTGGCGTTTGCGTACGTGTTTACACAACAACTCCGAAGAAACCTAACTCAGCAATGCGTAAAGTAGCGAGAGTACGTTTGACAAATGGTAAAGAGGTTAACTCTTATATCCCGGGAGAGGGCCACAACTTGCAGGAGCACTCAATCGTTTTGGTTCGTGGTGGTCGTGTGAAGGATCTTCCTGGTGTACGTTATCATATCGTACGCGGTACGTTGGATACGGCAGGCGTAAACGGTCGTACACAGCGTCGCTCAAAATACGGTGCTAAGCGTCCGAAGCCGGGTCAGGCAGCTGCTGCAGCAAAAGGTAAGAAGAAGTAATTGATTACATGCCTTCAAACTAAGATTTTAATTTAGTATTAAACGAGTTTGAGTTATTTGGATAGGCTATTTTAGGTTGAGTAAATGGTTCAGCGGAACCGTTGAAGACAATTAAAGAGGCAACCAACGACAAGAACAAAATTTTTTGAGAAAACAAAATGAGAAAAGCAAAACCTAAGAAAAGACAGATCCTCCCGGATCCTGTTTTTGGTGATGTTAAGGTTACGAGATTCGTTAACCATTTGATGTACGATGGCAAGAAGAATACTGCCTTCGAAATTTTCTATTCCGCCCTGGAAACTGTTAAGGCGAAAATGCCTAACGAGGAAAAGTCCGCTCTCGAAATTTGGAAAGCTGCGCTGGATAATATCACACCGCAGGTGGAGGTTAAGTCACGCCGTGTAGGTGGAGCTACCTTCCAGGTACCTACTGAGATCCGCCCGGATCGTAAAGAGTCCATCTCTATGAAGAACTTGATCATCTTCGCTCGTAAGCGTGGTGGTAAGACTATGGCTGATAAGTTGTGCGCTGAGATCATCGACGCATTCAACAATCAAGGTGGCGCATTCAAGAGAAAAGAGGATATGCACCGTATGGCTGAGGCTAACCGTGCTTTCGCTCACTTCAGATTTTAATTTACCCAATTAGCATTAGGAGATATAAAATAGATGGCAACAAAAGCTGACGAACAATTGAGATTTACCAGAAACATCGGTATCATGGCGCATATCGACGCAGGAAAGACTACGACTTCAGAGCGTATCCTTTTCTACACGGGTCTGACTCACAAGATTGGTGAGGTTCACGACGGTGCGGCTACTATGGACTGGATGGAGCAAGAGCAGGAGCGTGGTATTACGATTACTTCTGCTGCTACGACAACTTTCTGGAACTACAATAACGACAAGTATAAGATTAACTTGATTGATACTCCGGGACACGTTGACTTTACTGTTGAGGTTGAGCGTTCTTTGCGTATTTTGGATGGTGCCGTTGCTGCTTTCTGTGCAGTTGGTGGTGTTGAGCCCCAGTCAGAGACAGTATGGCGTCAGGCTGATAAATATAATGTGCCGAGAATTGGTTACGTCAACAAGATGGACCGTTCAGGAGCGAACTTCTTCGAGGTTGTTCGTCAGGTGAAGGATGTACTGGGTGCTACTCCGTGTCCGATCCAGATTCCTATTGGCGCTGAGGAGACTTTCAAGGGAGTAGTTGACTTGGTTAAAATGAAGGCTATCATTTGGAACGATGAGTCCATGGGTTCTAAGTATGATGTAGAGGAGATTCCCGCAGAGCTTCAGGCTGAGGCTGAGGAGTGGAGAGATAAGATGCTCGAGACTTTGGCTGAGTGCGACGATGCTTTGATGGAGAAGTATTTCGACGATCCTTCTTCAATCACTGAGGACGAGATTAAGACCGCTATCCGCAAGGGTACGATCGCTATGCAGATCAACCCGATGATCTGTGGCTCTTCGTTCAAGAACAAGGGCGTTCAGACTTTGCTTGATGCTGTTTGTTCTTACTTGCCTTCTCCTGAGGATACTCCCGCTATTGAGGGTAGAGATCCGAGAGATCCGGATAAGGTGATCGTTCGTAAGCCGCTCTTCGAGGAGCCGTTGACCGCATTGGCATTTAAGATCGCTACCGACCCGTATGTAGGCCGTTTGTGCTTCTTCCGTGTATATGCCGGCAAGTTGGAGGCTGGTTCTTACGTGTTCAACTCACGTTCTGGCAAGAAAGAGCGTATCTCTCGTCTGTTCCAGATGCACTCAAACAAGCAGAACCCGATGGAGGCTATCGGTTGCGGTGACATTGGTGCAGGTGTTGGTTTCAAGGATATCCGTACAGGTGATACGTTGTGCGACGAGAACAACCCGATCACGTTGGAGTCTATGGAATTCCCCGATCCTGTGATTGGTATCGCAGTAGAGCCGAAGACTCAGAAGGACTTGGATAAGTTGGGCATGGGCTTGGCTAAGTTGGCCGAGGAGGATCCTACTTTCCGTGTTCAGACGAATGAGGAGACTGGCCAGACTGTCATCAGCGGTATGGGAGAGTTGCACTTGGATATCATCATCGATCGCTTGAAGCGTGAGTTCAAGGTAGAGTGTAACCAAGGTAAGCCCCAGGTTTCTTACAAGGAGGCTATCACGAAGCCGGTTGAGTTGCGTGAGGTTTACAAGAAGCAGTCTGGTGGTCGTGGTAAGTTCGCTGATATCATCGTTCGTATCGAGCCGGCTGATGAGGATTTCGAGGGTTCACTGCAGTTCATCGACGAGGTGAAGGGTGGTAACGTGCCTAAGGAGTTTATCCCGTCAGTACAGAAGGGCTTCGAGAAGGCTATGAAGAATGGTGTCTTGGCTGGCTATGCTTTGGATAAGTTGAAGGTGACTTTGATCGATGGTTCTTATCACCCCGTAGACTCAGACCAGTTGTCATTCGAGATCGCAGCTATCCAGGCATTCAAGAATGCTTCAGAGAAGGCAGGTCCTGTTTTGATGGAGCCGGTTATGAAGATGGAGGTTGTTACTCCGGAGGAGAGCATGGGTGACGTTATCGGTGACTTGAATAAGCGCCGTGGCCAAGTTGAGGGTATGGAGACTAGCCGTACAGGTGCTCGTATCGTGAAGGCTAAGGTGCCTTTGGCTGAGACTTTCGGTTATGTAACCGCTTTGCGTACGATTACTTCAGGTCGTGCAACTTCTTCAATGCAGTTCTCACACTACGCTCAGGTATCTTCTGCTATCGCTAAGCAGGTTTTGACAGAGGTACAGGGTCGTGCTGATTTGATCAAATAATAGTTAGAAACATATAAATAAATATGAGTCAAAAGATCAGAATTAAATTGAAGTCTTACGATTATTCTCTGGTAGACAAGTCTGCCGAGAAAATCGTAAAGACGGTAAAGACTACAGGTGCTATCGTAAGTGGTCCGATTCCATTGCCTACGCACAAGCGTATCTTTACAGTGAACCGCTCTACTTTCGTTAACAAGAAGTCTCGTGAGCAGTTCGAGCTCTCTTCTTATAAGAGATTAATTGACATCTACAGCTCTACAGCTAAGACTGTTGATGCGTTGATGAAGCTGGAGTTGCCCAGCGGTGTTGAAGTAGAAATTAAAGTGTAAGTTTTAAACATTTAGTGAAATGCCAGGATTATTAGGAAAGAAAATCGGAATGACATCCGTTTTCAGTGCCGAGGGAAAGAATCTTCCATGCACTGTTATCGAAGTGGGTCCTTGTGTGGTTACACAAATCAAGACTTTAGAGAATGATGGCTATGAGGCTGTTCAGTTGGGTTTCCAGGACAAGAAAGAGAAGCACACAACTCAGCCGGAGATGGGCCACTTCAAGAAGGCAGGTGTAGCTCCCAAGAGATACTTGGCCGAGTTCAAGAATTTTGAGTCTGCTTACAAGTTGGGTGATGTAATCACTGTTGATTACTTGGAAGGCGCAGGCTTTGTAGATGTTGTCGGAACATCTAAGGGTAAAGGTTTCCAGGGTGTCGTTAAGCGCCATGGTTTTGGTGGTGTAGGTCAAACTACCCACGGTCAGCACAACCGTGCACGTAAGCCGGGTTCAATCGGTGCTTGTTCTTACCCCGCAAAGGTATTCAAGGGCATGCGTATGGGTGGCCAGATGGGTAATGAGCGTGTAACCGTTCAGAACCTGGAAGTGATCAAGGTAATGCCGGAGCACAATCTTCTTTTGGTGAAGGGTTCTGTTCCTGGTGCAAAAGGTTCAATCGTATTAATTGAGAAGTAAAATGGAGCTGAGCGTATTTAATATTAAAGGTGAAGATACCGGAAGAAAGGTAACTTTGAACGATGCGATTTTCGGCATTGAACCCAATGATCATGCGATCTATTTGGACGTAAAGCAGTACTTGGCTAACCAGCGCCAGGGTACGCACAAGTCTAAGGAGAGAAGCGAGGTATCTGGTAGTACACGTAAGCTGATCCGCCAGAAAGGTGGTGGCGGCGCACGTCGTGGTGATATCAATTCTCCTGTTTTGGTAGGTGGCGGTCGTGTGTTCGGTCCGAAGCCTCGTGATTATGGTTTCAAATTGAACAAGAAGGTGAAGGCTTTGGCACGTATCTCTGCGTTGAGCTATAAGGCAAAGAATAACCAGATTGTAGTAGTCGAGGACTTCACTATGGAAGCTCCTAAGACTAAAGAATTTGTAACAATTGCTAAGAATCTGAAAGTCGCTGATAAAAAGTTGCTTTTGGTTTTACCGGAGAGAAATAACTTAGTATATTTGTCTGCTCGCAACATCGAGAAGGCAAATGTAGTAACAGCCGCAGACTTGAACACTTATTCAATCTTGAATAACGTTAACTTGGTATTGACTGAGAAGGCGGTTGCTGCTATTGAGAACAATTTTAAAGCATAAGGAGTTTAGAAATGGGCATTATTATTAAACCTATCGTAACTGAGAAGCAAACAGCGATTACTGAGAAGTTCCCTAATCGCTATGGTTTTCGCGTTTCTCCTGATGCCAACAAGTTGGAGATTAAGAAGGCTGTAGAGGAGATGTACGGTGTGCACGTAGCTAACGTTAACACGATGAACTACTCAGGCAAGAATAAGAGCCGTTACACGAAGTCTGGTTTGATCCAGGGTAAGACCTCAGCTTTCAAGAAGGCGATTGTCACATTGAATGAAGGAGAAACAATTGATTTCTTTAGTAATATCTAAAATAAGTAATGGGAATACGTAAATTAAAGCCCACAACACCGGGGCAGAGACACAAGGTTATTGGTGCATTTGATAAAATCACTGCAAGTACACCAGAGAAATCTCTTGTGGTAGGTAAGAGAAGTACAGGTGGCCGTAACAACACGGGTAAGATGACGATGCGTTACATCGGTGGCGGTCACAAGCAGAAGTACAGATTTATCGATTTCAAGAGAAACAAAGATGGCATTCCTGCAACTGTAAAGTCTATCGAGTATGATCCTAACCGCTCATCTCGTATCGCTTTGTTGTATTACGCTGACGGAGCAAAGAGCTATATCATCGCTCCGAACGGCTTGGAAGTTGGCCAAACAGTGGTTTCAGGTAGCCAGGCGGCTCCTGAGGTAGGTAATACTTTGCCTATGGCAAATATTCCCGTTGGTACTATTATCCACAATATCGAGCTTCGTCCGGGTCAGGGTGCCAAGATGGTACGTTCTGCCGGCGCATTTGCTCAGCTGACTTCTAAGGAAGGTGATTATGCAATTATCAAGATGCCTTCCGGTGAAACTCGTAAGATTCTTGCGGCTTGTAAGGCTACTATTGGTGCTGTAGGTAACTCAGATCACGCACTTGAAAAATCAGGTAAGGCTGGTCGCTCTAGATGGTTAGGTCGTCGTCCTCACAACCGTGGTGTTGTTATGAACCCGGTTGATCACCCGATGGGTGGTGGTGAAGGTCGTGCTTCAGGAGGTCATCCTAGATCTAGAAATGGCTTGTATGCTAAGGGCTTGAAGACAAGAGCTCCTAAGAAGCATTCTTCAAAGTATATTATTGAAAGAAGAAAGAAATAATCTGATTAATTAAGTAAATTATGAGTCGTTCGCTAAAAAAAGGCCCGTATATTAATGTTAAGCTTGAGAACAAAGTCTTGGCTATGAATGAGTCAGGAAAGAAGGCTGTAGTTAAGACATGGGCAAGAGCTTCAATGATTTCGCCTGATTTTGTAGGCCATACTATTGCAGTTCACAATGGAAATAAATTTATTCCTGTTTTCGTAACCGAGAATATGGTAGGTCACAAGTTGGGTGAGTTCTCTCCGACACGTACTTTCCGCGGTCACGCCGGTAACAAGAAGAAGTAATATCGGGAACAGGACTTAGCAATCTGAAAATAAAAAGAATCGAATAAAATGGGTGCTAGAAAAAGAATATCAGCTGAAGCAAGAAAAGAGGCACAAAAGACCATGTACTTTGCGAAGTTGAATAATGTTCCCACTTCTCCGCGTAAGATGCGTTTGGTGGCTGACATGATTCGTGGCATGGAGGTTTTCCGTGCACTTGGTGTTTTGAAGTTCTCAAACAAGGAGGCTGCAGCAAGAGTAGAGAAACTGCTTCGTTCAGCTATTGCGAATTGGGAGCAAAAGAATGAGCGTAAAGCAGAGGCGGGTGAGTTGTGCGTATCTTCAATCAGTGTAGACTGTGCTACGACGTTGAAGAGAATGCGTCCTGCTCCCCAGGGTAGAGGTTACAGAATTCGTAAGCGTTCGAACCACGTAACTTTGTTTGTAGATACACTGATTAAAAAAGATAGTCAAAATTAATTGTTAGATGGGACAAAAAGTTAATCCGGTTAGTAATCGTTTGGGAATTATCCGTGGTTGGGATTCCAATTGGTATGGCGGCAAAAATTACGGAGATACTTTGCTGGAAGATAGCAAGATCCGTAAGTATCTGAATGCCCGTCTGGCAAAGGCAAGTGTATCTCGTATCGTAATTGAGCGTACTTTGAAGCTCATTACGATTACAGTTTGTACATCTCGTCCCGGTATCATTATCGGTAAGGGTGGTCAAGAGGTTGACAAGCTGAAAGAGGAGTTGAAGAAGATCACCGACAAGGAGGTTCAGATTAACATCTTTGAGGTTAAGAAGCCTGAGCTCGATGCTGTGATTGTAGCAAACAATATCGCTCGTCAGCTGGAGGGTAAGATCGCTTACCGTCGCGCTGTCAAGATGGCTATCGCTTCTACAATGCGCATGGGCGCTGAGGGTATCAAGATTCAGATCTCTGGTCGTCTCAACGGTGCTGAGATGGCTCGTTCAGAGATGTATAAGGAGGGTAGAACACCGCTTCATACATTCCGTGCAGACATCGACTACGCTTTGGCAGAGGCATTGACAAAGGTAGGTTTGCTGGGTGTTAAGGTATGGATCTGCCGTGGTGAGGTTTATGGCAAACGTGATCTCGCTCCTTCTTTTACAGCTGCTAAAGAGTCTGGTCGCCGCAACGATAACATGGGTGGCGGAAGAGAGAAGAACTTCAAGAGAAAAAGAGCTAATCGTTAAACCGTTAGAATTTAATTAGAAGAGATGTTACAACCTAAAAAAACCAAGTTCAGAAGACAACAGAAGGGCCGCATGAAGGGTAATGCTCAGCGCGGTAATCAGTTGGCTTTCGGTTCTTTTGGAATAAAGTCATTAGAGAATAAGTGGATCACTGGTCGTCAGATCGAGGCTGCTCGTATTGCTGTTACGCGTTACATGCAGCGTCAGGGTCAGGTATGGGTTCGTATCTTCCCCGATAAGCCTATCACGAAGAAGCCTGCAGAGGTACGTATGGGTAAAGGTAAAGGTAATCCCGAGGGTTTCGTTGCGCCTGTTACCCCTGGTCGTATGATCTTTGAGGTTGAGGGTGTTCCCTTTGATATTGCTAAGGAGGCTTTGCGCCTTGCAGCCCAGAAGCTTCCTGTGACAACAAAGTTTGTTGTGAGACGTGATTATGACATGCAAAATCAAAATGCGTAATTGTTATGAAGATTGCAGAAATTAGAGAGTTAAGCACACAAGAGTTGCTTGAGAGAGTTGATGCTGAGGTTGCAGCTTACGCACAGAAGCGTATCAATCATAGCATTTCTCCCATGGAGAATCCTTCTCAGTTGAAACAGCAACGCAAATTGATCGCGCGCATGAAAACAGAGTTGCGCCAGAGAGAACTTAACAACAAATAATTGAGCCTGATGGAAACTAGAAATTTAAGAAAGGAAAGAATGGGCGTAGTCACTAGCAACAAGATGGATAAGAGCATCACTGTTGCTGTTAAGTGGAAGGAGAAACACCCTATTTATGGTAAGTTCGTCAACAAGACGAAGAAATATCATGCTCATGATGAGAAGAACGAGTGTAATATCGGTGATACAGTTAAGATCATGGAGACTCGTCCTTTGAGCAAGACTAAAAGATGGAGATTAGTTCAAATAATCGAGAGGGCTAAGTAAAGATGATACAACAGGAATCAAGACTAGTAGTAGCAGATAACAGTGGCGCTAAAGAGGCTTTGTGTATTCGTGTTTTGGGCGGTACAAGAAAGCGTTATGCCTCTGTGGGTGATGTGATTGTAGTAGCAATCAAGAGCGTTATCCCTTCAAGTGATGTGAAGAAAGGCGCTGTCTCTAAGGCAGTGATCGTTCGTACAAAGAAGGAGATCCGTCGTGCGGATGGTTCTTATATCCGTTTCGATGATAACGCTTGTGTATTGTTGAATGCTGGTGGTGATATTCGTGGTAGCCGTATCTTCGGTCCGGTTGCTAGAGAGCTTCGTGCTACAAACATGAAGATCGTTTCACTTGCACCTGAAGTACTTTAATCTCATAAATAAGCAGAATAATGAGTAAGTTACATATCAAGAAAGGTGATATCGTTTACGTTAATGCAGGCGACGACAAGGGAAAGACGGGTCGTGTTCTGCAGGTACTGGTAAAGGCTAACCGTGCAATCGTAGAGGGTATTAACGTGGTATCAAAGCATACCAAGCCTAGTGCAAAAAATCCTCAGGGAGGTATCGAGAAGAAAGAGGCTCCTATTCATATTTCTAACCTCAACGTTGTAGACCCGCAGTCTGGTAAGGCTACTCGTATCGGTCGTAGATTAAATGAGCAGGGTGCTTTAGTACGTTATTCTAAAAAATCAGGGGAGGAAATCAAATAATGAGCAATACTGCTAGTCTTAAGCAAGAGTATAAAGACAGAATTGTTCCTGCATTGACTAAGGAGTTTGGCTATAACTCTGTAATGCAGGTTCCTGTCTTGAAGAAGATTGTTATCAATCAAGGTTTGGGTATGGCCACTGCAGATAAGAAGATTATCGACGTGGCTATCGCTGAGTTGTCTGCTATCACTGGTCAGAAGGCGGTTGCAACAGTATCTAAGAAGGATATCTCAAACTTCAAGTTGCGTAAGAAGATGCCGATCGGTGTAATGGTAACTTTGCGTCGTGAGCAGATGTACGAGTTCTTGGAGAGACTCGTCCGTATCGCTCTTCCTCGTATCCGCGACTTCAAGGGTATCGAGAGCAAGTTTGATGGTAGAGGTAACTATACCCTTGGTATTCAGGAGCAAATTATTTTCCCTGAAATTAATATCGATAATGTTACCAAAATATTAGGAATGAATATTACCTTTGTAACGTCAGCGAATACTGACGAGGAGGGTTATGCTCTTCTTAGAGAGTTTGGTTTGCCTTTTAAAAACGCAAAAAAAGACTAATTAGTTATGGCTAAGGAATCAATGAAGGCCCGTGAGGTCAAAAGAGCAAAGCTTGTTGCGAAGTACGCAGCAAAGAGAGCTCAGCTGAAGGCTGAGGGCGATTACGAAGCACTTCAGGCATTGCCTAAGAACGCTTCTCCTGTACGTTTGCACAATCGTTGCAAGATCACAGGTCGTCCGAAAGGTTACATTCGCCAGTTCGGCATTTCTCGTATCCAATTCCGTGAAATGGCATCTAATGGTTTAATTCCGGGTGTAAAGAAGGCAAGTTGGTAAGCGAATTTATTGTTTAAATATTGTCCGGGTGGTCCGGATCAATTTAATTATTAATTATATGACAGATCCTATTGCAGATTATTTGACAAGATTGCGTAACGCAATTAAGGCTAAGCACAGAGTAGTAGAGGTGCCGGCGTCAAATTTAAAGAAAGAGATCACTAAGATCCTTTTCGACAAGGGCTACATTCTTAATTTTAAGTTTGTAGAGGATGGTCCTCAGGGCACTATCAAGATTGCCTTGAAGTATGACCTTGTAAACAAAGTTAATGCGATTAAGAAGCTTGAGAGAGTTTCTACGCCGGGTTTACGTAAGTATACTGGTTACAAAGACATGCCGAGAGTATTGAACGGTTTGGGTATTGCTGTTCTTTCAACTTCTAAGGGTGTGATGACTGACAAAGAGGCTCGCGATCTGAAGATTGGTGGTGAGGTATTATGTTATGTTTATTAATTAGGAGGATTGAAGAATGTCAAGAATAGGAAAATTGCCAATTCATGTGCCGGCTGGTGTAACGGTTACAATTAAGGATAACGTCGTAACAGTAAAAGGTCCGAAGGGTGAGCTTGTTCAGGAGGTAAATCCTGATATCACGGTTACTTTGGAAGACGGTATTATTCATTTGACTCGCCCGACTGACGATAAGAATCATCGTGCTATGCACGGTTTGTATCGTGCGTTGATCCACAACATGGTAGTGGGCTGCTCAGAGGGCTATAAAAAGGAGCTCGAGTTGGTTGGTGTTGGTTATCGTGTATCTAACGCAGGTCAGCTTTTGGATCTTTCTTTAGGTTATACTCACAATATCTATTTGCAGTTGCCTAAGGAGGTTAAGGTTGAGACCAAGTCTGAGAGAAATAAGAATCCGCTCATTATCCTTGAGTCAGCAGATAAGCAATTGTTGGGTCAGATTTGTGCTAAGATCCGTTCGTTCAGAATGCCGGAGCCTTATAAGGGTAAGGGTATTAAGTTCGTTGGTGAGGAGATTCGCAGAAAGTCTGGTAAGTCAGCAGGTAAGTAATCTACGTAAACTTGAATTATCATGACAACGAAGTTAGAAAGAAGATTAAAAATAAAGGCAGGTGTTCGCGGTAAGATTTCTGGTACCGCAGAGCGTCCTCGTCTGACTGTGTTTAGAAGCAATAAGCAGATCTATGCACAGGTTATCGATGATACGACCGGAAAGACTTTGGCTGCTGCCTCTTCTTTGAAGTTAGAGGCTAAGGCTCCGAAAAAGGAGATTGCTGCTAAGGTGGGTGAGTTGATCGCTAAGGGCGCACAAGAAGCTGGTGTTCAGGCAGTAGTGTTTGATCGTAATGGCTACTTGTATCATGGTAGAATTAAAGAATTAGCAGATGCTGCACGTAATGGCGGCCTTAAATTTTAATGACAATGGCAAATAACAGAGTAAAATCAACCAACGATTTAGAGTTGAAGGATAGATTGGTTGCAATTAATCGTGTAACCAAGGTTACTAAAGGTGGACGTACGTTCAGCTTTGCTGCTATTGTTGTAGTAGGTAACGAGGATGGCGTTGTAGGTTACGGTTTGGGTAAGGCCAGCGAGGTAACTACTGCTATTGCCAAGGGTGTAGAGTCTGCTAAGAAGAACTTGATTAAGGTGCCTGTACATAAGGGTACTATCCCTCACGAGCAGTTGGCCAAGTTCGGCGGTGCTCGCGTATTGATCAAGCCCGCATCTCACGGTACTGGAGTTAAGGCTGGTGGTGCAATGCGTGCCGTATTGGAGAGCGTTGGTATCACTGACGTCTTGGCTAAATCTAAGGGCTCTTCAAATCCTCACAACTTGGTTAAGGCAACAATTGCTGCTTTGGGTGAATTGAGAGGTCCGTTTGATGTGGCTCAGAATAGAGGTGTATCGGTAGAAAAAGTATTCAGAGGTTAATTAGGGAGGACGATTTTATGGCAACTATTAAGATTCAGCAAGTAAAAAGTAGAATTAAGTGCCCGAAAGACCAGAAGAGAACCTTGGATGCTCTGGGCTTGCGTAAGATGAACCACGTCGTAGAGCATGAGGATTCACCTGCTATCTTGGGTATGGTTGAGAAGGTGAAACATTTGGTTTCTGTAGTTAAATAATTTTTGATCGAATAATATTATTAGATATGAACTTATCAAATTTAAGACCAGCAGAGGGTTCTACTAAGACCAGAAAGAGAATTGGTCGTGGTCCAGGCTCTGGATTGGGTGGAACTTCAACGAGAGGTCACAAAGGTGCAAAGTCAAGATCAGGTTATAAGAACAAGATCGGTTTTGAGGGTGGACAAATGCCTATCCAAAGACGCTTGCCTAAATTTGGTTTTAAGAATATTAATCGTGTAGAGTACAAAGCTATTAATATTGAGACTTTGCAGAGCTTAGCTGAGGCTAAGAACCTGTCTAAGATCGGTATTGCAGAGCTTCAGGAAGCTGGATTTATCTCTTCTTCTCAGTTGGTTAAGGTTCTTGGTAATGGTACCTTGACTTTGAAACTGGAGGTTGAGGCTCATGCTTTCTCGAAGACAGCAGAGGCTGCCATCCAAGCTGTAGGTGGAACTGTTGTTAAACTCTAAGGTATGAGTGCTGTTGAAACAATAAAAAATATCTGGAAGATTGAGGATCTGAGAAATCGGATCCTCACTACTCTTTTGTTAGTGGCGATCTACCGTTTCGGTACGTTTGTCGTTCTCCCAGGTATTGATCCACAATCTCTGACCTCTTTGCAGGAGCAAACTCGCGGGGGTCTGCTTGCTTTGTTGGATATGTTCTCTGGCGGTGCTTTCTCAAACGCATCTATTTTCGCATTAGGAGTAATGCCATACATTTCAGCATCAATTGTTATTCAGTTGATGGCTATCGCTGTCCCCTCTTTTCAGAAGTTGCAAAGAGAAGGTGAGAGTGGTCGTAGAAAAATCAATCAGTGGACTCGCTATCTAACGGTGGCGATTCTTTTATTCCAGGGTCCTACTTACTTAGTTAACTTGAGCGTTCAGCTTCGTGCTTCTGGAGCTGCCTTGCCTGGTGGTCTTTGGTTCACGATTTCTTCTGCGATTATTTTAGCGGCTGGAAGTATGTTCATTTTATGGCTCGGTGAAAGAATCACTGATAAGGGTATTGGTAACGGTATTTCCTTTATCATTTTGATTGGTATTATCGCACGATTGCCGCATTCTTTATTCCAAGAGTTTGTGTCTCGTACGAGTGAGAAAACAGGTGGTTTGGTGATGTTCCTCATTGAGATGTTATTCCTCTTGCTGGTTATTGCAGGTGCAATTTTGTTGGTTCAAGGAACGCGCAAAGTGCCCGTGCAGTATGCGAAAAGAATAATCGGTAACAAACAATATGGCGGTGCTCGTCAGTATATTCCTTTAAAGGTTAATGCTGCCAATGTGATGCCGATCATCTTCGCTCAGGCGATTATGTTTATTCCGATTTCTATCGTAGGTTTTTCAAGCAAGGGCGATCAGAGTGGTTTTTGGGCTGCATTCATGGATAATACCGGTTTTTGGTATAATTTCGTTTTTGCATTCTTGATTATCGTGTTTACCTACTTCTATACGGCTATCACGATTAATCCTACTCAGATGTCTGATGATCTGAAGAGAAATAATGGTTTTATTCCTGGAGTGAAACCCGGTAAGAATACCAAGGATTATTTGGACACCATCATGGATAGAATTACTTTGCCTGGCGCATTCTTTTTGGCATTAGTGGCTATTTTGCCTGCTTTTGCTCGTATGGCTGGAGTAAGTATGGAGTTCTCTCAATTCTTTGGTGGTACATCTTTGTTGATCTTGGTTGGTGTAGTGTTGGATACGTTACAGCAAGTTGAGAGTCATTTGTTGATGCGTCATTATGACGGTTTGTTGAAGTCTGGTAGAATTAAGGGTCGTTCGGCCGCTGGAGCTTTTTAAAATTATGATCTACTTAAAGACTGACGAAGAAATAGAGTTGATGCGTGAGGCGAATCAACTGGTAGGTAAAACGCTTGGCGAGCTTGCTAAGCA
This sequence comes from uncultured Parabacteroides sp., assembly GCA_934718155.1. Classification (GTDB taxonomy): domain Bacteria; phylum Bacteroidota; class Bacteroidia; order Bacteroidales; family Tannerellaceae; genus Parabacteroides. The sequence goes on along the minus strand of CAKUZF010000018.1, from coordinate 26,804 downwards.
CATTGCCCCTGGTATCTCTACGCTTGAACTTGATAGAATTGCTGAAACGTTTATTCGTGACCATGGAGCGACTCCCGCATTCCTTGGTTATGGTGGTTTTCCAAATTCTATTTGTGCATCTGTTAATGAAAATGTTGTTCATGGCATTCCTTCTTCGAAGATGATCTTAAAAGAAGGTGATATCATTTCAGTGGATTGTGGTACTACACTGAATGGTTTTACTGGTGACTCAGCTTATACTTTTTGCGTGGGCGAAGTCGCACCTGAAGTCGTTAAATTACTAAAGACGACAAAAGAGTCTCTTTACTTGGGAATTCAATGTGCTATTGAAGGACACAGAGTAGGAGACATCAGTAATGCTGTTCAAACCTACTGTGAGTCTCAAAACTACTCGGTAGTTAGAGAGTTGGTAGGACATGGTATTGGACGTAAAATGCATGAGGATCCAGAAGTTCCAAATTACGGGCGTCGTGGTTGTGGTGCTTTGTTGCGCAATGGCATGTGTATTTGTATTGAGCCTATGATTAACATGGGTAGTAAGAATGTTGTTTTTGAGCGTGATGGTTGGACTGTTCGAACGAAAGACCGTAAGCCTTCTGCACATTTTGAACACTGTATTGCTATCCGCCCTGATGGGCCACAGATCTTATCTTCGTTCGCTTTTGTAGAGGAAGTTTTGGGTGACAAAGCGATTTAAGAGTTGAATTATGGCTAAACAAGCAGCAATTGAAAAAGATGGGGTCATCGTTGAGGCATTGTCTAATGCGATGTTCCGTGTAGAGTTGGAGAATGGACATGAAATCACCGCTCACATCTCTGGAAAGATGCGAATGCATTACATTAAGATCCTTCCGGGTGATAAGGTGAGAGTCGAAATGTCTCCTTATGATCTATCGAAAGGTAGAATTGCTTTTAGATATAAATAAAATTAAACACGATATGAAAGTAAGAGCATCATTGAAGAAGCGTACTCCTGAATGTAAAATCGTAAGAAGAAAGGGTCGCTTGTACGTAATTAACAAGAAAAATCCTAAGTATAAACAACGTCAAGGATAATTTATTATTTTTGCAGAAAAAATATAAGTAAGTAATATGGCTATAAGAATTGTTGGTGTAGACTTGCCACAAAATAAAAGAGGAGAGATCGCTTTGACCTATATCTTCGGTATCGGTCGCAGTGCAGCGAAATCCATTTTAGATAAAGCAGGAGTTGATCGTGACATTAAGGTTCAGGATTGGACTGACGACCAGGCTGCAAAAGTTCGTGAGATCATTGGCGCTGAATATAAAGTAGAGGGTGACCTTCGTTCAGAGGTTCAGCTGAACATCAAGCGTTTGATGGATATTGGTTGCTACAGAGGTGTTCGTCACCGTTTGGGCTTGCCTTTGAGAGGCCAGAGCACGAAGAACAACGCTCGTACTCGCAAGGGTAAGAAGAAAACTGTTGCAAATAAGAAAAAAGCTACTAAATAATAAGAGTTAATATGGCAAAGAAAACAGTCGCAGCTAAGAAGAGAAATGTAAAGGTTGACGCTTTCGGTCAAGCTCATATCCATTCTTCTTTTAATAACATCATTGTCTCTTTGGCTAATAGCGAGGGACAGGTTATCAGCTGGTCGTCAGCTGGTAAGATGGGTTTCAGAAGCTCTAAGAAGAACACTCCGTACGCTGCTCAGATGGCAGCTCAGGATTGTGCTAAGGTAGCTTATGATCTTGGTTTGAGAAAGGTGAAGGTATACGTTAAGGGTCCGGGTAATGGTCGTGAATCTGCTATCAGAACTATCCACGGTGCTGGTATTGAGGTAACAGAGATTATTGATGTTACTCCGCTTCCTCACAACGGATGTCGTCCTCCGAAAAAGAGAAGAGTATAATTAATCTATAGTTTTTCAATCGGATCCGGAATTGTGAATAGATTGCATATTGACCTTACCCTCTCTGTAATCGCGGCTGCACAGTTCCAGATTCCTCAGAACTTTTAAACTAAAAACAAAATGGCAAGATATACTGGACCTAAAACAAGAATTGCTCGTAAATTTGGCGAGGCAATATTCGGTGCGGATAAAGTTCTTTCTAAGAAGAACTATCCTCCTGGACAGCATGGTAACTCTCGTAAGAGAAAAACTTCTGAGTACGGCATTCAGTTGCGTGAGAAGCAGAAGGCTAAATATACATACGGTGTGCTTGAGAAGCAGTTTAGAAACTTGTTCGAGAAGGCTTCTCGTTCAAAGGGTATCACTGGTGTTGTTTTGCTTCAGTTGTTAGAGGGTCGTTTGGACAATGTTGTTTACCGCTTGGGTATCGCTCCTACAAGAGCTGCTGCTCGTCAGTTGGTTTCTCATCGTCACATTACAGTGGACGGCGCTGTAGTAAACATCCCTTCTTATTCTGTAAAACCCGGTCAGATTGTCGGTGTTCGTGAGAGATCTAAGTCTTTGGAGGTTATTGCTGATGCATTGGCAGGTTTCAATCACAGCAAGTATCCTTGGATTGAGTGGGATCAGACTTCTATGAGCGGTAAGTTCTTACACTTGCCCGAGAGAGAGGATATTCCGGAGAACATCAAGGAGCAGTTGATCGTAGAGTTGTATTCTAAATAATAATTGATTTCCATGGCGATATTAGCATTTCAAAAACCCGATAAAGTATTAATGTTGGAAGCGGACAATTTCTTCGGAAAGTTTGAATTCCGTCCGCTGGAACCCGGCTACGGTATTACAATAGGTAATGCTTTGCGCCGTATTCTCTTGTCATCTCTCGAAGGTTTTGCCATTACTTCTATCAAGATCGACGGAGTGGAGCACGAATTTGGCACCATCCCTGGCGTGATTGAGGATGTAACGAACATTATCCTTAATTTGAAGCAAGTTCGCTTCAAGCGTATTCAAGATGATACTGAGAGTGAGAAAGTGAGTATTGCCGTTTCGGGTTCGGAAGTGTTCAAAGCCGGTGATATCAGCAAGCAACTTTCGGGATTTGAGGTTTTGAATCCTGATTTAGTTATTTGCCGTTTGGATCCGACCGCTAACTTTAAGATGGAGTTGACCATCAACAAGGGACGTGGTTATGTTCCGGCAGATGAGAATCGTGATCCGCTCGCTGAGGTGAACGTTATCGCTATCGATTCAATCTATACGCCGATTCGTAATGTTAAATATACGATTGAGAACTATCGCGTTGAACAGAAGACGGACTACGAGAAATTGGTTCTTGAGATAGCAACAGACGGCTCCATCCATCCTAAGGATGCTTTGAAGGAGGCCGCTAAGATTCTGATTCATCATTTTATGTTGTTCTCAGATGAGAAGATTGCTATCGAGACAGCTGATACTGAAGGCAATGAAGAGTTCGATGAAGAAGTACTTCATATGCGTCAGTTGCTTAAGAGCAAGCTGGCTGATATGGACCTTTCAGTTCGTGCTTTGAATTGCTTGAAAGCCGCAGATGTTGAGACATTGGGTGAGTTGGTTAAGTTTAATAAGAACGACCTGTTGAAGTTTAGAAACTTCGGTAAGAAGTCACTGACTGAGTTGGATGAGTTGTTGGAGAGCTTGAACCTTTCATTCGGTATGGATATCAGTAAATATAAATTGGATAAAGAATAAGAAACGATGAGACATAATAAGAAATTCAATCATTTAGGTCGTACAAACACGCACCGTAATGCGATGCTTGCAAATATGGCTTGCTCTTTGATCAAGCATAAGAGAATCTTTACGACTGTAGCAAAAGCTAAAGCTCTCCGTGTTTATGTTGAGCCGCTGATCACTAAGTGTAAGGAGGATACTACGCACTCAAGACGTGTTGTTTTCAGCTATTTGCAGGACAAATTTGCTGTAACGGAGTTGTTTAAGGAGATCTCTCAGAAGATCGCTGACCGTCCGGGTGGTTACACTCGCATTATCAAGACAGGTAACCGTCTTGGTGATAACGCATCAATGTGCTTTATCGAGTTGGTTGACTACGATGAGAACATGATGAAGGATACTGCAGCTAAGAAGGCTCCGAAGACACGCCGCTCTCGTAAGAAGGCTGCTGTTGAGGCTCCCGCTGCTGAGGCTGCTGAGGCTCCCGCTCAAGAGAACGCAGCTGAGTAATTTGCAAATTATTTTACTCAATAAGAAAAGCGACACACTTAATTGTGTGTCGCTTTTTTTGTCTTGTTACATGTATCCTTTGTTGATCTTCCGCTTTTCGGTGTTTTGAAACAACGCTTGCGCACAGGCGTGTTTTGTTTTTTTTAATCATCATTATCGGAATGAAAACAACGGAAGTTGTTGAGAAAAACCATGGTGAGAGTCGTGAATAACTACGGCCGTTGTTGTGATAAACCATGGTGATGGTTGTGAATAACCACGGCCGTCGTTTTACATAAGCATCGCCGTGGAAATTCTAAACGACGGGCAATAAAATTTATGTGATTGCCCGTCGTTTTTTTGCGATTGGTTGACGTGTGGCTTTCGGTTTGTCGTGGCTCGTTACCGCACGCCTCTCCTTCTATTTCTGATGGTTTCGTGGCAGCAGTCCGTAGCCGTTTGTCATGTGCGCCCGGCGGTAGCGGATCTCCTCTAAGGTGCGGTTGTTGCCGATAGAGGGCAACGCATTTTGCCTCGCGTTCTCGAGCGCTTTCCAGGCGAACTCAGAGGCAATGGCCGAGTCGCGGAACTGCGGCAGATTCTTGCTCCGTCGGCCGCTGTTGATTGAGTCGGCCATGACATCGATCAGCTTGTCGATGTTCTTGCCGCCATAGGGGCGCTCGATGATCTCGGTCGTATTCACGCCGCGTAGCTCTACGCGCGCCATCTTGAAGTCGTGTGTCATACGAGCGATACCTTTCGTCCCGATTATATCGATGTAGGAGTTGTGGGTTTGGTCTTTCGACAATTGTCCATAGACGAAGCCTTGTGTGATGTCGTAGACAATGCCGTTTTCGAACGTGCCGTGGCATTGCAGCCACCAGGGATCTTTCCAGTCCCACATGCGGATGCCCTGCGCATGGCAAGTGGCATACTCGCTCTTGGCGTACCAGCGGGCGATGTCGACATAGTGCATGCCGCAATCGTGGAACACGGGTCCCTCCGCCTCGTGACCTTCGCCGGGAGCCAGGCCTGGTGTCATGTGGCAGACGCGAATGATGGCCAGTTCGCCAATCTCGCCGCTCTTGATGAAGTCTTTGATGTAGCGGTGATACCACGAGTTGCGCAAGTAGAGGTTTACGGTTGCGAACTGCTGATAGCTTTCTGCGGCTTCTACCATACGCCATTCATTCTCGATGGTGTCGGCTATAGGTTTCTCTGAGATGATATGTTTCCCATATTTGACGGCCGCCTCTATCTGCTCCTTGCGAGAGTCGGCCAAGGCGCATAGGGCAACCACTTCGACGGTGGGATCCTCGAAGATTGTCAAGTAGTCAGCCACGATGGTTGCCTCGGGGGCTTCAGTGGCAGCCAGTGCTCTGCACTCCTCGCTTACGTCGCTGATGTATGCGACTTCGTATTTTTCGTTTTTCTTGAATTCTTCCAGATAGAATCGACCCATTCGACCGAAACCTATCAGTCCTATCCTAATTTTCATTGACCTGCTTTTAGTTTTGAATTATGAACACGGTTCAAAAATACGAATGTTTGTCCGATTGGCTTTGCTTTAGAGGTTAAAATTGCATAATCATAGAAAGGTTCGTACCTTTGCGGCCTCTGGAATAGTAAAATTCGAGAGGAAAGATTGAAGTTATCACTATAAATAGATAGAATTTTGAGAAAGATGAGAAAATTGATGCGTTATGTGTGGCTTATGCCTGCCCTGTTTGGGTTGATGGTGTCTTGTGCGAGCGACAAGACTGATGCGAAAGCGCTGGAGGGCGCTTGGAACATCGTCGAGGTGGATGGCGAAGCGGTGAAAGTCGAAGCGGAGGAGGCTCCGTTTATCGGTTTTGACATGAGTGAGATGAGCGTGCATGGCAAGACGGATTGCAATCTCTTCAATGCGAGCTTCGAGCTGAAGCCCAATGATTGCTCGGCCGTTCAGCTCGGCGAGATTATCACTACGATGATGGCTTGCCCTGAAATGGAGCTGGAAGGCAAGATTTTAGAGGCGATCAGCCAGATTCGCTCGGTGAAGCAGGGCGCCAATGCCGATGAGATGTGCCTGCTCGATGCGCAGGGCACAACGGTGGTGCGCTTGATCCGCCAGTAATTTTTATGCGAAAAAATCAGAACGATTGCATATATATTCCGAAAATAGGTCTATATTTGCAATCGTTTTTGCATAAATATACGATATGAGTACAAAGAAGGAACGTTTAGATGCTATTTGCCGCATTATAGAAGCGAAGCTGATCTGTAACCAAGAAGAGTTGCTCAAGGAATTGGAGTACAGCGGTTTCAAGGTGACGCAAGCCACGCTTTCGCGCGACATCAAGCAGCTGAAAGTGGCCAAAGTACATAATGGAGAGGGCGATTATGCTTACCGACTCCCCCAGGAGCGGACAGTGCGAGCTGTGGTCAGGAAGATGGAGCCTGTCTTCCCAAAGGTGGAGTTCTCGGGCAACTTGGCTGTGCTTCGCACACGTCCTGGGTATGCGATGGCGATAGCTTCCGACATCGACAATCATCTGCCGAAAGAGATTTTAGCTACCATCGCAGGCGACGACACCATCTTGGTGGTGCCGCGCGAAGGGATGAGTCGCGAGGCCGTGGTCGAGGCACTTTCGCATTTTATATAATAAAAACAGGAAACAAGAAGACGATAAATAAAAATGGAACGAGAAAAGGAAGTAGAAGTGATGATCGCTGAGGCGTGCCACGAGGAGTACGTTGACGTAATCCTGCAAACCATCGAGGATGCCGCCAAGGTGCGCGGCACGGGCATCGCTAAGCGTACACACGAGTATGTGGCACAAAAGATGAAGGAGGGCAAGGCTGTGATCGCCTTGTCGGGCAATCAATTCGCGGGTTTCAGCTATATCGAGTCGTGGGGAAACAAGCAATATGTGACCACTTCGGGTTTGATCGTTCATCCCGATTTCAGAGGCTTGGGCGTGGCGAAACGCATTAAAGACATGACCTTCCAGCTGGCTCGAATGCGCTGGCCTAAGGCTAAGATCTTCAGTTTGACCTCGGGTGCGGCGGTCATGAAGATGAATACGGAGTTGGGCTATACGCCGGTTACGTTTGCCGACTTGACCGACGACGAGGCCTTTTGGCGTGGATGCAATGGCTGCATCAACCATGACATCCTGGAGCGGACGGGGCGCAAGTATTGTATCTGCACGGCGATGCTGTATGATCCCGAGGATCCTCACCGGGCGCAACGGGAGGCTGCGTCGCGCTGATAACTGTTTTTTTAGAACGAGAATAAAATCATAAATAAAGCATAAGAGAGAATGAAGAAGAAAGTAGTTGTAGCCTTCAGTGGCGGTTTGGATACTTCATACACCGTGATGTATCTGGCGAAAGAGATGGGATACGAGGTTTATGCCGCTTGCGCCAACACGGGCGGTTTCAGCGACGAGCAGCTGAAGACGAACGAAGAGAATGCCTATAAGCTGGGAGCGACGAAGTATGTGACTCTCGACGTCACGAAGGAGTATTATGAGAAGAGCTTGAAGTTCATGGTGTTTGGCAACGTATTGCGCAATGGCACGTATCCCATCTCCGTGAGCTCGGAGCGTATCTTCCAGGCCTTGGCCATCGCTCGCTATGCCAACGAGATTGGCGCGGATGCGATCGCACATGGCTCTACGGGTGCGGGCAACGACCAGATCCGTTTCGATATGACCTTCTTGGTGATGGCTCCGGGTGTGGAGATCATTACGCTGACGCGCGATAAGGCGCTGAGCCGTCAGGAGGAGATCAACTACTTGAAGGATCATGGCTTTGAGGCCGATTTTGCGAAGATGAAATATTCTTACAACGTGGGCTTGTGGGGCACTTCGATTTGTGGCGGTGAGATTCTCGACTCAAAGCAGGGCTTGCCTGAGAGCGCTTACCTGAAGCAGGTGACGAAGACGGGCAGCGAGGAGCTTCGCATTGAGTTTAAGAAGGGCGAGATCTATGCCGTGAATGGCGAGGTGTTCGAGGATAAGATCGCTGCGATCCAGAAGGTGGAGGAGATAGGTGCCGCTTACGGCATCGGCCGCGATATGCACGTGGGCGATACGATCATCGGTATCAAGGGGCGTGTGGGCTTCGAGGCTGCGGCTCCGATGCTGATCATCGCCGCGCACCGTTTCTTGGAGAAATACACGCTCAGCAAGTGGCAGCAATACTGGAAGGACCAGGTAGGCAACTGGTATGGCATGTTCTTGCACGAGAGCCAGTACTTGGAGCCGGTTATGCGCGACATCGAGGCCATGTTGCAGGAGTCTCAGCGCAACGTGAACGGTACGGCCATCCTGGAGCTTCGCCCGCTTTCGTTCTCGACGGTAGGCGTTGATTCGAAGGACGACTTGGTGAAGACGAAGTTCGGCGAGTATGGCGAGATGCAGAAAGGCTGGACGGCTGAGGATGCGAAGGGATTCATCCAGGTGCTCTCAACGCCGTTGCGCGTCTATTATACCAACCATAAAGATGAAGAGATATGATTAAATGCGGAATCATAGGTGGCGCGGGTTACACGGCGGGCGAGCTGATTCGCTTGCTGCTGAACCATCCCGATGCGGAGATCGTGTTCGTGAACAGTACAAGCAATGCAGGCAATAAGATTGTCGATGTGCATAGCGGCCTGTTTGGCGAGACCGACTTGACCTTCACCAGCGAGTTGCCGTTCGACAAGATCGACTTGCTGTTCTTTTGCACGGCGCATGGCGACACGAAGCTGTTTATGGAGAGCCACACGCTGCCCGAGGATCTGAAGATTATCGACCTGAGCCAGGATTATCGCTTGATGAGCCCCGAGCATGACTTTATCTATGGTTTGCCAGAGCTGAACCGCCGCCGCATCTGCAAGTCGAAGCATGTGGCCAACCCGGGCTGCTTCGCTACCTGCATTCAGCTGGGCCTTTTGCCTTTGGCAAAGCACGGCTTGTTGTGCTCGGATGTGCATGTGAATGCCATCACGGGTTCGACTGGTGCGGGCGTGAAACCATCGGCCACCTCGCATTTCAGCTGGCGTAACGACAATATCTCAATCTACAAGCCTTTCAAGCATCAGCATCTGGCCGAGATCAACCAGAGCTTGAAGCAGCTGCAGGGCGATTTCGCGCATCAACTCGATTTCATCCCGATGCGTGGCAACTTCTCGCGCGGTATCTTTGCGACGATGTACCTGGATTGCGACAAGGACATCGCCGAGGTAACTCGCCTTTACGAGGAGTATTACGACGATCATCACTTTACGTTCGTGACCGATAAGAATCCCGACTTGAAGCAGGTGGTCAACACCAATAAGTGCTTGATCCATTTGGAGCGTATCGACGACAAGTTGCTGATCATCTCGATGGTTGATAACTTGTTGAAAGGCGCAAGCGGACAGGCAGTGCATAATATGAATCTGCTGTTTGGCCTGGAGGAGACCGTCGGTCTGCACCTAAAGCCCTCGGCATTTTAAGGGTAAAAACTCATAATCTAAAAAGATGAAACTATTCGACGTTTATCCATTATTTAATATAGAGATCGTCAAAGGCAAGGGTTGCCACGTTTGGGATAAGGAAGGCAACGAATACCTCGACCTGTATGGTGGTCATGCTGTGATTTCAGTGGGCCATAGCCATCCAATCTATGTGAAGGCAATCTCAGAGCAGGTGAGCAACCTGGGCTTTTATTCCAACTCTGTGATCAACAGCTTGCAGCAGAAGTTGGCTGATAAATTGGGCAAGGCTTGTGGCTACGACGATTATTCACTTTTCTTGATCAACTCGGGTGCCGAGGCTAATGAGAACGCATTGAAACTGGCCTCTTTCCATAACGGGAAGAAGCGGGTGATCACTTTCAAGCATGCATTCCATGGTCGTACGTCGGCCGCTGTGCGTGTGACCGACAACCCGCGCATCATTGCGCCCGTGAACGAGGGGATGCAAGTTTCCTATTTGCCGCTTAACGATGCGGAGGCCGTAGAGGCCGAGTTGAAGAAGGGCGACGTGTCATCTGTAATCATAGAGGGAATACAGGGCGTGGGTGGCATCCAGTTGCCTACCGACGACTTTTTGCGCCAGCTGCGTGCGCTTTGTTCGCAATACGAGGCCTGCTTGATTTTAGACGAGATCCAGTCGGGCTATGGCCGTAGCGGAAAGTTCTTTGCGCATCAGTATAGCGGCATCAAGCCCGATCTGATCTGTGTGGCGAAAGGCATTGCTAATGGGTTCCCGATGGGCGGCCTGCTGATCAGCCCGATGTTCAAGCCGGTGTATGGCATGCTGGGTACTACGTTTGGCGGCAACCATTTGGCTTGTGCGGCTGCGATCGCAGTGCTGGAGATCATGGAGCAGGAGCAGTTGGTGGCCAATGCGGCACGAGTGGGCGACTTCTTGCTTAAGGAGCTGAAACAGTTGCCAGGCATCAAGGAGGTGCGTGGCCGCGGTTTGATGATCGGTATGGAGTTTGAGCAGTCTATCAAGGAGCTGCGCACGAAGCTGCTTTTCGACGAGAAGGTATTCACCGGCGTAGCGGGCACCAACACGATTCGTTTGCTTCCGCCGCTCTGCCTCACGATGGCCGAGGCCGAGGAGTTTCTCCGTCGTTTCAAGAAATTGCTGTAACTTAATGTTCTGTGCGATTAGATAGTTCGCAAAGAGGGGTTTTGCCAGTAAACTTGATTGGCAAAGCCCCTCTTTTTTGCGGCCAAAAGCTTGCACATCCAAAATAAAGTATTACTTTTGCACCGCATTTACGGAAGTAGCTCAGTCGGTAGAGCACTGGTCTCCAAAATCAGGTGTCGGGAGTTCGAGCCTCTCCTTCCGTGCACGAAGAAGGCCGCCTATTTAAGCGGCCTTTTTTTATGCTCGATGAATGAATAGGAATGCTTATCTTTGCTCGCAAAATACAATAGATTATGGCAGAAGGACAACAGATGGTGCTCCGCACGGAGGATCTGGTGAAGAAGTATAAGACGCGCACGGTGGTGAATCATGTCTCAATCAATGTGAAGCAGGGCGAGATCGTAGGCTTGCTTGGACCTAACGGAGCAGGCAAGACAACCTCGTTTTATATGACGGTGGGTTTGGTGACCCCCAACGAGGGCAAGATCTTCTTGAACGATATGGACATCACGAAGTTCCCGGTTTATATGCGTGCCCGCAACGGCATTGGCTATTTGGCGCAAGAGGCTTCCATATTCCGCAAGATGACTGTAGAGGATAATATTCGAGCTGTACTGGAGATGACCCCGCATACGCCGGAGGAACAAAAGGAGCGTTTGGAGAGCCTGCTGGCGGAGTTTGGCTTGAACAAGGTGCGCAAGAACTTAGGCGATCAATTGTCGGGTGGTGAGCGACGCCGTGCGGAGATTGCCCGCTGCTTGGCTATCGACCCTAAGTTTATCATGCTGGATGAGCCCTTTGCGGGTGTCGATCCGATTGCCGTGCAAGACATTCAAACCATTGTGGCTCGCTTGAAGCATAAGAATATCGGTATCTTGATCACCGATCACAATGTGCATGAAACGTTGAGTATTTGCGATCGTGCCTACCTGTTGTTTGAGGGAAAAGTGCTGTTTCAAGGCACGGCTGAGGAGCTTGCCGAGAATGAGATCGTGAAAGAGAAATACTTGGGTAGAGACTTTAAGTTGCACAAGAAATCACTGTAGCAACTTGCGTCGCAATAGGTAGTTAGCCCAAACGAAAAGCCCTGTCGAGCAAACCGCAAGTAAGGCGTAAGGCAGAAGCTCGTCGGAGGCGATGCTGCCCGTCAGGATGTTGATCTCTTTTAGCCGGCTGTTTGATAAAACGACCACCGCGGTAGCATTGTTGATGAAATGGGCAAAGACGGGTAGCCAAATGCTGCGACTCCATAACAACAGATAGCCGAAATAGGCCCCTAAGATCATGCGAGGGAGGAAGCCGTAGAACTGCATGTGGAATGCGCTGAAGAGGGCCGCCGCCGTCCAAATGATGGCGTGCGGATTGGAGAGAGCTTTGCCCAAAATGCGCTGCAAGGCTCCTCTAAAGAATAACTCCTCGGTGAGAGCGGCGATGACAGCCACGACCAGTAGGTTGGCCAATAAGATGTCGATCCGGTCGCTCGCAAGCAATTGATCGGTCAGTTGCTTGGCTAACGCCTCTTGTGCCTGCATCCATCGCTCCAAGGGAGCTAATGCTTCAGGAAGCTGGAGAGACTCGTTGGCGAAGGTTAGCAGGCTGATGAGGGGGGAAAGCAGTAGCATGCAAAGCAGGGTTAAAGGCCAGGCTGCTCTCGTGCCGACAGGGCGAAGCGAAAGATATTTGCTCATGTTGGAGCTACAAAAGAAGGCCATCGCAAGAGCGGGCAGCAGAAAGCTGCCGAGTGAGGAGACGGCTTGAAGCTGGCGCATCGTAGAAACCGACTGCGCACCAGCGTTGGCAGAGAATCCAAGCAGCGAGCTGCAAGCGAGAGCGATTGAGGCACCTGCGATGAGGCAAACAAACAGGAGCAGAAATTGCGCCCCGCAAGAGCGTGTGGCGAAAATACCCTTTATATTCATGATCGGTTCGTTTTTTTGTAGGTCTGTTTTCCGGGGTTCAAAGGTACGCGTTAAATTCCTTTTGCTGCTTCTCTTTGAATAAAATCGAGGCAAAATTTGTTGGATTAAAAGAATAAGTCTATTTTTGCACCCTAAAAATCAAAGCGATTATTAATTAAATAAATCATTCATATAATGAACGTTTCTTTTAATAAGAACAACGATGCCGTTAGCGGTATCCTGAAATTGGAGATTGTAAAGGCGGACTACGCAGAGCAGATGGATAAGGAGTTGCGTGGCATTCGCCAGAAAGCAAATGTGCCTGGCTTCCGTAGAGGAATGGTTCCCCTGGGCATGATCAAGAAAATGTATGGTAAGCAAGTGATGCTGGAGACTATCAACAAGTTGGTCTCAGAGAACTTGTTTAAGTATATCCGCGAGAACGACTTGCACGTGTTGGGCGAGCCGATGCCAAACGAGACGGAGCAGAAGCCGCTGGATTTCGACAAGAGCGAGGATTTCGAGTTCTGCTTTGACTTGGCTTTGGCTCCCGAGATCAACATCGCATTGAGCAAGGAGGATAAGCTTCCGTTCTACAGCGTGAAGGTTGACGATGAGATGATCAATGGTCAGGTAGATGCATATCGTTCTAACTTCGGTACTTACGTAGACGGTGAGGCTGTTGAGGAGAAGGATATGGTGAAGGGTACTGTAGCGGAGCTTGAGAATGGTGCACCGAAAGAGGGTGGTGTCGTGGTAGAGAACGCTATCTTGATGCCGATGTATATCAAGAACGAAGAGGAGAAGGCCAAGTTTATCGGCGCAAACGTAAACAGCGTGATCGTGTTCAATCCGAATAAGGCGTTTGAGGGCGCTGAGGCGGAGATCGCTTCTTTCTTGCATGTTGAGAAGGAGAAGGTTGCCGGCTTGACAGGCGATTTCAGCTTCGAGATCAAGGCTATTTCTCGTCATCAGCAGGCTGAGATGAACCAGGAGTTGTTCGACAAGGTATTTGGCGAGAACGTGGTTACTTCAGAGGAGGAGTTCAAGCAGACAATCAAGGATGCGTTGATGGAGCAGTTCACTCCGCAGAGCGACTTCAAGTTCTTGATGGATATCCGCGATCTGTTGGTTGAGCGTGCAGGCGAGTTGAAGTTCGACGACGCACTGCTGAAGCGTTGGTTGCTGGCATCTAACAGCAAGAATACTGCGGAGGATTTGGAGAAGAACTACCCGCAGGTAATCAAGGATCTGACTTATCAATTGGTTAAGGACGCTTTGGTTCGCCAGAACAACTTGACGATCGAGAAGGCAGACGTTGAGGATTTCGCTAAGCGTGTAGCTAAGGCTCAGTTCGCACAGTATGGCATGTTGTCTGTTCCTGAGGATATGTTGAACAACTATGCTAACGAGATGCTGAAGAACGCTCAGACTGCCGACAACATCGCAAACCGCACGATGGAGGAGAAGTTGGCCGCTTGGTTGAAGGAGCAGGTTACTCTCGACCAGAAAGAGGTAGAGGCTGACGAGTTCGCGAAGCTTTTCGAGTAATAAAATAACAATCGGCAGCCCTAATGAGGGCTGCCGTCCTTGTGAAAAGGGATTTCTCTCTAAAAATCTTTAGCGGAGGGCAAAATAAATTGTTTCGTTCAGAAATTTATTTATAACTTTGTTTATCCGTTGGAGAAACATGGGAGGAATCCCTTTTTCCGTCATATTCCCACCTGGGAAGGAACGAAACGGAGCAATAAAAACTATTGGATATTTATTTATGGAAGATTTTAGAAAATATGCGACAAAGCATTTAGGCATGAATGGTCTGGCTCTCGATAGCTATATGAACATCACCAGCAGCTACATTTCACCGACGATTATCGAGGAGCGACAATTGAATGTGGCTCAAATGGATGTATTCTCGCGTCTGATGATGGACCGTATCATCTTCTTGGGCACTCAGATCGACGACTATACGGCCAATGTCATACAGGCTCAGTTGCTTTATTTGGATTCCAGCGATCCTGGCAAAGATATCTCTATTTATATCAATTCTCCGGGCGGTAGCGTGTATGCAGGCTATGGCATTTACGATACGATGCAATTCATATCGAGCGATGTCTCTACGATCTGTACAGGCATGGCGGCTTCTATGGCCTCTGTGCTGCTTGTCGCAGGAACGAAGGGCAAGCGTTTTGCGCTGCAGCACTCTCGCGTGATGATTCATCAACCGTTGGGTGGTGCGCAGGGCCAAGCCTCTGATATCGAAATCACCGCACGTGAAATCTTGAAGGTGAAGAAAGAACTTTATACGATTTTGTCGGATCACTCTGGTCAGCCTTATGAGAAGATCGCTCAGGATAGCGACCGCGACTATTGGATGACGGCCGAGGAGGCGAAAGCATATGGCATGATCGATGATGTCTTGAGAAGAAAATAAATCACACGTATAACCTATAGAATTAAGAAAGTAAGAATAGATATGGCCAAAAGTACGAGTGGTTTTTGTAACTTTTGTGGCAGGTCGGGCAATGATGTCAAGCTGTTGATCAATGGCATTAACGGTAGTATCTGTGATGAGTGTGTGCAGCAGGCTTATGGCATCGTGCAGGAAAAGCTGGTCAAGGCGACGGCGTTCTCAATGTCGCTTGAAGAATTGCCTAAGCCTATGGATATCAAAGCACACCTGGATCAATATGTGATTGGTCAGGATGCGGCAAAGCAATACTTATCAGTTGCTGTCTACAACCATTATAAACGTTTGTTGCAAAAGAAGACCAAGGATGATGTGGAGATCGAGAAGTCGAACATCATCATGGTAGGAACGACCGGTACGGGTAAAACGCTGCTTGCGCGAACGATTGCGAAGTTTTTGGACGTGCCGTTTACCATTGTCGATGCGACAGTCTTTACGCAGGCGGGCTATGTAGGCGAGGATATCGAGAGTATCCTGACTCGATTGTTGCAAGCGGCAGACTATGATGTGCAGGCTGCGCAGCGAGGCATCGTGTTTATCGACGAGATTGATAAGATTGCCCGAAAGGGTGATAATCCCTCTATTACGCGCGATGTAAGCGGCGAGGGCGTACAGCAGGGGTTGCTGAAAATGCTTGAAGGTTCGGTAGTGAACGTGCCTCCCCAGGGTGGACGTAAGCATCCTGAGGCAAAGATGATTCCTGTGGACACGAAAAATATTCTTTTCATCTGCGGTGGAGCATTTGATGGCATCGAGAAAAAGATCGCTCAGCGCATGAATACACGCACGGTGGGTTATTCGGCAAGTCTGTCAACGGCCAAAGTGGATCGTGAAAACTTCTTGAAATACATTACGCCGACTGATTTGAAGTCTTTTGGGTTGATCCCCGAGATCATCGGGCGATTGCCTATCTTGACCTATTTGAATCCGTTGGATCATGAGGCGTTGCGCAATATCCTGACTGAACCGAAGAACTCCATCATTAAGCAATACAAGAAATTGTTCAAGATGGATGGGGTGAAATTGGTGATCGATAATGATGTCTATGAGTTTATCGTAAATAAAGCGCAGGAGTTTAAGTTAGGTGCGCGTGGCTTGCGTGCGATTGTAGAGGCGATTGTTATGGATGCGATGTATACGATCCCCTCTCAGGAAGATGTCAAGGAATTGCATGTGACATTGGACTATGCAAAAGAGAAATTTGAAAAATCGGATGTGAATCGTCTGCAGTTCGAGAATGCGTAGGCGATTTGGTTGTTAATACAAATACTATGGCAAAGAAGGATCATTTAACGGAAGAGCTGAAACGACACTTTGGTTTTGGCGCATTCAAGGGAGAGCAAAGGGCCATTATCGAAAGCGTATTGGCTGGTAAGGACACGTTTGTGTTGATGCCTACTGGCGGCGGTAAGTCGCTTTGTTACCAATTGCCCTCTCTCATGATGGAAGGAACGGCTATCGTTATCTCTCCGCTTATTGCTTTGATGAAGAATCAGGTGGATGCGATGCGAAACTTCAGCGAGGAAGATGGAGTGGCTCATTTCATCAACTCATCGTTGAATAAGTCGGCTATCGAGCAGGTCAAGCAAGATATCTTGTCGGGACGTACGAAGCTACTTTATGTGGCGCCCGAGTCGTTGACTAAGGAAGATAACGTCGAGTTCTTGCGTCAGGTGAAGATCTCTTTCTATGCGGTGGACGAGGCGCATTGTATTTCCGAATGGGGGCATGACTTCCGTCCGGAGTATCGTCGAATCCGGCCTATCATCAACGAGATCGGCAAGCGTCCGCTGATCGCCTTGACTGCTACGGCCACACCGAAAGTACAGCATGACATCCAGAAAAATCTGGGTATGACTGATGCTATCGTGTTTAAATCGTCCTTCAACCGCCCGAATTTGTATTATGAAGTACGTCCGAAAGATGCCAATATAGACCGAGAGATAATAAAATTTATTAAAGCCAACGAGGGAAAATCGGGTATCGTATATTGTCTGAGTCGTAAGAAAGTAGAGGAGTTCGCCGACATCTTGAAGGCGAATGGGATCAAGGCGTTGCCTTACCATGCAGGCATGGAGTCGCAAGTGCGCTCAGCCAATCAAGATGCGTTCTTGATGGAGAAGGCGGATGTGATTGTGGCGACCATTGCGTTTGGTATGGGAATTGATAAGCCTGATGTACGCTATGTGATCCATTATGATATACCGAAGAGCCTTGAGGGTTACTACCAGGAGACGGGACGCGCAGGCCGTGATGGAGGCGAAGGCCAATGTTTGGCCTTCTATTCCTACAAGGATTTGCAGAAGCTGGAGAAGTTTATGCAAGGAAAGCCTGTTGCGGAACAAGAGATAGGTAAACAATTGCTGTTGGAAACAGCTGCCTATGCTGAGACCTCTGTTTGCCGCCGAAAGGTGCTGTTGCACTATTTTGGCGAGGAGTACCTGGAAGATAACTGTGGCAATTGTGATAATTGTAAGAATCCTAAGAAAAAGGTGGAAGCTAAGGAATTGTTGAGTGCGGTACTGGAAGTTGTCAGTACGTTGAAGGAAAAGTTTAAGGCTGATTATATCGTAAATATCTTGGTGGGTAACGAGACCTCTGAGATACAGAATTTCAAACATAATGAACTGGAGGTCTTCGGATCGGGTCAGGATGAGAATGATAAGACTTGGAATGCCGTGATCCGTCAGGCCTTGATTGCAGGTTATCTGTCGAAAGACATTGAGAACTATGGTTTGTTGAAAATCACAGAGAAGGGCAAGGCGTTTATGGACAAACCGGTGTCCTTTAAGATTACCGAGGACAACGAGTTTGAGGATGAAGTAGAAGAGACTCCAGTAAGAGGTGGTGCCTCTTGCGCAGTGGATCCTGCCCTTTACTCGATGATGAAAGACTTGCGCAAGAAGATGTCTAAGCGTATGCAAGTGCCTCCATTTGTGATTTTCCAAGATCCCTCTTTGGAGGCAATGGCAACGACCTATCCCATTACGCTGGAAGAGTTGCAGAATATTCCTGGTGTAGGTGCGGGTAAGGCAAAGCGCTATGGTAAGGAATTTATCGAGTTGATCAAGCGTCATGTTGAGGAAAATGAGATCGAGCGCCCTGAGGATTTACGTGTCCGCACGGTCGCTAATAAGTCGAAATTGAAGGTGTCGATCATTCAGCGAATCGACCGGAAAGTGGCTTTGGATGAGATCGCTTCATCGAATGGCTTGGAGTTTTCTGAGTTGCTGGACGAGATTGAGGCTATTGTTTACTCGGGAACGCGCATCAATATCGACTACTTCGTGAACGATGTCATGGACGAGGATCATGTGGAAGACATCTATGAGTATTTCAAAGACTCTGAGACCGACGACTTGGAAGACGCGATCGAAGAATTGGGAGGCGATTACACGGAGGAGGAGATTCGCTTAGTACGAATTAAGTTCCTATCTGAAATGGCCAACTAAGCATATAAAAAACACTAATTTAAGGGGATCGCATACTATTTCACGTAAGTCTCCGTTAAGTTAGTGTTATTTTATTGGGTTTTCTTAGTGGTAGAAATAGGATATTGAATGAAAAACTTATTACTCTCATTGGGCGTTTGTGTGGGTTTGTCGACCTATGCGCAGGCTATGCCTGATTCCGTTGCGATGATCGTGAATGGAAAGCCGGTGCCGTTGACTGAGTTCGTTTTTATTGCGAAAAAGAATGCGGAAGTCAACTTGACGGATAAACGATCGGTTAAGAATTATGTGGAGTTGTTCAAGAACTTCAAGTTGAAAGTGGCCGATGCGGAATCTGCGGGCATGGATCAGACCGAGTCCTTCAAGAAAGAGTTGGATGGGTACCATCGTCAATTGGTGAATGGCTATCTTTCCGACAAGGAGGCTGAACGTCAGGCGGCGCAGGCGGAGTACGACCGAGGAGCGCACACCGTTGAGTTCTCGCATATCCTATTCCGTTTGCCCGAGGAAACTGTGTCGAAAGACACCGCAGCGGTTTATGCGGAGGCAATGCAAGCCTACGCACGGTTGTGCAAAGGTGAATCTATCGAGACGGTAGGCAAAGAGCTGGCGGATCGAGATGATCGACAGGTTGCCTATGAATATGTGCGTTGTTTGCGACCGATGCAAACACTTAAGGCTTTTGAGGATGCAGCTTATTCGTTGCCTATTGGAGAGATATCAAGGCCGGTTCGCACAAGATTAGGTTTTCATTTGATTCAGGTTCATAGCCGGAAACCCAATCCGGGTCGTTTGCGGGTGGCTCACATCCTGTTTGCTTTCCCCAAAGAGGCGACAGCCCAAGATACCGTGGCGGTGAAAACCAAAGCTGAATCCATCTATAAAGAATTGGTCAATGGCGCCGACTTTGGCGAGATGGCTACCCGTTATTCTGCCGATCCGGGTTCGGCAAAGAAAAAAGGAGAGTTGCCTTGGTTTGGAGTAGGCGAGATGGTTGCTCCTTTTGAGTCGGCGGCTTTTCAGTTGACTACTCCCGGGCAGATTTCAGACCTTGTAGAGACGAGCTTTGGCTATCATATCATCCAATTGCTCGAACGAAAAGAGCGTGCCTCTTTCCAAGAGGAGGAGCGTGCGTTACGCCGCAAAATGGGTCAGGGAGAACATAACTTCGACCTCTATCGTGCTTTTGACGAGCGAATGAAGCTGGAGTATGGGTATCGCTTTTTCCCCGAGGCTTATGCCGCTTTGCAGGCGCTTTGTGATGACTATTTCCCCACAAGCCGTGCTTTTTATGAAAAGGCAAAGGAACTGAAAGAGCCGTTGTTCCATGTAGATGGGCGTGATTTTACGCAAGCGGATTTTGCCTATTATATACAGCGTTCACCTTTCTCGACGAAGACCTATTCAGGCGATTTCATGCGTGAAGTATTCGATCTTTACGTGCGTGATATCGTGACGGAAGCAGAGCGCAGTAACCTAGAGCAGAAGCATCCGGAGATGCCGTTGCTCATGCAGGAGTATCGAGATGGCATCTTATTGTTCGAAATCAGCAACCAGAAGGTGTGGAGTCATCCCGTTGCGGAGCAAAAGGCATTAGAGAAGGCTTGGATAGAGGAGCTGAACAGGAAGTATCCAGTTGAAGTGAATTGGAAAGTATTGAAGAAATTGAACTAATCTACGTCTGCCTATGTTAAGATCGCTTTGTTTGCTATGTGTGTGGTGCAGCCTCCTTCTCGTGGGTTGCAAGCGTACCGCCGACACCGATACGTCGGATGTGTTGGTCAGTACGCATGGCCATCAGCTGCATCGATCGGAGGTGGAGAGCTTGATCCCGAAGGGCGCAACTTCGGCCGATAGCTTGCTTATCGCCGAGAGTTATGAGAAGAAGTGGGTCAAAGATCAATTGGTCTTCGAGGTAGCCGCACGTAATTTGAGCGACGAGAAGGAAGAGATCGAGCAATTGGTTGATGACTACCGGCGCTCGTTGATTCGTTACCGTTACCAAGAGCTATTGGTCGAAGAACGATTGAAAGCGGAGATCTCAGAGATGGATAAACAGCGCTACTACGAAGAAAATCAAAAGCTGTTTACGCTTGATAGGGGATTGATCAAGGGGTTGTTCTTGAAGATCCCAGCAGATGCGCCAGGCTTGGCCGACGTAAAGAAGTGGTATAAATCTTCTGACGAGTCCGCCTTAGAGAATATCGAGAAATACAGTGTACAGAATGCTACGATCTATGAGTATTTCTATGATAAATGGGTGGATTTCGATGAGGTAATGGATAACATTCCGATGTATGTGAACGATGCGACCTCTTTCTTGAAAACACACAAGACGGTAGAGGTTGCGGATAGCAGCTACTGCTATTTGTTGAACATCAGAGACTATTTAACGCCGGGCGAGCTTGAGCCCTATGAGTCGGCTAGCCCGCGCATTGTCGAGATGCTGGTGAATCAACGAAAAGTAGAATTCCTGAGAAATTTTGAAGATGAGTTATATAACGATGCGGTGCGTAGTGGAGATGTCGTCTTTCACACGGAGCCGTGAGTGATAAAAGCGAATAAAAGATGAGAAAGTATTTGAGTGTATTGTGGCTGACTTGCTGCGTGTGTCTTTCGGCTATGGCACAAGAAAACGTGATTGATGAGATCGTTTGGGTCGTGGGAGATGATGCGATCTTGCGTTCGGATATTGAGACGCAGCGTTTGTATATGCTGAATGAAGGGCAACGCTTCGACGGCGATCCCTACTGTGTGATTCCGGAGCAGTTGGCTATCCAGAAGCTCTATTTGAATCAGGCGAAGATTGATAGTATAACGGCCAACGAGAATCAGGTGATCGCGAATGTGGATCAATGGATGAACATGGCGGTAAACCAGCTTGGCTCACGTGAGAAGTTGGAAGAGTATATGGGTAAGAAATACTCGCAGATCAAGGAAGAGCGAAAGGAGACCGTACGTGAGCAGCAGATCGTGCAGCAGATGCAGCAAAAGCTGATCGGCGAGATCAAGCTGACCCCCTCGGAGGTGCGCAAGTATTTCAATGAATTGTCGCAAGACAGTTTGCCCAATATCCCGACTACGGTCGAGGTGCAAATCATTACGATGGAGCCGAAGATCCCCTTCGAGGAGACCGATGCGATCAAGGCTCGCTTGCGTGAGTTTACCGAGCAAGTGAACGAGGGTAAGATGGAGTTCTCCACTTTGGCTCGCCTCTATTCGGAGGATCCGGGTTCCTCGGTGCGTGGTGGTGAGTTGGGCTTCATGAGTAAGACACAGCTCTTGCCCGAGTTTGCCAACGTGGCGTTCAACCTGAAAGATCCCAAGCGTGTTTCTCAGATCGTGCAGACGGAGTATGGCTATCACATCATCCAGCTGATCGAGAAAAGAGGCGATCGCATCAATTGTCGCCACATCTTGTTGAAACCGAAAGTGTCCGACAAGGAGCTGACGGAGGCAACAGCCCGTATGGACTCTCTTTCTAACGACTTGAAGGCAGAGAAGTTCACGTTCGATGAGGCGGCGACCTTTGTCTCTTCGGATAAGGATACGCGAAACAATAGAGGCTTGATGGTCAATCAGCATTACGAAAGCAGCAACTATAGCACACCGAGGTTCGAGATGCAGGAGCTGCCGCAGGAGATAGGTAAGGTGATCTACCAGATGCAGGTGGGCGAAGTCTCTAAGCCCTTCACGATGTTGACCGATAAGCAGAAAGAGGTGGTCGCTATCGTGAAGCTGAAGGCGCGCACCGAGGGCCACAAGGCCAATTTGGCCGACGACTTCCAGGCGATGAAACAGCTTGTTGAGTCGAAGAAGCGTGAGGAACTGTTGAATGATTGGATTCGCAAGAAGCAGAAAACCACCTATGTGCGTATCAGTGAAGGGTGGCGCAATTGCGACTTTAAATATCCAGGCTGGGTGAAAGAATGAGATCGCTCACCCAAATACTCATCGGATTTATAGGTTGTCTGCTATCGTTGAGCCTTCGGGCGCAGGTGGCAGACACAACTGTTGTATCACCTGCCGATACCGCGCAGCACACGACGACTAAGGTGTATCTGGAGTTTGCCCGTACCCTCTCGTTTGACAAGGAGGTGAATGCGGATGCGCAGATCTTGGTGGGAGATGTGGTGTTTCGCCATGATAGTTCTTATATGTATTGCGATAGCGCCTATTTCTATGAGACCACCAACTCTTTGGAGGCTTTTAGCAATGTGCGCATGGAACAGGGCGATACGCTTTTCGTCTATGGCGACTATCTGTTCTACGATGGCAATGAAGAGATTGCCTATTTGCGAGATAATGTGCGCATGGAGAACCGACAGGTCACCCTCTTCACCGATAGCTTAAACTATGAGCGCATCTCAAATATCGGCTATTATTTCGAGGGAGGCCTCTTGGTCGACTCGCTGAATCAGCTCTCCTCTTTTTATGGCCAGTATTCGCCAGCCACGAAGATGACGGTGTTTAACGACTCTGTCCGGCTGGAGAATGAAAACTTCACGCTCTATTCCGACACGTTGCATTACAACACCGACTCGAAGATCGCAACGATCTTGGGCCCTTCGGTGATCGTTTCGGATAGTGGAACGATCTATACGTCGCGTGGATGGTATGACACCGTCAACGATCAAGCCTCTTTGCTCGATCAGTCGCAAGTGGTATCGGGCAATCGCATCCTTTCGGGCGATTCCATTGCCTACGACCGAGCGGCTGGCTTTGGCGAGGCCTTTGGCCATATGAGCGTGCGAGATACGGCGCAGCATGTGGCATTGGAGGGACAGTATGGCTATTACAACGAGCGGACGGAGTTTGCTTTTGCGACAGATAGCGCACGCTTTTTGGAGTATGGACAGGGCGATACGCTATTCTTGCATGCCGATACGATGCAAATGATCACGATCGACTCTGCCTATCGCGAGATCAAAGCCTATTATGGCGTGCGCTTTTACCGCACCGACCTGCAGGGCGTTTGCGACTCGATGCAGTTTAACACAAGAGATTCGGTGCTTTTCCTCTATACCGATCCGATTGTGTGGAACGAGCAGTATCAGCTCTACGGCGATACGATTGTGTTGCATCTGAACGATTCGACTATCGACCACGCGCATGTTCAGCAGTTCGCGTTCGCGGTGCAGCAAGTCGATTCAACCGCTTTTAATCAGTTGAAGGGAAACGATCTGAAGGCCTTTTTCAACGGCCAAGCGATCGAGCGAATCGAAGTGACCGGCAATGCCGAGTCGATCTTTTTCCCCTTAGAGAAAGATGGATCCATGGTAGGCATGAACCAGACCCAGAGCGGTTTCTTGACCATTTGGATCAAGGACAATAAGCTCGATAAACTGAAAATCTGGCCTACTCCCAAAGGGACAATGACTCCTTTGCCCGATCTCTCGCCTGCGGATAAACTGTTGAAGGATTTCTATTGGTTCGATTATATCCGGCCGAAGGGTCGCGACGACATCTATGAAGTGGTCCATCGGAAGGCACAGGACAATGTTCCCAAAAAAAGTAATAAATTTGTGCATTAATTTAGGTAACAAGAAAGGATAAGAATATATGGCACTTTTCTCATTTTATCACATGCGTAAACCGCGGCAGTTCGAGCACAAACCGATCTACTGGGATCCTCACAAAGAGGCCTTGGAGGAACGGGTCAGTAAGATTAAACGAGAGATGGGCGTGGAGGAACCATTGGAGGAGTATAAGCCCCACATCAAGGGCACCTTTATCGAAGGCACTTCCCATTTGCGTAAGAGCGCCGACCGAGGAGAGAGTGCCCGCGATCGCAAATACAAGAATGTGAAACTCTTGGTGGCCTTGGCGGTCTTGGCTGCCCTCTTTTGGTATCTTTTCTGGTAATGAGCGATATCATCCATCTTTTACCTGATCATATAGCCAATCAGATTGCGGCGGGCGAGGTCATTCAGCGTCCCTCCTCCGTCGTGAAAGAGTTGGTCGAGAATGCGATCGATGCCGGTGCGTCGGTTATACGGGTGAATATTGTCGATGCCGGACGCACTTTGATCCAAGTGATAGATGATGGCAAAGGCATGTCTGAAACGGATGCTCGCATGGCTTTCGAGCGGCATGCCACCTCGAAGATCAGTTCGGCCGACGACCTGTTCGCGTTGCAAACAATGGGCTTCCGAGGAGAGGCCTTGGCCTCTATCGCGGCTGTGGCGCACATCGACCTGCGCACGAAGCCGAAGGGTGCGGAGCTGGGAACGCACTTGGTGATGGTTGGCTCCAACCTCGAGTCGATCGAAGACGATGCCTGCAACGAGGGTAGCGTCTTCTCGGTGAAGAATCTCTTCTTTAATGTGCCTGCTCGCCGAAAGTTCCTGCGAGGCAATGACACGGAGTTCCGCAATATCATTGCGGAGTTCGAACGGATAGCCCTGGTCAATTCGCAAGTGAGCATGTCGCTTTATCACAATGAGGCAGAAATTTTCAATCTGCCTGTCTCTGGGCTTCGCCAGCGCATCGTCAATGTGTATGGCAAGAATCTGAATCAGAAATTGCTTTCGTTGGATGCGCAAAGCTCACTGGTGACCATCAATGGCTTCGTGAGTCGCCCGGATGCGACCAAGAAAAGAGGGGCCTTGCAATACTTCTTCGTGAATGGTCGCTTCATGAAGCATCCTTATTTCCATAAGGCCATCATGCAGGCTTATGAGCAGTTGATCCCGCCGGGCGAGCAACCCAGCTATTTCGTCTATCTCACGTTGGATCCAGCTTCAATCGACGTGAACATCCATCCAACGAAGACAGAGATAAAGTTTGAGAACGAGCAGCCCATCTGGCAGATCCTGATGGCGGCTACGCGTGAGGCCTTGGCCAAGTCGAGCGCCATCCCTACCATCGACTTCGATGCCGAAGGCGGACTGAGTATCCCGGTTTACAATCCTTCGAAGCGAAACGCCTCAGCAGGTGGGGGAGTCAGTGCGCCGAAACTGCAGGTAGATGTCGATTACAATCCTTTTGAATCGGAGCCGTCCGCCCCGAAGCAGGAGTTCGATTGGACGAAGCTCTATGAGGGATTCGAGCGCGATCGCGAGGCGGTTGGCCAAGCCTGTCGGCAGGAGCAGCCTGTCGCTCCCGAGGAGCCGCCTGTGCGTGTTCCGGTGCAGGAGTCGCTTTTTGCGGAGGCCTCAACCGCTAATTTCCAGTATAAGGGGCGTTATGTCTTGACGACGATGAAGTCCGGCTTGGCGTTGATCGATCAGCACCGGGCGCATATTCGCATCCTCTATGAGCAGTATGGACGTTCGATTCGTCAAAAGCAAGGTGCCTCGCAGCAGCTGCTTTTCCCCGAGGTGGTAGAGTTTACGCCAGCCGAAGCGGCGTTGATGCCTGCGATAGGCGACGATTTGCGCTTTGTAGGGTTCGATCTGAACGATTTAGGTGGTGGCTCCTATGCCATCAACGGTTTGCCGATAGGCATAGAGGGCATTGATATCGTTCAGTTGTTGAAAGATATTGTGGCTCGCTGTGTAGATGTGGGAGCCGATGCGCAGGAGTTGCTTTGCGACGCCATCGCCCTCTCGTTGGCTAAGGCGACTGCAATCCCTGTCGGCAAGAGCCTGACCGGCGAGGAGATGGATCATCTGATCGCCTCTTTGTTCTCTTGCCAGGATTCCAACCTCACTCCCGACGGCAAAACGATACTTACGATGCTGACCGACGAGGAGCTGGACAAGCGTTTCCGCTGAACAGGGTTCGCTTGCGTGTTCTGCTCAGGCGATTTGCAGCAGTTCAATCTCGAAGATGAGGGTAGAGCCTCCCGGAATGCCCGGTTGAGCGAATCTTCCATAGCCCATCTCGGCGGAGAGGTAGATTTCCCATTTGTCGCCAATACGCATCTGTTGCAAGGCCATGATCCAGCCGGGGATCAATTCTCGTAGGCGAATGGCCAGGGGTGCGCCTCCCACACTGCTGTCGAAAGTCTTTCCGTCGATGGTGCGCCCGGTGTAGTGCGCCACGACTATGCTGTTGGGCGCGGGATGCTTCGAGCTGGGAGTCCCTTCGTTGATTACCTTATAATATACCCCTTTTCCCAAGGCGCGTACTTCCGGCTCTTGCGCCTTCTGCTCCAGCCAAAGCCGATTGGCTTCTGCGTAGGCTTGATTCGATTTCTTCATGCGGTTTCTTTGTATGTGTCTATAAAAGAAAAGAGAGCTACTTTTTCAAGTAACTCTCTCTGTTTGAAGTGGTGCCACCAGGAATCGAACCGGGGACACAAGGATTTTCAGTCCTTTGCTCTACCAACTGAGCTATGGCACCAT
>CAKUZF010000017.1 GCA_934718155.1 uncultured Parabacteroides sp. | reverse complement strand
CAGGCTTTTCAAAGAACTCATCTTTTTTACGGCAAAAGCCGCTTAGGTTGGCCTAATTCTTACCGAAGTATTGTTATTTATACACTTCCTTTTACTACATTTGCATCGGCAATACAAAAATAACTTATGATGGACTTCATCAACATCGTTGTCAGACTCGACACAAAGAAAAAAGGGAATATACAAGAAGTGTGGAATTTTTTCCACACCGTGTTGACTGATTTCCACACTCACCGGTTCCAAATTGCACATCTACGATGACTGGTAACAAGCAACTTGAAACAACTACGGCCGTATGGCACGGAACTTGCGGTTCTTGTCGTATAGCTTTTTAACACAACAATAAAACATAGCTAAGGTATGAGACTGTTTTTCACAAAGAAAAAATTTACACTGAAGAAAAAAAGAACAGCAATTGCAATAACGGGCGTCGGCCTAATTATCGGAATCTATTTGATAGCCACCCATCGTCCTGAACCCCAACCCGAACTTCCAACCGTAGTCATCGCTCCTGCCACCCAGGAGGATGTCGAGATCTACGGCGAATACGTGGGCCGCGTGCGCGCCCAGCAGTTTGTCGAAGTGCACGCTCGCGTGGAGGGCTACCTGGAACAGATGCTGTTTGCTGAAGGTACTTACGTAAGCAAAAACCAGGTGCTGTTTGTCATCAATCAAGATCAATATCGGGCAAAGGCCGACAAAGCCCGCGCTCAACTGAAAAAAGACGAAGCACAGGCGCTGAAGGCGAAACGCGACTTGGAGCGTATCCGTCCGCTCTACGAGCAGAACGCAGCCAGCCAGCTGGATCTTGACAATGCCATAGCGGCTTACGAAACGGCCGTGGCATCGGTAGGTATGAGCAGCGCCGACCTGGATCAGGCGGAACTGGAGCTGGGCCGCACCATTGTACGCTCGCCCCTCTCAGGACATGTCAGCGAACGCAACGTCGATCTGGGCACCCTCGTTGGGCCAGGCGCCAAGTCGCTGCTGGCAACCATCGTGAAGAGCGACACGGTGCGTGTAGACTTCAGCATGACGGCACTCGACTACCTGAAGAGCAAGGAGCGCAACGTCTTGCTGGGACAAAAAGACTCCACCCGTTCCTGGCAGCCAAGCGTAACCATCACGCTGGCCGACAACACAGTGTATCCACACAAGGGACTGGTTGATTTTGCTGAGCCCCAAGTCGATCCGCGCACAGGCACCTTCTCGGTGCGTGCTGAGATGCCTAATCCAAACCGCGTCTTACTGCCCGGCCAGTTCACCAAGGTTAAACTGCTGCTCGACGTGCGCGAGCATTCCACGGTGGTTCCCATGAAATCGGTCATCATCGAAAAGGGAGGAGCCTACATCTATGTGATGCGCCGCGACTCAACCGTAGAACGCCGCTTCATCGAGCTGGGTCCCGAGTTCCAAAACCAGGTAGTGGTTGAACGTGGCCTGGCGGCCAACGAACAGATTGTTGCCGAGGGTTACCACAAGCTGAGCCCCGGCATGAAGGTGAAGCCCGTAGCGCCGACCGAGATCCACACGGCTGAGGCCACCGAAGCAACAATAGCCGAATAAACCGGAACCATTTCCTTAATTCACTGAACGTAACCAAAAACGTGCAAGTATGAAAGTAAGTTTCTTTATCGACAGGCCCGTATTCTCGGCCGTCATCTCTATATTGATTGTCATTGTCGGCATCATCGGCCTGAGCCTGTTGCCCATCGACCAATATCCGCAAATCACGCCGCCTGTTGTAAAAATCGGTGCGTCTTATCCTGGAGCCAGCGCCCTGACCGTTTCGCAGGCGGTGGCTACCCCCATCGAGCAAGAGCTGAACGGTACGCCGGGCATGCTCTATATGGAGTCGAGCAGCACGAACACCGGAGGTTTCTCGGCCACCGTCACCTTCGACATTGACGCCGATCCCGACCTGGCGGCCGTGGAAATCCAGAATCGCATCAAACTGGCCGAATCGCGTCTGCCAGCGGAAGTGATACAAAACGGCATCTCAGTCGAAAAGCAGGCGCCCAGCCAGCTGCTCACCATCTGCCTGAACTCGACCGACCCGAAGTTCGACGAGATCTACCTGAGCAACTTCGCCACCTTGAACGTGCTCGACCTGCTACGCCGCATTCCCGGCGTAGGGCGTGTGTCGAACATCGGTAGCCGCTACTATGCCATGCAGATCTGGGTGCAACCCGACAAGATGGCCAATTTCGGACTGACCGTAGCCGACCTCCAGTCGGCCCTGAAGGATCAAAACCGCGAGTCGGCCGCCGGTGTCTTAGGC
The DNA here is from genome assembly GCA_934718155.1 of uncultured Parabacteroides sp. Lineage (GTDB taxonomy): Bacteria > Bacteroidota > Bacteroidia > Bacteroidales > Tannerellaceae > Parabacteroides. The sequence continues at coordinate 56,437 of CAKUZF010000017.1, read as the reverse complement.
CAGCAGCCCATCGACGGACTTGACATCACGATCCCCATCAGCACCCAAGGGCGCTTGTCGACAGTGAGCCAGTTTGAGGAAATCGTGATCAGAGCCAATCCCGATGGCTCCATCATCCGCCTGCGCGACGTGGCACGCATCTCGCTTGAGGCCTCCTCGTATAGCACCGAGAGTGGCATCAACGGCGGCAACGCTGCCGTTTTGGGCATCTACATGCTGCCGGGAGCCAACGCCATGGAGGTGGCCAACAATGTGAAAGAGGCCATGAAGGAGATCAGCGCCAACTTCCCCGAAGGACTAAGTTACGAGATCCCGTTCGACATGACCACCTACATTTCGGAATCCATCCATGAGGTATATAAAACTTTGTTCGAGGCACTTCTACTCGTCATCATTGTGGTGTATCTCTCGCTTCAGAGCTGGCGCACGACCCTCATCCCGTTGGTAGCCGTGCCCATCTCGCTCATCGGCACCTTTGGCTTCATGCTTATCTTCGGCTTCTCGCTGAACATGCTCACCCTGCTCGGTCTGGTGCTCGCCATCGGTATTGTGGTAGACGACGCCATCGTGGTGGTGGAAAACGTCGAGCGCATCATGAAAGAAGAGAACCTGTCGCCGTATGAGGCCACCAAGAAGGCCATGGAGGGACTGGTGGGTGCCATCATCGCCACCTCGCTGGTGCTGGCCGCCGTTTTCGTGCCCGTGAGTTTCCTGCCCGGCATCACCGGCCAGCTCTATCGCCAGTTCACCATCACCATCGTGGTGTCGGTTCTGCTGTCGACTGTTGTCGCCTTGACGCTGAGCCCCGTGATGTGTTCGCTGATCTTGAAGAAGGAAGAATCGAGCCAACCCAAGAACATCGTGTTCCGCCGCATCAATGAATGGGTAGCTACGGGCACGAACAAGTATGTGGCCCTCATTCAGCGCATCGTGAGTCATCCGCGCCGAGTGTTAATCTCGTTCGGTGCCGTGCTGATCGCCATCCTCTTGCTCCACCGCATCATCCCCACCAGTTTCCTTCCGATCGAAGATCAAGGCTACTTCCGTGTGGAGCTGGAATTGCCCGAGGGAGCCACGCTCGAACGCAGTCGCATCGTGAGCGCAAAGGCGGTGGAATACTTGATGAGCCTGCCGTCGGTAGACTATGTGCAAAGCGTGGTGGGTAGCAGTCCGCGTGTCGGAACCAGCCAGGCACGCACCGACCTCACCGTCATCCTAAAGCCGTGGGAAGAACGAGGCGAGCTGACCATCGACGCCGTCATGGCCCAGGTGAAGAAAGAGCTCTCTACCTACCCTGAGTGCAAGGTTTACCTATCAACGCCTCCCGTCATTCCCGGCTTGGGTAGCTCAGGCGGTTTCGAGATGCAGCTCGAAGCCCGTGGCGATGCCACCTTCGAACACCTGGCTGCCGCAACCGACACCCTGATGTATTACGCCATGCAGCGCAAGGAGCTATCAGGGCTGTCATCGTCACTCCAAGCCGAAATTCCGCAGCTCTACTTCGATGTCGATCGCGACAAGGTGAAGTTTGCCGGTGTACCGATGGCCGATGTGTTCTCAACGATGAAGGCCTATACCGGCTCGGTGTACGTAAACGACTTTAACATGTTCAACCGCATCTACCGTGTTTATATCCAGGCTGAAGCCAACTATCGAGAGCACAAGGATAACATCAACCTCTTCTTCGTGCGGGGAAAGGGCGATGTGATGATACCGCTCACCTCATTGGGCACGACCCGATACACCACTGGCCCAGGTAGCATCAAACGCTTCAACATGTTCAACAGCACGGTGATTCGTGGCGAAGCGGCCGAAGGATACAGTTCGGGACAGGCCATGAAGGTGATCGAAGAGGTTGCTCGCGAACACCTTTCGGAGAACATTGGCGTGGAATGGAGCGGACTGTCGTATCAAGAGAAGCAAGCTGGCGGACAAACCGGAATGGTGCTGGCTTTGGTGTTCCTCTTCGTGTTCCTCTTCCTGGCCGCTCTCTACGAAAGCTGGATGGTGCCCATCGCCGTTCTCCTCTCGCTTCCGGTTGCCGCTTTGGGCGCATACCTCGGCGTGTGGGGAAGCGGACTCGAGAACGATGTTTACTTCCAGATCGGCCTCGTGATGTTGGTCGGTTTGGCGGCGAAAAACGCCATCCTGATTGTGGAATTCGCCAAGGAGCAGGTTGATCGTGGTGTAGATGTAGTGGAAGCGGCCCTACACGCTTCGCAGCTGCGTTTTCGCCCCATCCTAATGACCTCATTGGCCTTTATCCTGGGTATGCTCCCCATGGTCATCGCCAGCGGTCCGGGTTCGGCCAGCCGACAGGCCATCGGCACCGGTGTCTTCTTCGGTATGATAGTGGCTGTAACTGTCGGTATCCTCTTGGTGCCCTTCTTCTTCGTACTTATTTATAAGATGAAGAACAAGGCAAAAGCGAAAACCATCCGCAAGCAAGCGTAAGATTGTCTATTTTAACAAAGAAAGAATACAAGATGAAAAAGATACAATTCTATTTGCTTATTCTGACGGGATGCCTCTGCTTGGCTTCCTGCCAGCTGGGCAAGCGCTATTCCCGTCCTGAGCTGAACCTGCCCGAACAGCTCTCGAAGACCCTGCAAAACGACACGCTGACCATTGCCAACCTGCAGTGGTGGGAAATCTACTCGGATACCACCTTGCAGCAACTCATCGGTAAGACCTTAGACCACAACAAGGACTTGCTGATTTCCGCCGCCCGCGTAAAAGAATTGGCAGCCCTGAAGCGCATCGACTGGGCAAACCTCTTCCCACGCATCGACGCAAAAGCTTATATGGAAAAGGAAGGCAGCAACTATGGTGGCGACAACTATAAAAACAGCACCGAACAGGGTGCCAAGTTTGTCGCCTCGTGGGAGCTCGACTTGTGGGGCAACCTCCGCTGGGCAAAAGATAAAAGCATGGCCCAGTTCTTAGGAAGCATCGAAGCTCAGCGCGCCTTGAAGATGAGCATCATCTCAGAAGTGGCGCAGTCGTACTTCGAACTGGTGGCCTTAGATAACGAGTTGAAAATTGTGCGCCAAACGCTGAAGGCGCGCGAGGAAGGCGTCCGGCTGGCCAAGATACGCTTCGAAGGCGGTCTGACTTCGGAGACCTCGTATCAGCAGGCTAAGGTGGAATACGCCCGTACCGCCACGTTAGTGCCCGAGCTTGAGCGTAAGATATCTATCAAAGAAAACGACATCGCCTACTTAGCGGGCGAGTATCCGCAGGTGATACGCCGCTCCATCCTGCCCGAAGAAGTCAAGTTGCCCGAGTCGCTGCCTGTAGGCCTCCCCTCCACTCTACTGGAGCGCCGTCCCGACGTGCGCGAAGCCGAACAGCGCCTGATCGCTGCCAACGCCGCTGTAGGCATGGCCTTTACCAACCTCTTCCCGCGCATCACACTGACAGCCAACTACGGTTTGGAAAGTAAGGAATTCAGCGACTTCTTCCAGTCGCCCATTCACTATCTTAGCGCCAACCTGTTGGGGCCACTATTCGCTATGGGTAAGAACCGCGCCATGCTGAAGGCTCAGAAGGCGGCCTACGAACAGGCCTGCTACGGCTACGAGAAGGCCGTATTGAGTGCCTTCAAGGATGCCCGCAACGCCATTGTAGACTTCAACAAGATCAAAGAAATCTACGAGTCGCGCCTCGAATTGGAACACTCGTCGAAGGCCGCTATGGAACTGGCCCAGCTGCAATACATCAACGGAGTGATTGGCTACCTGGATGTGCTCGACGCACAGCGTAGCTATTTCGATGCCCAAATTGGTCTAAGCAACGCCATCCGCGACAAGCAGATTACGATGGTAAAGATGTATAAGGCCCTGGGAGGAGGTTGGTAATGTACGCATGGATTCATCATCACGGGCAGCTGTGCGATCGTTAAGCATAACACAGACAGAATAAAGCAGTAAGAATGAAGACTAAATCTCTCACCTCCATAGCTGGTATAATCTGGCTGATAGCAGGTTTCAATGTCTGCAGGATCGGGGTTGCGTCATGGATAAGCCTTGACGCAACCTCCAGTGTGATGGTAATCGGTAGCATAGTCACCCTGATCCTATTCTCGAGCATGTTCGTCAAGATGCTCTTCAAGAACGTGCGACGTATTCGGACGATCGACGAGGGAAAGCGAAGGGTGTGGCATATGATGCCTCTGAGGTCATACCTTATCATGGCCTTTATGATCACTTTGGGTGTTCTGCTCAGAAGATGCCCCGCCATAGCTCCATCGTTCATTGCCTCATTCTACGTGGGGTTGGGATCGGCGTTGATGCTGACTGGCGCAATCTACATCTCCGCCTTTCTCTGCCCCAAGGAATTATAGCACCAGCACAACAACATAATAAAGGAGACAACAGATGAAGAAAATACTGATCACAGGTAGCAGCGGCTTCTTAGGAAGTCGATTGGCTCTTTACTATAAAGACAAATACGAATTACTATTGCCATCGCACAGCGAGCTGAATGTCAGCCGCGAGGATGCGGTCATGGCCTACATGGAGGAGTTCCATCCTGACATCGTGGTGCATTGTGCCGCACTGAGCAACACGTGGTACTGCGAGCAGCATCCTGAGGATTCGCACCGCGTCAATGTGCAAGGCACGGTAAAACTGGCAAAGGCGTGTAAGCGCATTGGAGCCAAACTCATATTCATGTCGAGCGACCAAGTGTACAACGGGACGCCTCTGCTCGGGCCTCTAAAGGAGCATGTTGAGCTTCAGCCTGTCAACGTCTATGGCCAACACAAGCTTGAGGCGGAACAGAGAGCACAACGAAACCTACCGTCGTCGATTGGCCTACGCCTCACATGGATGTACGACGTGCCCGACAGTCCGATGAAGCTGAACAGCAATATTCTGGTCAACCTGCGGAAGGCATGCAGCGAGGGTGCCATCATCAATGCGGCCACGCACGAATACCGTGGAGTGACAAACGTTTGGGAAGTGGTCAAAAACATGGAGCAGGTCATTGCCCTTCCAGGAGGTATCTACAACTACGGAAGCGGCAACACGATCGACAGCTATGCCCTCCATCTACGGGCGGCTCACCTCATGAAGCTGGAAGAACCTTCGACATGGATCTTGCCCAATGAGGAAAGATTTAGCGAGCAGCCCCGGAATCTCACGATGGATTGTTCGCTCATTGAGGAATTCGGTCTACACTTCAACGACAGCGTGGAGGGGATAAAAAGGGCGCTCGCATGGCGATAGAGCTCTTTCTACTGAGCATCGGAGCCAGTTTTGTGCAACGCACGACGGGCTTTGGTTTTGGCATCTTCATCATGACGATGCTCCCTGCCATCATGCCCTCTTATGGCGAAGCTACCACGCTCTCGGGCATCTTGGCCATGACCACCTCCTTGATAATTGTCGCACAACAACGAAAGCACATCACTTGGAGCAGGTTATTGCCTATCCTGCTGACGTTTATCGGAGTCTCCATCAGTGCCGTATTTCTGCTCAAGCGCATGGAATACGGCATCCTAAATAGACTACTTGGCATTACGCTGATTGCCGTGAGCCTCTACTTCGCCTGTTTCAGCAAGCGCATCCAAATGAAGACCACGTTGTCGGCACAAATAACAGCAGGCGCTTTAAGCGGAGTGATGGGCGGTTTCTTTGGCATGCAAGGTCCTCCCGCCGTACTCTACTTCGTGAGCTCCGAGCCCGACAAGGAGCACTACTTGGCCATGACGCAAACCTATTTCTTAATAGGCAACCTATTGATGACCTTGGCGAGAGCCTATAACGGTTTCTTCACCTCGACAGTCACGATGGGCTACGTGTATGGCATTGTAGGTGTTCTCATTGGCAATCGGCTGGGCACATGGGTGTTTCAACACCTCACTGGTTCCCTGCTCAAATACATAATCTATGCCTACATTGGAATCAGCGGACTGACATTCCTGCTGGGCACATAGAGCAGGTTATGTCAAGAAAAATCCCCTTAGTTCGACATTTTTCCGAAAAACACTTGCTTTTATCTGGTTTATGACATAGTTTTGCGGCATAATAAACATTATTGATAAATAATGAAACATTTCTACACATCATCGCAGGCATGTTGCTGCTGTTGTACCGAATCAGTCTTATTGGCTCGGCTCAATGACCGTATGATTTTGTAGCATTAGCATATCCCCATTCACGAAACATACCATTAACGCCCTGCCGAAATTGGCAGGGCGTTTTTTTTTCTTCAACTCTGAAAATAGAATCAGAATAACAACAACTTTAAAATTACAACAGTATGATCTACAAGTCAATCACCGAACTCATTGGCCGCACACCCATGGTGGAAATGAGCGGATTTAAAGGACAAAAAGCAAGAATTGCAGTAAAAATCGAAGCATTCAACCCCGGCGGCAGCGTGAAAGATCGCATTGCATTAGCCATGATCGAGGATGCCGAACAAAAGGGCATATTAAAGCCAGGGGCAACCATCATCGAGCCTACCAGCGGCAATACGGGCGTAGGGCTTGCCTGGGTGGGTGTAGCAAAAGGCTACAAGACCATTCTAACCATGCCCGACACCATGAGCGTGGAGCGAAGAAACCTTCTTAAAGCCTACGGTGCAAGACTCGAACTCACCCCTGGCTCCGAAGGCATGAAGGGAGCTATTGCCAAAGCCGAAGAACTTCGCAACGCTATTCCGGGAGCTGTAATCCTGGGCCAATTCACCAATCCCGCTAATCCTGCAATGCACGAACGAACCACAGGCGAGGAAATCTGGACCGACAGCGGAGGCGCAATCGACATCTTTGTAGCGGGTGTAGGCACAGGTGGAACAGTAAGCGGCACAGGTAAAGCACTAAAGAAGCACAACGCTGCAGTGAAAATAGTAGCAGTTGAACCTGCCTCATCGGCCGTGCTCAGCACTGGCATGTCAGGCAAGCACAAAATACAAGGCATTGGCGCAGGCTTCGTCCCAGCTACCTACAATGCAGAAGTGGTAGACGAAGTGATGACAATAAGCGACGAAGAGGCCTTCGAAGGCGCACGAGCATTAGCGAGAGCTAAAGGGCTGCTTGTAGGCATCTCCTCGGGCGCAGCATTTTCGGCAGCTCTCGCATTGGCAAGAAAAGATGAAAACGCAGGCAAACTCATCGTGGCACTGCTACCCGACACCGGCGAACGCTATCTATCAACCTCTTTGTTTGAATAAAAAAGTATGAAAGCACCATCCTTATCACAGCTCAGACAGCTCATGGAGCTTGTTGGATATGTAATCTTTCCCGACTATTCAGATGTACCATCGTGGACAAACGGCGAGGAGGCCATCCACACAATTCTGGCCGAACAGCTCGCCACCATTGCCGAAATCGACAATCCCGCAGAAGTAGCCAGCGACTTCGTGGCTGCGCTTCCTCAGATATCGCAACTACTCCACACCGACACCTACGCCGTTATGCACAACGACCCTGCGGTGAAAAGCATGCAGGAGGTGATTTTGTGCTACCCCGTGGTGAAAGCGATGATACACTACCGGGCTGCCCATCAACTGCATCTGCAAGGCGTGCCCGTCATTCCACGGATCATCACCGAGATGGCGCACTCTGAAACCGGTATCGACATCCATCCCGCCGCACAGATTGGCGAATACTTCAGCATCGACCACGGTACGGGCATTGTGATTGGCGCAACCACCATCATCGGTAATCACGTCATGCTCTATCAGGGCGTTACACTCGGAGCTAAAAACTTCACCTACGATGCCAACGGTGTGCCTATCGACGTGCCCCGCCACCCAATTCTAGAAGACCATGTCACGGTTTACTCCAACACATCAATCCTCGGACGCGTGCGAATAGGCCACGACACCATAGTGGGTGGTAACGTATGGCTCACACACGACGTACCACCCCACTCTCGCATCCTCCAAAGCCAGGCCATTGAGCAGCCTTGCTTCTGCGACGGAGCCGGAATTTAACCCAACTAGGTGTGGGCGTAACTTATAAGATTATACAACCCCACGGTATTTCGCCTCACACCGTGGGGTTAAAAGTTAAGGATTGTAGGGTTGGCGGCGAAAAAGATAGGTAATCTTATGATCGGCATGCCCTCCCCAAGCCATCCACATCAGATGAGCCCAAGCGATTGAAGCTTGCTCTCGATGACAGCAACGCCACCCTCCACATTACTCTCGATGTTGAGAGGCATCACGGGATCGTGAAGTGACATACGCAACAAGAACCAGCCCTCTTCGTCGCTATTGCCACAGCTCACACGCAATCCCTCGTAGTTTGGCTCAACGATGCTCCACCCTGGCACGTCTGCGACCTGAGCCTTCAAGCCCTCAAGCACTTTAGCCCCGTAGGCCTTGAAGTCGGGCTCGGTCAGCTTGATCCTTATCTCCTTGCTTTCCTTAGGCTGCTTGAGTGTCGAAATGATGTCGTGCAGCTGTTTGCCCTGTTTGTTCAGTTTGGCCGCATAAACGATAAGTTTAGCGGCGAGATAGGCACCATCGTCGAGGAAATGGTTCTCGCGCAAAGCGGCATGGCCTGATGTCTCGATCGCCAGCCAGCACTCCTCGCCAGCCTCATTCAACCGTATGCCCTCGTTTATCACATTCTTATAGCCCCTACGGAAGCGATGATGTTTGCCACCTTTCTCTTTGATAAACTCGGCCAATCCGTCTGACGTAACCGAATCGGTGACCACCGTGCTGCCCGGATGCTCCTCGAGGATCACAGCGGATATCAGTGCGATCAGCGAGTTGCGGTTGATCGGCTCGCCATTCAGGCCGATGATTGCCGAACGATCGACATCGGTATCGAATATCACACCAAGGTCGGCATGGCTGCGCTCTACAGCCTTACACACCGATGCCATCGCCTCAGGGTTCTCTGGATTCGGAATATGATTAGGGAAATGTCCGTCTGGCTCAAGAAACTGGCTACCCTCGGTGTCGGCGCCGAGTGAGCGCAGTATGCCCTGGAAGAATCCTCCATTGCCATTGCCCGCATCGACAATGATGTGCATACCCGAGAGGGGATGCAAATAATCGTCGGCGTTTACTCCAGCGCAGATGTAATCGGCAAGATGACGTGAATAGACCGACATAAAGTCGAACGTCGCACTGCTGCCCGCTGCTCCGTCGAAAGCATAATCGCCCTTGGCCGCAATGTCAAGGATGGCCGCGATATCCTTGCTGTCGAGTCCGCCTTTAGGAGTGAAGAACTTCAATCCGTTGCGATTGAAAGGAAGATGGCTTGCCGTCACCATAACCGAAGCCTGAGCCTTTACCTGCTCACTGATCGTAGTCATAAACATAGCTGGAGTTGAAGCAAGTTCGCAGTCAACAACATGGGCGCCAGCCTCCACCGCCCCATCAACGAAAGCCGACTTGATGCGCTCGCCCGAAAGACGGCAATCCATGCCCACCGCAATCGTAGGCGCATCATGCCCCGTTGTGTTTCTAAGCCACTTGACGAACGACTTCGCTATCGTCACTATCACCTCATGCGTAAGGTTCACGTGCTCTCCTTCGATGCCCTCAAGAGCCACGCCCCTTATGTCTGAACCATTCTGTAGTTTTCTCCAATCCATGAATTACGCTGTTATATTAATACTAAAAGCAAACTTACGAGTTTTTTTCAATTATCCACCCTAAACAGAGTGAGAAATCACATTTTACAACCCAACAGCCTCCTCCTTCGGTTGCATGGCAAAAGAGCTCCGATCAGGAGGAGGCTGTTAGGATGGAATGTGTTTATTTAAACTTTTCGAGCTCGCGATTGAATTGTTTTTGTCCGGCTACCTTGTCGGCATGCGTGCTTGGACCTGTCACACAGCCCCCTTCGCAAGCCATCACCTCGATGAAATTGGCCGGAGCCTTGCCTGTTTTCGCAAAACTCTTCAGCAAAGCTACATTCTTCTTGTTAAGATTGGCTATCTGCAAAGGCTTAACGGCCTGAGCCTTGTCGCCCAGATAGACCTTCACGGCCTGAGTCACACCGCCGCTTTGCGCAAATCCATGCGCTTCACGCACAGAGTTAAACAGCACGGAGAGCGGTTTAGCCTCCTCGATATGGATATCCAGTCCTTTCAGCACAGATCCAACCTCTTCGAAGGTCATCACATAGTCAACACAAGGATCATTTTTCGCCTCCTTGCGCTTCGCCACACACGGGCCGATAAACACTACCTTCGCATCCGGATATTTCTCCTTCACGATGCGCGATGTGTAATACATCGGCGAGCCGGTCGATGAGATGTATTTCTTCATCTCTGGAATATGCTTTTCAGCCAATTGCATGTATGACGGACAGCAGCTGGTGGTCATAAACGGCTGCCCCTCTTCCAGCTTTTCGAGCAACTCGCTTGCCTCCTTCTCGGTGGTCGTCATCGCTCCTTGGGCCACCTCGATCACATCGGAAAATCCCATTTCACGCAATGCGCCATACACGTTTTCGATAGGGGCATTAAACTGAGCCAAGATAGAGGGAGCCACGATGGCTACAACCTGCTCTCTCTTTTGGATGCTATGCAATATGTCGAATACTTGCGAGAGTTCGAAGATCGCACCAAACGGACAGGCGTTTATGCATTTACCGCAATAGATACACTTGTTCTCGTCGATATGCTCTACGCCATACTCATCTTTGCGGATGGCCTTTACGGGGCACACCTCCTCGCATGGGATGGGGATGTAAACCACCGCATGATAAGGGCAACTTTCGTGGCACTTGCCACAACTGATGCACTTCTCGTGATCGATCTCCGCCTTTCCGTTTTTCTTGAATCGGATAGCGTCTTTCGGACAATTCATGAAGCAGCTTCGCGCTACACAGCCACGACAGAGATTCGTGATCTCATAGTTGACCTGCACACATGAAGAACATGCCTCGTCGACCACACACATCAGATTCTCTTTCTTGACCTTCCCCTCACGCTGCAAAGCCAGCCTTGCGTATTCGGAAAGCGGGGTCAACTCATCCTCCTCGTCTTCCATGTCGAATCCTAACAGAGGCAATGTCTTGTATTTCCACACCGCACGCTCTTTATGAACGCAACAACGACCACGAACTTTGGCTTTACGAGGCGTCAGCTCAAGTGGTAAACGATCAATCTTCTCCAGAAGGAGATTCTCCTTCCACAGTTTCACTAGTTTCGCCAGCAATCCGTGACGAACAATCATAACGTTATTGGTAAATGCCATAATACCCCATATAGATTATTTAATCGGGGCAAAGGTATATAAAATAGTTTAAAAACACAGTATTTTTTTGTTAACCACAGATCGCTTTTCCGCATTTCGGTTCAAATTACATATCATTTTGAAATTATCATCTCATAAATCGCTTATACGCAAGCATCCCTCCGCCTAAGCCGCATCAAAACAGCTCCAACGACCCCTGTTCCCAGGGTTGGATTTCAATTGGAACCAACCTTACCCAAACACCTGCTATTTGCACAAAAATGCCTACTTTTGCTTTTGAACAAACCGAATAAATACGATGCCACGTCCATAACGGCTACATCGAGTTGGGCGATAAAGTCGGTCAGGCGTTTTCAGATGGCAAGGCATTAAAATAGATAAAAAACGAGATACAGCAGAATATATGATAACACACCAAATCACATTCAGTCCGACAGGAGGAACTCGCCGTGTGAGCGAGCTGCTCTGCAAAACTATCGACGCAAATAGTACGCTTACAGAACTCTGCGTAAAGGAAGAGGAGTTGAATTCGCCAAGCATTGCGGCAGACGACTTAGTCGTCATCTCCATGCCTGTCTATGCCGGCCGAGTGCCAGCCTTGGCTGTAGAAAGGCTGAAGGCGATCAAGGCAAATGGAGCTAAATGCGCAATCGTTGCCGTGTATGGCAACCGAGCCTACGAAGACGCACTGGTGGAGATGCAGGATGTGACAACTGACAGCGGCTTTCAAGTGATTGCGGCAGTGGCTACCATTGCGGAGCACAGCGTTTGCCGCATGTATGGCAAAGGCAGACCCGACGAGGCGGACGCCAAGGATTTGGCCTCATACGGAGAGGCGATTCTCGACAAAGCGAAGAAAGACAAGCCTTTCGAGCCATTGGCATTACCGGGGAATCGTCCCTATAAGCAAGGTTGCATGGGGCCCTACCCTACAGCGAACGACGATTGCGTGGAATGCGGCACTTGTGCAAGCCAATGTCCAACCGGAGCAATCTCTGCGGAAAACCTGAAAGGCAACACAACAGAGCTTTGCATCGGCTGCATGCGATGCGTCTCTGTTTGCCCTGTTCAAGCGAGGGGCATCGGCGAACGCCTCAACCTATTGGCGGCGCATCTTGAGCCTCTCTGCAAAGAAAGAAAGCGGAATGAGCTTTTCCTATAGACACTTAATGGCTCAACGGAAAGTTAGTGGAAAAACCATGGTCATCGGCATGAAAAACCACGGCCGTCGGCATGAAAAACCACGGCGATGGAATTCTATCAGCACGGCCGTCGAAATTCTAAACGATGGGCTTCGAAATTTACGCCGTTGCCCGTCGTTTTTTTCGTTGCCGTATGTGGTAAATGCGCCTGCTTCCGTCTAACGGCAGACACGCCGTCTTCGTCGTATTAGAGACAAAAGAAACAGCGGGTGCACCCTCTTCAAACAGGGGATGCACCCGAATGGGGCTTTGTTGTTGTTGATTGATTGTTATTTTTACAAGGGGAGGATGCAGTTACAGAATCCTCCCACGATCGACGATCACTCGCCGAATGCCTTATCTGCCCGGCTGCAGCTCACGCGCGCTACTTGAGGGGAATCAAAGTGAATCCCCAGCGATAGTCGCGGTTGGCAGGCAGGGTGTAAGCCGGCTCAGGACGCGAGCCCCAACTATCATATCCTGCAACACCTTGCTGCTTAAGGTCGACGCAAACCTCCACAAATGAGCGGGGCGTCACATCGCTGATGTGGTGCTGACGGCGCAGCACGTTGACAGCCGCGGCCTCATCGTGGTTGGCCACCTGCTCGGGCGTAAAGTTGTTCCACTGACGAGGAAGCAGCGTCTGCTCTTCGGCATCAAAATCCTCAATAGCGCCATGCAGCGCATTGAACTCCAGCAGGCTATCGGCCACGATACGTAGTCCTCGGCCACGGGTATCGGCTAACGTCAGCCAACGGGTGTCGGTGTGATGGCCATTCTCCTGTGGACGCACATAGGGTACATATTGCTGCTCCACACTGCTCTGCCAGCGGCCAACGAGACTGCCCGCCTTGCGATCCCAATAATTCTCCTGCGGACCTCTGCCGAAATAATCCAAACGATTCATGCCCTGAGGCAGACGGAAGCGCATACCGATGCGGGGGACATTGAGCTTCGAGGCCTCTCGGCGAGCGGCGTCTCTACCTGGGGTGAAGGTGGCGGTGCGAGCCTCCTCTGAGAGTTCAGTTTCAGCGGCACTCATCTCGGTGGAAGTGAAGTGGGCATCCACTTTGACCACTCCGCTGGGATGTACCCTGTAGCTAACAAGGTAGAGGTTGCCCGCAGGCAAAAGATAGCTGATGCGAATCAAGGCATCTTCGCCCTCCATACTGAGCGCCGCATCGGCCAATTTGAAATCTCGGCTGCTTTGCTTCCACACCTGTAGGCGTTTAGGCATGCCGTTGCCATAGTCGTTGTCGGTTGGAGCACGCCAGAAGTTGGGGCGCAGGCCGAAACCTTCGTTAAAGTATTCCACGCCATCCACCTGATAGGAAGTGACAGTGCCCGTAGATTTCTGGAACACAAAATGCACCTTCGACGAGGAAACAGACAGGTTATCGCCTTCGTCGGAAACAGAGAGTTTCGGCCCCTTCAGACGCAAGTTTGTCGGAAGCGGCTCAATGGGGAGGCGGAACTGGTCGGCTGCCACCTCGTAACCGGCAGGGATCAGCGATGTCGGCTGGTTGGTAGTCACCGTAAAGTTGACGAAATACTCAGTGCCGGGTTGAGGCTTCAGGCCATCGAGGGGCACAGTATAGTCGGCCGTTTGTTGCGGCGCAAGTGAAAGGCGTGTCTGTCCACGACGAATGATGCGCTCGTTGGCCGTCACCGTATAATGCAGTGTATAACCATCCAGATCGCTGAAGTAGAACCGGTTGTTAATGCGAAAAAGCCCCTTCTCCAGATCGACAGCCTCGAAACCTACGTTTTGGTGGGCATACTTCACCTCGGCCATGCCGGGATGAGGCGTGCGGTCGGGTCCAACCAAGCCATTACAGAGGAAGTTTCCATCGCTTGGCATATCGGTTCCAAAGTCGCCTCCATAAGCGTAGAATGAGCGGCCGTTCTTCGGGTCGGTCTGCAACAAACCCTGATCCACCCAGTCCCAAATGAAGCCTCCCTGCAGGTTGGGGTATTTATAGATAGCCTTCCACTGGTCCCACAGGTTGCCGGTCGAATTACCCATGGCATGAGCATACTCTGAGGGCATGATGGGGCGATCGCTTCCTTCGCGACCAATCGTCTCGAGCCATTGCGCATCGGGATACTGCGGCACATACATATCGGTGTTCCACTCCCAAAGAGCACGCTCGTAATTGACGGGGCGATTCATGCCGCCCTTCTCTTTATTCTTTAAATAAAGGTAGGTTTGATAGAAATTATAGCCATTTCCAGCCTCATTGCCAAGCGACCAAAAGGTGACCGAAGCATGGTTCTTATTGCGCTCATACATATTGATGGTGCGATCCATGTGCGGCAAGAGCCACTCGGGATTATTGCCCAGCGTACCACCCTTATTCAGCTTGTAGTACATGCCGTGCGACTCGATATTAGCCTCGTCGTACACGTAGAGACCATACTCGTCGCAAAGCTCATAGAAGCGTCTGTCCTGCGGATAGTGGCAAAGGCGCACGGCATTGAGGTTATTGCGCTTCATCAGCTCAAAGTCCTTTCGCATCAGCTCTTCGCTGACATAATGCCCAGTCTCTGGATTATGCTCGTGGATATTGACGCCCTTAAACTTGACTGGCTGCCCGTTGAAGAGCAATACCGTGTAAGGCTTGCCATTGGCCGCTTTCTGATCAAGTTGCTTCATCTCGATGCGACGGAAACCAACACGGAAGGGAACGACCTCCAAGGTTTCGCCTCCCTCCTCCTCCACACGCATCAAGAGCTGGTAGAGGTTGGGGTGCTCCGCACTCCAAGCGGCCACACCAGGAATACGAGCCTCGAAAGAAGCGGTCTGTGGGCCCGTGGGACTCACCCATAGAGCCTGCTTGCCCGAAGCGACTGTTTTGCCTGCGTCATCGAGCAACTCATAAGCCACGCCAAGACGGCGAGCCTCTGCCGTATGGTTCTTCAAATCAATGGCAAGGCGGAACTGACCGTCGCGGTAGCTGTCATCGAGCGTAGAAACCACTCGGAAGTCTTGCACGCCCGCCTTAGGCTGTGACCAAAGGAAGACATCACGCTCGATGCCGCTGATACGCCAAAAGTCTTGGCATTCCAAGTAAGAGCCCGTACTCCATCGGAATATCTTCAGTGCTAACACATTTTTGCCAGGCTTCAGATAGTTGTTGAGCAGGAATTCGGCGGGGTTTTTCGAATCCTCGCTATAGCCCACCTCCTGTCCGTTGAGATAGACGTAGAGTCCACTCTTCGCTCCAGCTATATGAAGGTAGATATCTCGACCATCCCAAGCGGCCGGCACCTCTATCTCGCGGCGATAAACGCCCACGGGATTTGCCTCGGGCAGTTGTGGAGGCATCGGATTGCGGGGCTTAAACTCGTAGCCATGGTTGGTATAGATAGCCGTTCCGTGGCCTTGCATCTCCCAGTTGCCAGGCACTTGAATCTCGCCCCATCCACTCAGATCGGCCTCTGGAGCGACACAATCGGCTGGCAACTCCTTATAGGCTTCTACGAAGCGAAAACGCCAAGTGCCATTCAGCAGTTGGTAGTAAGGGCTTTGCTCGTAACGGCCGGAGCGTGCGCTCGCTTGGTCAGGATAAGTCATGAATGAACTGCGTGGAAGCTCTTTGCCTACCTGCACCACCTGAATGTCCTGCCAATAAGGTAACACCTCTTGCGGAGCCTGCGCCAGCGTGCCACTCAGGCAAAAGCCGCCTAGAGCTCCCAGTAGAATCATTTTTTTCAAGAATCTCATAGAATTCAAAATACAATAAATGTTATCGGCCACGAAGATAACTATTTTTTGATAATATTCTTGATTTCATTTGCTCAATTAATAAAAAAGTTCTTTCTTTGCCACTGCAAACAGAAAAAAGGGGCATTTATTTTTAAATTGAGTTAGATTGTTGGAAAGGAGAGATCGAGATGATTTCTCCTTTTTTTTATGTACCTTTGCGACTCGATATATAATAATATAGTATAGAGTATGATCTCAGTGGAAGGATTGACCGTCGAGTTTGGCGGGTTTACCTTATTTGACGATATTTCATTTGTAGTAAACAAGAAAGACCGCATCGCTTTGGTGGGCAAGAATGGAGCAGGCAAATCAACGCTGTTAAAAATCTTCGCTGGCGTGCAGTCGCCCACAGGTGGCAGCGTCAGTGTTCCTAAGGAGGTGAGTATCGGCTATCTGCCACAGCACATGCAGCTTGTAGACAATCACACGGTTCGCGAAGAAGCAGAGCTGGCGTTCGCCCACATCCACGAGATGGAGGCCGAGATCGAGCGACTGAATATCGAGTTGGCCGAGCGAACCGACTACGAATCGGAGGCTTACCAGAAACTGATCGACCGCATGACCTACCTGACAGAGCATTTCCAGATGATGGGAGGCAACAACTACCAGGCGGAGCTGGAGCGCACCCTGATGGGATTAGGATTCAAACGCACCGACTTCGACCGCCCCACTGCCGAGTTCAGCGGCGGCTGGCGTATGCGTATCGAGCTGGCTAAACTCTTGCTTCAGCAACCTGACGTACTCCTTCTTGACGAGCCTACCAATCACCTTGACATCGAGTCTATCCAATGGCTGGAAAACTTCATCGCAACCCGAGCTAACGCCGTGATCCTCGTATCGCACGATCGAGCCTTCATCAACAACACGACCTTCCGCACCATCGAGATCGAGCTGGGGCACATCTACGACTATAAAGTGAAATACGACGAATATGTAGAGCTGCGCAAGGAGCGACGAGAGCAGCAGTTGCGAGCCTATGAGAACCAACAAAAGAAACTGGCCGACACAGAGGCCTTTATCGAGCGATTCCGCTACAAAGCGACTAAGGCCGTGCAGGTTCAGTCGCGCATCAAGCAGTTGGAGAAGGTGGAGCGTATCGAGGTGGACGAAGTGGACACAGCGATGCTCAACCTGAAGTTCCCGCCCGCACCCCGCTCAGGCTCCTACCCCGTAATCTGTGAGGAGGTAGGTAAGTGCTATGGTGAGCACACGGTGTTCGACCATGTGACACTGACGATCCACCGAGGCGACAAGGTGGCCTTCGTAGGAAAGAACGGCGAAGGTAAATCCACTCTGGTAAAGTGTATCATGGGCGAGATCAACGATTTCACGGGTAAACTACAGATCGGCCACAACGTAAAAATCGGCTACTTTGCCCAAAACCAAGCGCAGCTGCTGGATGAAAACATAACTGTGTTCGACACAATCGACTATGTTGCCCAAGGAGATATGCGCCTGAAGATACGCGATCTGCTGGGCGCTTTCATGTTTGGAGGCGAAGCGTCTGACAAGAAGGTGAAAGTGTTATCGGGCGGCGAACGCACCCGCTTGGCAATGATCCGTCTACTGCTGGAGCCCGTCAATCTGCTGATTCTCGATGAGCCGACCAACCACCTCGACATGCGTTCGAAGGATGTGTTGAAAGATGCAATCAAGGCGTTCGATGGCACAGTGATCCTCGTCTCACACGACCGTGAGTTCCTCGACGGGCTGGTAGACAAGGTGTATGAGTTTGGCAACCAGCGTGTGGTGGAGCACTTAGGCGGCATCTACGATTTCTTGGAGCACAAGAAGATGGAAAGCCTCGCCGAACTGGAACGCACAGTCAAACCAACGGCCGGAGCGGTGGAAGAGGCTGCGCCCGTCTCACAAAACAAGCTCTCCTACGAAGCACGCAAAGAGCTGAGCAAAGCAATCAAGAAGGCAGAGAAAGCCGTGAGCGATGCCGAGGCACGCATCAACACCTTAGAGCAGGAGATCGCCGAGATTGAGGCTCGACTGGCTACACCCGAAGGGGCTTCCGACACCTCACTCTACACCGACTATGCTGCCCGCAAGCAAGCCCTCTCTGCCGCTATGGACGAATGGACCGAGCGACAGATGGAGCTGGAAGCCTTGCAACAAGGCTAAACTGGCAAACGAGAAGCTGTTGGAGCGCTATCGCTCCAACAGGTAGCGTTTGAAACACTCGAAATCCTTCTGGAGTTCAACGCTTTGCTTTTTCCCAGCCATAAAGGCGCATAGGCGAGCTGGAATCTCAATGTCGGTTCCTAAAATCCGATCGACCGTCTGCTTAAACTTCGCAGGATGGGCAGTCTCTAAGAATAGGCCTGTCTCGCCAGGTTGCAGCGTTTCCTCCAATGCACGATACCCACACGCACCATGCGGATCGAGCAGGTAACCCGTCGCATTATAGCAACGAGCAATCGCCTCAGCGATCTGCTCATCGGTATAACGACAACCACTAATTAATTCACAAATCGCCCTATAATCATAGAGATCAGCGATACGGGCAAAGTTGCTCGGATTGCCTACATCCATCGCATTGGCCAAGGTTGCAACTGATGGACGAGGCGTATAGACTGCCGTATGCAAGTATTCAAGAAAGACATCATTGCGATTGTTGGCCGCCACGAAGCGTTTGATAGGCAAGCCCATGCGATGGGCAAAGAGGCCAGCCGTGATGTTACCAAAGTTTCCACTTGGCACACAGACAACCAGTTCGTCGGCTTTTCCCTGCCGAGCCAGTTGCGCCCACGCATTGAAATAGTAAAACGATTGAGGCAGGAGCCGCGCCACATTGATGGAGTTGGCCGATGTCAGCTTCATGTGGGCATTCAGCGTATCATCCATAAAGGCAGCCTTCACCAAAGCCTGGCAATCGTCGAATGTGCCGTCTATCTCCAAGGCCGTTATATTCTGTCCCAAGGTGGTAAACTGGCACTCCTGGATCGGACTGACCTTTCCCTTCGGATAAAGCACATAGACATGAATGCCCGGCACACCAAGGAAACCATTTGCCACGGCGCTGCCGGTATCTCCCGAGGTAGCAACCAAAACGTTCACCTCCTTCAGCCCCTCTCTCTGGATGAAATAACCCAAGAGACGAGCCATAAATCGTCCACCTACATCTTTGAACGCCAATGTCGGACCGTGAAATAGTTCGAGGCTGTAAATAGGATCTTTCACCTCGACTACAGGAGTCTCGAACGAAAGAGTATCACACACCAACCGATCGAGCGTAGCGGGTTCAATATCCTCGCCGAAAAAAGCTCTTGCCACCGTGCAAGCGATCTCGTGGAACGATTGCTCTTTCATCCGCTCAATCGCCTGTGGCTCCAACCGAGGGATATATTCGGGCATATAGAGTCCCTTATCGTCTGCCAATCCTTTCACTACCGCCTCCTCCAGCGTGGCCAGAGGAGCCAGTCTGTTTGTACTATAATATTTCATGCTAAAAACTCCTTGATAAATTGATCCTTTTCCAAAATGCCATACTTGCCTTGCTCGACCGAGAACTCATCAAAACGTGTCACGCCGTCAGGCGTTTCGCCCGGCTTCCATATCAAGAAAGGCACTGGCCGACTCGTGTGTGTACGCACAGCGCAAGGGGTAGGATGATCAGGCAGCACCGCTATGGCCACGGGGGCATTCCATTGTTTCAGCGCCTCATAGATGGGACCTATCGCCCGGCGATCCAGGTTCTCTATGGTCTTAATCTTCAAATCCACATCTCCTTCGTGGCCCGCCTCATCGCTTGCCTCGATATGCAAATAGACAAAATCATTCTCTTTTAAAGCCCGCAAAGCAGCCTCGGCCTTTCCCTCGTAATTGGTGTCGTAGAGTCCTGTTGCCCCCTCCACATGCAACACTTTCAGTCCAGCATATACTCCTATACCCCGAATCAGATCCACCGCCGAGATAACCGCACCTTGGCCAATCCCATACATTTCGCGCAACGTGCGCATGGCCGGGCGATAACCAGGCGACCAAGGCCAAATGCTGTTTGCCATGTCTTTTCCCATCGCCCTTCTACGTAGGTTGACAGGGTGTTGTTCCAACAGCTCCTGCGAACGCAAGATCAGATCGTTCAGCAAGTCGGCCGTCGCTTGTGCCTCAGCCAACTCCGCTTTCACGAGCAGAGGGCGAAAGGGGTGCAAAGGCACGTCGTGAGGAGGAGTACAGTCTATGCGCTTGTCGCCGCCTTTAACCACCAGCAGGTGCCGATAAGAGACACCGGTGTAAAAGCGCACCCGATCCGAGCCCAATCGCTCATTCAGATAGCAGATCAACGCATCGGCCTCCTCGGTAGAGATATGTCCAGCGGAGTGATTCTTCAACATCTCTCCCTCCACACAGACAAGGTTGCAACGCATAGCCATATCGCCAGGTTGCAGCTCCACCCCCATGCTGGCCGCCTCTAAGACCCCTCGCCCCTCATACACTGTGGGAAGGTCGTAGCCCAAGACAGCCATATTGGCCACCTCACTACCTGGATGAAAACCTTCAGCCACCGTCCGCATTCGTCCGGTCACACCGAGGCGTGCCAGCTCGTCCATATAGGGTGTCTGGGCATATTGCAACGGCGTCAATCCTCCCAAAGAGTCGATTGGTTCGTCAGCCATGCCATCACCCAAGATAATGATGTGTTTCATAAGCTTTTCTATTTAAATATTGGCAATCGAAATAATGTCAGCAAAAACGCCAGCAGCCGTCACGTCGGCTCCGGCACCATAACCTTTGATCACCATTGGATACTCGTGATAACGCTCCGTTGAGATCATGATGATGTTGTTGCTTCCCTCCAAGTCGAAGAAGGGATGATGGCTATCCACCGCTTGCAACCCCACCTCGCAAGCTCCATTCTCCATGCGAGCCACAAAGCGGAAATGTTTGCCCTCAGCCTCCAACCGCTGACGTTCCTCTTCGAAATGCGCATCCAGATTCGGCAACTGTTTCCAGAACTCCTCAAGCGATCCCTCAAAGAGATATTCCGGCACGAAGAGGTTTCGCTTCACATCGCTTTGCTCCACTCGATAGCCCGCCTCACGAGCCAAGATCACCAGCTTACGCACGACATCTTTACCACATAGGTCGGTGCGAGGGTCAGGCTCAGAGTAGCCATTCTCCTTAGCCATCAGAATCGCCTTGCTAAAGGGAATGTCGGCCCGGAGCGTATTGAATATATAGTTTAGCGTGCCTGAGAGCACCGCTTCCAATTTCAAGATATGATCGCCACTATTGATCAAGTCGTTCATCGTATTGATGATGGGCAAGCCCGCTCCCACATTTGTCTCAAAAAGAAACTTGATGTCGCGATGGCGTGCTGTCTCCTTTAATCGTATGTAGTTCTCGTAGGGCGAAGAGGCAGCCTCCTTGTTGGCCGCCACGACCGATACGTTGTTATTCATCAGGGTGCCATACATAGCCGCCACCTCGGCACTCGCCGTACAATCGACAAAGACGGAGTTGAAAATGTTCATCTTCACGATCTCGTCGCAAAGATGCTGTGGGTTGCTCGGCTCCCCTTCCTGCTGCAAGGCATCACGATAATTATCCAACTCTATGCCGTCGCGACGTAGCAACGCACGATGCGAATTGGCCACGCCCACTACGTTTAGTTTCAAGCCATTCTGCTGCATCAGCTTCGGCTGTTGAATGCGAATCTGCTCCAACAGATTGCCGCCGACCGTACCCACACCCGCTATAAAAAGGTTCAACACTTTGTATTCCGACAAGAAAAAAGAGTCGTGAATGGAGTTCAACGCCTTACGCAAATACTTGTGCTTAATGACGAAAGAGATATTCGTCTCAGAAGCTCCCTGCGCACAAGCGATCACACTGATACCCGCGCGACCCAAAGTACCGAACAGCTTGCCTGCGATACCTGGTGTACGCTTCATGTTCTCACCCACAATCGCCACGGTAGCCAAATCTTTCTCTGCCACGGTGTCGTTCATATCGCCTTGCGAACGTTCCAGCGCAAACTCTTCGTCGAGCACCTGCACCGCCAAGTCGGCATCGGCATTACGCACTGCAAAAGTAGTGTTGTTCTCTGAGCTGGCCTGCGACACCATAAACACACTGATGCCATTCTTCGCCAACGTCTTAAAGATTCTGTAGTTAACACCAATTACGCCCACCATACCCAAACCTTGCACAGTGATCAAGCAGGTGTCGTTGATCGAAGAGATACCCTTGATGATTGCCTTGCTCTCCTCCTTTACCTTCTCCTGAGAGATGAAGGTACCAGGAGCGGAAGGATTGAAGGTATTGAGAATACGGATTGGGATATTCTTGTGGTAAACGGGGTAGATTGTCGGCGGATAGATCACTTTCGCACCGAAGTTGCACAGTTCCATCGCCTCCGTAAAGGTCAAGCGGTCGATCACATAAGCCGACGAGATCACACGCGGATCGGCAGTCATGAAGCCATCCACATCTGTCCAAATCTCCAAGAGACGTGCACCCAAGGCACAAGCCAAAATCGAGGCGGTATAATCCGAGCCACCACGCCCCAAGTTCGTCACCTCGCCCGTCTGAGCGTTACTGGAGATGAAGCCCGGAACCAACGCCACCTTGGGAAGCGGATTAAAGGTCTCCTTTATTAACTGATTCGTCAAGTCGAAATCGACAATATGCTTATTGAATTGCTTTACAGTCTTGATAAACGCACGTGAGTCGAACAGCTGGGCCTCCTTGATCACGTTCGACACGATAAGAGATGAGAGTCGTTCGCCATAGCTCACAATCGTATCTGAGGTCTTTGGCGAAAGATCTTTGATAAGGTAAACGCCCTTGAAGATGTTGCTCAACTCCTCAAGAAGCACCATAGCTTTACGCTGCACCTCCATACGCACCACCTGATCCTCGATCACACCCTCAATCACTTCGAGATGGCGAGCGATGATTTCCGACAGCTCCTTCTCGTAGGCCAAATCGCCCTGAGAGGCCATTTTAGAGGTATTCAACAGCTTATCGGTGATACCACCTAAGGCTGATACTACCACAATCACAGGTTCGTCGATCGCCTCAACAATCTTTTTCACACTCAAGATACTATTCACAGAACCTACGGACGTTCCGCCAAATTTCAATACTTTCATCGATTAAGAAATATATTTATAGGGAACACTTTCCACCAAGCGTTCGCAGATTTAACAAAATAAGAAATTGAAAATAAAAAAGATAGCAACTAGTGTTGCCTAACGGCGGTGTCCATCTCCGCCACTAACGTAAAGACTTAGCACTCAACCCCCCAAGGGGTGCACATCAATGCCCAAGTATAATATGTAGAAGAGGCACTTGCCATGTATTTGTTACCTATGCGTCTGTTTTTGTTTTGAAATCAACGGCAATATTACGCATTATTTTTCAATTTGCAAGCGTTTTTGCCAAAAGGTTGCTCTTTTTATCGTTTTTCAGCATTTTCGGCCTGCAACAACTCCTCCAACAACCGCAAAGCGGCCTGTATAGACGAGTGTATATTGGCTCGGCGGGACTGATTCCCAAAATGGCAGCATTGCGACACAACCCGCTCATGGTAAACAGCGGCAATCCACACCGTGCCTACAGGCTTGGCAGGAGTTCCTCCGCCTGGCCCAGCCACACCCGAGGTTGCCACCGCACAGTCAGCTTTCATTACACGCATCGCCCCTTGTGCCATCTGCTCAACAACGGGACGACTGACCGCACCCTGCTCTTGTAGATCTTTCTCCGACACGCCCAGCACGCTATGCTTTACTGCGTTGCAATATGACACCACTCCTCCTAAGAAGTAAGCAGAGCTTCCTGCCACCGAAGTCATCAGGCTGGCAATGCCACCGCCAGTACAACTCTCGGCAGTGGCCATCGTCAGCTGTTGCTCACGCAGAAGCGTTCCTAATCGCTCTTCAATAGGTTGTTCAGCTACCTCCATATCTTATTCTTATCGGATGTTCGATTGCACACGGGCAAATGGAGCGGCTTCCATCGGGCAGAACTCTTTGTCAATATATTTATAGTAGCCCGTGATGGCCACCATAGCCGCATTGTCGGTCGTGAACGAGAACTTGGGAATATGCACCTTCCATCCATAACGGCGAGCATGATCCAAAAAGGCATCGCGCAAGCCAGAATTAGCCGATACTCCTCCCGCAACGGCCACCTCTTTAATACCCAAATCCTTGGCAGCCTTACGCAACTTGTTCATCAAAATGTCGATCACCGTAGCCTGTAATGAGGCACAAAGGTCGGCCTTGTTCTTCTCGATGAAATCAGGATCCTCCTGTAAGCGAT
The DNA here is from genome assembly GCA_934718155.1 of uncultured Parabacteroides sp. Classification (GTDB taxonomy): domain Bacteria; phylum Bacteroidota; class Bacteroidia; order Bacteroidales; family Tannerellaceae; genus Parabacteroides. The sequence continues at coordinate 32,032 of CAKUZF010000017.1, read as the reverse complement.
CGCGCAGGGTATAGAGGAATGAAGTCTTCAAACCACTGAAGCTATAGTCGTAACCTGGGATGTGCGGTTTGCTAAAAGCAAACGCCTTCGGGTTGCCCTCGTTGGCCAAGCGATTCACAATCGGACCACCAGGATAACCCAGCCCCATAACCTTCGCGCATTTGTCGAATGCCTCTCCTGCCGCATCATCGATAGTCTGGCCTATCACCTCCATCTGGTTGTAGGCACTCACCTTGATGATCTGCGAGTTGCCTCCCGACACCAACAGACAAAGGAAAGGGAAATGGGGCGCATGATCATCCTCGGGGCTCTCCTTGACAAAATGAGCCAACACATGCGCCTGCAAATGGTTCACCTCGACCATCGGGATGCCCAGCGAAGCAGAGAAGCCCTTCGCAAACGAAGTGCCCACCAAGAGCGAACCCATCAAACCCGGCCCACGGGTGAAGGCCACGGCGCTCAGTTCCGACTTATCTATGCCAGCCCGCTTGATAGCCTCCGAAACAACGGGAATAATGTTTTGCTGGTGCGCCCGCGAGGCCAACTCGGGCACGACACCACCATACGCCTCATGCACAGCTTGACTGGCAATCACATTTGAAAGCAACACGCCATCACGGATCACAGCTGCCGAAGTATCGTCGCAAGAGGACTCAATACCTAATATCGTTATGCTCATATCTCGATTATTTTAGCGCGAATTAACGAAATCTGTCGCGATATTGTTGTAGTTTTGCGCAAAATAAATCGAAAAGTTATCAAAGGACTCAAATACATAATTGTTTTTTTGCTCGTCTTTTTTGGAATAAGCTATGCGTTACCCAGCTTACTTTTGCGGATTCCCTATGTCCAGGGCCGTCTTTCTGAAGTAGCTACCCATCAGCTTTCCAACCATTTGGGCGTGCCTGTAAAGATCGGCCGCGTCAACTTCGAGTGGTTCAACCAACTAGTGCTCGAAGATCTTTACTTAGAAGATCAACAACAACGACCACTTTTCGAAGCCAGCCATGTCTCAGCCGGCATGAAGGTGCTTCCCTTGCTGCAAGGCCGCCTTGTCTTCACCTCGGCCCGGCTTTTCGGCATCAACCTCAATCTCAGAAAAGCGACACCTCACAGTCCACTCAATCTGCAATTCGTGATTGATGCTTTCGCAAGCAAAGACACACTCAAGCCTAAGCCCAACATCAATTTGCGTTTCAACTCGATCTATATCCGAAAAGGCCATTTCAGCTACCATGTTGATAGCGAAGTGGAGACTCCCGATCGTTTCAACGCTAAACATATCGACATCAGCAACCTGAGCGCAAACATCTCCCTCAAGGCCTTGCAAAAAGACAGCATCAATGCCGTAATCAAGAAAATGAGCTTCGACGAAGCTTCGGGATTTACATTAAATAAGTTAGCACTCAGCCTTATTGCCAATCCCGATAGTGCGAAGATCCAAAAGTTCGAACTGAACCTGCCTCACTCTTCACTGAAGATAGACCGTGCACACATGGACTTGACCCAAACCGATGGGTTGACCAACTTCATCAACCAATCACCCATCACCCTACGCATCGCTCCCTCAAGAATCAGCCTGCGCGACCTCTCAGCTTTCGTTCCTGCGTTCAAAAACTTTAACGATGTCATCGAGTTCTCGGCCGAGGCGAATGGCAAGGTAAACGACATCAACTTGAGACAGGCCACCATCCGCTTGGAAGATAAGATGCTATTCATCGGGCAAATGGCACTCCGCGACATCACGCATCCCAAGGATGCTTATCTCTCAGGAAAAGTAAGCAAACTCTACGTCACCTCCGAGGGACTGCAAGATTTAGCCAACAACTTCAGCGAGCGACCCGTTGAGCTACCCAAGCCAGTGCTTCGCTTAGGCACGATCAACTTCACGGGCGAGGTGGATGGCTACCTCAATAACATCAACGCACACGGCCGCTTAGCCTCCGCTATTGGTGCCTTAGAACTCGACGTGGCAGCCGGAAGAAACCTGGATAGACAAATCGCTACATTCTTAAAAGGGAAGATTACCTCCAGTGAACTACAGTTCCAAGAGTTGTTCGAACCCAATAACCCCTTCGGGCAGGCCCGCTTCCAAATCGACATTGATGCCAGCAAAGCAGTCGGTGGCTCGTTTGGCGGAAAGATTGATGCCAACATCCAGTCGTTCGACTTCAAGGGATACACCTATCAAGATCTCAACCTGCAAGGTTCGTTCGCGCCCAACCGTTTCGACGGAACGATTCGCATCGACGATCCCAACGGAAAGTTCCAAGCAGAGGGCCTCTTCCAGCATCAGCCCAACAACTCGCAATTCAACTTCACAGCTCGACTGGACCATCTGCGCCCCGACCGTCTGCACTTGACCGATAAGTATGAATCGCCCGACATCTCGTTTGCCTTGAATGCTAATTTCACAGGCGACAACATCGACAACCTGCAGGGACAGATCCGGCTGGAAGATCTGGCCTTCCTCACGCAGCCAGACAGCTTCTTCCTCAAGCAATTCGTGGTCGAAGCTTCCGGACATCAATTAGACAGGACGCTTTCCATCCAGTCCGACCTTTTGCACGGCGAAATTGAGGGAGCTTACTCATTCCACACTTTGGTGCCCAGTTTGATGCAGACCTTCAATGAGTATCTGCCAGCATTAGTACATTCCCCAAAGAACCCGCACAATCTCAAGGAAAACAATTTCTCTTTGCTGCTCACGATCGAAAACACCGAGAAGCTATCGAACACACTCAAGTTGCCCGTCACGATGATTCAACCCGGACGCATCACGGGCCACTACAATAATCAATACAACAAATTTAGATTCGAAGCATGGCTTCCTAAGTTCAATGTAGGTAAAACCATGTTAGAATCCACCCATCTGGTCTGCGACAACCCGACCAACAAGATTAACCTGCGCCTGAATGCCACGCAACGCACCTTGAAAGAGCTACGCAACTACCTCGAACTGCGAGCGGATGCACAAAACAACGAGGTTAACACCACTATCACCTGGGCAAACAACAAGGCTGAACTATACAAAGCCGACCTATCCACCACTACCCGATTCGAGCGAGTGGCAGAAGACAAACATTCGTCCAGCTTGCTAACTGAGGTCAAGATCAACAAAAGCCCATTGATTGTCAAAGACTCAACATGGACGATCCATCCGGCGACAGTCTATATCAACAACGGGCGTTATGCCATCGATCAATTCAAGATCGAGAAGGCCAACCAGTATCTCACCATCCAAGGTGCCGTGTCAAAAGATCCGACCGACACGCTCAACTTAAATCTAAAACAGATTGAACTGAGCTATATATTCGACATCTTAAACATTCCCGTGCTGCAATTTGCAGGACAAGCAACAGGCACGTTCCACCTAAACGACCTGTTGGGAAGCCGCATCCTAAACACCGATTTGGAGGTACAAGACTTCGCATTCAATAAGGTACGCTTAGGGCGACTCAACCTGTTCAGCGAGTGGGACAACGAGCAACAAGGCATCTTAATGCTGGGTAGTATCTATAAGAACGACAGCACATGGACCGACGTGAACGGCTACATCTATCCCGTAGGAACCAACGCCGGCCTGTCACTCTTCTTCGATGCCAACGACATCGACATTGCTTTCTTGCAACCCTTTGTAGAGGTAGTCGGATCTGGATTGAAAGGCAGAGGTTTCGGCAGCGTTCACCTCTATGGGCCATTCAAGGAGCTAACCGTCGAAGGAGAGGCTTACGTCAAGGAAGGAGGCATCGGCGTTAATTTCTGCGACACCTATTACACCTTCTCTGACTCCATCCATTTGGATTCCACCTCTGTCAACCTACGCAACGTTACAATCCAAGACGCCTATGGAAACAACGGAAAGGTGGATCTGCGCTTCGAACATCACCACTTTAGGGATTATAGCTTCGACGTGAACGTACAGGGCAACAACATGCTGCTCTACGATGTCGGTCAGAAGAAGAATCCCTTGATTTATGGAACCGTGTTTGGCTCAGGTAAGGCCGGAATCAAAGGGAATAACAAGTTGATAGATTTCGACATACACGTGCAAAGTAGCCCTAAGACTAAGGTATTCATGGATTTCATGAACAACAACACCGCCTCGGAGTATGACTTTATCTCCTTCGTAGACAAAGACACCTTGCGCCAAGTGGAAGATTCGCTCGCCCATCATCAGAAGCGAGCTTTACTGGCTCGAACCGAAGAAGAGGGCACGGAGTTGCGCATGAACTTTCTGGTCGATATCACGCCCGATGCTACGATCGAACTGATCATGGACCCCGTAGCCGGCGACCGCATCAAGGGAACAGCCACCGGCAGCTTGCAGGTTCAATATGGCACGAAAAGCGACCTCCGCATGTATGGAGATATGCAAATCGTAGAAGGAAACTATAACTTTAGCCTGCAACAAATCATTCACAAAGACTTTAAGATCAGAGATGGTAGCACCATCAATTTCAGGGGCGACCCATTCAACGCCAATATGAACATTACGGCCAGCTACAACCTGACCGCCAACATTGCCGACCTTGACCAGAACCTGATCGAAGAGACAGGCCGCAGCAGTGTGCCTGTCAATTGCTTGCTGATGCTGGATGGTGCTCTGCGTAGTCCTAATATTTCTTTCAACTTGGAATTTCCAAACTCCAACGGTGAGCTGGAGCGACAGGTGCGCTCGCTGGTCGATACTGACGAGATGATGACGCGACAAATCGTCTATCTGCTCGTGCTCAACAAGTTCTACACGCCTGAATACATCCGAGGCAGCTCCTATAAATCGAACGATTTGAACGCCGTGGCTTCATCGGCTATTTCAGCGCAACTGTCGAGCATCGTAGGTAGTTTCACCGATAAGGTGCAGATCGGCACCAACATTCGTGCCGGACAAGATGGTTTCAAAAGCGGAACGGAATATGAGATGCTGCTTTCAAGCCAGTTGCTCGACAACAGACTCTTGATCAACGGCAACTTCGGCATGCGCAACACCATCAATACCGGCAAGGCCAACACCTTTATCGGCGAGTTCGATCTGGAATATAAGTTGACACCCTCAGGCGAAATCAGACTGAAGGCCTACAACCATGCCCGCGATATGTATTACGGATTGAAGCAGGCACTGACCATCCAAGGTGTCGGCATCATGTATCGGAAAGACTTCACCAACATCTCGGAGATTTTCCGCCGCAGGAGACCCCTTGTTCCCCTGCCAGCAGACAGCACACGGCAGAATAGAGACTCAGTGCCTTAGTCTCTCGCCGGAAAATACTCCTCGAACAGAGCCAACAAGCGATTCTTAGCCAATTCAAAATCCTGCGGTTCGCCCAGTTCTCTCGCCAAAGATGTAACCCCCTTATCGGTGAAGCCACACGGGTTAATCAAGTTGAAGTAGCTCAAATCGGTATTGATGTTCAAAGCAAAGCCATGCATCGTCACAAAGCGACTGCTCTTCACACCGATGGCGCAAATCTTTCGGGCACGCCCCTTCACCTGCGGATCGAGCCACACTCCGGTAGCTCCCTCCAGACGCTCACCTTTCAAGCCATAAAGGGCAATGAAGCGAATCACCACCTCTTCCAGCAACTCGATGTATTGCCTAAGTCCTATCGACCAATAGGCCAAATCGAACACCGGATAACCGGTGATCTGTCCCGGCCCATGATAGGTGATGTCGCCCCCTCGCTGGATGTGAAAGAAAGAGATTCCTCTCTCTTTTAGTGAAGTCTCGGGAATCAGCAAGTTAGAGTCTTTGCCACTCTTTCCGATCGTCAGCACTGGGTCGTGCTCGCAAAAAAACAATTGATTCTCACCCTGAGTTCCTTCTGCTTTCGCAGCTAATTGTTCCTCGAAAGCCTTCGTTTGCACAGCCAACGCATCCGCATAGGCGATGCGCTTCATGTCGTGATAGATAAAACCATTCTTCATCGCTCTCTTTATTTATCGTTTCCTTTCTTTGTTGATTTCTGTTTGTCGAAGCCATAGCCCATCGGAAGGGGCAACAATTTGCCCATCAACGAGAGGATCTGTGCCTGCCGCTTCAACATGTAGGCCGAAGGTTTAGCCGAGTTGAAACGGCGAGGGTTAGGTAGTGTGGCCGCTATCAAGGCCGACTCCGCTCGCGTCAGTTCATAGGCATTCTTCTTGAAATGAGCCTGCGCAACGGCTTGTGCGCCATAAATGCCATCGCCCATCTCGATGGAGTTTAGATAGACTTCCATGATGCGTTCCTTCCCCCACACCCACTCGATCAGGAGGGTGAAATAGGCCTCAAATCCTTTCCGCACGTAGCTCTTACCAGGCCATAGAAACACATTCTTTGCCGTTTGCTGCGAGATGGTACTGGCTCCTCTCACCCGTTTTCCTCGCTCCGCCTCCTTGCGTGCGTTTTGAATCTGTTTAAAATCAAAGCCATTGTGTTCCATAAACAGATTGTCTTCCGATGAGGCCACCGCCTGGGGCAAATGGTGGGAGATGCGCTCGATGGGTACCCACTCGTGACTCATGCGCAGGGGCTTGTCGGCGTTCCATTGTTCACACACTCGAATCACCATCAAGGGGGTGATGTAAACCGGCAAGAACCGATACACCACCACAGCCAATAGCGTGGAAAGAAAAAAGAGAACCACCAGGTTCCTCAACCATCTTAAAATTATCCCTACATACCGCTTCATCGCCTCTCCAATTTCTCAGTTGTCTTCACACAGCGAATCAACACCTTCTCGTCGCCTCGTAAAGTGGTGGCGAAAAGGTATTGTGCGCCCCCTTCTGCTATTTTCAATCGTTTGCGCAGCTCATTGACGTTCAGCGGAAAGTTGCGCACGGTCAGGTTGGCCTGAGGCAAACGCCTACTCAAGTGCTTGCAATCCTTGCCATGAAACGGAATCACCTCCTCAATGCGGAAACGACGGCCTGGAAACGTTGCCACCTCCTCGTTCGAAGTATAAAGATGGCTGTTTACATGCAGTTTCTCCACGCCCAAGCGTGCGGCCATCACCTTGAACGCTCCAGCCTTCAAGATCGAAACGTTCGGCTCATAGAGATAGACACCCAACGCACCTGCGACACACTCAGTAGCGGCTCGCTCCTCGGCCAATGTAAAATCAAAATGCTCCTCTCCGTCGGCCGTAAAGTGCACACAATGAAGCTTCGGATACTCCACCTCTCGATCGCGTTCCAACACGAAAAGCAGTTCCTTGCATTCGCCCCTTACTGCCACTACATGCACTTCCACCGTCTGCAGCAAAAGATTCAGCGTGAAAGAGATGTCGGCCATCGGCGAGATCTTTGCGATCACACGAGGTGCTTTCCGAAACAAAGCGGGAAGCAATTGTGTCAAGTCGGGTTCACAATCCGACAGGGCAAAGACACGCTTGCCCGCCTCGTCCCGACGTGCCGGATCCAAATAGCAGACATCCACCTCTCCCATCCGCTCCAGATAGGCCGTTGAGTCGCCATTCACCACCTCGATGTTCGTCGCTCCCAAAGCAGCAAAGTTATGCCTTGCCGCCTCGCAATAGGAGGCAAAGCGTTCTACATAAGTCACCTGCTTCACCTTGCGTGAGAAGTAAAAACTATCCACGCCCATGCCGCCCGTCAAGTCGCAAAGCCGCTCCTCCTCTCCGACCAAACGCTGTTTGTAGGCCGCTGTGCGCTCGCTGGAGCATTGCTCCGCCGCAATACGCGAGGGATAAAAAAGTCTGTCGTTCGCCTCCCAGGCCGGCAGCTTGTCCTTCAACTGCCGACGAGCCAAAAGTTGATCTACTGCGGTCGGCATGTCCACATCGGGATACTTCGCCGCCGAGAGCAGCAAGCGATCTACATCTTCATGCTGATGCGCACATACAAAGTCGAGCAAAGCCTCTATAGATTGTGTTGATTCCATAACGCGAAATAAAGCATTCCTCATGAATTCGCCACCATAAGCCCACTCTTTTTCATCTCTACGGAAAGGGAAAGTTGTCGCATCGCCGAAGGAGGATTGTCAGTTTATCACCCGTCTAACATAGGTTTTAGCGGACACATTAAAGCAAAAGAGCAGCGAATCCCATAAGAATAGACAAAAATGCGTATATTTGCGCATCAGAAGTCACTAACAAGACAAGAGTAACAACAAAACAAATCAAATATAGCAAATGGGAAGAGTTTTAGTGATTGGCGCAGGTGGTGTTGCCACTGTAGCTATCAAGAAAATTGCGATGAACGCCGATGTCTTCACCGACATCATGGTGGCAAGCCGCACAAAGAGTAAATGCGACAAAATCGCAGCCGACATCAAGAACGTGAAGGTGCAGACCGCACAGGTGGATGCAGACAACGTTGCGGAACTGGTTGCGCTGTTCAACGAGTTCAAGCCAGACTTGGTAGTCAACTTGGCTTTGCCCTACCAAGATCTGCACATCATGGATGCCTGCTTGGAGTATGGTGTCAGCTATCTCGACACCGCCAACTATGAGCCACTCGACGAGGCAAAATACCAATACAGCTGGCAGTGGGCCTACAAGGATCGCTTCGAGAAGGCCGGCCTGACCGCCATCTTAGGTTGCGGTTTCGACCCGGGCGTGACAGGTGTCTATACCGCTTACGCAGCAAAGCATCACTTCGACGAGATTCAGTATCTCGACATCGTAGATTGCAACGCCGGCGATCACCACAAGGCGTTCGCTACGAACTTCAACCCCGAGATCAACATCCGTGAGATTACGCAACGTGGTAAATACTACGAGAATGGCGAGTGGAAAGAGACGGATCCGTTGAGTGTGCATAAGGCACTTAACTACCCCAACGTAGGCCCGAAGGAATCATACTTGATGTACCACGAGGAGCTGGAGAGCTTAACCAAGAACTATCCGACCATCAAGCGTGCGCGCTTCTGGATGACATTCGGCCAGGAGTACCTCACTCACTTGCGCGTGATCCAGAATATCGGTATGGCACGCATCGACCCGATTATGTACAATGGTCAGGAGATCGTTCCCATCCAGTTCTTGAAAGCCGTATTGCCGAACCCGGGCGACCTGGGCGAGAACTACACGGGCGAGACCTCTATCGGTTGCCGCATCCGTGGTTTGAAGGATGGCAAAGAGCAGACTTACTACGTTTACAACAACTGTAGCCACCATGCGGCTTACCTGGAGACAGGTGCCCAGGGCGTAAGCTATACGACTGGCGTTCCAGCTATGATCGGTGCGAAACTGTTCTTGCAAGGCGTTTGGAAGCGTCCGGGTGTTTGGAATGTAGAGGAGTTCGATCCCGATCCATTCATGAAAGAGCTGAACGAGCAGGGATTGCCTTGGCATGAGCTGTTCAACATCGACCTGGAGTTGTAAGCAGAAAAGCTATTCATTTTTAACAAACGACTATGGCAAAAGAAGATAATTTGTTTGACAATAATGCCGACAACGGCAAGCCCGCGCTCAACGAGGCGAAACTGAAGGCCTTGCGTGCGGCCATGGATCAGATCGAGAAGAACTTTGGTAAAGGCTCGATCATGAAGCTGGGCGACGACAAGATAGAGGATATCGACGTAATCCCAACAGGTTCTCTCTCGCTCGACATGGCTTTGGGCGTAGGCGGCTACCCGAAGGGTCGTATCATCGAGATCTTCGGTCCGGAGTCTTCCGGTAAGACCACGTTGGCTATCCATGCCATCGCTGAAGCGCAGAAGAATGGTGGTATCGCCGCGTTCATCGACGCTGAGCATGCCTTCGACCGTTTCTATGCTGAGAAATTGGGCGTAGATGTAGATAACATGTTCATCTCGCAGCCCGACAATGGCGAGCAAGCCTTGGAGATCGCCGAGCAGTTGATTCGCTCATCTGCGATCGACATCATCGTGATCGACTCTGTAGCGGCTTTGACTCCGAAAGCGGAGATCGAGGGCGATATGGGCGACAAGCAGATGGGCTTGCAGGCTCGCTTGATGTCTCAAGCCTTGCGTAAGATGACCTCTGCGATCAACAAGACCAACACGACCTGTATCTTTATCAACCAGTTGCGCGATAAGATCGGCGTGATCTATGGTAGCCCCGAGACTACGACAGGTGGTAACGCCTTGAAGTTCTATGCTTCGGTGCGTCTTGATATTCGTTCGGTCAGCAAGATTAAGGATGGTGACGAGATCAAGGGTAACTTGGTTCGCGTCAAGGTGCTCAAGAACAAGGTGGCTCCTCCATTCAGCAAGGCAGAGTTCGACATCGTGTTTGGCGAGGGTATCTCTCGCACAGGCGAGATTATCGACCTGGGTGCCAACTTAGGCATCATCAAGAAGAGCGGATCTTGGTATAGCTACAACGACACCAAGTTGGCTCAAGGTCGCGAGGCTGCGAAGCAGGTGCTGAAAGACAATCCCGAGCTGGCCGAAGAGCTGGCAGGCTTGATCTACGAAGAGCTGAAAAATAAGAAAAAATAAAAGTAGCAGCAACGCTGCTACCTAAAGAATGAGTTATGAGCGATGAACGACAAAGCCAGCCAAGCTGGGGCGTTGTTCATCGTTCATAACTCTTCATTTAAACAACAGAATCAAAGTGTGAAAGAATCCTATCGTAAACTGTGTCAATCGGAGCCTTCTATCCCCATCTTCTCGCAAGACTGGTGGCTCGACATTGTATGCGGTCCACAGCGTTGGGATGCGATTATACTCGAGAACAACGGACGCATCAAGGCAGCCATGCCGCTTTATCACCCGTTAGCCGACGTGATCTCGATGCCTGCCTTCACGCAGACCATGGGTCCTTGGTTTGCCCCCGATAGCGCCGACACCAAATACACGACACGCCTCAGCCAACGACAAGCCATCAGCCAGCAACTGATTGAGCGATTGGCTCCTTATCGTGTCTTTCTGCAAAACTTCCATCACGACATCACCGACTGGCTTCCATTCTATTGGGCAGGTTTTCAGCAAACCACACGCTATACCTATTTATTAGAGGGAATCGATCAGCCGGAATTGTGCTGGCAACAGATGAGCGCCAACATCCGGCGCAACATCATAAAGGCACGCGACAAGCAAGGGCTGATCCTGCGCAAAGGGATCGACACGGAGGCTTTCCTAAGGATACAAGATCAGACCTTCGCCCGCCAAGGGTTGCGCTTGAAACAAGACAAAAAGATTTTGCGCCAACTGATCGCCACTTGCCGACAACGAGGGCAAGGGGATATATGGGGGGCTTTCGACTCACAAGAGAGACTCCATGCGGCAGCATTCGTTGTATGGCAACCCCAATCGGCCTATTACTTAGCGGGAGGAGGCGACCCCTCGCTCCGCTCATCGGGAGCACATAGCTGGGTGATGTGGGAAGCCATTCGCTATGTGTCGCAATTCACAGATTGTTTCGACTTCGAAGGTTCCATGCTCCCCGGGGTAGAGCGGTTCTTCCGAGAGTTTGGCGCCAAACAAACCCCCTACTTCACAATAACCAAAAACAAACTGAGTTTATTAGATAGAGCACGCATCAAAATCAACAGGTGGCTATGAAATATCGTATATTACATTACCTCATCCGATTCTTAGTGGGCGAAGATGCCCCCAGCGAGATTGTTGAATCTATCGGCTACACCAACGATCCAAGTCGTTTCAGTAAATACAACGTAGTGATCATCCCCTCCGGCTTCTTCGAAGAGGAGATGTATGGCACACAGGCTTCTTTGCCCCAGCTCCCTTTGGCCGAGGTGGAGGGTATCCCCTTGCTGTTTGGCACACCCAAAGAGGAATGGATTGGCAACACGTTTGTCGTTCATGCCGACATCATCGCAAGTACCTATTTCATGGTCTCACGCTATGAGGAGATGATGCGCAGAGATGCACGCGATAAACATGGTCGTTTCCCCGGTCGAGAGTCGCTTCCCTTCCGGGCAGGCTTTCTCCATCGCCCCATTGTAGATGAATATCGCCTGCTGCTCCATCGCTGGGTGCGCCGTTCGCACCAGCGGCTCCCCATTCCCGAAGTAAAGCATCAGATACGCAAGGTCTATCTAACGCACGATGTTGATGCGCCTACGCTGTATCGCACATGGAAAGGCTTCGTCCGCTCACTGCTCGACCAGCGCGGACTGATCGCCTCATTGCGAGGGAAGTTCGGTGCGGTGGACAACGATCCCTACTATACCTTTCCTTGGCTATTCCAGCAAAACAACCGCTTGCGCGAGGCTTTGGGCAAAGCGCATTGCGAAGCAATCCTATTTATGCGTGGCGGAGGCAATACGGCCTTCGACAAGCCACATTACAAGCTCTCCGATCGCGATTTGCGCCGTCTGCTGAAAAAAGCCTCCGAGTTGGATATGCTGATTGGATTGCATAGCAGCTATCAGGCTGGGAATGAGCCAACCTTGATTCGCAAAGAGAAGGAGGTATTGGAGGCCCACATCCATCAAGAGATCCACTGCAACCGCCATCACTTCTTAGATTGCCGCGAGCCGGAAGATATGGAACAAATCGAGGCGGCAGGTATCATGGAAGACTTCACCATGGGCTATGCCGACGTGGCAGGCTTTCGCCTTGGCACCTGCCATCCCGTGCGATGGATCAACCCCATCACGCGCAGGCTCTCTCCGCTCCTGCTCCATCCGCTCCTCATCATGGATTGCAGTTTAGACGCTCCGAAATATATGGGATTGTCGCACGACGAAGCACTCACCTACGGCCTCAACCTAATCGAGCAGGTCAGAAAGGTAAATGGCGAGCTTGTCTTGCTTTGGCACAACGAAAACGTCATGCCTTCCAGTCCATCCTACTTGCGTGAGCTTTATGCTGAATTGTTGAACGAATTGGCTAAAAAGGAGGAACAATGAAACGGCTATTGATTCTCTGCGATATGTTTCCGCCCGCATTCGCTCCGCGCATGGGCTACCTTTGCAAATACCTGAGCCGAGCTGGCTGGGAGGTGGATGTCGTCACCGAACGGATTCCCGATCAGACCTTCTCCTTCTTAGAAGGGTATGCCACCCGGGTACATACGGTAGATTTCTACACAGCCAAACGCCCTTGGCTGCGCAAGGCGCAATGGCTTGCCACGATGCTGCTCGACCTGCTGTTTCACTACAAAGACCGAAAGATGCGGCAAGTTGCGACCGACGTGATTCATAAATATTCATGTCAGGCAGTCTTAGGTTGCACCTATCGCACCTTCCCCTTGCCTGCGGCAGCAGCCGTGGCCAAGCAATTCGGCCTACCTTTCATTGCCGATCTGCGTGATATCGTGGAGCAATACGCAGGCGAAGAGTTCATCGCTCATCCCTTGCCCCTTCCTCGATGGCTGAAGCAGCCGTTGCACCGTTTCTTTAAGCAACGCCTGCTGACCGACCGCAACCGTGCGCTTCAGCAAGCCACGGCGGTCACGACCGTATCGCCTTGGCATACCCAAACGCTCAGCGCCTTCAACCCGAATACACACCTGATCTACAACGGCTTCGACCCCGAGTTGTTCTATCCTGATCCACAGCCCAACAAGTGCTTTACGATCACCTACACGGGACGACTACACAGCGTAGCCCTTCAAGACCCAACCCTCCTCTTCGAGGCGTTGCAGACACTGGATCAAGCCAAGCAGATCGATGCCAAACAGTTTCAAGTGGTATGGTACACCGATGCGCATTCACGAACGATCATTGAGCAAGAGGCCGCACGCTGGCAGGTAGGCAACTACATGACCTACCACGACTACGTGCCTGCTACAGCTATACCGCAAGTACTCAACCAAAGCGCCATACTACTGGTACTCACCAACAAAGCGGATCAGGGCGGTCCACAGGGTATTCTCACCACCAAGTTCTTCGAATATCTCTCCGTCGAGAAACCGATCCTCTGCGTACGGAGCGACGAGGGCAACTTGGCCGCTGTCATCCAGTCGTCACAGGCAGGCATAGCCGCTACCAAGAGCCAAGAAGTATGCCACTTCCTGCTCCGCCATTATCAACAATGGCAACAGCAGGGCTACACCAAAGCTTCAGCCAATCAAGAGATACTCAAACAATTCTCGCGAAAAGAACAGGCCAACCAATTCGCTCGACTCATCGAAAACTGTACGCATCATGAATAAGTATCTGAACGTCATCGCACTCAACATCCCCTATCCCGCCAATTACGGAGGCGTGATCGACATCTATTACAAACTGGTCGCATTGAGCAAACAAGGCGTGCGCATCATTCTTCATTGCTTCGAATACGAACGCCCAAAGGCTCCCGAATTGGAGGCGATTTGCGAAAAGGTGTATTACTACAAGCGACACACGGGCCTGTTGCGCAACCTCACGTTGCTGCCTTACAACGTCTATAGCCGCAAAGACCCAGCCTTGCTACGCAATCTGCTGCGCAACGACTATCCCATCCTCTTCGAGGGGTTGCATTCGTGCTACTACCTAAGCGACCCACGCCTGAAGAAGCGCTTCAAGATCCTCCGTATGTGTAATATCGAACATGATTATTATCGCTATCTGGCAGAGTCTGAGCCTCATTTCATCCGCAGACTCTTCTTCCGCATCGAGGCGGTACGCTTCGAGCATTACCTGCCCGTTGCCCAGCATGCCGACCTCATCTTAGCGGTATCGCTCACTGATATGCAGGACCTGAAAAAGGCATTCCCCCAGAAAAGAGTGGAGTTCATGCCCTGCTTCCATGCGAACGAACGGGTCAGCGCTGAGGCAGGAAGCTCCGACTATATCCTCTATCATGGCAAACTCTCCGTGGTAGAAAATGAGCGAGCCGTACATTATTTAATCGAGCACCTCTTCTCAAAGCTCCCCTATCGGTGCGTGATAGCAGGCATGGATCCCTCTCCCGCCCTTCGAAAAGCGGTGGCGGCCTACCCCCATATCACACTCATTGCCAATCCCGACCAAACAGAGATGAACCGACTGATCAAGGAGGCGCAAATCCATGCGCTCATTACCTTCCAGCCGACAGGCCTCAAGCTCAAACTGCTCAACAGCCTCTTCGCTGGCCGACACATTTTAGTGAATAGCGCAATGCTGGCCGGTAGCGGCTTAGACCATCTCTGCCACATTGCCGACACGCCCGCCGAGATGATTGCGACATGCCATCAACTGATGGCTACGCCCTTCGATGCCGAGAGTGCCCGCCAGCGTGAGGCCGACCTCCTGCCCGCCTTCTCCAACGAGGCGCAAGGATTGCGCTTAGCCAACCTGTTGCCACAACAAGCTAATAATTAATATAGCACTCGTAGCATAAAAAAAGCCGCACCCCAAAGGGATGCGGCTTCATTTATATAATCGGCAATGATTATGCGTTTACTGATGCCATGTGAGCGATCAAGTCGAGAACCTTGTTAGAGTAACCGATCTCGTTGTCGTACCATGAAACAACCTTAACGAAAGTATCAGTCAAAGCGATACCTGCCTTAGCGTCGAAGATAGAAGTCAACGTGCAGCCCAGGAAGTCAGAAGATACAACAGCATCCTCAGTGTAACCCAGAACACCCTTCAACTCACCCTCAGAAGCAGCCTTCATAGCAGCGCAGATCTCGTCGTACTTAGCCGGCTTAGCCAAGTTAACTGTCAAGTCAACTACAGATACGTCCAAAGTCGGAACACGCATTGACATACCAGTCAACTTACCGTTCAACTCGGGGATAACCTTACCTACAGCCTTAGCAGCACCTGTTGAAGAAGGAATGATGTTGCCAGCAGCAGCACGGCCACCACGCCAGTCCTTCAATGACGGACCGTCAACAGTCTTCTGAGTAGCAGTAGTTGAGTGAACTGTAGTCATCAAGCCCTCAGTGATACCCCAATTGTCGTTCAATACCTTAGCGATCGGAGCCAAGCAGTTAGTAGTACAAGATGCGTTAGAAACAAACTGAGTACCCTTAACGTAAGTCTTCTCGTTAACGCCGCATACGAACATCGGAGTAGCGTCCTTAGAAGGAGCAGACATTACAACATACTTAGCACCAGCCTCGATGTGAGCCTGAGCCTTCTCCTGAGTCAGGAACAAACCTGTTGACTCAACAACATACTCAGCACCTACCTCGTTCCACTTCAAGTCAGCCGGATTACGCTCTGCAGTTACGCGGATTACGTTACCATTAACAATCAGTTTGCTGTTCTCAACGTCAGCCTCGATAGTACCGTTGAACATACCGTGCATTGTATCATATTTCAACATGTATGCCAAGTAATCAACCGGGCACAAGTCGTTAATACCTACAATCTGGATATCGCTTCTCGTCTGAGCAGCACGAAAAACGAAGCGGCCGATACGACCGAAACCGTTAATACCTACTTTAATCATTGTTGTAAACTTTTATTGAGTATAAAAATAATATTCTCTTAATCACGCCGCAAATTTACATATCCTTTTTGGATAAAATTCCACATTTACCCAGGAAAAATATGCTCTGTAACATAAATTAAACATTCCCGCTCACTTTTTTTTCTTGAGCAGCAAACCTATGAGCCATTTCTGGGCTTTCTGGACACCCCAAGCCATAAGCATCGGCCGTACCATGTCCCACACCAAGGGCAACATACTCTTGCCTACAGCCAGCATATCACCCACACTCAAAGGCAAACCCGAGGGCATAGCCGACGTTTTAGCGTTATCAGCCGGAGCCGACGTTTTCCTGCCCGAAGCGGGAAACAAGAGCGCAGAGAGCCCCGAAAGCAACAAGCTACCGGCATTCGCCTGAATGTACGCACAGTCGGCATCGAGCTTCACCTTGCGCAGCTCGCAAGCCTCCTTCACCCGTCGCTTCTCAAGGAGCAACCGTTCCAGCGGCGTCTGGGGTTGCGGCAGATTCGTTGTCTGTTGATTCATCTCTCTTCTCGTCTTTCTTTTCGTCGTTTGACAATAATGTATCAATCACCACATTAAGCACCTTGGCGATAAGAGCCTCCTTATTCTTGACGATGACGGTTATCAGCAGCGCATAGAGCACCGCTACCAATCCGAAGCCAGCCCCCGTCAGTCCGATCCATTCGCCCAAGAAGAAGCCCAAGGCCAAGAAGACAAACAGGATCGCGAAAAAGGCAAGGAAGAGCAGCACCAAACCATACGAGAGGACGGCAATCACCTTGCCCGTCCGCTCGTAGGTATTCAGTTTGAGCAGCTCCAACTTGAGCTCCACAAAGGCCGACACGTCCTCCTTCAGCTCATGGATGACCTTCTCAGGATCTTTCTCCATCGTCGATCGGGGAGTTATTCAGCCGGAGTTGCCTCCTCTGCGGGAGCGGCAGCCGCCTTGCTATCCTTATACTTCGACAAAGCCGAGTTGAAACCCTCTTTCACCTTGCCAACTACATCATTCAATTCCTCAAGCAGTTGCTCACGCTTATCAGTCGCAGCCAAATAACCAACAGCCGCACCAACAGCCGCACCAACTACGAGTCCCAGTAACAACTTAGAATCTACGCTTTTCATGATTGTTCTCCTTTCAAGTTTAAGTTAATACTCTACTACTATTTTGATAACACCTTTTCGGTCGAAAAAGTTCAATCCTTCACCACCTTCACGGCCACCCAGTTGTGGCGCTCCTTGCAGCCCACCAGTCGCAGTCCGTTCTTTCTACACTCCGCCTCGATCACCGGCAGATCCTCTTGATAGAACCCGCTCATAAAGAGCTCTCCTCCTGGCAGTAAAGCATCGGCATAGCGCACCATGTCTTGCAACAAGATGTTGCGGTTGATATTGGCGAAGATCACCTCGAAGGGGGCAAACTCTGCGATACGCTCCGCACCGCCCAAGGCCACCTCAATCTCTTCGGTATGGTTCAAGCGGATATTCTCCAACGCGTTGTCGTAGGCCCACTCATCAATATCAATGGCCACCACACGCTTTGCGCCACGCATACGAGCCAAAATGGCCAGCACCGCCGTGCCACAGCCCATATCAAGCAGCCGCTTGCCCTGTAGCTCTTCCTCCAGCATCCAGCTAATCATCAGATAGGTCGTCTCGTGATTACCTGTTCCGAAAGCCATCTTCGGATCGATTATGATTGTGTAGGCATAGCCCTCCTCGGGCTGATGGAATGAGGCACGTATCAGGCAATCATGGCCGATGCGGATCGGCTTGAAGTAGTTCTTTTCCCACTCCTCATTCCAATCCTTGCTCTCCACAAGGGCGCATGTATGGCGAATGGTCGTGCCCTCCAACGGAAAAGCCTCGAGCGTAGCCATCAGCTGCGCCTCATCGTAGAGGCTCTCAGCTATGTAACCTTGCAGGCCCTCATCGTCCTGCGTGAAACTTTCGAAACCAATCTCGCCCAGCTCAGCGGCCAGCACGTCGTTGAGTATCTCCGTCTCTACTGGAGACTCATAGGTGAAGCGAAGTTCGTAATAGTTCATATTCGTTATATCTTTAATAGCCTTTCGATGCACAAAGATAATAAAATTGATATACATGCCATCTTTTTCAACGGCTTAATATCAAACGGCACGCCAATTTATCGCCCTCCTATTAGAAACGTCCGGCCAAGGCCCACCCGCCTGTTGCCTTGCTATCGCAACAGGGCTACAGGCACACAGGCAGCCATGGCGGCATAGGCGGCTTCGCTGGGATGTAAATGGTCGCCCGAGTCGCAACCGGGAGCGAAGGCCTTAGGCTGCTCAGGGTCGCGCACGGCACGGTCGAAATCCACACAGCCATCGAACAGGGGCGAGGTGCGCATCCATTGGTTGAACGCTTGGCGCAAGGCATCGCGCTCGTCGGTGTAGGTGCGCCATCCTTGGATGGGCAGCAGGGTGCCTGCCCAGACCGCAACGCCCAACTGGCGGGCATGTGCCACGTAAAGTTCCTTCATGCCCTTCTCAAGCTGCTCACAGGTGGGCATGTCGCTCCACGGGCGGAAGGGATTGACATCAGTCCCTACGGGATGGATGATGTCGTTGATGCCATGCTGGATAATCACAGCCTTGGCTCCTGCCACATTCATCTCGATCGGGAAGCGGGTGGCCCCCTTCAGCCCGTAGGCTTGATAGGTGATGCAGTCGTATTGACGCAGGATGCGTGTGCCGCTCACGGCACGGCGGATGATGGCCACCCGGTCGAGCCCCTCGTCGAAGCAGCGCATCGCCAGGTAGTCGGGCCAGCTTTGGGCGGTGATGGAGTCGCCATAGCAGACGAGGGCATGGTTCTGCTCCTCCGTCCACACGTCGATGGTATTGAGGAAATAGAACCAATTGGTGTTGCGAGTCAGCTCCAAAGGGAGCTCCCGGCTCTCGGCGAAGTCGCCATAGCTGTATTGCCCTTTCGACAGCGGCCCGGTGATGAGCGTGCCGGCATTCATCTGCGTGAAGTCGGCGAGATACAGACTCACCTCAATCTCCTCGCCCCGTCGCACAGGACACTCAATGGCATCGCTTGTGCGCTCCCTGCCTGGCTCGATGCGAAAACAGCTCTGCCCGTCGAGCGTGATGGCGATGGGCTGATAGGCGTCAACGCCTCGCAGGGCGACAAACGCCTTGCTGATCGTGACAGGCTCCGTGCCCGTCAGGTTGGAGAAGCGAAAGCGGAGCTTGCTGCCTGAGAAGCAAATCCGTATGGGGTAGCGCAAGGTGATGTCTTTGGCATAGACACACTCCTTGCGATCGGTGATAGAGGTGGCGTTTCCCCAGCAGGCCACCCACTTCGTATAGTTGTCGAGCGGTTTGTTTGTTGCTTTTTCCATTGATGGATGAATCTCTCTTTTTAGTAGGTTTTCGGTATCAGGCCTTCAGTGCCTCTATGTTCTGTGCATTCTCGATGTTCTTGCCCTCGCTGGTGTAAATGTATTGCAGACGCTCGGCGTAGGCCTTCTCGATCTTGCCTCTCACCATCTTCATCGTGCTGTTGATCATCTGGTTTTGCTCCGAGAAGGGTTCACGCAGCAAGGCGAAGGTGGCGGGCAGCCAGCGCTCTGGGAATTGGCCTTGCAAGTCGCCTCCCTTGCTGAATCGCTTCACGTCTTTCTGCACCTCCTGGATAGCGACCCGGCAACCCTCGTCGGTAGTCAGGTCGCATCCGCACCGCTTCAAGGCCTCGCGGTTGGGCACAATCAAGGCCGACGTGTAGGCGCTCTGGTTGTTGTAGAGCATCACCTGGTCGATGGTGTCGCAGCATTGCACCAAGGCCTCCTCGATGCCCTCCGGACTGTATTTCTCGCCGTCGCTACCGATCAGCAGGCTCTTGAAGCGTCCCATCACGTAGAGCAGTCCTTCGGGACTCATGTAGCCTAAGTCGCCCGTGTAGAGCCATCCGTCGCGCACGGTCTGTGCCGTCGCCTCGGGGTTCTTCCAGTAGCCAGCCATCACATTCTCGCCCTTCACCACAATCTCGCCCTGCTGCCCCGTCGGCAGCTCCTTGCCCTCGGCATCGCAGATGCGCAGCTCCAGGGGCTGCACCAGTTTGCCGCTGCTGCCTAAGCGATAGTAGTCGGGGGTGTTGGTGCTGATCACCGGGGTCGCCTCGCTCAATCCGTAGCCTTGATACATGGGCAGCCCGATGCCGATGTAGAACTTCTGCAGCTCTTTATCCAGCAAGGCGCCGCCGCCGATGAAGAAGCGCAGCTCGCCGCCGAAGCTCTCTCTCACCTTGCTCAGCAGCAACTTATCGGCCAACGCCACGGCCGGGCGTAGCAGCCAGCGCATGCCTTTGCCGTCGAGGCAGCTCTCGCCATAGTAGCGGCGACGTATCTCGGTGGCCACCTCGAAGAGCCGCTCCACCTTGGGGCCCTGCTTATGGATGCTCTGCTCGATGTTCTTCTTGAAACTCTTGGCCAAGGCCGGCACGGAGAGGATGAAGTGAGGACGCACCTCGCGGATGTTGAGCGGAATGTTCTTCAGCGTCTCCATGGGCGAGCGTCCGTTCTGCACGGTCGCCACCGCCGCTCCTTGCATCATCATCACGTAGAAGCCCACCACATGGGCGAAACAGTGGTCGAGGGGAAGGATGATCAACGTGCGCCAACTGCTGTCGATCGCCACACGGGTGAGACATTGCTCCACGTTGGCGGTATAATTGCGATGCGTGAGGCAGACCCCTTTCGGATCGGCCGTCGTGCCGCTGGTGTAGGTAATGGTAGCCAAGTCGTCGTTGCGAAGGCTCAAGCCGATTCGCTTGAACGCCTCCTTCGAGACGCCTTCGAGGTGCGTTCGGCCCAGCTCCATCACCTCGTCGATGCCCATCTCGCCCGGCTCATAGTGCGCCTGCTTATCGAGAACAATCACCTGCCGCACGTCGGTCAGCTCCGCACGGATGGCACGCACCTTCTTGAGCTGCGTGCCACTGACGATGATGAAGCGCACGTCGCCGTGCTTCATGCGGAAGAGCAGGTCGTTGCGCTCTTCGAGTTTGATGCTCAGGGGCACGTTGATCGCACCGGCATAAAACATAGCCAGCTCGCTCACGATCCAAAGGTTGCGCCCCTCGGAGAGCAGCGCCATGCAGTCGCCTCGCTTCACGCCTAACCGCTGCAAGCCCGCTCCCAGCTGATACACCTGCTCTTGCACCTCTCGATAGGTGCTGTTAACCCATGTCGTCCCGACCTTCTCCATCAGGAAGGTATTGTCGGCGTATGCGCTTGCGCTATGCTCAAACACATCCACTATCGTCTTCTTGCTCATGTCGCTATCGGCTTATTTCGATGAGTTTAAGCCCGCTTTGAGGCATTTGATGACGGCAGAGTTAAAGCCGGCGTGATCCAGCTCGTTGAGTCCACGGATGGTTAATCCGCCCGGAGTCGTCACCTTGTCGATGGCCACCGCAGGGTGCATGCCCGAGCCCTCCAACACGGCAACGGCTCCCTTCATGGCTTGCATGGCAATCTGCTGCGCCTCGGCGGGATAGAGCCCCATCTCGACGCCTCCCTCCATCATGGCGTGGATAAAGCGCATGATATAGGCAATGCCGCATCCCGAGAGCATATTGCCTGCCGCCACCTCCTTCTCTTTGCACACCTTCACCTTGCCTACCTGTTGGAGCAACTGCTCGATGGTGGCGGTGAGGACAGCGGGAACTCCCTCTGCGGGGGCAAGGAAGCTCATGCTCTCGTTGAACTCCGCTCCGATATTGGGCATCACGTAGAAAACGTTGGCCTCGGGGTTTCCCAGGTAGCTGCGCAGGGTGTCGGTAAAGATGTTGGCTGCGACGGAAAGGATCACCTGATGTTCGAAGTCGATCGCTCCCTTGATCTGGGCGACGACCTCCTCGATCAGCCAAGGCTTGACAGCCAACACGACAACATCGGCTCCTCTGACGGCCTCCACGTTGTCGAGCGAGGTCTTTATCGAGGGGTATTCGCTGCTGAAGCGATTCAATGTTTGCGTTGTGCGTGCCGTGATGGTGAGCGAGTGAACGCCTTTCTTGGCCCAGCCTTTAATCAAGGCACCTCCCATATTTCCTGCTCCAATAATTGTTATCTTCATGATTGATGTCTGTTTTTAAGTTGTTATCGAATAAAGTGCATCGGGGTGAAAGCCTCGCGTTCGGGGCTTTCAGTAGTCTCTACGCCATGAAGCTTCTTCAGCATCCAAGCCATGTTGTTGGCCAATGTGCGCATCGTCTGCATGCCCTCAATGTCTTGAGCGGCCTGTCCCTCGCCACGGCCATAGGCTATGTTCCAGTATTGCGAGGTAACGACGGGCATATTCATCATCTGGAAGGGCATCAGCAGCGTTTGATAGACGGCCGACGCGCCTCCCCTGCGGCACACGGCGACAGCGGCGGCAGGCTTATTGACGAAATAGGCGCCACCCGCATAGAGCATGCGCTGCTGCAAGCAGAGCGATTGGCCGGAGGGCTGTCCGTAATAGACGGGCGAGCCGATCACGACAGCGTCGCACGCAGCCATCTTTGTGATGACCGTGTTGGTGATGTCGTCGTCGAACACACACTGATTGTCGGCCTTCTCCCGACATTTGTTGCAGGCGATGCAACCCCGAACGGGTCGGTTGCCAATCCAAACCATCTCGCTCTCTACACCCTGCTTCCGCAGTTGCATGGCAACCTCCGAGAGGGCGGTGAATGTGTTGCCCTCCTTGCGAGGGCTTCCGTTGATGAGTAATACTTTCATATCTTGTCGCTCCTTATTTAAATCTTCAATGCAAATATACGTATCTTTTTGAATGCGAACCCTCCGTCGCTCCGCTCAAAGCTCCTCGACCGCCGCGAGGTAGTTGCGCATGGAGCCCGCCTTGTGGATCTTCTTCCAAGGCTTGCGCCCGATGGTTGGCTCCAGATAGTCCCAAAACGTGCGGATCTTCAGCAGCTGCTGGCTCTCTCCGGGGATGACCCGGCGATACGTGTCGAGCAACTGGCCGTGCAGGGCCTTGATGCGCAGAATCACCTCCCGCTCGGGCAATGCCCCTCCGCCCAGATACTCCTCGGCCAAGACGGGGCGCGCCAGCAATCCCCGCCCGATCATAACGCCATGCAAATGGGGAAAGTCGCTTTCCAGCTGCTGAATCTGCTCCAGGTGCGTGATGTCGCCGTTGTAGACCAGCGGATGGTGGCAAGCGTTGGCAAAGGCGGCGAAGGCCTCCAAGTCGGTCTCGCCCTTGTAGCCTTGCGAGGCGACGCGTGGATGCAGGGTGATGTGCGAAAGGGGCGTGTCGTTCAGGATGGGCAGGATCTCGCGCCACTCCTCCTTGCTCTCTAACCCTAAGCGCATCTTCACAGAGAAGCGGATGTCGCTGCTGGCCCGCAGGGCGGCGCAGATGGCTCGCACCTCGTCGGGCTTGGTCAGCAATCCGGCCCCTCGCCCGTGTCGGGTTTGCAGCGTGAAGGGACATCCCATGTTGATGTCGATACGGGTGTATGCCATCGGGCGAACGACCGACAGCAGCTCGTTCAGCTCTTGCGCGTCGCGCACGATGAGCTGCGGCACCACGGGCACGCCTTGGTTGTTGGCCGGCTTCGCGTCTCTCAAGTCCTTGCTGCGCACGCCCCCATGCTCGATGCGCATAAAAGGGGTGTAGTAGCAAGCAACGCCGGGACAGAGCGCATGGTGCGCACGGCGGTAATAATCTTCCGTATAACCCTGTAGCGGGGCAAAATGGATGGGTAGCATATTTCTCTTGATCTTTGTTTACTACTGCTAAATTGGCTGCAAAGCTAATGATTTACGGATGAATATGCGTGCCCTTGGGCGTAAATTACGGCCGAACGGGGCATTTCGTCCATCGGAAAGAGAAGCCGCGCATTTGTTTTTTGAAGAGAATGGTGTAATTTTGTGTGCAGTATATTTATAAACTAAAAGAAGAGAAAGGGATAAGATTATGGCAAACAAGTATGCAGGCACGCAGACCGAGAAGAATCTCGAGGCTGCTTTCGCAGGTGAGTCGCAAGCACGTAACAAATACACCTATTTCGCTTCGCGCGCGAAGAAGGATGGTTTCGAGCAGATCTCAGCGATCTTCCAGCAGACCGCCGACAACGAGAAGGAGCACGCAAAGATGTGGTTCAAGGAGCTGCAGGGCATCGGCTCGACCGCCGAGAACTTGGCAGCCGCAGCAGCAGGCGAAAACTACGAATGGACCGACATGTACGCCGGGTTCGCCCAGACAGCCGAGGAGGAGGGCTTCCACGAACTGGCTGCGAAGTTCCGCTTAGTGGCGGCCATCGAGAAGCGCCACGAGGAGCGTTACCGCGCGTTGCTCCGCAACATCGAGGCACAAGAAGTGTTCAAGCGAAGCGAAGTGAAAGTGTGGGAGTGCCGCAACTGCGGTCACATCGTTGTGGGCACGGAGGCTCCCGAGGTATGTCCTACATGCGCACATCCGCAGTCTTACTTCGAGATCCACATGGATAATTTCTAACCCCAGCGGCAGCGTGAAAAACCACGGTGATCTGCATAAATTTCGTTGCCCGTCGTTTTAAAAAACCACGGGCAACGGCGTAAAAAACGACGGGCAACGAAATTTATCGGCACGGGCAACGAAATTTCAAACGACGGGCAACAAAATTTTTGAGCATCGGGCAACGTGATTCTTTGGAATAACCGACACCAGATTTTACACAAAACGTTTTATTTCTCGCAAATCGCGAGCATATCGATTTTTCTTTTTTTGTTAGCGTACTATATATACGCTTACAAAAAAAAAAAAATCCATATCTGATAGCGGGGCGGGCTCTCAACTCGTATTTTTTTTCGTTCTTTTTTTTCAAAAAAAAATCCGCTGGCCTATCCTCAGAAGGTAAGCTTTTCGAGCAGGAGCAACGTCATGAAACCCAAGAGCAGGGCGTAGGTGGCCTGCTTTTGATAGCCATGCGCATGCGTTTCGGGGATCATCTCGTCGCTCGTCACATAAAGCATCGCTCCGCCCGCGAAGCCCAGCATGACGGGAAGCAGGGCCTGCGACAGGCTGCCCAGCCCGAATCCGATCCACACGCCAATCACCTCGAACAAGCCGATCGCGGCTGAGATAAGGAAGGTGCGCAGCGGTTTCACGCCCGCCAAGAGCAGCGGAGCGATGATGACCATCCCCTCGGGCACGTTTTGCAGGGCGATGCCAAGGCTGACCACCCAGTTGCCCGCCGCCGCATCAGACATACTCACTCCCGCCGCCATGCCCTCGGGCAACTTATGGATGGCGATCGCCATAACGAAGAGCAGGATCCGGTTGAGCGACGCATTGTGCAGGTGCTCCTCCTCGTCGAGCCCCGTGATGTGATGAAGGTGGGGCGTAACGAAATCGAGCGCATTCAGGAAGAAGGCGCCCGCTATCACTCCCAGCGCCACCATCCACCAAAGGTCGGTCAGCTCGAAGGCCGGGACGATCAGTCCCAAGGTGGAGGCAGCCAGCATAATACCTGCGCAGTAGCCCAATACCGTGTCGTTCCATTTGTGAGGCAGCTCCTTGATCAAGAAGCCTAACGCGCTACCTATAATTGTCGCGCCAAAAAGACCTGCGGCGCAAATCCAAATCTGAGTCATAATTATCGTTTCGTTTTATAGGCACAAAAATAGTGGCTCTCCTTGGGATTTCCAAACGGCTTGAGCCGGAAAAACAAAGCGGGCGTGAATGCAGCATTCGTTATTTCTAAATGCCGTTCTGAATTCGGCAATCGGAAAATGTGTACCTATGCAGCCGATTTCAAAATTATAACTATTATGAGTACGACATTTCAGTATGCAGTTTGCGCTTTGTGCATCGCACTGCCCTTTATGATCGCTTTGTCAGAATCTGTAAAAAAGCACGTTAAGCACTTAAACCACGTCGTTCGCCGAAGCGCGAAGCAACAACCCTACAACGAAGAGGGATACATTATGATAGACAATGTAACCGGACAATCCTTCCTGGTGGAAGACTATTTCGACCGCGACTCCACGACGGGCCAGCTGGTTTATGAGCAGGAAATCGCATATATTCCTTTACACTCCGTAGAGCAATAAAGGCGTATGAAGACATTGGCTGATTTCTGTGAGTTCCTCTCGTCGTATGCCGCCGCCATGCTCAAGTCGGGCGGCTCAACCGAGCGCTGCGAACGAACCGTTCGACGCATCGCGCACACGTACGGCTACACGACGGAGATGACCATCCTGCCCCGAAGCGTGCTGCTAACCCTGATCGGCAACGACGGGCGAGACAAACTAACCGTAAGCAAATCCATCGTGGGTGGAGCGATCGACTACAACCGCGTGACGCGGCTTAGCCAGCTCAGCTGGGATGTGCGCGATGCCCGCGTGGCGCAATCGGAGCTGTGTGATCGCCTGCAGGCCATCATGGAGACCGTGCGCCATCCGCTCTATCTCGTCACGCTGCTGACAGGCTTGGCCAATGCCTCTTTCTGCCGCCTGTTCGAAGGCGACTTCGTAGCGATGGCCATTGTCTTTCTGGCCACCGTCTGCGGGTTTATGCTGAAGAACCAGCTCCCCAGAAAGGGCATCAAGGATATACGTATCCTCACGCTGCTTGCCGCCACCTGCTCATCGATCATCGCCTGCCTGGGCTACATGACGCAGGCAACCGCCACGCCCGACGTGGCATTGGGCACCAGCGTGCTGTATCTGATCCCCGGCATACCCTATATCAACTCGGTCAGCGACCTGATCTACGGCCACTTGCTCTGCTGCATCAGCCGCTTCATCCAGGCCTGCGTGCTGACCGCCTGTATCGGCATAGGACTCTCGCTGGGCATCTTATTAATGAACGTACAATATTTTTAAAGACGATGCAAACCCTTATAGAATACAGTGTAGATCTGCTGCTCGACGGCGCCTTTGCCGCTGTCGCCGCTATTGGCTTTGGCAGCATCAGCAATGTGCCGTTTCGCGCGTTCAAAGGCTGCGCCCTGCTTGCGGCCATCGGCCACGCGACCCGTTACGCCTTGATGCATTTCGCCGGAATCGCCATCATCCCCGCCGCATTCGTGGCGGCACTCATCATCGGGCTGTTGGCTCCCCGCTTGTCGCACTACTGGAATCTTCCCTCCGAGTCGCTCGCCTTCCCGGCGCTGCTGCCCATGATCCCCGGCATGTATGCCTACCGCTCGGTTGAGGCCTTGGTGATGTGTTTCAAGAGCCAGGCGGAGGCCGATTTCTTACACGATTATTACCTTTTCGCTTATAATGGCATGATTTGTGTGGCGATTGTGATGTTGATGGTGTTTGGTGTGACCATCCCCATTCATGTGCAGAAAATAAAGTAACGATGGAAGTAAGACAACTGAAAATATTCGCAAAGGCCGCTGAGACGCTCAACTTCTCGGAGGCATCGAAGCAGCTCTACATTACCCAAAGCACATTAACACAGACAATCAAGCAATTAGAAGAAGAACTTGGCGTTAAGCTGTTCGATCGCAACAGCCACGAAGTGTATCTAACGGAGGCTGGAAGCGAGCTGTTAGCCCATGTGGATAGCGTGATCAGCGAGATCGAGGAGTGCAAGGCCCGCATCTTAGACCTGTCAAATTTGCGTCGTGGCAAACTGTCAATCGGCGTAACCCATTCGTTCGCGATGCTCAACACCGAAGTGGTGGCAGAGTTTTGCGAGCAGTATCCGAAAATCAAAATCGAGATTGTCTATAAGTGCATGGGCGAGCTGCTGCTGATGCTCCAGCGGCATGAGCTGGATTATGTGCTTTCCTATAAGCCCTCTTACGAAATGCCCCAGATCGACTCGGAGATCCTCTTCCATGATCGGCTGGGCGTCATCGTGCGAAGAGACCATCCCTTGGCCGAACGAAAGAGCGTCTCGATCCGTGAGTTGGATCAGTATGGACTTGTCTTGCCGGCGAAAGGCATGCAAACCCGCAACGTGCTCGACCGCATCCTCGACAAGCAGGACGTACAGCTCAAGACGCGGGTAGAGATGAACAACGTCACGACGATGATGCGCTTGGTACGTGGCAGCAAGATGCTGACATTCGCCTCATGCACCTCGACAGACAATTACCCCGACCTGGTAGCTGTTCCGTTGGAAGACGAAGGCAGCGAGATGATCGGCTGCTTCCATACGCTGAAGGGGACCTACCGCAAGCAGGCGGTAGAGGAGATGCAAGACATCATCAAACGCTACATCTACTGCTACGGGCTGGAATAGGGAATAGCCCGCTTCCTCCCTCCTAACTTATTTGAAGGTCAGGGTGAACTCAGTGCCCTGATCGTCGCTTCGGGTGAGGTCGATCGTGCCGTTGTGGGCACGCATGATCTGGCGCGAGAGGCTCAGGCCGATGCCCGAACCATCTTGCTTGGTGGTAAAGAAGGGGATGAAAATCTGCTCTTGGCTCTCAGGCGAGATAGGCACGCCATCGTTGCTGACATGGATCAGCGTCTGCTCGTTGGAGTCGATCTCCGCACTGATGTGGATGTGAGTGGCCTTGGCCTGAATGGCGTTCTTGATCAGGTTGATGAGGATGCGACTGATCTGCGACTCATCGGCATAGATCAGGATGTCGTCGGTCTTCGGATAATAGGTGCACAGCACACCCTCTTCGAGGCATTGCTCCCGGGTGAGTTCGATCACCTTGTTGACGAGCTGGTCGAGCATCAAGGCCTTCGGGATGGGGCGAGCCACTCCCGCCAGCTCCCGGTAGGACTCGACGAAGCTGATGAGGTCTTTCGACGAGGAGGCGATGGTTTCGAGCCCCGCCTTGATGTCCATCTCTCTGTCTGCCTCGGGGACGTTCGCATAATGGCTCAGGGCCTCGCTCAGGGAGGCAATCGGACTCACCGTGTTCATGATCTCGTGGGTCAATACGCGGATCAGCTTTGTCCACGACTCCTGCTCGTCTTGCTGGCGTCGGCGTTCAACCAGCCACTTGACGCGGTTGAGCGTCTTGTTGAAGCGAGAGTTGTCTTTGAACCGGAAGTTGTATTCGTTGTCTTCGAACGCATCGAGCATATACTCCAGCTTCCTTCGGTCGCTTTCATGCACATAGAGAGCCGTCAGGATAATCAGTATCACAACGGCCACGCACAAGATGAGTATGACTGCCCAGCGCTCCATCAAATGTCGTATTTCTTCAGTTTACTATAAAGCGTAGGGCGACTTATGCCAAGCTCTTTGGCCACGAGGCTCAGGTTGCCTCCGCATCGGGCCATCGTGCCGCGTATGGTCTGCTCTTCCGCCTCCTCCAGGGTCTGGCTGGCGGCGGGAGCCTGCTTCGTGGGCTCCTCCAAAGAGAGATCGCTCAGCTTCAGCACCCTCCCTTCAGACAGGATCACCGCCTTCTCGATCACGTTCTGCAGCTCTCGTATATTTCCGCTCCAGGTGTGCGCCTTGAGTCGCTGAGCCGCATCGGCCGCTATCGACTCTACGCCGCGCCGATACTTTTGGGCGAACTTCGCCAAGAAGCGTTCGGCCAAGGGCAAGATGTCGTCGGCTCTATCGCGAAGAGCGGGCAGGTGCATCTGCACGGTGTTGATGCGATAGAACAGGTCTTCGCGAAAGCGTCCCTCGCGCACCATCTTCAGCAAGTCCATATTGGTGGCACAAATCAAACGGATATCAACCGCAATCTGCTTCTCCGAGCCCACCCGGGTGACGGTTCGGTTCTGGAGCACACGCAGCAGCTTGGCCTGCAAATGAAGGGGGATGTTGCCAATCTCATCCAAGAAGAGCGTGCCCCCGTTGGCTTGCTCAAACTTGCCGACATGATCGGTGTGCGCATCGGTGAAGGCCCCTTTTACATGGCCAAACAGTTCGCTCTCGAACAGGGTCTCGGTGATGGCCCCCGCGTCTACGCAAACCATGGGCCGATGCCTGCGGCCACTGGCCGCATGGATCTCGCGAGCCAGCACGTCCTTACCCGTGCCGTTCTCGCCCGTGATCAACACGGTCGCATCGGTAGGCGCGATCTTCTCCACGCTGTGGCGTATGGCAGCCATCGCCGGGCTATTGCCCCAATACATCGTCTCCTCGCTGGGCTTCTCGGGGCTTTTCGTCGCCTTGGGAGTCGCCTCGTAGGCCGCCTTCAAGGTGGCGATGAGCTTCTCGTTGTCCCAAGGCTTCACGATGAAGTCGAAGGCGCCCCGCTTCATCCCCTCAACGGCCAATGCGATGTCGGCATAGGCCGTGAAGAGCACGATCTGCACGTCGGGATACATCTTCTTCAGTTCGCTGGTCCAGTAGAGTCCCTCGTTGCCCGTGTTGATGTCGGTGTAGAAGTTCATGTCGAGCAGCACTACGTTGGGCCTGAAACGCTCCATGGTCACCACTAACGTGTGGGGAGACGCGATGATCTCCACCTCCGAAAAGTAAGGTGTCAAGAGCAATTTCAGCGCCTTGCGTATGCCTTGATTGTCATCTACTACAAGTATCTTTCCTTTCTTCATATTGTTTACCTCTCACTCGTTGTCGCTCTATAGACCGATCTCATTATGCCTACAAAAGTAACGAGTTTTGATGACACATGAAAATTATTCGTGTTTCAGCACATCCGCCGGGTTGGTGCGCAGGCAGACGCTGTAGTGGAACACCACGATCGCCATGGAAAGAGCGAGCACGATCAGCAGACTGATGAGGAAGGCGAGGGGTGAGATGCCGGCCTGACGAGCGAACTGGCTCAGGTAGCGCTGTGTGGCCAGATAGGCGAACGGCGAGGCCACCACGAAGCAGATTCCAACCATCGCCGCATAATGCCGCATACCCTCGGCAATCACCTGGCTTTGGGATGCGCCCAGCACGCGCTTCACGGAGATCTCTTTCCGTCTGTATTTCACGTCCATCAGCGTCTGTCCCCAGATGCCCACGAGCGACAGCAGGATAGCCAGCATCGAGAAGATCCAGATCTCCTTTCGCAGCCGCTCCTCGCCGCTGTAGAGCACACCCGGCAGGTCGTCGTAGCTGAACACGTCGTAGGTCTGCACCGCATCCATCTCCTTGAGCACTTTGCGAATGTCCAAAGTAATGGCTGCGCGATCGGCGTGGTCGGCAAACTTGATATAGACGCAGGGCAGATACTCTTCGTCTTCTTTGACCGCCCTGAAGCTAACATACGACTCGGCCTTTCTCAGCGAGGTGATGTTGACGGTGTTGACGAATCCTCCCACATGGAGGCCTTTGTCGTAGTTGCCTAACTCCGCTCCCACACCTTTGAGGTTCTTAGTCAGCAGATTCACATCATCGCTCGAATCGGTGAAGCCATCTCCCTCAACAACCTCCAGCCCGATGAGTGCCGGGAAGTTGGGAGTGCAGGAGATCATGCTCAACATCGTCTCGCCCTGTCCGAAGTCGAAAGAGCTGGTATTATAGGTGTCGGAGCTGCCGATAAACTCCGAGGCGAAAGCAACATCCTCGACGCCAGGGATGGCACGCAGGCTCTCGCGCAGCCAGTTGTGCTGCTTGGCGTAGTTTTTATTGCCGATGTTGACCACGGCTAAGTGTTCCTTGTCGTAGCCGCAGGGGTAATCTTTCATATAGTTGCTCTGTCGCTCGATCGAGAACACATAGATCAGCAAGATGAAAGAGATGACCAGCTGTACATACACCAGCGTGGTGCGCATCAGGCGCCCCGACTTCGAGAGTCCGAAGCTTCCTTTCAAAGCGAGGGCAGGCTGCAAAGAGGTGCTGTAGATACCCGGAAGGATGCCAGCGAAGGCACCCGTAACGCCCGCCGCAAGGATCGTCCCCAGCAGCAACATCGGCGAAGAGCCCAGCCTAAACG
>CAKUZF010000016.1 GCA_934718155.1 uncultured Parabacteroides sp. | reverse complement strand
GAAGACGGGAATACGACAAGATGAGACAGAGGAACGTTACCTATCCGTAACCTATACCCCAAATGGGGAATGTTGAAGTTCGGAAGAATAAGGAAGGTTACGAATTGAATTTTAAGACTCTGATTTATAGTGAGTTACTAATGAGCAACGTAAGATTTTTGGTTACGAACCAGATTTGCCGTGTTCTGCCGTGAAAAGTATAGGATCGGAGTTTTGAGGAGTAATGATTCGTGAACAAAATTTGAACAAAATGGTGTTTAAGGTCTTAAATCCAAAGCTGGCCGCTCCGCACACGACAGCAGGCCGACCAGCAGGCTGATCCACATGCAGACAAGGCCGTTTTCCATCCAATTGCGCATACTTATGATCGTGTTGTTTACTGCGCAAAGATAGAACATTTAGCCGAAGCGGCAACAGGTGCGTTCGTTTAACGTTATAACATCGTCCGTTAATAAATACATCAATTTAAAGATTTAAAATAAGAAAAACAAGCCGCGTCGAAATGCATGATTGATATTTCCACGTATATCTCAATCCCACTTGTGGATAAATAGAAAAGTGTATATCCTTTCTCAGTACCGCTTTTAGTACCACTTAACTGGTACTGGAGTTTCATACGGGTGGTACTGGAGTTTCAGTTGACTGAAACCGCAGTAACACTTATGTGGTACTGATGAGCGCCCTTTATCCCAACCAGAAAATGATAACGACTTCATCGCCCAACGATAACGACTTCATCAGCCAACGATAACGACTTCGTAGGCCAACGCAGACGTATTCATTTCCGACATACAGGAAGCAGCGCAGGCGCAGCAAAAGCCAGACAAGGAAGATGACCCGTAGGCTGCTCGATCTGCTCGGCAAGATACTGAAGGAGGCACGTGGAATTGTGAGAGGCAAGGACTCGTTTGAAGCACAGCCTGAGGATGCACAAGAGATTGCTTGGTGTCGATGCGAAAAGGGTCGGCGGAGATGCGGGCTATGCGAAAACGGGTTAGAACACGTTCGTGCTAGGCGAACAAAAAGGTGGGCGCAACGACTGCGCCCACCAAACTATAATGGCCAAATAAAACACTTACCCGCCGATCACCAGGATGGGCTGAGCTGCATGGAACAACATGCGGCGTGCCTTTGAAGGGCTGAACAAACGGGCCAGCAACGAACGACGAGGATTGGCTAACGCAATCATGTCGATATGCTGATCGCTCACAAACTTCTCGATGGCCGCCAACAGGTCGCCATCTGCCAAAACCGTATAGGAGATTTGCACATTGGGATAAATCTTCTTGAAGTATTCCTTCACGCCACTCAACCGAATCTCGTTCCACTCATTGCGGCTCGTTGAGATATTGAACAGGTGTACATTCACCGGATAGGGCTTCATGACCTCCATAAACCGATCGAAGGCCACCAGGTCGCGCTGATTGAATGAAGTGGCGAAAGCGACGTTCCGCAGGCTGATCGGATCCAAGAACGGCACGCCATCGGGAATAGCCCATACGGGCGCATGGCTCGCCTCAATCACTTCGGCGGTGACACTGCCAATCAAATCCAACTCCTTTTGGTTCTTGCCACGAGTGCCCATCACGATCAACGAGGGACGATACTCCTCGCTGAAGGTCAGGATCTCCTCCTCGGGCAGTCCTTCTCGGAGCGTTGTCTGATAGTCTACCTTGGGCAGTCCACCCTCCTCCATCTCCTGATCCAACTCATGGCAGAACGCAGCCAAGTCTTGGTTGACCTGCGCCTGCAGCTGCGCCATAGAGTCCTCCTTGTTGATCTGATAAGCCAAGGTCTCGCCTAAAGGCATGGCCGATGGGAAGTAGGGATTGTAATAGGCATGAAGAAGCATCACCTCCGCACCAATCTGATGCGCATAGTAGATACCCCAGCGGCAAGCCTCCTTGGAATAGTCGGAGAAATCGACTGGGATCAACACCTTCTTGGGATGCTCATGAGACACTGGCTCTGGATCGGGGTGCTCCTTCCAAGCGTTATCCTCGATTACACGCAAGGCATGAGGCAAATCGCTTTCCTTTATTCGAACACGCACGCCGGCCGAAACTACTGGCTGAATCAAATTTACATTATGGATGTAAACCTCTATTCCCTCTGACTCAAGAATAGATTTAAGAATCACCGCCTTCTCATAGGTGTGAATCGCTAAAGTAACTAAGTTGTCTTCCATACCCTTCAGATTTAGAGATGAATGAATCTGCGAACCCACAAAGGCTTGTAGGTTCACGCCACTAACTTAGGCATTTTAGCGCAAACAAACAACTGTATTTTCTTAAAAACGGATAACACGACATATGCTATGCAGCATATTCTCGTTCAAACAACTTATTTCAAGACAGATACAAGCGGATCGGCCAAAACGAACAGGAATAGGATGACCCCTACGATAGCCATGGCCATAACATGGGCTTTGCGAGTGGAAAGCCAAACAGACTCCTCTGGCAGATGCCAACGCACGACACCAAAACGATAAAGACGATAGACTACCCATCCAAAGAAGAGCCCAGACAAAGCTCCGGGGATGATGTCGGTAATGAAATGCACGCCTAAATAAATGCGCGAATAGGCATTCAAGGTAGCCCAAAGGAACAGACTGCCAGTCAGCCATCTGTTGCGAAAGATGAGCGCAAGCAACATGGCAAAACCAAAGGAGTTTGCGGCATGGCTGGAAATGAAGCCATACTTACCCCCTCGATAGCCAAAGACCACCTTCACCTGATCCATGAAATCGGGGTGATGAGTAGGACGGAAACGGGTAAAAATGGGTTTACAAACATGGGAGGCGAACTGGTCGCACAAGGTGATAGTCAAGGCAATCATTAGCACCAGCCAAAAAGCCTCTCGCCATCCTCGTTTATAGACCAAAACAACAAGCAGGAACAAGGCCAGCGGCAGCCAAACCACTTTCCCAGAATACAGCCACATGAAGTGGTCGAAGAAAGAAGAATCACTGCCGTTAAGCAAGAAGAACGCATCACGTTCCCATACCAGCCATTGCTCTAACATAAAAAAAGATTTAAATCTTTTCGATGTCTTTACTGGGCAACCAACCTACGTTGCCATCCTCCAACTCGATCTCGCTCCAAGCACCTAAGGTGCTCTTGATTGACACAGTTGTTCCTTCATGAAGCACAAAGAGATCGTTACCACTCGCATCGGGAGAACTTTTGGCGGTTACGGTGGCTGCAAACACAATCGCATGCGTGCGGTTTTCCCACTCTCCCTTCTGATAATTGGCGAAAAGATTGCAAACAACCACCATGACTAAACAGCAGAGACCCGCATAGAAACCTATCTTCTTCAAGTGGATCCAACGGGCAAAGAAAAAGAGCACCAAGCAACCTATGAAAAGCAAGAAACAGGCAATGCCTGCCTTCGCCCAACCATCCGCAGAACTCCAGTCGGCCATGCCTTTCGCCCATTTTGAAAGGAAGAACTCGCCTACGGGTTCAATCTTATCGATGGTCTTCTGGCGAGCTAACCCCAAGTTGAAGCGCGCATCGCCATCGCCCGGATTGAGCAACAAGCAACGCTCATAATTCAAGATAGCCGGAGCCAACTTGCCTGCCTTATAATAGGCATTTCCTAAGTTGTAATAGACAGCAGCCGACTCGCCGTGGCTCTGCAACACACCTTCATAGAGCTCGATCGCCTTGGCATAATCCTCAGTCGTATAGGCAGCCTCAGCCTCCTTCAAGGCGGCCTCCTGCGCCATAGCGACCAGCGCAAGGCTAAACATACAAACCATCAAAAACAGTTTGCTGACATATCGTGTTGTTCTCATTCTTATCTTTTTTTAATTGTATTCTCCATTTTACCAATCACATCTACAGCCTGGTCGTAGAGCTTGTCCATCGTGTCGGAGGTTTGAGAAGAGGCATAACGAGCGAACTCGCAAGTATTCAAGATATCCATAATCTCCTTCGTCAAAACCTCATCCACTCCATACTTAGCCAATTCCGACTCTACGTTATCTTTGGTCAGCTCTGCCTGCGGAATGCTCAGTTTATCGCTTAAGTAGCCCCACAAAGCACGAAGCACCTCTTCATAGAAAGCCTCATGCTGATTCTCTCTCAGCAGATTGCCTGCGTTTCTCAGACGTTTAACAGCCATCTTATTGGCCTTCTTCGTACGCACACGGGCCAGGTCGGAATTTTCCTTCACTTGCTTACGGTAGAGCACGAAGAATATAGCGAACAGCAAAGCCGGAATTAAGTAACACATCCAGTAGGCAAGCGACCCATAGAACAAGCCTTTGCCCTTCTCGATGAACGAGAAGCCCTTGGTCTTCAAGTAACGGACATCTTGACCTAAGTATTTCACGCTCTCCTTGTTGCTAAAGTTAGAAACCACTGGAGCGGCCGCGCTGCCACCAGCCCCTTGCTCTACGTGCAGCTTGTAAGGGCCTGCCGTAAGGGTTTTATAGGCACCCGCCTTGATGTCGAAATAAGAGAAAGCGATTTGCGGAATCTCAAAATCGCCCGCATAACGAGGGATAGCCATATATTCGATTGTCTTTGTGCCCGACACACCTGCCGTAGTGGTCTTAATGTCGTTCTCAACCTTCGGATCATAGACGTCAAAATCGTTGGGGAAGATCACCTCTGGATTCTTGACCAACTTTACATTGCCGTTACCCGAGATCTTCAGCTTCACGGTCACGGCTTCGTCGGTCTTGACTCGATCAGTGCTAATCTCAGCATCCATCGTGAAGTTGCCCACCGCACTGGCATAGGAAGCAGGTTTGCCAGAAGGCAGCTGTTTCACATCAATCGTCACAGGAGCGGAGGTCAACGTTTTGTTTACGTCGCGATAAGAGTCGAAGAAGCTATCAAAGATGCTTCCGCCACGCTGCTGCTGCATTCGCACGCGCACCACCGCATCGTATTTACCACTACCGATCGTAATCTTACCTGCTCGCTGTGGGTAAAGTATCACCTGACGCATTACAGCCGACTGATAGTTACGACCTTTATAGTTTTCGAGCGTCAGTTGTTTCTCTTGCGGAAGTTCAACCTCCTGCACCAAGAAGCCCTCAAACTCGGGATATTTCAATCCCGTAATGGAAAAGTTCTCCAACGAATAGACCTTGAAAGTGACCAAAATGCCCTCCTGTTCATAAACGCTACGCTTCGACACGTCCATCGTCACAAACAGTCTATCGTTTGACACCGTTCCACTTGCAGCCGTCTGGTTGGCCTCCTCCTTACCCGCCTTGTCGGCTGGTAGAGCTTTGATCACCAACCCATTGGAGGTATAGTTCGCACCATTCACCTTAATTGTTGCAGGAGCGATGTTAAAAGTTCCCTCCTTCTTAGCCATCAGGACATAGGTGAACGTGACTGAAGTCTCGCTCGTGCTTTTTCCATTCACCCAACTGCTGCTGTAAGAGGTAGACTGCGATGGCCCCATCAACACATCGAAATCGGGCATCTCTTGCACCCTCAAATCTTTACCCTCGGCATTGACGGTAAAAGAGAGGCGAAATTGCTCGCCGACTACGACCGCTTCTGGCGCAGAGGCCTTGAAGGTGACATCGGCCGCCTTCGCACCCCAGCTCACGACCAGCATCAGGCAGAAGAGACCGATCCATTTCCTCATGTTATCTCTCATATTCTTCTTTGTTATTTGCATAATTCTTACCACTCCTTATCGGTCTTACGGCGTTGCTGCTGTTGCATCTGCGCCTTCTTCACCTTCTCTTGTGTCTCTTTCTCATCCTGCAAGAAGGCATCGAGCATCTGCTGCGCATTGTCTTTGCTCATCTGCTCATTGGGTTGCTGTTCTTGCTGTGTTTTGTTTTGCTTCTGATCGTCTTGCGGCTGCTGTTGTTGCTGCTGCTGTTGATCGTCTTTCTGATCCTTGTTCTCCTGCTTATCGTCGTTTTGCTGATCCTCGCTCTGATCTTGATTCTGTTGATCGCTCAACAACTTCTGCGCCAAAGCCAAGTTGTAGCGGGTCTCATCATCATGCGGATTGAGGCGAAGAGACTGCTTATAAGACTCAACAGCCTTGCCATAATCTTTGCCGTTCATGAAAATGTTTCCCAGGTTGTGATACACGCCCGACAAGCGATCCTTGCCTTCCGGTGTCTCTACCATCCGCTCGCCTTGGCCCATCAGCAATTGATACTGCTCTGCCGCCTCGGGGAACTTACCCTGCTTGTAAAGCGCATTTCCCAAGTTGAAGGTTCCTTCCATCGAGCGAGGATTAACCTCCAAACTCTTGCGGTATTCAATTTCCGACTCCGTGTATTTCTCATTCTCATAGAGTTTGTTACCCTCTCGCACATGCTGACGTTCCGCTTTCTGCGCCATGGCTTGCTGTCCTCCCATCAAAAGGAACAGCAACACCACCGAGAAGAGCTTTACCTTTTTAAACACACGATTCTTGCGATCGAGCGTGACAAACTCCACCAAGAGCAAGAACAGGGCGATCCATGCGAACACTTGGAACTGCTCGTCATACTCTGAATAGACCTTGCTATCGAGTTCGGTCTTGTTCATCTTCTCAATCTCCTGCTGCAAAGCCTTCAATGCGGAATTGGTATTGTCGGCTCGCACATACATGCCATTGCCCGCAGCGGCAATACCCTGCGCCATTTCCTCGTTGAGTTTCGTAATCACCACGTTGCCCTCGCTATCTTTCATATAATTATTGCTGCCCGCAATGGGAATCGGTGCGCCTTTCGGATCGCCCATACCGACGATGTTCACATGGATACCCTTCTCCGCTGCGGCCTTAGCCGCCCCTACGGCATCATCTTCGTGGTTCTCGCCATCGGTGATCAAGACGATAGCCTTGTCGCTACTCTCATTAGGCGTAAATGAACGGGCGGCCAAATTGATAGCCGCACCAATCGCTGTGCCCTGGGTAGCGATCATCGAGGGATTGATAGACGAAAGAAACATCTTCGCCGATATATAATCCGAGGTGATGGGCAACTGCGTGAACGCATCTCCAGCAAAGACGATTAAGCCCACCTTGTCGTTGGTGAAACCATCAGTCAAA
Organism: uncultured Parabacteroides sp.; assembly: GCA_934718155.1. GTDB lineage: Bacteria > Bacteroidota > Bacteroidia > Bacteroidales > Tannerellaceae > Parabacteroides. Next base: position 52,250 of record CAKUZF010000016.1, on the reverse strand, counting down.
CGCGAGAGCATCTGCTTCGCCTTGTCTAAACGATTCGGTGAGACATCTTCAGCCAACATGGAGTTGGAAACGTCTAAGCAGACCATGATTTCCACACCTTGTCGTTTCACGGTTTCTAATTTGGTGCCAAACTGGGGTCCTGCCATGATAAAAATCACCATCGTAATGGCACCGGACAACAGCCAAAACTTCAGATGTTGGCGAGCCGGAGACACCTCGGGCATCAACTGAGCCAACAATGCGGGATTACCATAACGTTTGATCGCTCTGCGCTTGGCCAAGCAAACGTAAAAAAAGAACACGACCAATGCGGGTACCAAGAAAAGCAAATATAAAAAGTCCGGATGTGCAAATCGAAACATAAGCTTTCTTCTTTATGGTATATTTCTCAACAATGTATTCCTTAACACTATCTCCATCAGCAGCAAGGCGAATAGCAGCAAGGCCCAGTTCTTGTATTCTTCCTGTTTCTTACTGAATTCCTGCACACTGATCTTCGTTTTCTCCATTTGATCAATCTCGGAGTAGATTTCCTTCAGGCTGGCATTATCCGTAGCACGGAAATACTGTCCACCCGTAATCGAGGCGATCTGCTTTAAAGTCGCCTCGTCGATCTCGACTGGAATGTTTTGGTATTGCACGCCAAATGCGGTCTGGAAAGGATAAGGAGCCAAGCCTTGCGTTCCGACTCCGATCGTATAAACACGCACACCAAAAGTCTTGGCGATTTCAGCTGCCGTAACAGGCGCTATCTCACCTGCGTTATTCGAGCCATCAGTCAAGAGAATTATCACCTTCGACTTGGCTTGACTGTCTTTGATGCGACTCACGGCGTTGGCCAAACCCAAGCCTATAGCCGTTCCATCTTGAATCATGCCGCTCTGAATGTCCTTAAACAGGTTGAGCAACACTGTATGATCCGTCGTCAACGGGCACTGGGTGAAACTCTCAGCCGAAAAGACCACAAGACCGATGTTATCGTTCGGCCGTCCGTTAATAAAGGAAGCCGCCACATCTTTGGCCGCCTCTAATCGATTCGGCTTCAAATCTTGCGCCAGCATACTGCCCGAGATATCCATCGAAAGCATGATGTCGATACCCTCGGTAGATGAGCTCGACCAGCTATCAGTGGATTGCGGACGGGCCAAAATCACGATGAGCACCGCCACTGCCATAACGCGCAAAACAAAAGGCAAATGGCGTAGGTAAACAACCCACGACGTGGCCTTTGGCGCATCGAATGCCTCCGTTGAGGAGACCTGCAAACTGGCTTGGTTTTTGCTCAGCTTGTAAATGTACCATCCCACCATCGGGATGAGCAACAGCAATAAATATAAGTAATTCGGATTCGCAAAAACCATCTTTTTATTCTTGTTTTAATTCGGTTGACTCTTCGGCAGGCTTCGCCTCCTCTTCCACGGGCTTTGTTTGCTCCACGAAACGATAGGCATTCGCCAAGCTCAAATCATTCTCGTCGGGCAGCGGATTCATCTTGGCAAACTTCACGAAGTCGGCCAATGAGAGGATTTGCCGCAAATTCTCATACAAGGGTTTCGCCTCGTCGTTCTGTCGGATCAAATCCAGAATCTCGCCCGAAGTCATCTCCATCGCATTGATGCCAAAACGACCGTCGATATAACGACGAAGCGTTTCTGTGATCTGCGTATAATAAGCTTTACTCAAGCCCTGTTGCCAAAGCTTCTGTTCCCTAATGGCATCAAGTTCCTTGATAGCCTGCTCATGGGGTGGCAGCTTAGGCTCCTCTTTCTTGAAGGGTATCAACGATTTCTGCTCCTTCCATCGCTTCCAGCCATACCAAGCCGCAGCCGCCAACAGCAAGATCAGCAGTATGCCTAAGAGAATAGGAAGGTAATCGGCCCACACAAAAGGCGGCTTCCATACCTGCTTGATATCAAAGTACTCCTCAGGATTCTCCGCATTGACTGGCAAGGTAGAGACCTTTAAGGCCACCTGGTTGGAGTAAACCGTATCCACTCCATCGATCACTTTCAAGGGAGGTAACAGATAGAGCGCCGAGTCGAACGAGGTGATCAGCAGATCCTGCTTAATCACGAGTCGGTTGTTCTCAATCTGCGTTGAGTCTGCTTTTGAAAGATTCAAAAGCTCCACGCCCGCCATCAGGGTGTCATTCGGAATGATCACCTGCACAGGACGATCTTGGTCGGCTGTCACAGTCAGATGCAACACGGTTTGCTCACCAATCAAGATGGCTGCCGAATCGATCGACACATCAATCAAAGGGCGTTGTTGCGCCATGGCGTTCCCTCCAAGAAGGAAAAGCAGACCGATGAACGACCAAACAATGTTCTTTATTAATTTCATGTACTTGCCTTTCAATTCCGTTTATCAAAAAGCGCAATCAACGCTTTCACATAATCATCTTCCGTACGGATAGAGACCGCATCCACACGACACTTCTTGAACGTATCGCTCATGGCCGCCTGTCGATTCTCCCACCATGTCTTATAGGCCTCGCGCACACGAGCCGAGCCACTATCAATCCATCGCTCCGTACCAGTCTCCGCATCCTTAATCTTCATCAAACCAACCGAAGGCAACTCCGTCTCACGCTTGTCGTACACCTGAATGGCTACTAAGTCGTGCTTTCGATTGGCCACGGTCAAGGCATCTTTAAATCCACCCTTATCGATAAAATCGGAAATCAAAAAGGCTGTACAACGTTTCTTGATCGCATTGGTCAGGTACTTCAACACCTGGCTGATATCCGTACGCTTTTCCTCGGGCCTAAAATCAATCAGTTCTCGGATGATGTAAAGAATATGTTTCTTGCCCTTCTGAGGCGGGATGAACTTTTCAATCTTGTCGGAAAAGAAAATCACACCGATCTTATCGTTGTTTTGAATGGCCGAAAACGCCAATGTGGCGGCGATCTCCGTCATCACCTCCTTCTTCATCACACTGACCGAACCGAACTCCCTACTACCGGAGACATCCACCAAGAGCATCACTGTCAGCTCGCGTTCCTCCTCGAACACCTTCACGTAGGGACGCACATAACGAGCCGTCACATTCCAATCGATGTCGCGGATGTCGTCGCCATACTGATACTCACGCACCTCGCTGAAGGCCATACCACGCCCCTTGAAAGCTGAGTGGTATTGTCCAGCGAAGATGTTGCGAGAGAGACCACGTGTCTTGATCTCTATCTGGCGAACCTTCTTTAATAACTCACTGGTCTCCATCGTTCAGATTAAGGAACCTCTACTTTGTTCAAAATCTCACTGATCACCTCCTCGGCCGTCAGGTTATTGGCTTCCGCCTCGTAGCTTAAACCGATACGATGGCGCATCACATCGTGGCAAACCGCACGGATATCCTCGGGGATTACATAACCACGACGCTTGATGAAGGCATACGCACGTGCCGCCAAGGCCAAGTTGATAGAGGCACGAGGCGAAGCACCGAATGAAATCATGTTAGCTAATTGAGGCAAGCCCGCCTCAGACGGGAAACGGGTTGCAAAGACAATGTCAACGATGTAACGCTCGATCTTCTCGTCGAGGTAAACCTCACGCACGACATTACGGGCATTGATGATCTCCTCCTTCGTGAGGATCGGCTTAATTTCCGGACGGTCGCCCGAGATGTTCTGGCGAATAATCAATTTCTCCTCCTCTTTCTTCGGATAATTAATGATCACCTTCAACATGAAACGGTCTACTTGCGCCTCGGGCAACGGATAAGTTCCCTCTTGCTCGATCGGGTTCTGCGTAGCCATTACCAAGAAAGGCTTCGGCAACTGATAGGTCTTCTCGCTGATGGTCACCTGTCGCTCCTGCATGGCCTCGAGCAAAGCACTCTGCACCTTGGCCGGAGCACGGTTGATCTCATCCGCCAACACAAAGTTTGCGAAAATCGGACCCTGCTTCACCTGAAACTCCTCGTTCTTCTGGCTGTAAATCATCGTACCAATCACATCGGCCGGCAACAAATCCGGCGTAAACTGGATACGGCTATATTTTGCGTCAATCAAAGATGACAATGTTTTAATGGCTAATGTCTTCGCCAAACCGGGAACACCCTCCAACAAGATGTGTCCATCTGAGAGCAGGCCGATCAACAAGGATTCCACCAAATGCTTCTGACCGACAATCACCTTGTCCATTCCCATCGTAATCATGTTCACAAACGAGCTTTTGCTTTCAATTCGCTCATTCAACTCACGAATGTCTATTGTCTGACTCATAAGATCTTTTCTCTATTTATTATTACGTTTTTATTTTCTTAATCTACACTGCGTCCTCTTTTAGGCCGCACAAAAATAGGCATGAACAAAATGCCAATCTCGCTTTTAGGATAATTTAAATATTAAATAATACTAACCCATTCTTAAGTCCTCCTACTTCTGTGTCGTAAGAATCTCTGTCTGCAAAGCCGCAGCGGCCTCCAAAGAGCGCCTGCTTTTCGCATCAATATCATAAAGCTCGGGGGCTGGTATCTCAAGTTCCGTACCGATAGGCACATTGTTCGGATCGGCAATCAATTGCCTGTTGTGCTGATAAATATAAACCCAAAAGAGTTTATGCCCGTAATACCGGTTCGCATAGGAAGTCAGTCTGTCGCCCTTCTGTATGGTAACCTTCGCCAACGGAGCGGATGTCATGGGCAGCGTATCAACTGGCGCAGCCTCTGCGGCCATCTCTATGCTATCCGAACCCAACTCAAACAGGCTGTCTTGCTCGGCGATTGACGCCAAACTGGGGCGTTCGGGCTCTTGCAGTTGTCGGAAAGCTTGCGTCTTACCTATATAATAAGCACCAACAGCCACCGCAACCAAGACTAGTCCCATCGCCACGAAATGCCAAACTTTATGTTTCGCAGGAGCGGCCACGGGAGGGCCGATCGGTCCTCTGAACTCAACATGATGCTGTTCCCCGACTGGCTCGGCTTCAGACGACAGAGGCAGTTCAACACTCTTCGCCAGCTCAGTCTCATCCGAGGTTGGCCGGACAGACTCGGCAGCAAATTCTTCGCTCTCGGTTTGCACAGGCTCTTCAGCCGGCGGTAAAACCACCACTTCCGGAAGAATCTCCTCCTCCGAGGCCTCTGCCTCCTCCGCATCGATCGAGCCGGAAGCGGTCGAAGCCATCTCCTCGATCATATCCTTGAACGCGTCTGGACGAACGATCTCGGTTGTCTCGAATGCCGAGAAGGGTTTATTCACCTCCTCTCGCAGCTCTTTATCGGGTAGGAACGAGAACTTATAGTGCGCCTTGATCAAAATGCGCTCTCCCGTATTGACTTCCACACTCTCTCGAGGCTCTATCCCAATCAGTTTAAAGGTTCCCAGCCCTTTGACCTTCACCTGCTGATCTTGAAAGACACCCTCCGTAATCAGCTCCACCAAAAGGCGCAAGAAACGCTCGGCCTCCTCGGGCGTGCGACGGCAACGCTCGGCCAACAAATCGGCCAAATCCTGTATGTTCAATCGGCTATTCATGGGCATCCAGCGTTTTGAGACGATTTTTCAGCGTAGAACCCGGCTTGAAAACAGGAGTCATTTTAGGGGGGACTAAATAGCGTTTACCATTTGTCGGATTGACAGAGACACGCTCCTCCTTCTTCCTCACCTCAAACTGGCCCAATCCCTGCAAATGGACTGTGTCGTTCTCCGTGAGGCGGTTGGCGATTAGCGAACCCAAGGCGGCCAACATATCGGCGGTCTCCTTTGCGGTATAACCCATTCGCTCGGCCAAAGCGGCTGTCAATTCCTTGCTATTCATGCCTCCTCCTTCTATGCGCTTATTTTACTTTTCCATATAAATCATATTCAGCCGCGTCAGTCACCTCAACGTTGTAGAACTGGCCGATCTCCAACGGCTGGTTCTTCTCGATCAGCAACTCCGGATCCACCTCGGGCGAATCATACTGTGTGCGTCCCACAAAATAGTCCTCCTCTTCCCGGTCGATGATCGTGCGGAAGGTCTGTCCCATCTTTGCCGCATTCAGCTCGGCCGAGATGCGCGCTTGCGTGCGCATCAAATAGTCCAGACGCTCTTGCTTCTCCTCCTGCGGAATAATGTCTTCGTAATGCTGATAAGCGTAAGTGCCCTCCTCATGGCTATAAGCAAACGCACCCATACGCTCAAAGCGAGCTCGCTTCACGAAGTCGATCAGCTCAGCCACATCCTCATCGGTCTCGCCCGGATGGCCAACCATCAAGGTCGTACGCAAGTGGATGCCAGGCACCTCTTCGCGCATACGGGCAATCAGCTCATACGTCTCTGCTTTCGTGATAGGCCTACGCATCAGCTTCAGCATCTTATCGCTGATGTGCTGCAAGGCGATGTCCATATAATCGCAAACATTCTCACGCTCACGCATCACGGGAAGCAACTCGAAAGGGAAATGCGAGGGATAACCATAATGTAGGCGAATCCACTCCACGCCAGGCAGGTCGGAAACCCGCTCCACCAACTCAGGCAATGCCGTGCGCTTATACAGATCCAACCCATAGTAGGTCAAATCCTGTGCGATAAACTGAAACTCCTTCACGCCCAGCGTAACCAAATGCTTCACCTCGGCAACGATCTCCTCCATCGGACGAGACTTATAGGCTCCTGTGATGATAGGTATCGAACAGTAAGAGCAGGTGCGGTTGCAACCCTCGCCAATCTTCACGAAGGCGTAATGGCTCGGTGTGGTCAGCACACGCTCGGTCGATAGCTCTTGATGGTAAGCCTTGCCCAGGTCGGCAATCAGCTCCTTCCAATTAAACTTACCATAAAAACGATCCACCTCGGGCAACTCTGGGATGAGGTCGTTCATGAAGCGCTCAGAGAGGCAACCCATCACAAACAGCTTGCCTATGCGTCCTTGCTTCTTCTGCTCGCCCAAGTCGAGGATCATCTGTATAGACTCCTCTTGGGCATCACCTATGAAACCACAGGTGTTCACCACCACAATCTCGCCATTGATCTTGTGTGGGTCATGCTCCACCTTGTAGCCATTAGCCACAAACTGGCGCATTAGCTGCTCCGAATCCACCAAGTTCTTCGAGCAGCCCAGCGTAATAATATCTACCTTGTTTTTTCTCATTCTCCAAACAATGAGTTCACAAACTCACGACGGCGGAAGAGTTGTAAGTCTTCCATGCCCTCGCCCAAACCAATATATTTCACAGGAATCTTGAAATGATCGGAAATGCCAATCACCACGCCGCCCTTCGCCGTGCCATCCAGCTTCGTCACCGCCAAGGCGTTCACCTCTGTCGCGGCCGTAAACTGCTTCGCTTGCTCAAAAGCATTCTGACCCGTAGAGCCATCCAACACCAGCAAGATTTCATGAGGCGCATCAGGCAGCACCTTCTTCATCACATTCTTAATCTTCGTCAGCTCATTCATCAAGCCGATCTTATTGTGCAAACGACCCGCCGTGTCGATAATCACCACGTCGGCACCATTGGCCTTGGCCGAGCTCAACGTATCGAAAGCCACCGAAGCGGGGTCGGAACCCATGCTCTGCTTCACGACAGGCACTCCTACTCGTTCGCCCCAGATCACCAACTGCTCAACAGCGGCCGCACGGAAAGTATCGGCCGCACCCAGATAGACCTTGTTGCCCGCCTTCTTAAACTGGTAGGCCAGCTTGCCAATCGTTGTGGTCTTGCCTACGCCGTTCACGCCCACGACCATGATTACATACGGCTTCTTCTCGTCGGGGACCGCAAATTCAGTCTGATCCTCCGTATGATTCTCAGTCAAGAGGCTGGCGATCTCGTCGCGCAGTAAAGTGGTGAGCTCCGAGGTGGTTACATACTTATCCTTAGCCACGCGATTCTCGATGCGCTCTATGATCTTCAATGTTGTGTCAACGCCCACGTCGGAAGTGATCAGCACCTCCTCCAGGTTGTCGAGCACATCATCGTCCACCTTGCTCTTGCCGGCAATAGCCTTGGTGATTTTCGTGAAAACGCTCTCTTTGGTCTTCGAAAGACCCTTGTCTAACGTCTCTTTCTTCTCTTTCGTGAAAAAGCTAAAAAAACCCATATATTCGTTGTTTTCAATTTTTTAATCCATTCTATTCTTATAATCCTCATAGCCGAACTCGCGCAGCATTTGCAATTCGCCATCGGCCTTCAGCATCGCCAAGGCGGGATGCGGTATGCCATTGAACATCGTCGTCTTCACCGTCGTGTAGTGGCACATGTCTTCAAAGATCAACGTGTCGCCTATCCGCAGCGGCTTATCAAACGACCAATCGCCAATGTAATCGCCACTCAGGCAACTGTTTCCTCCAATGCGGTAGGTAGGTTTGCCCTCGATCGGATCGGTAGCGTAGCGGATGCGTGGCTTGTAGGGCATCTCTAAGCAATCGGGCATGTGGCAAGCGAAAGAGGCATCGATGATGGCCGTCTTAACGCCATGATTCTCGACGATGTCCACCACGGTGGTCTTCAAGAAGCCCGTCTGCCAGCCGAACGCGCTGCCCGGCTCCATAATCAGCTCCAGGTTGGGATACTTGGCGTGGAACTGCTTCAGCAGGCCGACAAGGTGATCCACGTCGTAGCCCTCGCGCGTCATCAGATGGCCACCTCCCATGTTGAGCCACTTCAGCTGCGGCAGGAATTGCCCGAAACGCTCCTCGACCACGGCCAAGGTCTTCTCCAGATCGTAAGAAGAGGATTCGCAAAGGGTGTGGAAATGCAACCCCTCGATGCCCTCAGGCAGTCGATCGCCCAACAGGCTCCTCACCACGCCCATGCGTGAACCGGGCGCACAAGGATTGTAGAGGTCGGTCTCCACGTCGGAGAATTCGGGATTGATGCGCAAGCCGCATGAGACCTTGTTGCCGTCGGCCACCACCATCGGATAGAAACGCTCAAATTGAGAGAGCGAATTGAACGTCACGTGGCTGCTATAGCGCAAGATGTAAGGAAAGTTCTCCTCCGTGTAAGCGGGCGAATAGGTGTGTGCCTTGCTTCCCATCTCCTCATAGGCCAATTGCGCCTCGAATTTCGAGCTGGCCGTAGAGTAAGGGATGTATTCGCGAACGATTGGGAAGACTTTCCACATGGCAAAGGCTTTGAATGCCAATATTATATTCACCAACGCCGCCTCTTTAACCTGCTTAATCAACGCCAGGTTGCGGCGCAGCAGGCTTTCTTCGATCACGTAGCATGGTGAAGGAATTTTGTCGAAATCAATCATCTTGTTCATTCGTTTTTTCGTTGTTAACAATATTCGTTTTCAATTGACGTACAAATGTATAACATTTTCATGAGTCACACAAGCGAGCCGTTGTTTTTCACCGAGCAAGGGCAGGCCGTGCGTCAAAGCTTCGACAGCTTGGCAAACTTCAGCAGCAGCTGCTTACGGCCCAGGTTGTCGAAATCGACCGTTGCCTTCAGATTGCTGCCCTCGCCCTCGATCGCCACGATGGAGCCCTCGCCAAAACGGTCGTGGCGCACCCGTTCGCCCGGGCTGAAGGCTCCCGCTACGCTCGGTCCAGCCGAAACGGCCGATTCCATCGCCTTTTCCACACGCTTCAGCCGCTGTGGAGCGACCGAAGAGTAGCGAAGGTTAGGACTACTCTCAGCCGGACGAGGCTGCTCACGCCTCATCTCCGACCGCTCCGCATAGCCATTCGAGGGCAATTGCAAATAGCAGGGATCGATGTCTTTCAAGAAGCGACTCGGACTGCACATCTGCGTCTGCCCGTTGCGATAACGGCTCTTCGCGTAGCTCAAGACGCAGTTCTGCTCCGCACGGGTGATGGCCACATAGAAGAGCCGACGCTCCTCCTCCACCCCCCGAGGACTATCCTTCGACAAGCCCGAAGGGAAGAGATCCTCCTCCATACCCACCACGAACACGTTCGTGAACTCCAGCCCCTTAGCGGCGTGCACCGTCATCAGCGTCACCTTATCGGCATTCTCCTCCTTGTCGTTGTCTTGGTCGGTCAGGAGCGCCACCTCGGCCAAGAAGTCTTGCAGCCGCACACGCTCGACACCCTCCTCACGACGCATCTCGCAAAACTCGCCAATGCCCTTCATCAGCTCCTGCAGGTTCTCTTGCTTGCTGGCTCCCTCGATCGACTGATCGCTCATCAACTCCTGCCAGATGCCACTCTGCTTCACGATCAGCTGCGTCAGCTCGTCGGCGGCAAGCGTCTCGTTCAGCTCGCTAAAAGACTGGATCAGCAGGCGAAATGCCGCCAGCTTCTTGGCCGTTCCCGCATTCACGTTCAGCCCCAAACCGATCGGATCTTCCAACACCGACCAGAAGCTAACGCCCCGATCGACAGCCGCTTGCGCCAGCTTCCCGACCGTTGTGTCGCCAATGCCGCGCGTCGGGTAGTTGATCACTCGCTTCAGGGCCTCCTCGTCGTGCGGATTGACCACCAAGCGGGCGTAGGCGATTACATCCTTCACCTCCTTGCGTTGGTAGAAGGAGAGGCCGCCATATATCTTATAGGGGATGCCGCGCTTACGCAAGGCCTCCTCGAGCACACGGCTCTGCGCATTGGTGCGATAAAGGATGGCGAAGTCAGCATAATCGTAGTCCTGCAAACGGCGCATCTCGCCCACACGGGCCGCTACGGCGTAGCCCTCCTCATAGTCGGAGTAAGACGAGATCAGAGTCACCTTGCTGCCTGCCTCCCGCTCGGAATAGACCCTCTTTTGGATCTGCTCGGTATTCTTGTCGATCAGGCTGTTGGCGGCATTGACAATGTTCTGCGTCGAGCGGTAGTTGCGCTCCAGCTTAAAGATGCGGCAACCGGGATAGAGGTTCTTGAAGCACAGCATATTGTCGATATTCGCCCCACGGAAGGAGTAGATGCTCTGCGCATCGTCGCCCACCACGCAGAGGTGTCCCTCGCCCTCGCACAGCTGCTGCACGATCTGGTGCTGCGCATAGTTGGTGTCTTGATACTCGTCGACCAGCACATAGCGGAAAAAGTCGCGATAGCGCGTGCGCACCTCGGGATGATTGCGGAAAAGCAGGTAGGTAAAGAGCAGCAAGTCGTCGAAATCCATGGCTCCCGCCTGTCGGCAGCGGCTCTCGTAGCGCTGGTAAATCTCCCTGATCAGCGGCACACGGTTCTGCATATCCGCCTCGACCAAATCCCGATCCTCGGCATACTCACGAGCGGTGATCAAAGCGTTCTTAGCGTTGGATATCCGGCTCTGCACCATACCGATACGGTAAGTCTTCTCGTCGAGCTGCATCTCCTTCACGATCGATTTGACGAGGCTTTTCGAGTCGGCCGCATCGTAGATGGTGAATTGCGAGGGGAAGCCGATATGCTCCGCCTCCTTGCGCAGGATGCGGGCGAAGATGGAGTGGAACGTGCCCATCCAAAGCCGGCGGGCCGTGTCGGGATCGGTCAGCTTGGCAATACGATCCTTCATCTCCTTGGCTGCCTTGTTGGTGAAGGTCAGCGCCAAGATATGGTAAGGCTGCCAGCCCATCGTCAGCAGATAGGCGATCTTATAGGTCAGCACACGCGTCTTGCCCGAGCCGGCTCCAGCCACGACCAGTTGCGGCCCCTCGCAATAGCGCACGGCCTCGCGTTGGCTCTCATTGAGTTGTTGTAACAGTTCTTCCACTTCGTAGTTCATTAGAGCTGCAAAGGTACAAAAAGCATCTTGGGTAAGCCGCGATTTTTGTTTACATTTGCGCCGAAATGGACGAGTTACTACTTCTGCTGAAGAAATTCTTCGGCTACACCAGCTTCCGTCCGTTGCAGGCGGACATCATCCGCCGCATCGTAGACGGGAAAGATTCGCTTGTGTTAATGCCCACAGGCGGAGGCAAATCCATATGCTTCCAGCTCCCGGCCATCTATCTTCAGGGAACGGCCCTTGTCGTGTCGCCACTGATCGCCCTGATGAAAGACCAAGTGGAGGGGCTGATCGCCAACGGCATCCCCGCGGCGGCACTCAACAGCCTCATGCCCGAGGCCGAGCAGCAGCGTGTGAAACTCATGGCCGAGAGAGGCAAGCTGAAGCTGCTCTACATCTCGCCCGAGCGGCTTATGGCCGAGATCAACTGGTTTCTGCCCCGCCTCGACCTTTCGCTCATTGCCATCGACGAGGCGCACTGCGTCTCCCACTGGGGGCACGACTTCCGCCCCGAGTACACCCAGCTCGCCATCCTGAAGGAGCGTTTCCCGAAGGTGCCCGTCGTAGCCCTCACCGCCACGGCCGACAAGATCACCCGACAAGACATCGTTGAGCAGCTGAAACTAACCGACCCACAGATCTTCATCAGCTCCTTCGACCGCCCCAACCTCTCGCTCACCGTGCGCCGAGGGATGAACAAGCGCGAGAAGATGAGTACCATCGCCCGCTTCATCCGCCAACGCCCCGGCACCAGCGGCATCATCTACTGCATGAAGCGCGACGACACCGTCGAGCTGGCCTCAGAACTGACCTACCGCATGCACATCCCCGCCATCGCCTACCATGCCGGGCTGCCCACCGCCGAGCGCACCCGGGCGCAGGAAGATTTCATCAACGACCGCGTCAGCGTGGTCTGCGCCACAGTGGCCTTCGGCATGGGCATCGACAAGAGCAACGTGCGATGGGTGATCCATTTCAACATGCCCGGAAGCATCGAGAACTACTACCAGGAGATCGGGCGCGCCGGGCGCGACGGTCTGCCCAGCGACACGCTGCTGTTCTACTCGTTGGGCGACCTGATCGTGCTGCGCCGATTCGCCGAAGAGAGCGGACAGCCCGACGTGAACCTCGAGAAGCTCAACCGCATGCAGCGTTATTGCGAGAGCGACATCTGCCGCCGACGCATCCTGCTGAGCTACTTCGGCGAGGAGTCGGCCACCGATTGCGGCAACTGCGACGTCTGCCACAATCCCCCCGAGCGGTTCGACGGCACCATCCTGATCCAGAAGGCCCTGAGCGGCATCGTGCGCACCGGCGAGCACGTCGGCCTGCAGATGCTGATCGACATCCTGCGCGGATCGGCCCGGGCCGAGCTGCGAGCCAAGGGCTACGACCAGCTGAAGACCTACGGCGTGGGCCACGACCTGCCCTACAAGGTGTGGAAAGAATACCTCTTCCAGATGATCCAGCTGGGCTACGTCGAGGTGGACTACGCCGCCGGGCAGGTGCTGCGCGTCACCCCCTTAGGCAAGCGCGTGCTCTTCGGACAGGAGAAGGCCCTCTTGGCGCTCTACAAAGAGCCGGAGGAGACCGCCCCAACCCGCTTCAAGGCCAAGCCCATCCGACCGAAACGCACCGCATCGCCCGACGACACCCTGCTCGACGCCCTCAAGCAGCTGCGCAAACAGTTGGCCGAGAAAGACCGCATCCCCCCCTATCAGGTCTTCACCGACGCCAGCCTGGAAGACATGGTGGAGCGGCGCCCCGTCAGCCTCGATGCCTTCAGCGATGTGCACGGCGTGGGGCAGATCAAGCTCGACCGCTACGGCCGCGTGTTCGTCTCCCTCATCCGCTTCGTCTTGAAACTGCCACCTCTCTAACCCCCGCAGCCCATGAACCGCCAGCGAATCCTCCTCTCACTCCTCGGCAGCCTCTGCGCCGCCCTGGCATGGTGCGCCCCCAACCCCTCGGCCGAGGAGCTGGCCGACAGCCTTATGCGCCACGTCATCCTCCTCGCCCCACGCTACCAGCAAGCCGTTGAGCGATACGAGGCCGAAACCTACGTGAAGGGCTACCTTCACGTTCCCCGCAGCAACAAGACGCTTGGCTGCATGCACTGGTTCACACCCGTCGATAAGCACCCCAAAGACAAGCTCTTCGAACTGGACGCGCAGGTCTGCTACGAGGCTCCCAACCACTACCTCAACCGCATCCGCGCCTTCCAGACCAGCCAGCTCTCAACCAGCGACCACCTGCAAGAGCTCTTCGCCTTCATCAACTTCAACATCTACGCCCCAACCATCTACGACAAGGAGGTCATCACCCCGCTCGCACCCGAGGCAACCAGCTACTACAACTTCAGCCTCGAAGGCACCTCTGAAGCCGACGGCCAAACCCTCCACCACATCCGCTTCACGCCCCGAAAGTGGAGCCAAAAGCTGCTCGCCGGCGAACTGTTCGTGGTAGACAGCCTCTGGACCATCGACCGCATCATCATGAGCGGACGCTCCTCGCTCGAAGAGTTCACCATCGACATGCGCTTCAGCCGACTGAAAAACGACCTCCTGCTGCCCGTGCAAGCCGACTTCCAGATGCGCTTCGATGCCTTCGGCAACCAAATCATCACCGAGCTGCACGCCGCCATGCGCTACACCCACATCACGCGCCAGCTGCCGCAGCCCGACCAACCTGCCAGCAACCCGCTCGACGAGACACGCTACTACACCGTCACCTCCGACAGCCTGCGCTACGAGCCCAACCCCGCCTACTGGGCCGCCCTGCGCGACAAGCCCCTCACCCCCGCCGAGCAAGCCCTCTACGACCAGCCTCTGCCCGACAGCGCACCGGCCGACAGCTCCCTGCTCGACCAATACGCCCACTTGGGCACGCAACTGACCAGCACCGTCAACCGCAACTACAAGACAGTACGCATGAAATACTCCGGACTGCTCAACCCCCTGCAACTCTCCTACGACAGCGAAGACGGACTGGCCTACAAGCAGGAGCTACGCCTCAGCCACACCTACACCCACGACCGACAGCTGCGCTTCCACCCCGAAGTGGGCTACCTGTTCAAGAAGAAACAGCTTCGCGTGAAGATCACAACCGACTGGGAATACCTGCCCGAGCGGATGGGCCAGCTCAGCCTCATCCTGGCCAACGACAACCAGACCTTCTCGTCCGACCACATGGCGCGCATCGACGAGCTCCTGAAGCAACAGGCCGACCAAAAGGGATTCAAGTTCGAATCACTCGGCCTCGACTACTACCGCCACTACTACGCCAAGCTGAGTAACCAAATCGAGCTGCTCAACGGCCTCATCCTGCAAGCCGGACTCGACTATCACCTCCGCACCCCCGTGCAGACCGCCTCAGCCGCCCCCAAGCTAAAGAACGCCAACGACTTCGAGCCATTCATCGGCCTGCGCTTCACGCCCCAGCAGCACTACTGGATGGACGGCTTCCGCAAGGAATACCTCAACGCCTCCTTCCCCACCCTGCGCGTCGAGCTGGGCAAGGGCATCTCGGGCGTGATAGGCAGCAGCAGCAACTACTGGCGCCTCGAAGGCGGACTCAACCAGACCTTGCGCCTCGGACTGAGCGAACGGTTGAGCTACAACTTCAGCACCGGAAGCTACCTGCACACCCGCCAAACCTACTTCGCCAACTTCCGCTACTTCGCCAAGAACTACTTCCCCGAGCCTTGGCGCGACCGTTTCGGCGGCAACTTCCACCTGCTCAACGACGACTGGTACTTCGCCAGCAGCCACTATGCGCAAGCCCACCTGATGTACGAAGCCCCCTTCATCCTACTGCGCTTCATGAAGCCCCGTGCCCACCGCTACATCCTCAGCGAACGCTTCTACCTCAGCCAGCTGTGGGCCCCCGCTAAGCCCAACCACACCGAAATGGGCTACGGAGTGGGCAACGACCTGCTCAACATCGCCCTCTTCTTCGGATTCGATAAATTTAACTATCAGAGTTTCGGCCTCAAACTCTCGCTCGAACTCTTCAGATAGGCCCGCTTCTCGTCGCAAAAACCATACAAAAAACTCAACGCTGCTCCGAAGCTGCAAGGCAGTAGCTCTAATCGAGCTCTATCGTTTCTCTAACGTTTCTCTAACGTTTCTCTAACGTTTCTCTAACCGCGGATTAGAGAAACATTAGAGCAACCTCGGAGCAGCCTTAGAGCAGCGCCCCTCCAGCCTGATACCTCCGTATCGTTTCCGTATCACAAAATTACGACACGCGCCGTGGGCGCTGGTGCGTTGCCGTGCGATGCCATACGTTGCGAGGACACTTTGTCGCGCGCCGGCGTGTCGACCCGACGTCGAGGATGACCCGGCAGAAGCAGGGCCAGTCGGCGGGAGCGATCTTGCCTTTCTGAAGGTGTAGCCCTCTGGAAAGGCCAAAAAGGCCAAGAGGCCATTAGACCTATTTCCAGTAAAAAAGCCATTTTTTACTGTTTTCTCTGTTTTGGGGATAAGGCTGGCCGTTGGCCTTTGTGGCCTTTTAGGCCTTTTGAGCCAGTATTGGCCTTTGTGGCCTTTCTGGCCTTATCGCCTCGATCAGGTATGGACTACAGGCTTAATCTCCCTGGTTTATCGGGTGAGCCCATCCTACCGTTCAGCAGGCGACACAGGCGTATAGAAAAAAACGATGGGCAACGGTTTCTGAATCGTTACCCATCGTTTGCTAAAAAGACGTTTGCGTCAAAAAAAAGAGCCAATAGTTAGAGGCGATGCTTATAGAGGCGCGCCAACAGCGTTTGATATTGGAACTGCAGCTGATGGTAGTTCTCTACGCTCTCGTAGTAGGCCGCCGCATCAACAAAGTAGGCGATCATCGAGATCTGACCCGCCTGAATCGCCTTGTTGAGCAGTGCCAAGCTGTTCTGCTGCTTCAGCAGCTTAGCATACTCCTCCATCGAGCCACGCAGCGAAAGCGCCTCGTCGTAGTCTTGGCGCAGCTGATTCTCGACAGTGCGTGTGGTGCTCTCGAGCTGAAGCTCCGTGTAGAGCTGCTGCGCACGAGCCTGCTTCACATTGTTGCGGTTGGAGAAGAGAGGGATGCTGACCCCCACCAAGAAGCCATTGAAACGCTCGCCGCCCGAGGCGGTGTTCAAGCGATAGCCCAGCTCGAATCCGGGCAGCCCCTTGGCACGGTTGAGCTTCACCTGGCGCAAAGCCGTCTGCTCCTCGCTACGCAAAAGACTCAAGCGGCTGTCGGCCGCCATCGCCTCGCCGCACAACTCGGCATAGGGAGCAAGCTCCTCGGCGGGATAAGAGGCCGCGTCGAAAGCAATCGGCTCGCCACCGTTGAGGGTGGCCAACTCGCGCAGCTTGGCCTGACGTGCGGTCTCGTTGGCACGAGCCTCGGTCTTCACGTTGAGCAGCTCCAGGTCGATTTTGTTCGTCTCGAGCACATTCGCGTCGCCCCGCTCCAAACGGGTGGCAAAGAGTGCGGCCAGCTGCTCGGCGTTGCGCAGCCGCTCGTCGAGCAAAGCCTTCTGCTGATTCAGGAGAACCAGTTCGAGGCAGAGGTTCTTGGCCTGCAGCAAGATCTCTTGGCGATAAGCCTGCCCCTCGCGGTCGAGCCCCGCCCACTTCGACTTGGTTAGCTTATGCTTCTGGGCATAAACCGTGGGGAAATCGAAGCTCTGCGAAGCCACCAGCTCGCCCTGGAAGCCCATGCCCGACTTGTTGCCATACTGATGCGAGTAGGAGACCGAGGGGTCGGCCAAGTTATTGTCGAGCCGCGCCTCAAGCTTGCGCGACTGGATCAGCTGCCCGTTTGCCCGCAGCTCGGGATTGTTGGCGGCCACCTGATGGAGCACCTCGGGAATCGAGGTTTGCGCCGAGGCAAACAGCGATCCGAGCAACATACCTATTATATAAATCGTTCTCATCGTTTTACGTTTTTATTCATCATTAGATAGACAATCGGGATGATAAACCCATTCAAGAAGGTGGAGCTGAGCAAGCCGCCGAGGATGACCGTAGCCATCGGGCTTTGTATCTCATTGCCAGGCAGGTCGCCATTGAGCGCCAAGGGAATCAAGGCCAAGGCGGAGCTGAGAGCCGTCATCAAGATCGGGTTCAAACGGTCGAGCGAGCCCTTCACGATGGCCTCCTGCAGATCCATGCCCTCGCTGCGCAACTGGGTGTAATGGCTGATCAGCAGCATACCGTTGCGCGTGGCGATGCCAAAGAGCGAGATGAAGCCGATGATGGCAGGGATGCTGATCTCGCCCGAAGTGACCCAAAGGATCAAGACGCCACCAATCAGGGCCAGCGGCAGGTTGAGCATGATCATGCCGCTCTCCTTGGCGTTCTTAAACTCGTTATAGATCAGCAGGAAGATGACCAGGAGCGACATCAACGACGTGAGCAGCAGCGTGCGGCTGGCGGCCGCCTCGCTCTCAAACTGTCCGCCATACTCGATGTGATAGCCCTCGGGCAAGACAATCTGCTCGTTGACCTTCGCACGGATGTCGTTCACCACGCCACGCAGGTCGCGCCCCGAAACGTTGGCACTGACCACGATCTTGCGCTGCACATTCTCGCGGTTGATCGTGTTCGGACCGCTCTGGCTGCGCACCTCGGCCACGTAGCTCAAGGGCACCTTCTGTCCGTTGGCGTCGATCAGCAGGTTGGCGATGTCGTCCATCGTAGCCCGGCTCTGGTCGGAGGTCTTCACGGTCAGATCGAAGCTCTTGCCGTCGTCATACACCTGGCTCACCACCTCGCCGCCAAGCATCACGTTGATGTATTCCTCCAGCTCGGGCAGGGGAATGCCATACTTGGCCAGCAGCTCACGGCGCGGCGTGATGGTCAGCTGCGGACGCTCGATCTGCTGCTCCACCATCAGGTCCACCAAGCCGGGTATCTCCTGCACGGCGGCCTTCACATGGTTGCCAATCGTGAAGAGCTGGTTCAGGTCGGTGCCGAAAAGCTTGATGGCGATGTTGGCCTCCGTACCCGAAAGCATGGCGTCGATGCGGTGAGAGATGGGCTGGCCAATCTCGATATTCGCCCCGGTCAGGGTGGAGAGTTTCTGGCGCACGTCTTCGGTGACGGCCTCTCGGCTACGGTCTTTCAGTTCGAAAGGAGCCTCTATCTCGGATACATTCACGCCCAAGGCATGCTCGTCCAACTCCGCACGGCCCGTCTTGCGCGCCACGGTCTGGATCTCGGGCACCTGCATCAGCAGCTCCTCGGCCCTGCGGCCAATCCGATCCGACTCCTCGAGCGAGATGCCCGGCAGGGAGCTGACATTGATCGTAAACGAGCCTTCGTTGAAGCCCGGCAGGAAGCTGCGTCCCAGGGTGAAGAAGCCACAGAGCGCCACCACGAAGAGGGCGATCGTCGCACCCAGCACCTGCTTCTGATGCGCCAAGGCTGCCACCAGGGCCTTCTCATAGACGACCTTCAACTTCAGGGCCACCCAAGACTCACGCAGTTCCTTCATGCCTGTAGCCTTGGTGTTCAGCAAATAGCTACAGAGCACCGGGGTGAGGGTCAAGGCAACGACCGTAGAGGCAAACAGCGCCACGATGAAAGCAATACCCAGCGGCACCAGCATGCGTCCCTCCATGCCGCTAAGGAAGAAGAGGGGCACGAAGCTGACCACGATGATCAGGGTGGAGTTAAGAATCGGCATACGCACCTCGCGCGAGGCGTCGTAAACCACGTCGAGGGTGGAGCGGCGCTCGCCCTCGGGAAGGAGGCGGTTCTCGCGGATGCGCTTATAGACGTTCTCCACGTCGACAATGGCATCGTCGACCAACGAACCGATGGCAATGGCCATACCGCCCAAACTCATCGTGTTCATGGTGAAGCCCATATAGTGGAGCGTAATGATCGACACGAGCAAAGCCAACGGCAAGGCCACCAGCGAGATGGCCGTCGTACGCACGTTCATCAAGAAGAGGAACAACACGAGTACGACAAAGAAGCTACCCTCGAAAAGGCTCTGCTTCACGTTGTTGATCGAATTGTCGATGAAGCGGCTCTGACGGAAAATGTCGGTCGCCACATGCACGTCGGCCGGAAGGTTCTTCTGCAAATCGGCCATGATGGCATCGAGCTTCTCGGTCAGCTGCTCGGTGCTGGTGTCGGGCTGCTTCGTCACCGTGATCAGTACGGCGGGTTTCGCCTCGACCGATGCCAAGCCCAGCTTGGGGCTCTTGCCGCCGATCCGCACCGTAGCGATGTCGCCCAGTGTGACCGGATAGCCGTTCGAGAGCTTCACGACTCCCTTGGCGATCTCCTCGGCCTTTGCCGTCGAAAGCATGCCATGGATAATATACTCGTTGGCGAACTCATAAAGCACGCCTCCGTTGGCATTGCGGTTCATGTTGCGCGTAACGGCCAACACCTCGTCGAGCCCCACGCCATAATGCTTCATGCGGGCGGGATCGAGCAGGATCTGATATTCTTTGATGTCGCCACCAATCACGGCCACTTGCGCCACACCGCCTGTCGAGAGCAGACGCGGACGGATGGTCCAGTCGGCAATGGTGCGCAGATCGAGCAGCGAGGTCTCGTCGGCCGTGAGGCCAATGATCATCATCTCGCCCAAGATGGATGACTGCGGGCCCAGCGTGGGCTTACCCACCGTCTCGGGCAGGCTCTCGCTGACGACAGCCAGCTTCTCCGACACGATCTGACGGGCCCTGTAGATATCCGTGCCCCAATCAAATTCGACCCACACCACCGAGAAACCCGTGGTGGAAGAGGAACGCACACGGCGCACGTCCATCGCGCCGTTCACTGCCGTCTCGACCGGGAAAGTCACCAAACGCTCCACCTCTTCGGGAGCCATGCCGTTGGCCTCCGTCATGATCACCACCGTCGGGGCGTTCAGGTCGGGAAAGACATCCACATCGGTATGGAAGGCGGTGTAGACACCTCCCACCATCAACAGCACCGCACACACCAGAATCACCAGTCGGTTGTGCAGCGAATAATAGATAATCTTATTCAACATAAGGCTTCCTCCCGACGATTAATGATGATGCGTATGAGCCGGAATGGCATTGGAGGCCGAAGCCAGCTTCACCTGGTGCGCACCCTCAGTGACCACCTCGTCGCCAACATGCAGACCCGAAAGAATCTGCACAGCCACCCCGTTGTTCGCTCCCAGCGTAACGGGCTGCTTGCGGTAGCAATCTTCGTCGAGGCGCACATACACGGAGTAAACGCCCTGCTCCTCGATCAGCGAGCCTACGGGCACACTCAGCACCTGCTCCATCGGCTTCGTCAGCAGATAGACCTCGACAAACGATCCGGGCAGGATTGCTCCCTTGTTATCAAACTCGAACGTGACCGGGACGAAGAAGGAATCGCCGCCCGACGAACGGCCGTAGGAGAGCAAGCGGCCACGCAAGTCGCTCAACTGATAGACCGCATCGTCGTAAGGGGTCTTGAAATTGGCCGATTGCACCATCGGCAGGCTGCCGTAGTAACGCTCCGAGACGTCGGCACGAAGCACCAATCGGTTGCTCTGCGCAATGGTAGCCAAAGGCTGGCCCACCGACACGTAGTCGCCCTCCTTCACCTGGATGTTCTTCAAGTAGCCGTTCAACGAGGCCACCACGCCTACACCCTTCGCCGTCTGCTTGTCGGCAATCGCCTCGTAGGCGGTCTTGGCCTGCTCGTAGTTCAGGCGAGCCTGCTCAAACTCCTTGGCCGATACAATCCGATCGCCCACCAACGTCTGCATACGCTCAAACTCGGCCTTCGCAGCCTCGTAAGCCGCCTTCGCCTTGATGGCTACGTCGCCATCCGACAACCCCTTCGAGGCGATGCTCAACAGGGTCTGTCCCTTGCGCACAGCCGTTCCATCAACAAAGGGAAGCTGTCCGAACGACACCACGCCCGGCACGGTGGCCACCACCACCGACTCCTCGCCCTGAGCGGCCAGCACCTGTCCGCTGGTTGGAATCACCTGCGTGAAAGCACTCGGCTGCATCTTGACGGTTTTCAACCCGATCGCCTCGGCATTCGCCTTCTTAAATTTCACCACGCCGGGAGTCGACTCATGCTCGTGGTCATGACCTTCATGCTCATGCTCGTGGTCGTGGCCTTCATGCTCATGATCATGGCCTTCGTGTTCGTGGTCGTGACCTTCGTGTTCATGATCGTGATCGTGCTCATGAGCCTCCGTATGCTCGTGTTCGTGCTCATGATCGTGATCGTGTGCGGCCTCAGCGGAATGACCCGCACAGCCGGCAAACAGATAAGCGCACACTACGCCTATCCCATATATTTTCTTCAACATGTGTTTTGCTATTAAATAATAATATAAAAAAATGAATCGTTTAGGCCGCATGGGCCTGCGAGTGCCACACGCACCCCAACAAGACACACCTCTCCCCTGCCGGGAGAAGGCAATCAGGCCAAACAGGGCGGAGCACGAAGCCCCCTGGCCCGCGTTATCCACGGGTCGTAGGCCGACTCATAATAGAAAGCCTCCCCCCTGTTCAAGGAGCGAACAACGGGAGACTCCAACTGGAAGGTATAAATGGAAACTACTTGCAACACATGCATGTCGGCCGTGCCCGAATTGGCCAGCGAGCCCATGTAGCCCAAGTTGTGGCCATGGCAGCCACAATCGTGCGCATCCGCTCCATGATCGCCCTCCTGTTGCTCCATCTGCAGCGAGGCGTAGCAGGGCATACCGTCGCGATGGTGGTGATGAGGAATCACCACCGAAAGCAACGAGAGCACACTGGCCACCAATAATGCTCCATGCCGAATCAAATCGATCACTTTCTTTCTGCGCATGGCGCGAATATAACAACTATTATCAAAAGATTCATTACTTTTGCCACCAATTTAACATGTACATCTTCATCCTTGAATAAACTCAAAAAGAAAGTCTATGCGCATGAACTATATTTCTCAGATCTTGATAAAGGGCCTGTTGCTGCTGTGCTGCCTTAGCGGCGGCCCTGCCTTCGCCTACCATTATCTCTTTATCAACATCTCAGAAAATGGAAAGACCGACTTTCCCTCGCGCCTCAACCAGATCTACGAGGGCAACGACGGCTACCTTTGGATGGCCACCGACCTGGGGCTGGGCCGCTACGATGGCAACGAGTTGACATTCTACACACACGATAAACACGATCCGAACTCAATCCCCGACAACCTGGTGTTTGGCACCGCTGAGGATGCCGACGGACGCATTTGGATCTGCACCGAAAAAGGGGTGGCCTACTACAACTACGCAGACGACGACTTCTTCCCCTTGCTCGACAAAGTGGGGAATGCCGTTCAAGCCTACACCGCCCGCGGCTGGGAAAAGGGAATCCTCTTTGGCGACGACAAGACCATAACCTACTATGACCCCACGACCGAGACTCTGACCGAAATGGGCGAACTGCCCATCGCAATCCGGATGGACAAGATGATCCTGCTCGGCAACGACACACTGCTGATCCAGGGCCACGGCGGCAAGATCTGGAGCCTGCCGCTCCGCACAGGGCAGAAGGAGATAGCCTCCAACCAGCCCTTCAGCCTTGCCGAGTTTGCTAACGACATGCTGATCGACAGCGAACACCGCCTTTGGGTGGCCACCGCCAACGAGGGCGTGCTCTGCCTCACAGAGACCGGGCAGCTCATCAAGAGCTACACCACCGACAACTCTCCGCTGCGCACCAACCTGATCCTCTCGCTCACCGAAAGCGAGGGCAACATCTTGATAGGCACGAAGACGGAGGGTCTGTACAGGCTCGACACGAAGACGCAGACGTTCACGCAATTCAAAAGCAAGGTAGGCGAAACACCGTTCGCCCCGCCGAGCAACGAGATCAACTGCCTCTACACCGACCGCCAGAACAACGTGCTGATGTCGGCCGCCCGACACGGCTTGGTCACCTTCGAGAAATCGTGCATGCGCTTCTTCACAAACGTCCACTCCTCTTCAGGCAAAGGACCATCTACACACGTCATCCCGTGCATCTTAGCCGACGGCAACAAGCTCTGGGTGGGCACCAAAGGCGGAGGACTCAACCTGCTCGACCATGCCACCAACACATTCAAGCAAATCCCTACCCTCAAGGAGGAGCACATCAACTCCATGGCCCACTACGCCCCTGGAAAGCTGCTACTCTCGCTCGTCGGCAAGGGGCTTTGCCTCTTCGATAAGCAGACCAACGGCCTCACGCCCCTAAGGCTGATCGACCCACAAACCGACAGCATCAACTTCCATCCCGAGAAAGGCGTAGGCCTATGGCGCATCAACGCCAACACGATCCTGATCAGCGGCGACAGGCCCTACCTCTACGACATCCAGCAGAAACGCTTCAGCATCGCCGAGGCGGATGAGCCACTTCAGCGCAACAACGGCCCGCTGCGGATGATGTGGAGCAACGACTCCGTCAGCTACCTGAACAACAGGTCGCACCTTTTCCGGCTCGACCCTCACACGGCTCGACTCACCACGGTGTACACCGCCTCGCAGGAACAGCCCATCTACACCGCCACGCAAACACCCGATGGACGCTTTTGGATGGGCACCAACCAAGGACTGATCTGCTACGACCCGACAATACGGAAAGACACACTGATAGAGACCAGCCTCTTCCAGGCCGCACTTTCTGTGCGCTCCGACCCCAACGGGGTTGTCTGGATCGGCTCGCATTTCCACCTCTTCGCCTACAAGCCCGACAAAGACGAATTCGCCGCCTACACCCAAAACGACGGTGTTAACACGAACGAATACATCGGAAGCTCGACCGCCTTGCTGGAAGACCACCTTTACATGGGCGGTTCAAAAGGCTTGGTGCAAATCAATTACGATGAGATTTTCAACATACACGACGACCTCAGCTTCGCCATCGGAGGCTATAAGCTAAACGGCGAGTCGAAGGGGAATCCCTTCTACGAGGGGCTGAACGAGCTCGAAATCCCAGCCTCAAGCAACATCTCGATCCAGGTGATGACCAAGGGGCGCAACCGCTTCCACAAACGTAACTACCGCTTTCGGGTGCATGGCTACAGCAACATTGTGCGCGAATCGTCAGTCGCCGTCCTGTCGCTGTACCAACTGATACCCGGCACCTATACCATCGACATTTCCGCCACGCGATTCGACGGCAGCTGGATGCCCTATCAGCCCCTGCTCAAGCTGAAGGTGCTTCCTCCTTTCTTCCTCCGCTGGTGGTTTCTCACAATCGCGTTTGGCTCATTCATAGCACTTTTCACCCTCATCACCTTCCATATCCACCGACGCAAGCAGCAGGCACTGAAACAGGAGATGGCCGACAACAAAATGCGTATGAACGAAGAGAAGGCCTCCCTTCTGATCAACATCTGCAACGAGCTGCGCACACCGTTCACTTTGATCTGCTCCCCCTTGCTGCGCATCTTACGGCAGACCGATCCACATAGCAAACACCACATGCTTTTGATGTTGATCTATAAGCACGTGCTGCGCATGAACAACCTGATCGACATGGTGCTCGACTTGAACAGGATGAACAACAAACCGATCCAGCTGAAGATGGACACCCTGCCCTTCAACGCCTGGCTTGAGGAGGAGATCAACGGCGTAGCGCTCGAATGCGAAGAGCAAGGCATCAACCTGCTGTTCACGCCCGACGAGCGCATCGGCCAGGTGGACTTCAACAGCCAGCGCATCGACATCGTAGTGAGTAACCTGCTTACCTACGCCATCAGGTTCAGCCCCAAAGGATCGACCATATCGGTCAAGAGCCTCTTGGAAGAGGGGAGCAAGCAGGTGCGCGTTTCGATCTCCGACGAGGGCGAAGAGCTGCAGCCAGGCGACGAGAAGAGCCTATTCAGCCACTTCTACCAAGATTTCAAGGAGCGAAGCGGCACTGGCATCGGCCTGGCCTACGACAAGATTATCATCGAGCAACACCACGGCATCATCAATGCCTACAACCGCCCCAACAAGGGGGTCACCATCTTCTTCACGCTCCCCATCGTGCAGGCAAACGCCATCGTCGAGACAGAACCCTCCGCCTCCGAACTGGCCGAGAAATCCATCTTATACTTCAACGAGAGGCAGGAGAGCATCGACAAAATCATAGAAGAGGAGGAAGAGGAATTCAGCCAGGTGGTCGTCGACAAGACCGACTACACCGTGCTGGTGGTGGACGACCAAAGCTCCGTCACCGAGATCATGCAAACCACTCTTGCCGAGCACTTCAAGCAGGTGCTCACCGCCAAGGATGGCGTGGAGGCCCTCAAAGTGCTCCGCAGCAACCGCCCCGATGCCGTGATCACCGACGTGAAAATGCCCCGCATGGATGGCTACGAGCTTTGCCGACAGATCAAGCAAGACATCACGATCAGCCATATTCCCGTTGTGTTGATGACCGACAATACCAATCGTAAAAGAGTCATGATCAGCTACAAGACTGGAGCCGACGCCTACCTTCCGAAGCCGTTCGACGTGGAGCTTATGATGCAGGTCGTCATCAACCTGATCAACTGCCGCAGACAGATTCTGAACAAGCTTAAGACTCCGGGGCAGGCCACGTTGCCGCAAGAGATCACCATCAGCTATGCCGACGAGAACTTCCTGACGAAGATCAACCAGCTGATCGAGCAGCATATCGACGACACCCAGTTAGACATCGCTCTGCTCGAAAGCGAGATGTGCATGAGCCGCACTTCGCTGTTCAACAAGATGAAAGCGTTGACCAACATGGGCTGCAACGAATACATCACCAAGCAGCGCATGGAGAAGGCCATTCGGCTGGTGAAAGAGAGCGCCCTCACCTTCGCCGAGATTTCGGAGAAGGTGGGTTACAGCACGCCCTCCTATTTCAGCGCCGCCTTCAAGCAGTTCACGGGCATGACGCCCACTCAGTATCGTAAAAAGCAGAACCGTACCTCTAAAAAAGAGGACGGGCTGGGGGGGGTGGATCCGCTATCAAAGATCCTTCTTAACCACTCATGACCAAATGGCTGACTAATGCGTTGGAAAAGCGACGGCTCGGCTGCGCACGATCCGCAGCCCGTTTACCATCAACATTATGAAGACAATGGCGAAACTACCGCGGAGACAATGGCTGTTTTACAAAATTTATTAGTAATTTTGCTGCATAAATAAACAGACAATATCAATACACATGAAGAAGAACATAATCATCGCATTGGCTTTAGGATGCAGCATGTGGGCACAGGCCGACACGCTCCCCGTAAACGCATTCCAGTATGCCGGACCGTACGCCCTCCGTACGCCCTATCAAGTAGATAACGTAGACGTAAACTCGAAGGCTTTCACTGCCGACCGCTTCCTCGACACTCCCCTGTCGTTTGGCGGTTTGAAGCAGAGCGAGCAGACGGTCAACACCCTGCCCGGCAGCTCAACAGGCTATGCGCTCCATTTGGCCAGTTTCCAAGTGGAGAACCGCAACTTTGCCGAGGCAGAGATCAAGGTGGAGGGTCTGAAGCACTACCAGCTTTTCGTAGACGGCAAGAAACAGGGCAAGGGCAGCGTGAAGCTGGAGCCGAAGAGCCATGAGATCGTGATAAAATACCTAACCACCTCCGACGCAACCGAGACCCCGAAGGTGAGCGTAGAGAGCGACCACTCGCAGCTCCTCACCATCAAGGCAAACGGACAGCGCATGTTTACGCTGAGCGACGTGCTGCACGGCGTACGTATGAGCGGCGCCTCCATCTCGGCCGACGGCAAATACCTGATCAGTTCGTTCCGCACCAACAAGGTGGGCGGCAAGTCGGAGACGATCACGAAGGTGACCGACGCGGCGACGGGCAAGGTGCTGGCCGAACGCTCGGAGAACCTGCGCTGGATGCCCAAGAGCACGGCCTACTACTACACACGCAATGGTGTGGACGGCAAGCAGCTGATCACGGTAGATCCCGCCACGGGCGTAGAGACTGTCGCCGTGGAGAAACTTCCGGAGGGCCGCTTCCAATGGGCTCCTACTGAGGACTACCTGCTCTACACCTTGACACAGGATGGACCTGCGGAGCGGGAAGACATCTATGAGGTGATCGTGCCCAAAGACCGCCAACCAGGCTGGCGCACACGCAGCTACCTGGCTAAATACGACTTGGCTTCGGGCTTGATGCAGCCGCTGACCTTCGGCTATCACGACGTTTGGGCCAACGACATCTCGCAAGACGGTCGCTACGTGCTCTTCATGACAGATGTGGAGCGCCTGACGGCACGCCCCACCTCGCTCTCGTCGCTCTACAAGCTCGACGTGCAGACCCTGGAGGCAGAGTGTCTGGTGGAGAAGGACGGATTCCTGAGCCGTGCCACCTTCTCGCCCGACGGACAGCAGGTGCTGCTGATGGGCTCGCCAGAGACCCTGAATGGCATCGGCAAAAACGTGAAGGAGGGACAAACTCCGAGCATCTACGACCATCAGCTCTACCTGATGCGCCTCGCCGATAAGCAGATCACGCCTCTCACCAAGGAGTTCAACCCGAGCGTGAACACCGTAGCCTGGAACACGGCCGATGGCCACATCTACTTCACGGCCGAGAACCGCGACTGCGTAAGCCTCTACCGCATGGACGGCAAGAACTTCCACATCGACGAGATTGCGATTGGCGAGGATGTGGTGAAATCGTTCGACTTGGCCAACCATGCGCCGCAGATGGTTTGTTACGGCGAGAGTGCCGCTAACGCAGAGCGACTCTACACCTTCAACACGAAAACGAAGAAACTGAATAAAGTGCGCGACCTCTTCGCCGAGCAGATGGAAGGCATCGACTTTGGAGAGACCGGAGCCTGGGACTTCGTGAACTCACGAGGCGACACGATTTGCGGCCGCTATTACCTGCCGCCCCATTTCGACGCGAACAAGAAATATCCGCTCATCGTGAACTATTACGGCGGTTGCACCCCGACAAGCCGCAACTTTGAGGGTCGCTATCCGCATCACGCCTACGCAGCCTTGGGCTATGTGGTGTATGTCATCGAGCCCAGCGGAGCGATCGGCTTCGGACAGGAGTTCTCGGCACGCCACGTGAACACGGCCGGCGACTACGTGGCCGACGACATCATCGAGGGCACACGCCGCTTCTGCGAGACGCACCCCTACGTCAACGCCAAGAAGATTGGTTGCATCGGCGCCTCCTACGGCGGCTTCATGACGCAGTATTTGCAGACGAAGACCGACCTCTTCGCCGCAGCCATCTCGCACGCCGGCATCAGCGACCACACCAGCTACTGGGGCGAGGGCTACTGGGGCTACTCCTACAGCGAGGTCTCCATGGCCAACAGCTACCCGTGGAAGAACAAGGAGCTCTACGTGGACCACAGTCCGCTCTACAACGCCGACAAGATCCACACGCCGCTGCTCTTCGTGCATGGCGACGCCGACCACAATGTGCCCGTTGGCGAGAGCATCCAGATGTTCACCGCCTTGAAACTGCTGGGCCGCGAGACGGCGATGGTGCTCGTGAAAGACCAAGACCACCACATCTTAGACTACGACAAGCGCATCCGCTGGCAGGCCACGATCTTCGCCTGGTTCGCCAAGTGGCTGCAAGACGACCCCGCTTGGTGGAACTCGATGTACGCACCGAAGTCGCTCTGAGGCGGCATAAGGAAATGCGCTCATGCGCGCCATTGTTGCACCTACACACTGTCTGGATAGAACATGAAAGCTATACAATCGATTATAATGGCAGTCTGCCTCGCCGGGCAGACGCATACCTCCGCACTGGGGCAGGACACGAATAGAGTCTTGCCCTTCGAGGAGGCCTACAAACGAACATATACCATCCAGAAGGTATCAGGCATCAAACCAACCATCGACGGCCGGCTTGACGAAGACTTTTGGACAAAGCAAGGCTCATGGACAGCCGACTTTGTGCAGGTGCAACCCTACGAGCGAGAGGCAACCCTCTCGCCCACCCGAGCGAAACTCTTCTACGACGATCGCTACATTTATATAGGTATCTACTGTAAAGACGCTCACCCCGACCAGCTGAACCGCTTCATTGGCAACCGTGACGACAACAGCCTGGGCGACCTTGTCAGCATCGCCTTCGATACCTACCACGACTTCCGGGCCGCTCCGGAGTTCAACCTCAATCTGGGCGGCAACCAGACCGACCTGATCGTGACCGACAAGCTGGAGGTGAACAAGAGCTGGAACGCCGTCTGGGAGGGACGCACCCACATCAACAAGGCCGACTCCAGCTGGACGGCCGAGCTGCGCATCCCCTTCAGCCAGCTGCGTTATAATCAGCAGAACGAAGACGGCTCCTGGGGATTGCACATCCGACGCATCATCCGACGCAACAACGAGGTTCAGAACTGGAGCATGATTCCGCTGAAGAACAACGGCCATGTCTTCTCGTTTGGCAACATGGAAGGCATGAACGACCTGCCCAAACCTAAAGGCATCGAGTTTCTACCCTACGTGATGGGGAAATACAGGCATGAGCCCAAAGTGGCCGGCAGCCCCTACCAAAAGGGAAACAGCTGGAAAGGCAACGTGGGATTCGACGCTAAGTTCGCCCTCTCCGACTTCACGCTCGACATGACGGTCAACCCCGACTACGGACAGGTGGAGCTGGACCCCTCGGTGATGAACCTGACTGCCTACGAGACCTTCTACGAGGAGAAACGTCCCTTCTTCCTGGAGGGTAAGCACATCCTCGACTTTGCCAACGACAACGACAAGATGTTCTACACCCGACGCATCGGCGCTACGCCAACTTATACGCCGCAAGGCATCGACAATGAGAACAGCTTCGCCGAGAGCAAGGAGAACGTGCCCATCATCGGTGCTCTGAAGCTGACGGGAACGAACAAGCGAGGCTTGACCATCGGCGTGGTGGAAAGCGTAACGGCCCGTTCGACCGCAAAGGTGACGCGTGGCGGAGCCGAGAGCAAGGAGCGGGTGGAGCCGCTGACCAACTACACCGTAGCACGTGTGCAGAAAAACTGGCGAGGCAACACCTTGCTGGGCGGCATGCTAACCTCCGTGAACCGCTCGCTCGACGAGCCACACCTGGAAGACCTCATGGTGCGCAACGCCATCACGGCGGGCATCGACTTCACGCAATACTTCCACAACCGGCTCTATTACATCGACATGAAGGGAATGCTCAGTTCGCTTCATGGCAGCCAAAAGGCGATCGAGCAACTGCAACGCAGCGCTACGCATTATTACCAGCGTGCCTCCTCGCAAGACTACCTGGGTGTCGACCCAACCCGCAACTCGCTAACCGGAACGGGCGGCTACGTGAAAGTGGGCCGTAAGGGCAACGCCAAGTGGAACTTCAGCGAGACCTTCAGTTGGTCTTCGCCCGGATTCGACCTGAACGACATGGGCTACATGAAGGAGGCCGACTACATGCAGATGCTGACCGAGGTTGTCTTCAAGCACACCAACGTGTGGAAGCAGTTCCGCTCCAACACCTTGACCCTCCAGCAAAAGAACATGTGGAACTACGGCAAAACGGCCACGAGCAACAACGCCTCCGCACGCTGGCAGAGCATGCTGCTCAACCGCATGGAATGGGACGTGAAGGAAACGTTCGGATGGAACTGGCTCGACAGCCGCTTGCTGCGTGGTGGCCCCGACGTGCGCTTCGGCTCCTACTTCCTCACCTCTGTGAAGGTGAACACCGACAAGGCGAAACGAGCTATGTTCACGCTGCAGTACGAGGGCGACCACAACTTCGAAGGCAACCGCTTCAACACCATCTCGCCTATGCTGACACTTCGCATGGGCAACCACGTCTTCTTCTCAGGCCAGCTCAACTACGCCTGGAACAACGACAAGATGCAGTATGTCAGCACAGTGAGCAAGGAGCCGGCAGGCCACACGCCCTCCGATCAGCAATACGTGCTGGGACACCTAAAGCAGAAGACTTACGGATTGACGCTGAAGATGCAAGTGAACGTCACGCCCGACATCTCCATCCAGTTCTACGGCTCGCCCTTCACCTCGATTGGCAAGTACGACGATTTCCGCATGGCAACCGACACCAAGTCGCACCAGTTCGAGAAACGCTCAGAACCCCTCGCCGACCTGCAACTGGCCGACGGCTATTACACAGGCCATTTCGGCGACGGACGCTACCGCTTCAAGAACCCCAACTTCAGCTTCAACGAGTTTCGCAGCAACCTGGTCGTGCGCTGGGAGTACCTCAGGGGCTCGACCATCTACCTGGTTTGGGAGCACCAAATGTCCAACCGCGACAATTGGTACAAGTCGGGCTGGGGCCACAACCTCGACCGCATGTGGGACCTGCCCGCCACCAACACACTCATGTTGAAAATGAATTATTGGTTTAACTTGTAATCATAAATAATAGAACGAATCAAGCAGCATGGCATTCGAGCTAACCTCAACATTCAGCCCTACGGGCGATCAGCCGGAAGCAATCGCCGCCCTGACAGAGGGAATACAACAAGGCGTTCCCTTTCAAACCTTGCTGGGCGTCACTGGATCGGGAAAGACATTCACGATCGCCAACGTCGTGCAGCAGGTGCAGCGCCCGACGCTGATCCTAAGCCACAACAAAACGCTGGCGGCGCAGCTCTACAGCGAGTTCAAGGCGTTCTTCCCCAACAACGCTGTGGAGTACTTCGTCTCCTACTACGACTACTACCAGCCCGAGGCCTACCTGCCGCAGACCGACACCTACATCGAGAAAGACTTGGCCATCAACGAGGAGATCGACAAGCTCCGACTGCGTGCCACCGCCTCGCTGCTCTCGGGCAGAAAAGACGTTATCGTCGTCTCGTCGGTCTCGTGCCTCTACGGTATGGCCGATCCCACGGCCTTCGCGGCGAAAGTGACCCACATCGAGAAAGGAATGCGCATCGACCGCGACGAGCTGTTGCGTCGGTTCGTGGATGCGCTCTACATCAACAACAAGCTCGACTTCGGACGGGGCTGCTTCCGGGCGAACGGCGACACGGTGGATATTTTCCCCGCCATCGAGACCTTCGAGGGCGTGGCTTACCGCATCGAATTTTGGGATGATGAGATAGACCGCATCTCGTCGTTCGACCCACAGACAGGCGAGGAAATCGACGAGCAGGAGGAGCTCAACATCTACCCCACGAATCTTTTCGTCACCACGCAAGAGCGCATCAACCAAGCAATTGGGCAGATCGACGTGGATTTGGGCACGCAGGTGAACTTCCTGAAAGAGATTGGCAAACCCTTCGAGGCCAAGCGGCTGTACGAGCGCGTTAGCTACGACCTGGAGATGATTCGCGAATTGGGCCATTGCTCGGGCATCGAGAACTACTCCCGCTACTTCGACGGACGAGCGGCTGGCGAACGCCCCTTCTGCCTACTGGATTATTTTCCGAAAGATTTCCTGCTGGTAGTAGATGAGAGCCACGTCACCATCCCGCAAATCCGAGCCATGTATGGAGGCGACCTCGCCCGCAAGAAGAACCTCGTGGAGTATGGCTTCCGCCTGCCAGCTGCCATGGACAACCGCCCCCTCATGTTCGAAGAGTTCGAAGCGCTCACACCGCTGGCCATCTACGTCAGCGCCACACCGGCCGACTACGAACTGAAGAAGAGCGAAGGCGTCGTCGTGGAACAGGTAATCCGCCCCACCGGGCTGCTCGACCCCCTGATCGAGGTGCGCCCTTCGCTGAACCAAATTGACGACCTGCTGGAAGAGATCAGGCAGCGAGCTGAGCGCGACGAGCGGGTCTTGGTTACTACCCTCACCAAACGCATGGCCGAAGAGCTGACCGACTACCTCGGCCGCATGGGCGTGCGTTGCAACTACATCCACAGCGACGTAGATACACTCGAACGCATCCAAATCATGGACGACCTGCGCAAGGGGCTGTATGACGTGCTGGTCGGCGTAAACCTGCTGCGCGAGGGCTTAGACCTGCCCGAGGTGTCGCTCGTGGCCATCATCGACGCAGACAAGGAGGGATTCCTGCGCTCACACCGCTCACTGACGCAAACGGCCGGACGCGCCGCCCGAAACGTGAACGGCAAGGTGATCTTCTATGGCGACAAGATAACCGACAGCATGCGGCAAACCATGGATGAGACCAACCGTCGTCGCGAGAAACAAATGGCTTACAACGAGGCGCATGGAATCACACCGAGACAGGTGATAAAGAACAGCGTCTCGCTCCTCACGGAGAAGCAAGCCACCGCAGAGCCATACGCCTACATCGAGCCCGAACCCTCGCTGGCGGCCGATCCCGTGGTGCAATACATGTCGAAGGCGCAGCTGGAGAAGAGCATCGAGCGCACACGCAAGCTGATGACCGAAGCGGCCAAGAAATTAGACTTCATCGAAGCGGCCCAATACCGCGACGAGCTGATCAAACTGGAAGAAATACTCAAAAACCAGCAATCATGAATAGAATGAAGATCTTTGCGAAGGGAATTTTCCTTTGCCTGCTATTGACAGTGACCCAAATCGTATACGCCCAGCAGTCTGGACGCATCCTGTATCACACGCCCGAAGACGAGGCTATTTTCCAACGTTACGTCGAGCAGATGCTGCCAAAGCGCGACCTCCCCATGGGCGAACTGATGCTGCAAACGGCTCTCTTCTTCGAAGGGACGCCCTATGTGGCCTCGACCTTGGAGATGGAGCCAGAAGGACTGGTGGTCAACTTGCGAGAACTGGACTGCACCACCTTCATGGAGAGCGCCTTGGCCCTGTGTCGCACCTTGAAAAGCGAGCAGCCCACCTTCGCCACCTATTGCGACAAGCTACAAGAGCTACGCTACCGAAAGGGCACAATCGCCGACTACACCGACCGCTTGCACTACATGGCAGACTGGTTTTATGAGAATGAGCGCAAAGGCATCACGAAAGACATAGCCCAGGCCATCGGTGGCGAGTCGCTGCCCCTGCAGCTCTCCTTCATCTCGACCCACCCCGACAGCTACAAGCAGCTGAAAGGCCATCCGGAACTGACGCAAAAGATGCAGCGGAAGGAACAGGAAATCAACGAGCGACCTCACTTCTACCTGCCAACGGCGCAGATCGACGCACGCTCGGCAGGCATTCAGGATGGCGACATCCTCTGCTTCGTCACCTCCATCAAGGGGCTCGACGTGACGCACGTGGCCTTGGCTCACTGGCAAAACAACCAGCTCAGCTTCATCCACGCCTCCTCATCGGCCATGAAAGTGGTCGTGGAGAAACGCACGTTGCAGAACTACGCCGAGGCGATAAAAAGTTGCAAAGGCATACTTATAGCCCGTGCTTTGTAACATTTTCATCCTGTTTTTCCACTTTTTTGTTCCATCTTCGCTTTATCTGCAAAAAAAAGATGGCTAACTATTACTTATTTACAATAAAGTCGTATATTTGTGCTCGATAAGTATGTTGTATAGCAGTCGTGGTTAAACAGTCAAAAGAAGAGGTCGATTTATCGGCCAGCATAACAGAGGTATGGAGGGTGTTGACAGACAAAGAACGTGACATCCTTCGGAATAATTCAACGATCCAGCATTTCAAACGCAACGAGTTGATCTATTGCATGGGCGATGAACCAAAGGAGATGATGTGCTTGTTAAAGGGAAAGGTTAAAATCTCTAAAGACGGAGTGGGCGGCAGAAGCCAGATCATTCGCATGATCAAGCCGGTTCAATACTTCGGCTACAGGGCAAGCTTTGCGCAAGAGAACTACCTGACCAACGCTTCAGCTTTCGAGGCCTCAACGGTTTGCATGATCCCCATGAATGTCGTGAACGGCCTATTGATGAGCAATCCTAATTTGGCGATGTTCTTTATTCGCCAACTGTCTATCGACTTGGGCATTGCCGACGAGCGAACCGTCAATCTTACGCAGAAGCACATTCGTGGACGCTTGGCTGAGTCGTTGCTATTCTTGAAAGACAGCTATGGCCTGGAGGAAGACGGAGCCACACTGAGCATCTACCTTGCGCGCGAGGACTTGGCAAACCTTTCCAACATGACCACCTCCAACGCAATCCGTACGCTTTCCACCTTCGTGGCAGAGCGCATCATCGCCTTAGACGGACGAAAGATCAAGCTGATCGACGAAGATCGATTGCGCAAGATTAGCCGCATGGGATAATCCAATCATCACGATACACACATTAAAAAAAGAGGCGTTCAATCAACCGCAAAGGTCTTAAACGCCTCTTCTCTTTTATCCTTCTCGCCTTATTCCCGGATTGCCTCACGGATGCGCACCAACCGGGTGAGCAACTCTTCCAAAAGATCCAAGCGAAGCATATTGGCTCCATCCGACTTGGCCTGAGCAGGATCGGGGTGCGTCTCGATGAATAGCCCGTCTGCCCCCACAGCGATGGCGGCCTTCGCAATCGTGCCAATCAAGGCGGGCAAGCCTCCCGTCACGCCCGAAGTCTGGTTAGGCTGCTGCAACGAGTGAGTTACGTCCATCACTACTGGCACACCAAACTGGCGCATCTGGGGAATGCCTCTGAAATCGACCACCAAGTCGGTGTAGCCGAACGTGGTGCCTCGTTCCGTAATCATCACTTGCGGATTGCCTGCATCCTGCACCTTCTGCACGGCGAACTGCATCGCCGCAGGCGAAAGGAACTGTCCCTTCTTGATGTTCACCACCTTGCCCGTCTCAGCGGCAGCCACCAGCAAGTCGGTCTGTCGGCAAAGGAATGCCGGAATCTGCAGCACATCCACATACTCGGCAGCCATCGCAGCCTCATGGGTCTCATGAATGTCAGTCACCGTCGGGACGTGGAACGTCTCGCCTACCTTCCGCAAGATCTTCAACGCCTTCTCGTCGCCAATGCCCGTAAAGGAGTCGAGGCGCGAGCGGTTGGCCTTGCGATACGAGCCCTTAAACACGTAGGGAATATGCAGTTTATCGGTGATTGTCAACACCTTCTCGGCAATGCGCATCGCCATCTCTTCCCCTTCGATGGCGCATGGTCCAGCCAGCAGGAAGAAATTGTCATTCTTAGTCAAATCGTTTATCGTCATTGTTCAAAATCTTTATTCCATTCCTTCATCTCTCACCGAGCCACTCCTCGATCTGCGCCACCTTGTCGGCCATAGGCAGCGTAGCCTCCAGCCAATGAATCGTGCAGCCTCGGCGTTCCATGCCCCTAAACCACGTCATCTGCCGCTTGGCAAACTGATGAATGGCAATCTCCAGTTGGCCAACCATCTCCTCGTAGGTCAGTTTACCTATTATATATAAGGTGAGAAATTTATACTCCAGGCCGTAGTAGATCAAGTCTTCGGGAGAAACACCTGTCGCCAAGATGCCTCGCACCTCATCGACCATGCCCTCGTCCAACCGGGCACGCAGACGCTTCGAGATCTTCTCTCGACGCAACTCCCGATCAATATCCACCCCTACAATCAGGCTGTTGAGCGGGCCAAACTCCCGTACATCGGGCTCCTGCGTGCGGTAGAACTCCTCGATCTCGATGGCTCGGATAGCTCGCTGCGCCGAATCCACGTCGGTCTTGTTGTGCAACACCTTGTAACCAGCCAAGATGGTCTCCAACTCCGCCAGCGATTTACCGCTCAATCGCTCACGCAAGGCCGGATTGGGCGGCACGTCGAGCAGCTTATAGCCCTTCAGCACCGCCTCCACGTAGAGGCCCGTTCCGCCACAAAGGATGGGCAATTTGCCTCGCTCGCGCAAGCCGGCAAACACTTTAAAGAAGTCGTGCTGATACTCAAACACATTGTATTTATATCCTGGGTCGCAAATGTCGATCAAGTGGTAAGGGATCTGCTTGCCATCCACCTCGTAGTCGGCCAAGTCCTTGCCCGTACCAATGTCCATTCCTCGATAGAGCTGGCGCGAGTCGGCGCTGATAATCTCCGTATCCAGCCGGGCAGCCAAAGCGGCAGCCAAAGCTGTCTTGCCCGAAGCGGTTGGCCCAATGATCGTTATTAATTCATACTGGTTCATAACGCGAACATACGAAATTTTAGGGCTCAGTAGAGAAAATCAGCGGGGAAAACCTTGATGATCGGCTTGAAAAACGATGCCCATCGTTATAAAAAACCACGCCCGTCGTTATAGAAAACCATGGGCATGGAAATATATCGCCACGGGCAACGAAATTTATAACCATGGGCAACAAAATTTACTAACATGGGCAACGAAATTTACACAAACATTCATCGTCGTCCGCTGAGGGTGCGGACGCCCATGTTTGGGTCAAAAAAAACGTTTTACCCAAATCGTTCTCGGATTGCGGCGGAACAGAAAACAGCTACTTGACGATCGTAATTCGTCCTTGCGGATAGCCGTAGTAAGCCGGCAACTCGCCTGCTGAGAAGTTGTTTTTCAAGAAGCGATAGAGCGCCTCCGTGTCGGAAACGATTCCCTTGGCCAATACCGGACAAGGTTTCAGCACACGAATCTCATCGCCCGAATAGGCCACATACTCGCTGACCGTCACCTCGTAGTCGGCCGTCAGATCGATCGGTCGATACGTGCCATCCGCCTGCTGCACCTCCAGCTGCGTGACACGGCGGTTTCCGCTTACGGTCAACACATTGTCTGCACCAATCGTCAGCTTATTCTGGATGCGTGTATCGATGGTATAACGCAGCCCCGCACACTGCAAGAAGGCGCCCGTTTCCGCAGGGCACAATTGCGCTCCGACCTCCAACGCATCCAAGAGCTGCTGCCCCGTTGCCTTGATGGTGCAAAGATCATTGAAGTAGGGATTCACCGCCAACACATCCTTGTAGGTCAATTTTCCAACAGGCATACTCGCCCGAATCGCCCCTCCATTGCAAAGCGCAATCCGTGTGCCCGCCACCTGGGCGTAGGCATCG
Source organism: uncultured Parabacteroides sp. (assembly GCA_934718155.1). GTDB lineage: Bacteria > Bacteroidota > Bacteroidia > Bacteroidales > Tannerellaceae > Parabacteroides. Next base: position 13,895 of record CAKUZF010000016.1, on the reverse strand, counting down.
CAGACCAAATCGCCCAAGTTCGTCTCGGCGTTGCGAATCGCCCGATTGCCGTCGGGCCCATCAATCGTCAAACGGAAAGGAGCCTCGCAAACCGGCTCGTTCATCTGTTTCTCGTTCTCCAAGGTGATCTGGTCGAACTGCCGCTGCACCTCCTCGCTCGCATAGGCCACCGACTCAGCAGGGATGTTCTCGCCCACGATCGATACTCCATCCGCTCCGATCCAAATTTTACCATACGTCTTGAAAGCCGTGCCGCTATTCAGCAGCTGCACCGATTTGCCTTCAGCGTTCGTCACCCACTGGTCTATTAGGTGGTGAGAATGCGCATCCAGCACCACGTCGATGCCTTTCGTTGCCTGAATAATAGCGGGTGAATTAATCGCAGGATAGTAATAAGCCTCCTCTTCGCCAATATGCGAAAGCAAGATGACATAATCGGCCTTTTGCGCACGTGCCTCATCGACTGCGTCTTGTATCCATGTCAGCAGCGAGCTGGCATTCAAGTCGTAGACGTAGCGATCCTGCTCATCCTTGAAGGCATAGCTCTCCGAATAGAGCGCATCGGGAGTGAGCGCTCCCACAAAAGCTACCTTTTTGCCTCCCGCCTCTTTCATTACAAATCGAGGATAGAGCGGTTTCTCCGACCCTGAGGCCGTAAGGTTCACGCAGGTGACCGACGTGTTGAGCTGGCGCATCAGCTCCTCCAGGCGAGGAACGCCATAGTCGAACTCATGATTGCCCAGCGTCACGACATCGTAGCCCACACTGTTCATCATCTCGACCACATAGCCACCGCTGCTCAAGGCCCCATAAGGGCCGCCTTGAAGGAAGTCGCCCGAGGAAACGGTCAGCACGTCCGCCGTGTCGGGCAGTGCGATCGCGTCGCGCAGGCCAGCGAAGCCCACATAGCCCTCCAACTCGCAATGCACATCACTGTCATACATAATCACGATGCTCTTACCATTAGCACAGGGGCAATTATCCTGAACTTGCTCATCGCCGCAGCCAACCACCGACAGCAGTGTGGCAACCAACGCCACCCAAACCTTTCCTTTTTTAGCCATTTCCATGCGTTTCCAAATTTGGTGCGAAGATACGCAGAAGATCGCAAAAAAAACGTTGCCCATCGTTTTTATTTTCATGGGCAACGAATTATAAGCGTCTGGCTACCAAAAACCGATCACTCCTCCGCCTGTTGGAAACGCAGGGTGTAAAGGGCGGCCTCCAACCGACGAATCAGATTGGCCTTGTTGGACTCGGGCGCATAAACAAATCCCTCGACCACCAAAACACGCTGCCCCGAGGGATCGAGCTGCGCATGGCTGACAAACGGGCCTCCCATCATGTCGCCCTCCACTCGCCACAATCCACGCAGCACGCCGCAATAGGCTCCTTGACGCTGGATGGGCTCGTAATGCAAGCCAAAGCGTCGCTCAGTCTGCATGTAAGAGCCAGGAAACGAGCCGGGCACCTGCCGCTTCAAGACAGAGTCGCGCATGGCCACCAAGTAGGATTCGCTGAAGGCCTCCGGCGTGGTGTAGGGGAAGGTATAGGCCAACAGGTCCATACGTCCTCGGCTGGACTGATTGGAGGCCCAAAGAAACTGATCGGCCTCTTTGCCCACCACCAACTGCTCGGGCACCTGAAGGGTGCAGCCAAAACGGTCGCGCATGGAGCGATAGACCGAAGAGCTGAAATGCTCTGACAACGCCTCGATCCAGCGCTCGCGCTCGGCCCGCAGGAACTGACCGACCAGCTCCTCGCCATGCTGCCGCAGGTAGGCCGTGAGTGTGGCCTCGTCGGGCGCATAGAGCGAAAGCACGCATTGGCCCTTGGCCCACTCGTTGGTCGCAGTTTGACAGCCGGCCTTCGTGAAGCGTTGCGCATCGAGCGAGACGCGCAGGATGTTACGCGTGTACTTCAGCAGGCCACCAAACTGTTCAGGCGTCACGTAGGTGACACGCATGGTGGGTTCGGCTTGCGGCAAGGAGGGCAAGGAGGCTTGCAACCGCTGACGCAACTGCTCTCCCGGCTCCCCCTGCCAAGCCTTGTCGGCCATCACTACGACCACTTCGTAGGGCCAACCTGTGGCCTTACGAAAGGAGGTAGACAGCGACGAGACACGGTCGCATGCCAAAAGCCCTACGCATAACAGGAGGCATAAGCTCCAAAAAGAACATGTTTTCATAGATTCCGATTTTTATTGAACAACACTAAAAAACTAAACACAGCGCAAAGGTAGCCACTGCGCGAGAAACGCCAATAAAAACATGCCGGACAAATAAGACAGCGTATTCACACTTATCGATCAAGCGTTTACACTAAACAAAAGGCTTAAAAACGGAAGTAGGGCGGACAATGGTCGCCCTGCGAAGACTTATAATTGCAACAAAAATTGCTCCAAATCTCTGGCATCAGCCAGCTCCAACCGCTTCTTAAGTCGGCTTCGCGACTTGGTGAGAGCCTCGGAAGTGCAATGAAAAATGGCCAACATCTCGGCCCGATCGAAACGCAGGCGGATGAGGCAACAGATCTCCATCTCGTGCTGGGTGACTTTTCGCTCGCGAAGCTCCCGCATGAACGAGGGGTACAAACGAGCTACGCCGTCAAACAGCCGCTGCCAATCCTCCCGAGAGGGATTGACGTGCAGCGGGTCTTCATGCATGGCATTGATCAAGTCGATGCAGTCTGACGAAGCAGCTTGCGACGAGACTGGTTCGTCGAGCCGCTTATGCAATTCGCCCTCCAGCCGCTCCACCTCTTGCCGATAACGCAGCAACTCCGCTTGCCTGTTTACATACTCGCGCGACTGCTCGGCATGGTCGTCAAGCTCCTTCGTGAGCCGCTCAACACAGGCCTGCGATTGACGCAGCTCCTTCTTTAACTTATAAAGGTTGGACTTCTGGTGCAGCCACCGCTCGCGTTGCTGCCGTTTACGTTCTTTGAGCGCTCCCGATTGCTGCCCCAATAAATAGGCCACCACCATACCAGCGATCAGCAGCAAACAGCCTCCGAACAGGCTCAAGTCCATCCATTGCGCATCCATCTCACTTCTCGTTCTTCTGTTTCAGATACTCATAGAAAGCCACCTGCGAACGCACCCGTTCGGCGTTCGGATTCCGCTTGAAGCAGTTGTGCAACTCGCTATCCAAGCGACAAGCCTTCACGTTGTCGGCCAGCTGAATATGCAGCATATCGATCACTTCCTGCCGCAGCTTTGGATCGAAGATCGGGAAGGCGGTCTCGATGCGCCGATTCAGGTTGCGGCGCATCCAATCGGCCGAGGCCACATAGAGTTCCTCCTCGCCCTCATTGTAGAAATACCAGATGCGGCTATGCTCCAAATACATGTCAACAATACGAGTGATCTGGATATTCCGGCTGTAAGGCTGGTCGGGCACCAAGCAGCATACACCACGCACAATCAAGTCGATCTTCACACCCGCCTCGCTGGCCTGATAGAGCGTATCGATCATATTCAAATCTTGCAGCGCATTCATCTTCAGGATGATGTATCCCTTCCCGCCTGCCTTTACATGATCCACCTCTCTCTGAATCAGGCGTTGCAGCTCCGACACCATGTTGAATCGGGCCACCAACAGATGATGGAACGTGGGCTGTTGCAAGCGTCCCTCCAGCACGGCAAAGACCTTGTTTATCTCGGTGATCAGCTCCTCCCGGCAGGTGAGCAAGGCCAAATCCGCATAGATCTTAGCGGTTTTCTCGTTGAAGTTGCCCGTGCTGAGGTAGGCGAAATCCTTACGTTTCCTTCCATCCTCGTTATCCTTGCGCAAGATGACCGCCACCTTGGCGTGTACTTTCAAGCCCGGAATGCTATAAATAATCTTGATGCCGGCCTGCTCCATGCGCTCAGCTGTGCGCATATTGTTCTCTTCGTCGAAGCGAGCCTTCAGCTCGACGAAGACCGTCACCTTCTTGCCGTTTTGCGCCGCACTGATCAAGGTGTTGATCACGGCTGAGTTCTCGGCCACGCGATACTGCGTGATCTTGATCTCGGTGACGCTTGGATCGAAAGCGGCCTCCATCAAGAAACGAATCAGATAGTCGAACGATTCGTAGGGGAAGTGAAGCATGACATCCTGCCGCTTGATTACCTTGAAAATGGAGCCAGACTCGTCGAGCGCAGGGACGCGCAAGGGCAAGGGGGTATGCAACACCAGGTGCTTCCCCGCCGGGTTGGGCAGCTTGGCCAAATCCTGCAAGTTGTTATAGCGACCGCCCACCACCAAATCGTCAGGGCGAATGCCAAAGGCCTCGCAAAGGAAATCCAGGAAATCGACAGGCATGGCCTGGTCGTACATGAAGCGGCTCAACGCTCCTATCTTGCGTTTCTTGATCTTCTTACGAATCTTCTCAAGGATGTTGCCTTTTCCCTCATCCTCAATATAAATATCGGCATCGCGAGAAATCTTGATACTGTAGCAATCCTTGATGTCGTAGCCCGGGAACACGCTGGATAGATTGGCCCGAATCATGTCGTCGATAAACATGATATAGAAATTTCCCGCATACGAAGGCAACTCGATAAAGCGAGGCACTTTGCTGTAAGGAATCTTCATCAGCGCATAATGATAGGTAGGCTCCGAGGCCTGTTCGCCTTTCTTAACCATCCGAATGACCAGGTAGAGCCGACGGTCGCGAATAAACGTGCGAATCTCACCCGCCTGAATCATGACGGGCGAAAGGAACGGGAAGATTTCCTCGTTGAAATAATCGCGCACAAAAGCCTCATGGAAAGGAAGCGGAAACTCATTCTGATAAAGATAAATATGATTACGCTCCAGCTCAGGCAGGATTTGCTGCGAAAAGATGCGGTAATAGTCCCGCTGCTGGCGATTCACCTCCTTAGAGATGGCCGCCAAAGTCTCCTCTGCCTCCTCCGCCTTCTCGTCGATGTAGTTCTGCTTCATGATCGCGGTTCGATGCTCGGCCACACGAATCTCATAGAACTCCTCAAGGTTGGACGAGTAGATCGAAAGGAACTTAATACGCTCATAGATTGGAAGCGACGCATCTTCTGCCTCCAACAACACCCGATAGTTGAACGATAGCCAACTTAGGTCTCGCTTGAAATATTTATACTGGTTTTCCATGACTATATGTGCTTCGACGCGTAAAATTAACTACTTTCGCCAAATAAACGAAATTTTATGGTTAAAGTTGGACTATTTTCAGACACACATGGCTATTGGGACGATAAATACGCCCTCTATTTTAAAAACTGTGATGAGATTTGGCATGCTGGCGACATGGGTTCGGCAGAGTTGGCCGAGCGTTTAGCGGCCTTGAAACCGCTCCGTGCCGTCTATGGCAACATCGACGGGCAACCCATCCGTTCGCAATACGGTAAGATAGCTCAGTTTAAAGTGGAAGAAGTGAATGTGCTCATGACTCATATCGGTGGCTATCCGGGGCGTTATAATCCCGAAATTCGCCCTTTGCTCTACGCCACTCGCCCGCAACTCTTCGTCGCAGGGCATTCGCACATCCTAAAGGTGGGCTTCGACAAAAGCCTCAACTGCCTCTACATGAATCCGGGTGCGGCAGGCATCAGCGGATTCCATCAGGTGCGCACGCTATTGCGTTTCGCCATCGACGGCAAAGAGATCAAAGATCTGGAAGTGATTGAGTTGGGCAACAGACACGGCTAATCCGCCTCGTTGGCCATTGACATCCAAGGAAGAGGCTCTATCGCTCCTCCTCTACGCCGTATTTCTCGGCCAACAAGACAGTGTTTTGCAAGTAGGCGAACTCCTTCTCGAAATAGCTGCTGAACACCGATTTACCCAGATTCTCCTCGATCTGTTTGACTGTCCAGAGCTTGCCCCTTTCTTGCGCCAACTCAGCAAGTTGCCGCTCGTTGGCCAGCCGGATCGTATAGAGATGAACCAAGTGCTTCACCCGTTCATTCTCGAAGGTGTAGCGAACAAGGCAATGCGGCTCGATAGTTCGGTCGTCGGCCAACGTTCCCATCAACGCTCGGAGCATAGAGGTGTAGCTGCGCTTGAAAAGCAGATAACTACGCAAAGGATGATCCAATGAGTTGGGCGACACGAAATCTTTCGATGAGCGCTTCGTCAGATAGAGCATCCCGTTATAGACCACGGCCACACGAATCACGGGATGATAATATTTCTTCGGCAAGGCTCGACTGATTGAGCGGGCAATGCAGCCAACCACTTTCCCCTCGTCGTTGAGCACAGGAAGCCACATCTCTTTCTCCAAGCTGCCTTGCACCCAAAACACGCGAACCTGCTCGTAGAAGATGATCAACAAACCTATCAGCCAAGGCAACTCCCGATAGAGCAACCGCTCCGCCACGAGATTTTGATGCAGGGCGGAGGGCATCACGCTATAAAGCAACACGCAGAAGAGGTGTAACGTGTAGAACACTTGCGCCAACTGTCCAATAAAGAAGGCTTCGTTGAGCGTAGTAAGCAGGAATAGCCGCCGATAGGCTGGCCTACTCGACTGGCGCACACGGCGCAAGACGTGCGCTCGACTGAATCCAAACACCACCAAAATCACCACCAGCAGCACCTCGACAACCAAAGGAGAGTGTCGGAACAGCATGGGCTGCACACGTAGGAAGAGAAAGAAAACAGCATAAGCCATGAAGGTGAAGATCGTAGGCAACAACATGAACTGATAAATGTGATGCTTGCGAAGTCGCCAATAAAGGAAGAAACAGAAAAGGAAGAACATGTTAGCCATCACAAACGACGGCATGTACGGAAAGAAATTGTCCAAAAACATGAACAATATCAACGGCAGTAAGCCGATGGCCTGATTGTCGAGATTCTTCTTGATCTTGTTCATCGTTGCGCGTTTTCCCTGTAGGTGATTTATTCAAACAACAATCCCTAATGCGTTTTTGTTTGGATTTCTTTTCATGAACGATGCGATTCTATAAAGAGAGGAAGGAATGAGGGATAAACACACATCACCTCATTCCCTCTCAACTTAAATCATTTATACATGTCGCTCAGCATGGTAAGAGGAGCGAACCAACGGGGCGCTCTCTACCTTCTTGAATCCCTTGGCCAACGCCCACTCCTTGTATTCAGCAAAATGCTCGGGAGTGATGTAGGCTTTAACAGGGATGTTTTTGCGCGAAGGTTGCAAGTATTGGCCAATGGTCAGCACACTAACACCAACCGCCAGCACCTCGTCCATCAATTCGAGAATCTCATCGTCGGTCTCGCCCAAGCCGACCATGATTCCCGTCTTGGCCACTACGCCTCGCTCGGCGATGTGCTTCAATACCGAAAGACTCACATCGTACTTAGCGGCGCTGCGCACCTCGGGCGAGAGGCGACGAACCGTTTCCATGTTGTGCGAAATGATCTCAGGAGCGGCCTCTATCACCTGATCAACCAGGTCCAAACGTCCCTGGAAGTCGGGGATCAACACCTCGACCGTAGTCTCGGGGTTTACCGCTTTGATCGTACGAATGGTCTCTGCCCAATGAGCGGCGCCTAAATCGGGCAGATCGTCGCGATCCACCGAGGTAACCACCGCATGTTTCAGCTTCATCAAACGGATGCTCTCAGCCACGTTGGCCGGCTCTTTCGGATCGAGCGGCAGCGGTTTACCCGTCAACGTGTTGCAAAACTTACATGAGCGTGTACAGATCTCGCCTCCAATCATGAAAGTCGCTGTGCCTCGGCTCCAACACTCACCCATGTTCGGACATTTGCCACTGGTGCAAATCGTGTGCAAACAATGCGATTCGACAATCGTTTTCGTACGGGTGAACTGTTCGTTTCCACCCAAGCGTATTTTCAACCATTCAGGTTTTCTTAAATGCTCTGCCATGATGCTTTTACAAGTTTGTGAAGAGGTAATTAGCCATTTTCGTATAGAGGTGATAACGGGTATTTCCGCCATAGATGCTATGATTGCGGTCGCGATAGAGATGCATGTCGAACTGCTTGCCCGCCTGCACCAATGCTTCAGCATAATCGAAACTCTGCATAACGTGCACATTATCATCAGCGGTGCCATGCACCAAGAGCAACTTACCCTGCATCTGGTTAACAAGCTTCAGCGGAGAGGTTGCATCGTATCCCTCGAAGTTCTCTTGCGGTGTGCGCATGAAACGCTCCGTGTAGATCGAGTCGTAGTAGCGCCAGTCCGTAGGAGGAGCCACGGCTATTCCGACCTTGAAGGTGCCCTTGCCTACGCTCAATGCCATCAAGGTGTTGTAACCACCAAAGCTCCAACCCCAGATAGCCATACGATTCTTATCCACGTAAGGCAGTTCGCCCAAGGCATGAGCCGCCTCTACCTGGTCTCTCGACTCAAGCTCTCCCATGCGCAGATAGGTGCATTTGCGGAACTCCTCGCCTCTCGCACCCGTTCCTCGTCCGTCCACACAAGCCACGATGATGCCGTTGGCCGCCAAATACTGCTCCCAATCGAAGCCGTACTGGTCCAACACCTGCTGCGAGTTGGGGCCGCTGTATTGCGTCATCATCACCGGATATCGCTTCGAGGGATCGAAATCGGCCGGCTTCACGATCCAAGCGTTCAGTTCATAGCCCGAAGCGGTCGTCACCATCGTAAACTCCTTCTTGCCAAACTTATACTGAGCCAACTTATCCTTCAACGCCGCATTGTCTTGCAGAACACGCAGCTCCTTCTTCGTCTTCGTTTCGTTCACGGTGATACGAGCCGGCGTGTTGGCGTTCGAGTAGTTGTTCACGAAATAGGCGAAATTGCTGCTGAAGTCCGCATGGTTCGTACCCTCAGCAGTGCTCAACTTAGTCTTCACGCCCTTTGCGTCCACTTTATAGATTGCCCGACGAATAGGACTCTCTTCGGCCGACTCATAATAGCAGCTCTTTGTTGCCTCATCGTAACCCAAAAGGGCGGTCACGTCCCAATTTCCCTGCGTGATCTGGCGTTGCATCACGCCCGTAGGCGAATAGAAATAGATGTGGGAGTAGCCGTCTTGCTCACTAACGTAGGTGAAGCCATTGTCCACAAAGTGGATAGACTTCAGCCAATCCGAATCCACATAGCACTTGTTCTGCTCATGCAAGATCAAGCGGAACACGCCACTCTTCGGGTTGGCATAATACATATTGAAGAGGTTCTGCTGACGGTTCAGCGTCATGATGGCCAACTGATCGGAATGCTTCGTAAAGGTGATGCGAGGGATGTAAAGGTCGCCCTCGGCAGGCACCTGCAGCGCCTTCGTGTCTTTGGTAGCCACACTGTAAGAGTGCACTGTCACGGTCGAGTTCTTCTCGCCCGCCTTCGGATATTTGTAATTATAATAGGTAGGATAAAGCCCGTTGCCACTATACATTTGCATGGAGTACTCCGGCACCTGGCTCTCGTCGAAACGCACGAATGCCAGATACTCGCTGTCGGGCGACCAAGCCATGAGGTTCGTCACGGCAAACTCCTCCTCATACACCCAGTCGGTAATGCCATACATCACTTTGTTGCGCTCGCCATCCTTCGTCACCTGCACCTCAGTGTCGTAATCGAACTTGCGGATCCAGATGTTGTTGTCTTTCACGTAGGCCACCATGCGGCCATCGGGCGAGAAGGTGGGAATCATCACCTTGCCCGGCGCATCGGAAAGCGGTTTCACATAGTTGCGGCGCACGTCATAGTCGTAAACCACCGCCTTGCGAGAGCGACGATAGATAGCCTCCGTCTCCCGCCACACCAGGATGTGATGTCCTGTCTGACTGATCTCGTAGCCATCGAAATCGCTAAACGTGCATTCGCGTGCTTTCTTGGCATTAAACAGCGTATCGACTGGATTGCCTGTGCGATAAGCATATTTGATGATCATGTTTCGCTCGTCGTTCATCGCCGTGTAATACTCGCCGTCGGGCAGCGAACGCATCTCGCCAATCGCTGTCACCTGGCGGAACTTTCCGTCGGTAATCTCTTTCAGGTTAACCTGTTTGCTACCATTCTGCGCAGCAATACTTCCTGCCACCACACACGAGAGTAACAAACCTAATCCTATTCTCTTCATCTCGTTCGTTTATTATTATTTTTGATTTATAAGACAAAGGTAGCAAGAATAACCGAGACCAAGATTGAAACACAAAGGAATATTTTCCTTCGGCACAGTCGGAGACGGGACAGGAAACTCATCATACTGACGCTCTGAACGTTGCGAACATACGGCTGATTTATTTGGTATTCTCTGAGAAATACTCTATTTTCGCAGCCGCATAAGTTGTTTTATACATTATGCAATGCAAATAGAATCATGAAACAGAACATAATAGACCGCCTTAATCGCTTAGCGAACGAAAAGGAGCCTTTCCTTTTTGTCATCAACTATCCAGGCACTGAGGCCTACATAGAAAAGCTATCGGCCATTGCCCCCTCAGAGTGCCTCTACGACTTTGAGGGCCTCACCAATGTCGCAAAGCAGCCCCTACCATCCTCTGCCCAACGGCCTACATGGAAGGTGAAGGCTCCAAAGATTGAAGACTACACAAGAAGTTTCGACATCGTAAAAAGCAATATCTTGGCGGGAAACAGCTACTTGGCCAACCTTACTTGCCAAGTGGCGGTGGATTGCGACCTTTCTTTCGAAGAGATTTTCCATCGGGCTAACAGCAAATACAAGTTGCTGCTGAAAAGGAAAGAGGGCAAAGCCAAGCAGCTGGTCTGCTTCTCTCCCGAAACGTTTGTAAGAATAAAAAAAGACAGGATCTATTCTTACCCCATGAAAGGAACGCTCGACGCTTCCACCCCGAACGCCCAAGAGGTGCTGCTTTCCGACAAGAAGGAGGCCGCCGAACACGCCACCATCGTAGATTTGATTCGCAACGACTTAAGCCGGGTGGCCGACAACGTCAGGGTGGACCGGTATCGCTACATCGATGTGCTTCAAACCAACAAAGGGGAGATTCTACAAACCAGCTCCGAGATCAGCGGCAGGCTGCCAGCCGATTACCACATGCGCATCGGCGACATCTTAGAGGCCCAACTGCCCGCTGGCTCCATCACCGGCGCCCCCAAGAAGAAGACCCGAGAAATCATCCATGAAGCCGAAGGCTACGACCGGGGATATTACACCGGCATCATGGGTATCTACGCGAAGGGCGAACTCAACTCGGCGGTAATGATCTGGTTTCTTGAGCAAAACGAGAGCGGAATGTTTTTCAAGGCCGGAGGGGGCATCACGTCGAAAAGCGATTGCAGAAAAGAGTACGAAGAGGTCTTGCAGAAGATTTATCTTCCTATCGAATAAGGGAAAAGCAAGACACAGAGATGAAACAGCAATTCGTAGAAACAATCAAGATAAAAGAGGGGCAAGCTCAGGCCATCGCTTACCACCAAGAGAGAATGGAGAGAACCATCCGGCATTTCTTTCCCTCTTTGGGGGTTGCCTCCATGCCTTTATTGGAAAGACTGCTTGCGCCTAAAGCGCACATGGATTTCTACAAGGCAAGAGTTGTGTATGGAGAGTCGGGCGTGGAAAGCATCGAATACGCCCCCTATTCCATGCGCGAGATCCATTCGCTGCAAGTGGTTGAAGACAACAACATAACTTACAACTTCAAGAGCACCAACCGAGACTGCCTAAACGCCTTGGTCGCCCGAAAAGGGAGCTGCGACGAAGTCATCATCGTGAAGCGAGGCCTCGTCAGAGACACCTCCTACACCAACGTAGCCCTCTACGACGGTAAGCTGTGGCTTACGCCAAGGCAGCCTCTTCTGCTGGGCACGAAACGCGCTTACCTACTGGAAAAGAAACTCATACAAGAAGCCGACCTCACAGTTGACGACCTGAGAAAAGCGCAAAAGGTCAGCCTGTTCAACGCTATGATTGAACTTGGAGAAAGGGAGGTAACGATAGCGCATGTTCATTTTTAAACGAATAGACGGACAAATGGAACAGACCAAACGATACACGGAGTTAAGCGCCTACCTGCGCCAGCGCTTCCCCAACTTTAAGGTGCAGAAGATCTCGATCAACGCCGGATTCACCTGCCCGAATCGCGACGGAACGAAAGGTTGGGGCGGATGCACCTATTGCAACAACCAAACCTTCAGCCCCGATTATTGCCAACCGACGGAGAGCGTCAGCGAGCAACTTGAGCGAGGCGTGCGGTTCTTCGCACGCAAATATCCCGCCATGCGCTACTTGGCCTACTTCCAAGCCTATACGAACACCTACGCCAGCCCCGATCGGCTCATTGCCCTCTACGAAGAGGCCTTGGCCTATCCCGGCGTAGAGGGACTGATCGTAGGCACACGCCCTGATTGCATGCCCGACGAGCTATTGCGCTACTTCGACGAGCTGAACAAAAAGCGTTTCGTACTGATTGAGTATGGCGTAGAAAGCACCCTCGACAGCACCTTAAAACGCATCAATAGAGGGCACTCTGAGGCAGAGTCGGAGGCTACGATCCGGCGTACAGCCGAACGAGGGATCCCCGTCGGGGCACATCTGATTCTCGGATTGCCAGGCGAGAGCCGGGCCGACATGCTGCGTCACGCCGATGTCATGGCCAGCCTGCCGCTAACCACGCTGAAGTTGCACCAGCTACAACTGATTCGCAACACTCGCATGGCACACGAGTTTGCCACCGACCCCTCCGATTTCCATCTGTTCTCGGCGGATGAGTACATCGATTTGGTGATCGATTTCATTGAGCGACTGCCTCGCTCGCTGGTATTGGAACGCTTCGTGTCGCAGTCGCCCAAGTCGCTGCTGATCGCGCCAGACTGGGGCTTGAAGAACTTCGAGTTCACCGCCAAGGTGGATCGCCGACTCGCCGAACGAGACACCTATCAAGGACGTTTATTCACGCAAACCAACAGATTACAAGAAATATGAAAACATTCATCAGCCTCCTTTGCAGCCTCGCACTGACTGCTTGCACAGGCACTTCCTCGACAACCGAGGCGACAGCCTCTTCCCCAACGAGTCGCGAAGGCATTGCGAACTGCCAGACAAAGATTCTCTACAACGCTTTCTCGCACAACGACTATTGGCGGGAGCATCCGTTGCTGGACGCACTCGCCTACAACTACAACTGCGTAGAAGCCGACCTTTGGCCTATCGACGGCCAGCTCTACGTCTCGCACGACCGCCCCAAGGCCGATCCTTCCATCACTTTCGAACAGCTTTACCTGAAACCGCTCATTGAGCGCATCGAGAAAAATGGCGGCAAAGTCTTTCCCGGAAGCGACCGCCCCTTCTACCTGATGGTGGATTGCAAAGAGAAAGGCGAGGAGATCTACGCCCTTCTTAAACAACAAATAGAGCCTTATAAGCAGTATTTCTGCTCCGTTGAAAACGGCACCTATACCGAAGGGGCGATCTTGTTCTTCCTTTCCGGAGAGCGTCCTCTGCGATCGCTGCCCAACGAAGCGAGCCGCTTCACCTTCCTGGATGGAAGAATCAGCGAAGTAGGCCAAGGCATTCCCGCCTCACTGGCACCAGTAGTGAGCGACAACTACTCCGCCTTCTTCTCGTGGAAAGGCGAAGGGGAAATGCCTGCCGATCAGTTGCAAAAGATGCGCCAGATCATCGATGCCGTACATAAAGAGGGGAAACTGTTCCGCTGGTGGGGCGCGCCCGACACCCAGCAGTTCAAACGTTTCTTTCTCGAAGAGGGTGTAGACTTAGTAGGAGCCGACGACCTCAAAGTGCTCCACGAGGAGCTAACGAAGGCGCATCCGACAAATCAAGGGGATTAACGCCGAAGGCGGGATACCCACCTTATTGTATAAAGAATAAATTAAATACATCCGTTTTAGGCAGCCGCCCGCTATCAGATATTTATTTTATTATTTATTCCAATGCGTATATACAATACTTCGGTAAGAATTAGGCCAACCTAAGCGGCTTTTGCCGTAAAAAAGATGAGTTCTTTGAA